>JAEEXE010000066.1 GCA_016291375.1 Butyrivibrio sp.
TCCATTTCTGAACATGATTAATTAAACAAAAGTGCGTAATACAGAAAAAATCCAATATCACGCACAACATTTTAGAACAACATTGCATTAGTTGCAAGTTATTTTCAAAATCATTTGGAAGAATTGCATTCCTATGGTAATATAGCCTCAACGCTTAACTTAAAAGGAGAGAAAAAATGAAAAAAATTTCTACAGTTATTGTTTCTTCTGTGCTCTTTTTTGCACTTATGGGCTGTGGTCAATCAGAGGGTTCGACCGCTTCTCAGGCTGATGATATTTCCCCAAGTTCCGGTGAGGTAGTAGCAGAAACAGGTGACGTTTCCGCAGATGCTTCCGTTGATCTAAACAACCTGACAGATGACATCATTGTTATTGATGGGAAAACTCTTTCTATCAACGATAACATGGATTCAGTGCTTAATGTTTTGGGCAAACCATCCAAAAAGGATTCAGAATGTGCCCCTATCATTTCTTATCACTTTCATAAAGCCGATATTCAGATCAGTTCAGTCACGGCAGACAATTCCGAATATCCCTACTCATTCATGTTCCAAGGCAAAAATATATCAACAGCCCGCGGAATACAAGTAGGTTCATCCAAGGATGAAGTAATCGCAGCTTATGGCGAGCCAGGTGAATCAGTTGATAATCATGATGATAATTTTGACATTGACAGTACCAGCCTGATGTATTCTTTCGAAAACGGTAAATATGACCTCACCATTGAAATCAGAGACGGTAAAGTAGCGAGTTTTTGCTTTATAAACAATGATTCATTCGCTCTGACAGAATAATTTTACGTTTCAAATTTGGCAGAATAAAAAAGCCGGACTACTGATGATATGCGTCCAGGGTTATGGATACATATCAAAAAGTCCGGCTTTCATACTATTATAATCGTTTTATTCTATTATTTAACTTTGTTGCCGCCCCATTCTACGACGGTAAAACCATCTCTATGCCCCTCTTCCAAATACTGGGGATTGATCTTAATGTACCTTTCCGAAGGATACCACGCCATAAATACACGGATAAGGTTATCAGGCTTAGGTGTTATGTCAAGCTTAGCGCCCTTATTGTACGTTTTTCCCTGGAAGCTGATGACATTGTACTCGTTATCTTCCATGCATGGAAGCCAAAACTCTATGAACTCTGCAGTCTCCGAATCGTTGAGCCCCATCTCATGAAGTTTTTCATCGAGAAAAGCCTCTGTATCGGAACCCTTTACACAGAAACCAGAGAAGAAATCATATTTATAATAGGGATCTCCTTCCCAGAAAAGATAATCATAAGTGTTGTCGTTATAGGTGATAGTACCATCCTTATCAGCAACAACTTCCCACGTATTCTCGGAACTAAACTCAGGTATAAGCTCATTGAGGTTGCCATCATATGTAAGACTTACCTCAACTTCTGTTCCATCTTCTTCGGGATAGAGATAGATGACAGGCTTAAGATCTTCTCCCGTAGGACAAATGTGAGTTTCGGAATTCTTGTTATAGGCACCGAAAGCAAATCCTACGCCGCAAAACGCAAGAGAAATGACAAGAACTGCGATACAATACTTCTTTATCATAAGCCCACCTCCGTTCTTCCGTTCATTGTATCAATGTGCACCTTACACATCACCTTTGTTTACGGGGAAACTCCCACACCATAATTATATACTTATTATCGTCAAAAAGATAGCCAATCATTAGCTAATTGTAAGATTTTTTCTCGTTTTTTATTAATTTATCTGAATTCTTTGGAGTAATAAGGAATTATTATGTCTTCTCCGGCTAAGACAACGTCGTCTTCTTCAAGGTGATTGATGCTGCGCACCTCCGCGATGTAAGACTCTATGCTGTCATACTTCTCATATGAGATGTTGGCTGCCGCTATACTCCAAAGAGAATCACCTGCCTGCACAGATATAGGCTTGTAGTACTTGTAAAGAATGTCGCTGCTGTCCACCTTGGCGTTGATCGTCATTGTTGAAGCCCAAAAGAGAACAGCGAAGATTATGATGGTTGCTATAAGCCCCAGCACTAAACGCTGTCTTCTTACAATCTTCTGCCTTCTCATTTTATTCTTGTAGATTCTCAGTTCACTCTTTGATAAAAATCTCTGATCATTATATAAGCTTGCCGCTGTCATAAGTGCCTTTGTCATAACACACCTCCACTTGTAAAAGTTCTTACGATTTAAAAAAGCCGGTATTGTAGGCGGTTTTCTTTCCTACAATACCAGCTTACTAGCTGAGGTGTTCTATAAAACGGACAGGTATTTTTGCTTGTGGTTCCACATTGGACAATCATTCGGTAGCTTTAGCGTACTTACGTAGACCTGCACATATTATCAGGATCAATAATAGCAAGGGCAAGACATAATACGAAAAACGAATATTGAAAAAATATAAAATACCGGTAACTATCAGTAGCACTGCGTCCACTATCCCAATTATACGTATAATCTTCATGTTTTTTATCCTCCTGAATTATCCGCATCAGTTAAGGGGCGATATTTTTTAATATTTATTATTTAAGATCTTTTTCCGTGATTGCCTTTACATTAGGTGTTCTGCCGTCTTCTGAGCAGGGGATTTCAATCTCTTTATTTTTAAGTTGCTCTACAGTTTTTTCTCTTAAGGTCTCATCCCACTCATAGCCGGTGATCTTCCAGTTGTGATCACACTCAGGCTTTATAGTGCCTTTCTTTACATTGGTGATATAGTCTCCGATCAGCTCGCGGACGCCACCAATATCTCCTCTTACGTCAATCTCCACAAGCTGAGGAAGTTCTTCGCCTTCCTCATATACCTCACCGGGAGTGAGCAGATGCGAAGATGCTCTATAGTTATTTACTGCAATATCAAATTCTTCATCATCGCGAACAGGCTTACCGTCAGGCCATGTAAGATTCTCAATCCTGCTTCCGGGTTCTTTTGAAATATTGATCTCGTAGTTTACACCTGCAAACATATCGAAGTTGTAAGCACGTATATCAGGGTTAAAAGAAATTGTGAGGTCGCCGGGTTTAAAGGTATTGAAATATGATGCCGACCACTCCATGTACTTCTTTAGCTGAGCTCCTGTCATGTGAAGCTTATAAAGTGTATTGGTATATTTGTAGATAAGCGCCGTATCGCACTTTTTGATGTCACCGGGATACATATTGGCACCTGCAGTAAACAGAGCTGCTGCTGAAACTTTGGCTCCCGTATAATGAAGCTGAACATCATTTATAAGATCGATAAGAGCTGTATCTTCTATCTGTGCTGTGGGTATCTCTTCTATTTCATTAGCCGGAGATAGCTGATCTCCTGTGAGTTTACCGATAACACTGTTTGCATCATTCTTGGCCTGCTCATCATATTTACCAAGAAGTGAGACAATATCAGGATCAGCCTCATAGTCTTTGGTCTCTACGCTCTTAGAGGTCTTATCGGCAACCTTATAACCATCGCCATCTTTTTCAAGTGTAAGATCAATAACCGAGAAGGTCTTAGCCTGCTCTGTGTTCATAACAACAAGAGTACCGTTAATAGTCTCTCCTTCAACCAGCGCATGCGCATGAGAAGCCAGCATCACATCAAACTCAGGACACTCTTTTAATATGTCCTCAACTCCGGAATTGGGAACATCGTATTCGTTATCAATTCCCATATGATATACGCCGACAAGGACATCGTATTGTCCTTTTATGCTGTCGATTATCTTACGTGTCTCCTCAAGGGGATCGGTAACCATACAGTCAGCCAGATTAACGCTGTCCCACCGTGTAATATTGGGTGTTACCATTCCTATAACGGCAACTCGGATTCCATCTTTTTCAATAATGGTATAGCCGTCTGCTATCGGCTCTCCGTTTTCATCATAGACATTTCCGCCAAGGGCAGTACATTCAAGATCACCTATAGTCTTCTTTACTACATCCATGCCGTAGTTAAACTCATGGTTTCCGATTGTCCACGCATCGTACTTAAGTGCATTGATCGCCTGGATCATAGGATGAACATCGTCCTCTCCCACAAAGATATCCGAATAATTATCCTGTATGGTATCTCCTGCATCAAAAAGCAAAGTATTATCCGTGCGATATTCTTTTAAAGCTGTTGAAAGCTGAGCGACACTTCCTGTAGTGCTCTCTGCATTTAGAGCATAATCCCATGGTAAAAATTTACCGTGAAGATCACTTGTTCCGATTATCCTAAGTGTCTTTTCCTCTGAACCGGCCTCAGTCTTTTCTGAACTTACATCCGCAGATGCCTGATCGCCTGAATTCGCTGCTCCATCGCTTTCATTCTTAGGTACACTGCCTGCAGCACATCCAACGGTCAGCGCAAGCGCAGTGCATAACGCCACTACAACAGTTACAAATTTTTTCATTATGCAATTTTCTCCTTCCCTTTATTGTTTATAGCGTTTCACATAAGTATTATATTATGTCTTCATGGCATAGAACAAGGCTACCGCGCCTATTATGCACGATAGCCTCAAATGTTTTCTATCAGACTAAAAAACAAAGCCAAGCGATTACTAAATTGTCAGATGCAATAGTCTTGTTGCGATGTTAAAGTACGCAAGAAGTGAAAGCGCATCTACGATGGTTGTGATCATGGGACTTGCCATGACCGCAGGGTCAAAGCCAAGCTTTGAAGTGATCATAGGAAGACAACAACCTATGAGCTTAGCAATAACTACAACTATTACAAGTGTCAGGCAGATAACTGCAGCAACTGAGAACTCTACTCTATCAAGCAGGATAAGTCTCAGGAGATTAGCAAGAGCCAGCGTAAGTCCGCATAGTACGGCAACTCTTATCTCTTTCCAGATAATCTTGAACAGGTTCTCAAACTCAATCTCTTTTAGCGAAAGACTACGAATAATAGAAACGCTTGCCTGTGAACCTGCATTACCGCCTGTATCCATGAGCATTGGAATATAGGCTGTAAGTACGAGATATGTGGAAAGTGCATCCTCAAATTTCGTAATGATCGCACCGGTAAAAGTGGCGCTGACCATGAGGAATAGTAGCCACGGTATCCTGCTCTTATATGTCTCAAAAATGCCAACCTTGGGATATGGCTTATCTGAAGGCACAATAGCTGCCATCTTCTCGATATCCTCGGTTGCCTCTTCTTCCATGATGTCCACAACGTCATCGATGGTGATGATACCAACCATACGGGACTCGTTGTCTACAACGGGCATGGCGGTGAAGCCGTATTTCTGGAACAGTCTTGCTGCTTCCTCCTGGTCGGTCATGGTATTGATACTGATGACATTAGTGTTCATGATATCTCCGATAATGTCATCAGGCTTCATTATAAGTAAATATCTGAGGGCAACAGTTCCAACCAGGATCTTCTGCTTGGTAACAACGTAGCAGATATTAATGGTCTCGGAATCAACACCCTTTTGCCGTATTCTGCTGATAGCATCCGTAACGGTCATATCTTCCCTAAGGTCAACGTACTCCACGGTCATGATACTTCCGGCGGAATCCTCAGGATACTGCAGAAGGTGATTGATATCAGCGCGTGTCTCGGGACTTGCATTGGCAAGTATGCGCTTAACTACACTGGCCGGCATCTCTTCCAAAAGGTCGGTAGCATCATCGGCCATCAAATTGTCAACAATGGTGGAAGCCTCTCGATCTGACAGTGAACGAATGATATACTGCTGATCATCCAATTCCAGATCGGCAAATACATCGGCAGCCATATCCTTAGGGAGGATTCTGAACATTTTAAGTGAATCCTCATCCTCCATCTCTCCCATTGCAGCAGCGATATCTACTGTATTCATCTCTGAGATGGTCTGGCGAAGCTTGGTGTATTGCCTAGATTCAAGAAGCTCTTTTAAGATCTCAACGATAGTCTTCTCTTCTTGTAATTCCATGGTAATCTCCTTTTCTATGTGCGGTTTTTATGGTACTTCGACCAGGAGCAGGTTCACTGCCACATCGATGTGAATCCTTCTTCATAAAAACCACCACCTTTCCTTCGGAGATTTCCCAATTGGGATACGAATATGCTTAGACTAACAAGCACATTTACTTTAACACAAAACGAAAAAGATTTGTATAGGAAAAAGCAAACAAAAAACACAATTGCAAAATGGGATATTAATTGCTGTTTGGAGTAGTTTTTGAATATGGGATTTTTTATACTGTCACGTGTTAGCAATGCCTAACTAACTTGGTATAATATTTAGAAAGGGAGAAGAATTATATGAAAAATTCAAGTAACACCAAGGATGCGTTACTGAGCAGAAATATCACAAAGACGATGATATCCCTCAGTATTCCCGCAATCCTTGGCATGGTAGTAATAGGTCTTTACAACTTTATGGATGCAGTATTTGTTGGACAAATGGTAACATCACAGGCTATGACAGCGGTAAAGGTATCTTATCCGTTTACGCTGATCAACAGCGGTATAGCAACACTTATAGGAACAGGCTCGGCTTCAGTGCTCTCAAGAGCAATCGGTAAAAACGATCACCAGACAGTAGATAAGATAATGGGTAACCTCACAGCAGTGGTTCTCCTTCTTTCTATAATAGTTACAATTCTTGGAATAGCATTTGCACCTCAGTTGCTGGTTCTTTCCGGCGCACAGGATGAAATTCTTGCAGAAGCAACAAGGTATCTCAGACTTGTTTTTTGCGGATCTTTATTTGTTAACTTCTCACAATCAGCCAACATGGTAATGCGAGGAGAGGGCAAACTTAAAGTTGCAATGTCCATTATGGCTGCCGGCGCGATCCTGAACATCGTTCTCGATCCCATCCTCATAACGCTCCTTGGTAAAGAAAACGGCGTTCTCGGAGCAGCACTTGCTACAGTAATCGCACAGTTCTGCCAGGCCACATATACTCTTTGGTACTTTAAGAAAAAGAGTGACAACGTAAAGCTTAAAAAGGTCGGAATAGACAAGACCATTCTCGGTCCTGTTCTCAGCGTAGGTGTATCCGCTATGCTTATGCAGGTAATGTCCATGGTTCAGCAGACAGTTATGTATAACACAGCAGCTAAATGGGGCGGCGGACAGTGGCAGACCATTCTCGGTGCTTCCCTCAGTCTCCAGGCCTTTGCCTTTATCCCTCTTTGGGGTATTTCTCAGGGCTTCCAGCCTGCCATCGGAACCAATTACGGCGCTAAGAAATTTGACAGAGTTAAGAGCTTTACCAAAGCATTCATGATCGGTGCTACACTTATTGCTCTTTTGTTCTACGTTCCCATCATGTTCGCACCTCATGCAATGCTTTCCATGTTTATTAAGGAAGGTGCTATTGTAACTGAAGGTTACGGCATGCTCAGAGTTCTGTTCTCAAGCTACATCACCTACGGCATCCTGATCCTTGGAATCACTTTCTTCCAGGCTGTCGGAAAAGGCGGCGCAGCTGCAGTACTTGCACTCCTTAGACAATTTGTTTTGTTCGTACCGCTTGTAGTTATCCTTCCAAGATTCTTTGCAAGAAATGTTGAGGGAATCTTCTACGCACAGGTCGTTACGGATCTTATAGTTTTACTGGTTTCAATAATTCTCATGGCAAAAGAGTTTGCTGCAATCAGAAAAGAAGAACTGTCTTTATCCAAATCTAAAGCAGCATAACAACAAAAGTTATACACGTAGTTTTTGGGAGAAATAATAATGAATAAAACCTTTATCCAGCGCGAAGGCGAACGCGTAAAAAACACAGACGATCTCTATAAAAAATATATACACATGATATGCAAACAGGAAAGCGCGGTGGTCTACAGGATGAACACCCCCATGGGCGAGGGCATCATGCACTGGTACAGCATCGCAGACGGAATAGACTATGTGTATTCAGAGATTGAGACTTACTATCCCAGATATCAGGAACAGAAAAAACTCGTAAATTACATAGAAATAATGTACATGGCTGAAGGTCATGCGGAGTTTGAAATGGAGGATAGGCGCTGCGCCTCCGCCGATAAAGGTGATGTTCTTATTTTTAACAGTAAGATTGGAGTAAAAAAATGCAATGTAGGCCCTGAAGGTATGATCTGTATAAGCCTCATTGTCTTTATCGATCATGCTGTTCAGTATCTAAATGACTTTTTTTCCACAGATGAATTTACTGTTGAAAATTTCTACAAGGAAGTTCGGGAAACTCAAGGCTGTACCTGCATTCAGGCCAATGAGCGCCTTGAAAATCTGTTTAAAGATATGATGGCACTTCCCGCTGAGCACGGTTCATATCACAGAAAGCTTTTGGCTCTTGAAGCGGTGATCACACTAAATGATCTTAAGAACAAAAGAAAATACAATGATATCTACTTTAGCGGCGAATGCTGTGACAAAGTCCATAAAGCAAGAAAAATCCTAAGCAGAGACCTGGATAAGGATATTTCCATCATGACTCTTTCTGAAATGGTTGAACTTAATCGCACTACGCTTCAGAAGGTATTCAAAGAAATCTACGGCGTAACCATACATGATTACAGAAAACATGTCCGCATGCAGGAGGCCAAAAATCTTCTTCTGAAGGAAGACATGTCAATAACCGAGATTGCCGGCGCTTGTGGTTATGCAAACGCCAGTAAATTCTCGAGTGCTTTTAAAGATACTGTGGGGATTCTCCCCGGCAAATGGCGGAAAAAATCTATTCAGAACACGTTGTAAAAAAAGGTATTGCACTTCTTTTCCGATGGTGTTATAGTGTACTAGTGCAGATAGTACACTATGTTTTTTACCATTATAGAAGGAAAAAAGTATGAGCAACACAATAGATTCCGAGCCTCGCCGTCGACGTGAAGACCCACGCTACAGACAGTCTTCAAGACGCGACAGCAATTATTACAGTAGCTCGGCATATAGATATGATAGTGAATATGGGGATGCAAGACCGCGTAGAGCAAGATCGGGCGACGATATACAGCCCTATCCCGTACGCAGACGCGGAGTTGAAGATGAACCTGCTATACGTAGACGTGTTTCAGAAGTCGAACCTGCCATTCGCAGGCGTGTGTCAGAAGATGAACCCGCTATCCGCAGACGTGTTTTAGAAGATGAACCCGCTATCCGCAGACGTGTGTCAGAAGATGAACCTGCTATCCGTCGTCGCAGGGATGAGGTTTCAAGAGACCGTCAAGCTTCAGGAAGGGTAAGAAGACCAGCTCAGGAGCTTGAACGTGACATTGAAGTGATTCGAAGACCAAGACCCGCGGCGCGCAGTGAGCAGATTCGCTCTCGCAACCAGGGCGCACGCAGGCCGGAATCAGAGTTTGAACAGATACAGCGTTATCAGCGCAGATTTGAACAGGAACAAGACGAAAGAGAACGCAGAAGTCGTCATGAGGCTTCAAGAAGAGGAAAGGGCAGCAAGGATCTTCAGAAGAGCATTAAATATTTTGTTCTTGAGCTTATAATCCTTGTGATCCTCGCAGTTTCTTTGTTTAAAATGGGAACCTTTAGTTTGGGCTCCTTTAATATTCCTACATTTGATATAGAAGAATCCGGCAAACCGGAGAAACGTAAGGCCAAGAAGAGTGAAACTGACACAGATGTCCCCTCTTGGGTAGATGTATGTCTCGTGGATGAAGGTAATCCCTCTCGAACAGGACTTGCTCTGGACGGAGTTGCTGATATAGCGGTGCATTACACCGGAAACCCGGGTACGACCGCCATGCAGACTCGGAACTTCTATAACAACACAGACTCGGATGTCAGCTCGCATTTTGTTGTGGGAATGGAAGGGGAAATAGTAATGTGCATTCCTCTGAATGAGCGCTCATCCGCAACCAATCACAGAAATAACGATACGATCTCTATCGAAGTTGCCCACCCGACTGCGGATGGCAAATTCACTGATGAATCGTATCAGACACTTATAAAGCTGGTTAACTGGCTTAGACAGAAATACAATCTTTCAACCGACCATGTCATCAGGCACTATGATGTTACAGGCAAAGAATGCCCCAGATATTATGTACAACACCCTGAGGCATGGGAGCAGTTCAAGAGAGATCTTGGACAATAATAACATACTTGTTTCACCTCCAAAAAAGTTAAAGCCCGGACAGTCATTAACTGTTCGGGCTTTAACCATGTAAAAAAGGCAAATATATTTGATCACAGGTTAGAGTAACCCATCAAATATCTATCAACTTCTCCGGCACAGGCGCGGCCTTCCGCGATAGCCCAGACAACAAGAGACTGTCCTCTGCGCATATCTCCTGCGGAGAATATCTTGGTGTCATCGATTCTGTAGGTTCCCTCGCCGGTAACTACCGTTCCTCTCTGACTTCTTTTTGCTCCAAATGCATCCGCGGAATAGTCTTCACATCCGATAAATCCCGCTGCTATAAGGAGCAGGTCACATTTTAAAGTCTTTTCGGATCCCGCTACTTCTGTAAGCTTTCCGTCCTTAAATGCAACCTTCACTGTTTCTATCTGTTTAATGGCACCCTTCTTGTCTGTAGTGACACTCTTTACGGTTGTCTCATAGACTCTTGGGTCCTCTCCGAATACGCTTATTGCTTCCTCATGACCATAATCAGTCTTGAGGACTTTGGGCCACTCCGGCCATGGATTATTTGCTGCCCTTTCAACGGGAGGCTTAGGCATCATCTCGAGAGCTGTTACGCTCTTGGCTCCGTGTCTTAATACGGTTCCTATACAGTCATTACCGGTATCTCCACCGCCTACGATAACAACATGCTTTCCTTCAGCATTTATATATCCGCCGTGCTCTTTAAGCGCAGCCACAGATCTGTCTTTAGAATCCAAAAGAGCTTTCGTTGTCCTTGTAAGGAAATCGACAGCGTTATACACTCCTTTGATCTTCTCGGGATCAGCTACGGGAAGAGGTCTTGCCTTCTTTGCTCCGCAGCAAAGTACAACGGCGTCATACTCTTTTAACAGCTTCTGAGCTTCTTTTTTATCTACATTAACTCCTGTATGGAATGTTACTCCCTCTTCCTCCATAAGCTTGCGACGTCTCTCGATGACTTTTTTATCAAGCTTCATGTTGGGAATACCGTACATGAGAAGTCCGCCTATGCGATCGTCTCTTTCGTACACATCAACAATATGTCCTCTGTGATTGAGCTCATCGGCTGTAGCAAGTCCTGAAGGGCCGCTTCCTACAACGGCTACTCTCTTACCGCTTCTTATAGCGGGGATCATGGGCTTTACATAGCCTTTTTTAAACGCGGTCTCTATAAGATAGAGCTCGTTGTCATGAACGGTAACCGCTTCGCCGT
>JAEEXE010000067.1 GCA_016291375.1 Butyrivibrio sp.
TTATAATAGATACCGTAAAGGCAGTTCTTCACAGCGAAGGAGTTGCATTAAACGCACTGGAGGATTTTGATGAATACAGGAAGCATCAAACCCACACCGATACACAAACTTGATGATAACGAGCTTTTTTCCCTTTATGTCAAAAGAGAGGACATGATCCCCTACTCTTTTGGCGGCAACAAGGCAAGAAAAGCTCTGTTGTTTTTTGAAGAAATAGACAGACTTGGCGCAGATGTGGTCGTAACGTACGGAAGCAGCCATTCAAACCACTGCAGAGTTGTTGCCAACATGGCAGCAGCAAGAAACATCCCCTGCGTTATCATAGGACCTGAGGAAGTGAGCGATACAACATACAACAGTGTTCTCATGGAACTTTTTGGGGCGCAGATAATAACAGTTCCTGTTGAAAAAGTCCATGACACAATAGAGGCAGAACTTGAGCGCCTTAGAAAAGAAGGCAAGAATCCGTATTTCATAATGGGCGGAGGTCACGGCAATATCGGTACGGAAGCCTATGTCAGGTGCTATGATGAGATAGCTGATTACGAAAAAGAAACCGGAATACATTTTGACTATATCTTTTTTGCATCCGGCACAGGAACCACCCATGCAGGGCTTGTGTGCGGGCAGATACTGGAAGCAAGTAAGAACGGCGCTTCTAAGGACAGGAAGATCATCGGCATCAGCATAGCAAGGAAGAACCCCAGAGGACGAGATGTAGTGCTTGATAGTATTTATGAATATCTTGAGGCAAAAGAAATCTCTTTTGACAGGAAAGATGTAGAAGAAAAAACCATATTCATTGACGACTACACAGGTGATGGTTATGGCAAAGAAAACAAAGACATCGAGAATACTATTAAAGATGCCATGATAAAATATGGGATGCCGCTTGACGTAACATACACAGGCAAGGCATTTTGCGGAATGAAGGATTATATCAGAAAAAATAACCTGGCGGATAAGAATATTCTTTTTATCCACACCGGCGGAACGCCGCTTTTCTTTGACTTCCTGAGCGGAGCCGCAAAATAAAGATCATAAATGCCCATGGGCATAACAAATATTTTGGAGAACATGATGAATATATTGGTATTAAGCGCAGGAACAAGAGACAAGGTTGTCAGATATTTTAAGGAAAATCTAATGGGCAAGGGAAATGTGATCGCAACGGATTGCAGCAATCTTGCACCTGCCATATATGACGCGGACAAGGCATATATCGTTCCCAGGATCGATGCGCCCGATTATATCGACAAGGTCATTGATATTTGTAAAAAAGAAAAGATAGACGGTGTTTTCTCCTTGATAGACCCGGAGCTTTCTCTGATAGCTAAAGAAAGAGCGCGATTTGAGGAAGTCGGCACCAAGGTTATTGTTTCTGACTTTGACCTCTGCGAGATGAGCCTTGATAAGTACGCGATGTACAAGTTTCTTACGGAAAAGGGCATCTCAACAGGCAAGTGCTACATCGACAAGGACAGCTTTTACAAGGCAAAGGCAGCAGGCGAGATTACTTATCCCGTATTCGTAAAGCCAAGACTTGGAAGCGCCAGCCTTAATATAAACATGGTAAATACTGACGAGGAGATAGACACACTCTTTGATATATACGATGATCTGATGATCCAGGAGTACATGAAAGGTCAGGAGTACGGCGCTGACATCTACATCGATATGGTGTCAGGTAAGTGCGTATCAATATTCCTTAAGAAAAAGATCAAGATGAGAGCGGGAGAGACCGACAAATCCGTATCTGTTAAGGATGGAGAACTTTTCAAAAAACTTGCTGCTTTTGCGGAAGATTGCGGATACAGAGGCATGATAGATGCAGATCTTTTCCTTGATGAAGGCAAATGGTACCTCTCCGAGGTCAACCCCAGATTTGGCGGAGGTTACCCTCATGCCTATGAGTGCGGAGTGAACTTCCCGAAGCTTGTTATAAATAACCTTGAGGGAAAAGAGAATGCTCCTGCCATAGGAGATTACAAAGAAGGCATATATATGATGAAATATAATGATCTTCTTATTCTTCCGGAGAGTGAGCTGGTATGAAAAAAGCACTGATACTTGCAAATTCATCAAGCGGCTTGTACGACTTTAGAAATGAGCTTTTGTTGGGACTCATGGATGAAGGTTTTGAAGTGGTGGTGAGCCTGCCGGATGACCTTAAGAATAAAGAATTAAATGACGAAGGCTGCAGAACAGTCCATACTGACATAAACAGAAGAGGAGTTAATCCCGTTCAGGATCTTGCGCTTCTTCGTTCCTATATGGGACTTATTCGCAGGGAAAAGCCGGATATAGTAATTACCTATACAATAAAGCCTAATATCTATGGAGGTTTTGCCTGCAGACTTTTAAGAGTTCCTTATGTATCAACGGTTACAGGACTTGGAACCACCTTTGAAAGAGGTGGAGTGCTGTTAAAGCTCATTGTCCTTATGTATAAGACAGCTCTTAAGAAGTGCAGATGCCTCTTTTTCCAGAACAGTCAGAACAAGAAAGTGTTCGAGGAACATGGCATCAAGGCTCTTAAGCATGTGGTCGTAAACGGGTCTGGTGTTAATCTTGATAAACACAGGAAAGAAGATTATCCGGGACATGCGGATGATGTTACGAGATTTCTGTATATCGGCAGGATCATGAAGGAAAAAGGCACGGATGAGTATCTCTATGCTGCCAAAAAGCTTCATGAAAAATACGGTGACAGAGTATCTTTTGCAGGCATAGGATACTTTGATGATGAATATGAGTCCAAGGTAAGGGAAGCAGAAAAAGAAGGATATTTTAAGATGATATCCTATCAGCCCGACATTCATCCTTATATAAAAGAAAGCGATGCTATTGTACATCCTTCTTATCACGAGGGAATGTCCAATGTCCTTATGGAGGCTTCGGCAACGGGAAGACCTGTTATTGCATCGGATATAAGCGGATGCAGAGAAATAGTGGATAGGGACAGATCGGGATTTTTGTTTGCCCCCAGGGATAAGGAAGCTCTTTTTACTGCTCTTGACAGGTTTATGGGGCTATCCATGGATGAGCGCAAAGCCATGGGAGAAGCGGCACGAAGCTATGTTGAGCAGAAGTTTGACAGGCGTAGTATAATATTGACGTATATTGAAGAGATAAAAGAAATTACTATCTAATTTAGATAATGATATTTGTGGAGGAATCACAATGGGATTATATGAAAAGCTCCTTTCGGGAGAAGAAAAGTTATCACTTGTAGGACTTGGCTATGTAGGAATGCCTATAGCAGTTGCCTATGCCAAGAAGATCAAGGTTGTGGGATATGATTTTAACGCAGCCAAGGTTGACCTTTATAAGAAGGGAATCGACCCTACAAGAGAAGTTGGTGATGATGCTATAAAGGAGACAAGCGTAGAGTTTACTGCTGATCCTGAGAAGCTTAGAGAGTGTAAGTTCCACGTAGTAGCAGTTCCTACACCTGTTAACGACGATCATACACCTGACCTTTCACCTGTTGAGGGAGCAAGCCATACTCTTGGTAAGTATCTTACAAAGGGAAGCATTGTAGTATATGAGTCAACAGTATATCCCGGAGTTACAGAGGATGTATGCGTACCTATCCTTGAGGCTGAGTCAGGACTTAAGTGCGGCGTTGACTTCAAAGTAGGATATTCACCTGAGCGTATCAATCCCGGTGACAAAGTACACAGACTTGATACCATTACCAAGATTGTTTCAGGTATGGATGAGGAAACTCTTGAGGAAGTTGCCAAGGTATACAGCCTTGTTGCACTTGCCGGAGTTTATAAAGCACAGTCTATCAAGGTTGCTGAGGCAGCAAAGGTTATCGAGAATTCACAGCGTGATATCAACATCGCTTTCATGAACGAGCTCTCCATGATCTTCCACAAGATGGATATCGATACAAAGAGTGTTCTTGAGGCAGCCGGAACAAAGTGGAATTTCCTTCCTTTCCGTCCCGGTCTTGTAGGTGGTCACTGTATCGGTGTTGACCCTTACTACCTCACATACAAAGCTGAGGAGCTTGGATATCACTCACAGATCATCCTTTCCGGAAGAAGAATTAACGATGACATGGGTAAGTACATAGCAGAATCATGCGTAAAGAACCTTATCTCTGCCGATATCGCAGTTAAGAATGCCAAGGTAGCGATCCTTGGATTTACATTTAAGGAGAACTGTCCTGATACACGTAACACCAAGGTTATCGACATCTACAACGAGCTTGGTGAGTATGGAATCACTCCCGTTGTTGTTGATCCGGAAGCTGATTCAGACGAGGCTAAGAGACTTTACGGTATCGACTTTGACTCAATGGATGCCGTTAAGGATATGGATGCGGTTATCGTTGCGGTTGCCCACAAGGAATTTGAGGACTACAAGGCTGCAGATATTGCCAAGTTCTTCAATCCTTCCCACAAGACCAAAGTATTCATGGATCTTAAGGGAATCTACGACATGAACGATTACAAGGCACCTGAGTTTGATTACTGGAGACTATGAGCACTTGGCGAAGTCCTATTGAGCCTAGTGCGAATGTCGTTCCGGCGAGCGAATGCGAGAGCGGAACTTCCTTATTATTTTGAAAAGAGGCAATTTTAATGAGCTACAAAGAACTTAAATTTGACAAAGACAGCGTTTTCCTCGTAACCGGAGGCGCCGGCTTCATCGGTTCCAACATCTGCGAAGCCCTTCTCAACATGGGCTACACCGTAAGATGTATGGATAACCTTTCAACAGGACATATCGAGAATATCCAGCCTTTTATGGACAATGAGAGATTTACATTCATTCAGGATGATATCAGAGACCTTGATGCTTGTCTCAAGGCAACAGAGGGCGTTACATACGTACTCAACGAGGCAGCATGGGGTAGCGTTCCAAGAAGTATCGAGATGCCTCTTTTGTATGAGGAGATCAACATTCGCGGAACACTCAACATGATGGAAGCATCAAGACAGAACGGCGTTAAGAAGTTTGTATATGCTTCAAGTTCTTCTGTATACGGAGATTCAACCATTCTTCCCAAGAAGGAAGGCCAGGAGGGAAATGTCCTTTCTCCATATGCTCTTACCAAGAAAGTAGATGAGGAGTACGGTAAGCTCTACAAGAAGCTCTACGGTCTTGATACTTACGGACTTCGTTATTTCAACGTATTCGGAAGAAGACAGGACCCTAACGGGGCTTATGCAGCTGTTATCCCTAAGTTCTTAAAGCAGCTTATGAACGGCGAGACACCTACTATTAACGGTGACGGTAAGCAGTCCCGTGACTTTACATATGTGGACAACGTAGTTGAGGGTAACCTCAGAGCCTGCCTTGCTTCATCAGAGGCAGCAGGAGAAGCCTACAACATTGGAGCGGGCGGAAGAGAGTTCCTTATCGATGTATATCATCACCTCACAGATGCCCTCGGACTTGATGTAGAGCCTATCTACGGACCACCCAGAAAGGGAGACATCAGGGATTCCAACGCCGATATTACTAAGGCAAGAGAGAACCTCGGATACGATCCCTCTTATGATTTCAAGGCAGGAATCAAGCTTGCCATTGATTGGTACAAAGAGAATTTATGAAGATAACTGTTCGATTGGATGATATAACCCCGGATATGGATTGGGACAAATTTGAGAGATTTAAGAAAGTGCTTGATGAGCACGACATTAAGCCTCTCATTGGAGTCGTTCCCGATAATAAAGATGAGAAACTCAGCTGCGGCCCTGTACATGAGGACTTCTGGACTTATGTAAAAGAGCTTCAGAATAGCGGCTGGGTTGTTGCTCTTCACGGCTTCAATCACATCTATACAACCAAGGAACCGGGCATTTTTCCTATAGGTGGCAAATCCGAATTTGCAGGACTTCCATATTCTGCGCAGGACGATATGCTTAGAGAGGCAAGAAGGATATTTGTAAGCCACGATATTAGAACCGACATATTCATGGCGCCTTCTCATTCTTTTGACAAGAAGACCATAAAATCTCTTAAGAAAAATGGTATCCACAGAATAACCGATGGATTCGGAACAATGCCGTATTCTAGATATGGCATGACATTCTATCCCATAGCTGTTAAAAAGAGCAGCAGTATAAAGGATACAAGAGATGGTTATACGACCTTTGTCTATCATGTAAATACCATGAACGACAAGGATTTTGATAATTTCAGGCAGCTTTTTGACAAGGCTACCGTAGTTTCGTATTCAGAGCTCTTAGGTGTAGATCCTATAGAGCGCGGAGTGTTTGGTAATCTTTGTGAGTACATTACAGCCAAGACCAAATACATTGTCATGACGCTTAGAAACAGAACTGCGCACTAAAGCGCATTTTGTATGAAGAGGAATGGATATGGAAGATAACTATGGACAGATAAGAGTCTTACATGTTCTCGGCGGACTTGGAGTAGGCGGCGCTGAGTGCAGGATCATCGATCTATATCGCAATATGGACAGGGACAGGATTCAGTTTGATTTTCTTGTCCATTGTTCTTCTGAAAAGACAGGAAAAAAGAGTCCGACTTCTGACGAACTGATGGCAGTTCGAGAGCCGGACTATTTTGATTCCAGCGTATATAAACTCGGGGGAAGGATATTCTGTCTGCCTAAGTTTGTGGGAACCAACTACGCCCAGTACAAAGCAGCTGTCAAAAGATTCTTTGCAGAGCACAGGGATGAGTGGAAGGTTGTTCAGGGACACATGACAAGTACGGCAGCCATCTATCTTCCTATAGCCAAAAAGAGCGGAATACCCATCTGTGTAGCTCATGCCAGAAGCGCCGGTGTAGACAAGGGCGTTAAGGGCGTCGCTACGAGATTTCTTAGGACACCTCTTCACAAGGATGGCATCTGCGACTATAACTTTGCGTGTTCCAGAGAAGCGGGCATTTCTGTATTCGGCGATATGCTTATGGAAGAGGGAAAGGTTAGAATTATACCTAACGCAGTGGATCTTAAGGCATTTGCCTACAATGAAGAGACCAGAAATAAGATCAGAAACGAACTTGGCTTATCCAATGCTATCGTCATAGGACATGTTGGAAGCTTTAGATATGCCAAGAACCATGAGTTTCTCCTGCAGGTATTTGCGCAGGTATGCAGACTCCTTGATAACGACGATCTCAATGAATACAGCATGCTTCACGGTATGAGAGTACGACTCCTTATGCTGGGGGCGGGGCCTCTTATGGATGAGATGCGAAGACTTGCCGACAGGCTTCATATATACGACAGATGCATTTTTGCGGGAAATAAGAGCAATGCAGCCGATTATTATCAGGCTATGGATTACTTCTGTTTCCCTTCAAGATACGAGGGACTTCCCGGTAGCGTAATAGAGGCGCAGGCAGCGGGACTTCAATGCCTTGTTTCTGACAGAGTAACTCCCGAAGTTGATGTTACCGAGCTTGTATCTATGCGCAGTATAGACGCAGAACCAAGGGATTGGGCCAAGAAAATACTTGAAGACCTTATGTTAAATGAGGACATGGCAGATGACATTTTGCAGGAGGAGATAAAGGTCAATCAGACCTTTACCCAGATCGCAGGAGAGAGAAGAGAGAGCGTATTCGAAAACGAAGACACTCCGGACTTTGACCTTCTTGATATGGGAACCGGCTTTGATACAATAAACAAGGCGGTTACCAACAAAGAGGTCCGCAAGGTGGAAGGATATTCCATCGGCAACAGAAAAGAGTCATCGGAACATATTCTTGGGGAACTTAAGACTGCGGGCTTTGATGTTAAGAGCCAGGCCAAGATGATGGCTTACTTCTACGAGAGAGGACATTTTTGATGGATAATAGCAAAAAGAATCTGATGCTCATGGTCCCTATGCTTCATCAGGGCGGATTTGAGCGCGTTTGCATTACTACTGCAAGACTTATGCAGGAATATTACAATGTACATATACTTATATTTAGCTCAAAGGATATTAATTTTGATATCGACGGGCTGGATGTAATTGATATTAATGTCCCTGCCAAAAAGGGCGTTGTAAATAAAATAATAAATGTTATTAAAAGAGTTAATAAGACCAGGAAGATCAAGAGGGAGCTTGGTATAGACATTGCCTACAGCTTTGGAAGTTCATCCAATTACGTCAATGTTTTGTCCAAGGGAAAAGAGAAAGTTCTCACGGGACTTCGTTGTCAGACAGATATGGAGAGAAGCGATCAGATAAGGCTCTTTTGCAGCAGGTCTGATCAGGTACTTTCTTGCTCCAAGGAAATTGTGAGACAGCTCCTTCGTGACTATAACTATGACAGGAGCACATATATCTACAATCCCCTTGATACAGAGAATATCTGTGAGAAGGGAAGTCAGTCTGTTGAGGATTTTCCCTTTAAAGGAGAAGGGCTTAAGATTATCTCCTGCATGGCAAGAAACGATTATATCAAGGGAATATGGCACCTGGTAAAAGCCTTTTCTCTTGTACATGATAAATGTCCAAGTGCAAGGCTTGTGGTTGTGGGAGCCGGAAACTGGGATGCCTACAGAGAACTTGCCAACGAGCTCAATGTGGAAAATGAAGTTGCATTTACCGGCATGAAGAAAAATCCGTTCTCTTATGTAGCTGCATCTGATGTATATGTCTGCAGCTCCAACCATGAAGGATTTCCAAATGCTGTCCTTGAAGCCATGGCTCTTAAGAAGCCTGTGGTTTCCGCAGATTGTAAGACAGGTCCCAGAGAGATTCTACTTAGCGAAGAGGAATACAATGAACTTATTACAAGAATACCAAGCGGAGACAGTATAAAAGAGGCTATAGAGGGAACCTACGGTATTCTCGTTCCCGACATGGGAGAAGAGGTCAACATGGATCCGGAAGTTATAACTGACGGAGAGAAGATACTTGCGGATAAGATACTTTCTCTTTTAACTGATGATGACAAACTTTCTCATTACGCCCAAAAAGCAGAGGAGAGATCGCTTGTATATACACCTGATAGGTACAAAGACAGTATTCATGAGATATTCAAGAGGTATGAGTGATGCATTATAAGGTTGTAGTATTCGGAGTGAAAGATACTTCGGAAAACATAATAGATTTTATTGAAAAGGAACTTTGCAAGGTTGATCTGGTGATCACCATTGCACCAAAGGTTCTTGAGCATAATCAGGTTTCCGGATTTAAGGGACTGTCTTTTTTGACTGATAAATACGGTATTCCCGTTCACGAGGCAGATAGCTATTTCCTCAATGACGAAAAGACACAGAAATTCATAAGTGAGAATACCTTTGATCTTGGAATCGTTATGGGATGGCAGAGGCTTATCCCCAAGGAAGTTCTTGATGCGTTTAAGAGCGGAATATATGGGTTCCATGGAAACTGCGGATATCTTCCCTTTGGAAGAGGCAGATCTCCTCTTAACTGGTCAATGATCCTTGGAGATACCAGATTTAATCTCAATCTCTTTAGATATGATGAGCATGCTGACAGCCCCAATGTGTTTGCTACAGAATCTTTCCAGATCAACGAGCACGATGATATCAGAACCGCTCAGTACAAGAATATGATCTGTTCCAAGAATCTTATCAGGAAGCTTGTGACCACATATATGGAGAAGGGAGAAATTCCTATCCGTACAGATTCCAAAGATTTTGATTCATGGTACAATAAACGTACGGCCGCAGACGGTAAGATAGATTTTCACGATAGAACAAGAAATATCTACAACCTTATAAGAGGTGTGGCAGCGCCATTCCCCGGTGCTTTTTGCTATGCCGGAGAAGAGAGCGACAAGACCAAGGTTACCGTATGGCAGGCTCATCCTTTTGATGAGATGATAGATTTTTCCGGATATGCTCCGGGAGAGATCGCCGATGTATTTGACGGAAAGCCTATCGTCAGGACCGTTGACGGATCGCTTATAATAGACAGATACGAGTCCGAAACGGAATTAGTTACAGGAATGGTACTTAGATAATTATGAAAACAATAGCATTTCACCTTAACTGTCTTGTGCAGGGCGGAGCGGAGCGTGTTGTCTCCAATCTGGCTAATCAGTTTGCCAAGGAAGGCTACAAGGTCTACGTGGCAACCGAGTGGGTTGATGAGAATGAGTTTGCTCTGGATGAGAGAGTTACAAGAGTCCACGTTGGACTTAGGGAAGGTGACGAAAAGAAGAACAGAATAGCCAAGTTCTTTTTGAGAGTGAAATATCTCAGAGAGTTTGTCAAAAACTATCATCCGGACGTTCTTATCGCTTTTGCCCAGAGAGCCAATTACAGGGCGCTTATGGCGGCAGGTAAGAGCGATGTTCCTGTGGTCATTTCCATAAGGACAGACCCGGTGGGACATTACGATGCTATTTCGGACAAGATACAGATAGCGTGGCTCTTTGACAGAGCTGCGGGCTGCGTCTTCCAGACGACGGGACAAAAAGAGTTCTTTAAGCCTCATCTTCAGGACAATTCGCAGATCATACTCAATCCGATCAATCCCAAGTATTTCGGGTTAAAAAAGCCTGAGCAGCGCGAAAAGACTGTTGTTCATCACGCAAGGCTGGTAGACTTCAAAAATCAGCCCATGCTGTGCGAAGCCTTTATAAAGGTTCACGAAAAGCACCCCGATTATGTGCTTAAGATATACGGTCCGGACTCTTTTGACGGAACCAAAGAGATACTTGATAAGATAATTGCGGACAACCATGCGGAAGACTATATTCTTCTAATGGGCGGAAGCGATGAGCTGGAAAAAGAGATCCCTAAGGGCGCTGTGTACGCCTTTTCATCGGACTGGGAGGGACTTCCCAATTCCCTTTTGGAAGCTATGGCCATGGGAATGCCCATTGTGGCTACGGATTGCCCCTGCGGCGGCCCGAGAACCGTTATGCAGGACGGCGTGAACGGACTTCTTGTTCCGATAAAAGATCCCGATGCGATGGCGGAGGGCATCTGCAAGCTTATCGAAGACAGAGAGCTTGCCGAGAGACTCGGAGACGAGGCAAGAAAGATTGAACAGATCGCCAATGCAGAGGCGGTATTTATACAGTGGAGAGATTATCTCGAAAAAGTAATAGGAGAAAAGAAGTAATGTTTTCATTTGA
>JAEEXE010000003.1 GCA_016291375.1 Butyrivibrio sp.
TGATCATACTTTGCATACATATCTGTGATGTCGTTAGCAAATCCTGACTTATAATACTCAGCCATAGGGCCGCCACCCCAGTGACAATAGATGTTAGGACACTGACCTGAACTCATAGCAACAACGAGCTGCTGCTTGTAAGTATCATTCTGCTGGTGTGTCTGCTTAACTGTGATGTTAGGATAATCAGCCATGAATCTCTGAACTGCGCCTTCAACGTTAGTCTTTCCGGGATCCTCTGTTGAAATATCCCAAAGAGTGATTGTCATGGGCTCAGTTGTAAGTTCGGGGAGATTCTTACCATCTGTCTGCTTTCCTGTAGCTGCTCCGGCATCTCCTGAAGCCTGTGCAGCAGGTGCGCTACTATCAGAACCGCCTGCAGCAGGTGCTGATCCAGATGAGCTACCACATCCGGCCAATGTTGTAACAGCAAAAACTGTTGCAAAGAAAATAGCCATAATCTTTTTCTTCATACTTAATCCTCCTTAAATTAGTTCCCGTGAAATCTCATTCACTTTGTTATATAAGATTCTAAAATAATTTAGATTAAATTGCTTGTGAAAAGTTGCTATGTACCATACAAAAATTGCTATTTTATATATGCAGTTTTTGGCGAGTGATTGATTTAATCATGTACAATTTGCTGCTTTTTTGGGTTTATTTTTTTAAAGTATATGCTATAATGACTATTAAATCAACTATTCACGTTTAACCATTCACCTTAATTCGAAATATTATAGCAATTTTATTCGTATCTAAAATAAATCAAAATTGCTTATTTTTCTATAAAAAAGATCATAAAATGGAGATTACTTTAGATAAATGAAAAGAAGGTTCGAAAATACTAAGGAAAGCGTTCAGCACAAGGTCAACACAAGTTTAAGAATGTATATCAATCAGGAAAACACAGATTATCCGGCGCATTGGCATAACGACATCGAGATAATATGGCCAAAGAAAGATCCATATACGGTAATATGTGCCAATCAGACATTTAGTTTAGCAGAAGGCGATATTCTATTCATCTGCCCTTCTGTATTACATGAAGTCCGCTCACTTTCTTTTGGAACAAGAATGTATCTGCAGGCTGACTTTTCCGGCATTACTGCATTAAAAGAAATCGATAAGGCCTTTCGCCTTATGTCTCCTGCTCTTCATATTAAGAAAAGTACGTGTCCTACGGGCATTTATCATCAATTGTGTAAATGGCTTGATATGATAAATGATCTGTACTTTGGTTCGGCGCCGCCTGTTCAAATAAGCGATAGAGGCGTTGGACACAGCCTGATGTCTTTTACCGAACTTGATCCATACGGAGAGCTTGAAATCTATTCCATACTTATGCAGTTTATTGCTCTTTGCGGTAAGAACATAAATCTCTTCCAAAAATCAGAGACTGTTTCAAATACAACAACCTACAAAAACAGCGTACCTTTAAGCAATGTATGCTCCTATTTGTCAGAGCACTTTACGGAAGATATCTCACTTGAAAGCGTAGCTGCTTATGCCGGTTTTAGTAAATACCATTTCGAAAGAATATTTACTGAATTTACAGGCGTCACTTTCTATCAATATATCCAGCAGCTCCGTATAAATTATGCTCAGTACCTGTTGTCAAATCCGGAGCTTTCTATAACCGATATCTCCTATCAGGCGGGATTTGCAAGTTCTACTGCTTTTACAAGAGCTTTTAGAAAAAGTACAGGCTATCCTCCGTCACAGTTTAGGATGCTTAATGAACAACAGCACCCATTAACTGCCAATCCGCATTTTGCAGATTTTAAAAACGCATAAAAAAGGCACCTCATGTTAGATATATACTAGCATTGAGGTGCCTTTTATTTTTACATATAAGCATGTGATTACACTTGAAATCCCCATAAACCAAGCTTACTTATGATGATTTCTCTAACCAGCATGCCAAGACGTTCTTTTTCTTCAGGATTTATTTTTACGATTTCTTCGATTTTATAAACCTTTTCCTTAAAGCCCTTTTCTTTCCTGTCCGGATCCTTATAAACAGAAGTTCTGATCTTGGTTCTAAGCTGCTTATAAACCTTGTAATCATAGGTGTCCTTTGTAAGATGATAGATATGACTTTCCAGAGTAGTGGAAAAGTCTATATCATCCTTGAAATACTTGGTTATGACAGTTTTAAATTTAAACGGAACGATTTCATTAGCAATGAGCTCATTATAATTATATCTGGCTCCAAAATAATACCGCTCTATATCTTGCATATAATATTTGAAATCATCTTCATTTATTATAGTATTCATTTCTTTTTCTTATCTGCTCCGCTGTCAAGATCTTCGATATTGTCGGCACTAAATTCAATGGCAGTGCGGATCTTATCCTCATCCCATCCGGTTTCATCCATCAGTTCTTTAACAGTGACTTTCCTTCTAAGGTCATCTGCAAGCTCTTTTGCTTTGTCAGCGACCTCCTGTACAAGCTTAAGAACCTTCTGTGCTCCGGCATCTTCTGCAAGATTTTCTTCTATTATTTTCTCCATGGCATCAAGCATGAGATTATAAAGGAAACCTTCTACTTCACCGGGCTCTCCAACTGCATCCAGCATGGTAACACCCTTGGTAAGAGCAACATTGCCTTCGCCGATAAGATCTTCAATAAATACGCCCTGCTCAGAGTACATCTTAGCTACGTCTACAACAAGAGGAAGGTACATTTCAATAAGCTTACTCTGTGCGTCCTTATCCCCTGCAAGCGCCGAAATTGTAATAGCCTGCTTCTCTCCATCATTATATTGGGGAAGGGCTGATAAGCTATCAAGATAATCATTGAGGTAATTGGATTCATCCTCAGTCAGATCTTCTTCAGAAAAATAAGCTTCTTCATCTACGCCAATCTTATGATTTTTGAGATAATCAAAAACCATATTAAGCTGCTTCTCATCAAGATCAAGCTCAGAGAAAGCCTCAATAACCTCGGCTTTAGAAATAGTGTTTTTATTTTCACGCGCGGTTCTGGTAACAGATTTAAGTATTTCCGCAAACTCTTTTTCCTTATTATCTATATTTCCCATGATAACTCCTTATTTCTTATGTTCATGAGTAAAAAGATGATCCTGGCAATACTCATAATTGCCGTTACACTTAGAGCAGAATCTGAATTCAAGATTAGGGTCATCTTCTTCAGATCTTCCGCAGATAGCACATTTATGCCTTGTAATACCCTTGGGTCTTATCTGTACATTACGCTTAAACTCTGCTCTTCTTTTAACCTCACTTGGTCTTAAATGAGACATTTTCCCAAGGCTTAAATAGAACAGCAAAAGATTCAGCGCCTGAGAAAGTATTGCAAAGAACAGGAAGTAATTGGAACCACGAACCGCATTAAATGCATTAAATGCAAGCACCGCTCCGTAGAAAATACCAAGCCATTTAACCTTAAGAGGTATAAAGAGCATAAATAATACGGTCATATCGGGATAACAAATGGCAAATGACAGGAACACCATCATCTGGATATAGTACGTACTAAAAGAAATGGAATTGACATTCATTAGTACTGAAAGCCCCTCAGGCGTCAAATTGAAGACAGTCTTATAAACAAAAAGAGTCACAAATGAAGCCACAATCATAAGAAGCATTCCGGTGAAAATAAAGAGGTTATACCTGAAAGTACCAAGAGTACGCTCCATGGTATTTCCTACATAATAATAGAACAGCAATGTGATTATAACCAGAAAATTGAAATTAACAGGTGGGATCAATATCCATGTTATAAGTCTCCACACCTGTCCATGCAAGATCATGTAAGGATCCAATGTCAAAAAACCTGAGAAATTAACATTTGCAGGAGCAAGCTGAAGTATCATTCCCACAATGTAAAGCCCGATAATGTATTTAGTAAGGTTAGGTATGGCATATCTGCCGAATTTTCTTTCCATTTTTTGAACTAATCTATCCATAATAACCCTCGTTTCCTAAACTAAGCTGATTTAATGATTTTATCATCGGCAAAGGCTATTGTAAATACGCCCTTTTTAAAGCCTTTTTAGCCCATTTGTAAAAAGCTCATTTATTTGATTTTATCCATCTGGTGCATTATAATGATTAAGCTTGTCTACTTATTAAATGTGAGGTTTTTTATGTTATCAAAGGATTACACGTTAGGTATTGATATTGGCTCAACCACGGTCAAAGTAGCTCTTCTTGACTCCGGGCACAAGATTATCTTCTCTGATTACAAGAGGCACTTTGCCAATATTCAGGAGACACTCGCGGATCTTCTTAAAGAAGCCCGTGAAACATCAGGTAATATCACACTTCATCCCGTTATTACAGGATCCGGCGGACTTAATCTTGCCGGGCATCTTGAGGTACCTTTTGTACAGGAAGTTATTGCTGTTTCTACTTCTCTCAAGGAACTTGCGCCCAAGACGGATGTTGCTATAGAGCTTGGCGGTGAAGACGCCAAGATTATATATTTTGAAGGCGGTAATGTTGAACAGCGTATGAACGGAATCTGTGCCGGCGGTACAGGTTCATTTATAGACCAGATGGCAGCTCTTTTGCAGACCGATGCATCAGGTCTTAATGAATATGCCAAGAACTACAATTCTCTTTATACAATTGCCGCAAGATGCGGTGTTTTTGCCAAGTCTGACATTCAGCCCCTTATCAATGAAGGCGCTACCAAGGAAGATCTTGCAGCTTCTATTTTCCAGGCGGTTGTCAATCAGACTATCTCCGGACTTGCCTGCGGTAAGCCCATCAGAGGTCACGTTGCATTCTTAGGCGGACCTCTTCACTTCCTTGATCAGTTAAAAGAATCCTTCATCAGAACCCTTAAGCTTGATGAGGAACATACTATAAATACAGATAATTCTCATCTTTTTGCGGCTATCGGCTCTGCCCTTAATGCCAAAGAAGATGTCTCTTATTCCATGGATGAGATGGTAGCTAAGCTTTCTCATAAGATAGTCATGGAAGCCGAAGTTTCACGTCTTGATCCTTTGTTCAAAAATGAAGACGAATATAAGGAATTTAGAAATCGTCAGGACAGATACAAAGTAAAGACCAAGAAGCTTGATGATTATAAAGGAAACGCATTCCTTGGAATAGATGCAGGATCAACAACTACTAAATGCGCGCTTATTAGCGAAGACGGCGATCTTCTTTATTCTTTTTATTCAAGCAATAACGGAAGTCCTCTTAAGACTGCAATCTCTTCCATTCAGGAAATATATAAGCTTAAACCTGCAGATGTACGCATAACAAGAGCTTGTTCAACAGGTTACGGAGAAGCTCTTCTTAAGTCTGCTCTTCTTCTTGATGATGGTGAAGTTGAGACAATAGCTCACTACAACGCAGCTGCGTTTTTTGACCCTGAAGTTGACTGTATCCTGGATATCGGCGGTCAGGACATGAAGTGCATACATATCAAGAACCAGTCAGTTGACTCTGTTCAGCTCAATGAAGCATGTTCATCAGGGTGCGGTTCATTTATCGAAACCTTTGCCAAGTCTCTCTCTTACAGTGTTCAGGACTTTGCCAAGGTTGCTCTCTATGCAAAATCTCCGGTAGATCTCGGAACAAGATGTACCGTATTTATGAACTCCAGAGTTAAGCAGGCTCAAAAAGAAGGTGCTGATGTTGCGGATATCTCATCAGGACTTGCTTATTCCGTTATCAAAAATGCTCTCTTTAAGGTTATTAAGGTTTCTGACGCCAAGGATCTTGGAACTCATATAGTAGTTCAGGGCGGAACCTTCTATAACGATGCTGTTCTTCGCGCATTTGAGATCATTTCGGGAGCTGAGGCAATTCGACCTGATATTGCAGGTATCATGGGCGCCTTTGGTGCTGCTCTTATAGCAAGAGACAGATTCAATGAAGATACAAGCTATAAAACTACTATGCTTACAATAGATCAGATCAATAAGCTTGAATATACAACCAGCATGACAACCTGTCAGGGATGTACTAACCACTGCAGACTTACAATAAATAAGTTTACCGGTGGTCGTCAGCATATTTCAGGAAACAGATGCGAAAGAGGTATCGGTAAAGTCAAAAATGCCGATAATATCCCCAATCTTTTTGACTATAAATATAAGAGAATGTTCAGATATGAGCCTCTTTCTCCCGATAAAGTCACAAGAGGAACCGTAGGTATTCCAAGAGTTCTTAATTTCTACGAAAACTATCCTTTCTGGTTTACCTTCTTTACAGAGCTTGGATACAGAGTTGTTCTATCACCAAGGTCTACACATCAGATATATGAGCTTGGAATTGAATCAATACCCAGTGAGTCTGAGTGTTATCCTGCCAAGCTCTCCCACGGTCATATTGAGTGGCTGATCAAGCAGAAGGTTGATTTCATCTTCTATCCAGGACTTTTCTATGAAAGAGAAGAAGTGCCCGGTGCAACCAACCACTACAACTGTCCTATTGTCACTTCATATTCTGAGAACATCAAGAATAATGTAGAGTCTATAACAGACGGCGAAGTTAAACTACGTAATCCTTTCATGGCGTTTACGAATCTTGAAGTCGCTACCAAATCTCTTGTAAAAGAGTTCTCTGAGATACCTGCAGATGAAGTAATAAAAGCTTCAGCAAAAGCCTGGGCTGAAATGGACAATATGAGAAAAGATATTGCCCGCAAAGGTGAAGAGACACTCAAATGGATGAAGGAAAACAATAAACACGGAATCGTGCTTGCAGGAAGACCATATCACGTTGATCCTGAGATCAATCATGGTATTCCTGATATGATCTGCTCTTACGGTGTTGCAGTTCTAACTGAGGACAGTGTTTCACATCTTGGCAAACCTGACAGACCGCTAATTGTATCAGACCAGTGGATGTATCATTCAAGGCTCTATGCCGCTGCTTCATTCGTAAGAACCAGAGAAGATCTTGATCTTATACAGCTTAACTCATTCGGATGCGGACTTGACGCTGTTACTACCGATCAGGTTAATGATATCCTTTCAGGATCTGACAAGATCTATACATGTCTTAAGATTGACGAAGTAAATAACCTGGGAAGCGCAAGAATCAGAGTTCGTTCTCTTCTTGCTGCGATCAGAGTAAGAAAGCAAAAGAATAAGATCAGAAACATCTCTTCTACTGCCAATAAGAGAGTTATCTTCACTGAAGAGATGAAAGAAAGATATACAATACTTTGCCCTCAGATGTCACCTATTCACTTTGACATCCTTGAGCCTGCTTTTGCTTCCTGTGGCTACAATTTTGTTGTAATGCAAAATGATAACAGGCACGCAATTGATATGGGCCTTAAATATGTTAATAACGACGCCTGCTACCCTTCTCTTTGGGTTGTTGGCCAGATCATGGACGAGCTTTCAAGCGGTAAATATGACCTTAATAAAGTTGCCGTTATTATGTCTCAGACAGGTGGTGGATGTAGAGCAACCAACTACATTGGATTTATAAGAAGAGCTCTTAAAAAGGCCGGAATGGAGCAGATACCTGTTGTATCACTTAATCTCTCCAAGCTTGAAGCCAATCCCGGATTTAAGATTGATGCAAAGATGTTCGTAAAAGCTGCTTATGCTGCTATCTTTGGTGATATCTTTATGAAGTGTGTATACAGAATGAGACCCTATGAGAAGGTTCCCGGATCTGTTGACGCCTGCCATAAGAAATGGCTTGAAGTATGTAAGAAGTTCATTACCGGCAAGCACCTTAATATTTTCAAATTCGAAAAAATATGCAGACAGATTGTTGAAGACTTTGACAAGATTGAGATCACTGATGAAGTTAAGCCAAGAGTAGGTGTTGTTGGCGAGATTCTTGTTAAATATGCTCCCGCTGCAAACAACCACCTTGTAGAGCTTCTTGAATCCGAAGGCGCCGAAGCCGTTGTTCCTGAACTTATCGGATTTATGATGTACTGCTTCTACAATCAGATTTATAAGGCAAAAGAGCTTGGAACATCAGCCAAAACTGCTGTATTTTGTAAGCTTGGTATATGGGTTCTTGAAAAACTTAGAAGCGGCGCTACTAACGCATACAGAAAGAGTGTTCATTTCACCGCTCCTGAACCTATTTATAAGCTTGTTGAATATGCTGAGCCTATTGTTGATATCGGTAATCAGACAGGTGAAGGCTGGTTCCTTACAGGTGAGATGGTTGAACTTATCAAAGAAGGTGCATCAAATATCGTATGTACTCAGCCTTTTGGCTGCCTTCCAAACCACGTTGTAGGTAAAGGTGTTATCAAGAAGATGCGTAACATGTATCCGGGCTGCAATATCGTCGCAATAGACTATGATCCCGGTGCATCAGAAGTTAACCAGCTTAACCGTATCAAGCTCATGCTCTCTACCGCCCAGCGAAAAGTGGACTCCGCGAGAAAAACAAGCTGAGGTATTGTATTTGCTGTAATGCATATATTTGAAAATGCTTGTTTTCTGTCGAGCAGATGATTGTTAAATTGAATAAACCCCGGAGATGCTGACTTTTTTGAACAACGTGAAAGAAAGCATCTCCGGGGTTTATGAAATTACTAAAATCACTGTGCAGACGAAAACAAGCATTTTTAAATATTCGTCTATCAAACAAATATCACTTCAGTTTAGCATTAAGTCTGTCTATAGCGTCTTCGTGGCGCTGGATCGCGTAGGTTGCAGATTTGATCTTAAGCTCTGTTTCCATGCGCTTTTTGTGGTTCTCATTGCACTTTACATAGTACTCATATACCTCTTCGTCTTCCACTTCAAGGTATTTATCAGCAATACAGCCGGGAAGGACAAACTTCTTAACAACATCTTTGAACTTAACCTCGATGTATTTGCCGTCCTGAGTAACAACCTGGCCGTTGCCAAATTTCTTATGAGTAACCTTCATCTTAAGGGCAGAGCGAGTGCCAATGGCAGCTTCCTCTTTATCAATTTCGCCCAGTGCATCCTGGAGCTTAATCTGCTCATCTTTAAGCTCTTCAATCTGCCTCGAGTTCTCTTCAAGCATCTCCTTGGTCTTTTTTGTTGGTTTTTTCTTCAGTTCGTTTTTGGTTTCAAGCTCTTCATTTTCCATATCAAGACCCATATTGCACTCTCCTTTGCGCTCAGCGCGTTTTGAAGCACGATTTCCGGTTAAAAATGAACGACTTAACATATATATTTTAACTTATTTAGGAGCAAATTACAACCGCGGAAGGCTGTCATTGCCCCTATAGCGTGCTTTTATACTTCAGATTCTAATTTGGTAGTTAGGCCCTTTGATGCGAGCCTTCTCTTTTCCTCATCAAGAATCTGTCCCCACTGATACGGAGTATTCTGGTAAACATAGTAGTTTATCCAGTTGGTGTATAAAATGTTGGCGTGGCTTCTCCACTGTAGTTCAGGCTTTATATCCGGATTATTATCAGGATAATAGTTAATGGGCATCTTGATATCAAGGCCTTTTGAAAGATCTCTCTTGTACTCACTATCAAGAGTCAGTCTGTCATACTCGGCATGACCCATAGCAAAAATCTGGCTTCCTGACTTATTCATGCATAGAAATACGCCTGCAACCTCAGATTCAGCAAGAACTACCAGATCTTCACATGCATGAATAGCTTCTGAAGGAGTCTCGGTATGTCTTGAATGTGGAAGCTTAAATATGTCATCAAAGCCTCTTACAAGAGGAACTTTTCTGTTCATTACTTTATGTTCATATATGCCAAATCTCTTTTCGCTAAGAGGCTTTTTATCTATACCGTAGTGATAATAGATTCCAGCCTGGGCGCCCCAGCATATATGAAATGTTGATGTTACGTTTGTTTTTGACCATTCAAATACTTCACAAAGTTCTTTCCAGTAATCAACCTCCTCAAAAGGCATCTGCTCAACGGGTGCACCTGTAATGATAAGTCCGTCAAAGGTTCGTTCCCTAAGTTCTTCAAAAGTGTTGTAGAACCTGTTTAGGTGGTTTGGCGAAGTATTGGTTGAATGATGAGAACTCATCTGCATAAAAGAAACATCTATCTGCAAAGGAGTATTGGACATCGAGCGAAGGAGCTGTAGCTCTGTGTCTTCTTTTAGAGGCATCAGATTTAAGATACAGATCTGAAGTGATCTGATATCCTGATGACACGCTCTGTTCTCATCTACTACAAATATATTTTCTTTTTCCAGTATTTCTCTGGCCGGTAGGTCATTTTGTATTTTAATTGGCATCTTTAATCATCTCCATGAACTGTGCTTCATCTATAACTTTGATTCCAAGCTCATTTGCTTTGGTAAGCTTACTTCCTGCAGCTTCTCCTGCAAGTACAAGGCTCGTCTTCTTGGAAACACTTCCTGAGGGCTTTCCGCCGTTTTTGACTATAAGTTCCTCAGCTTCTTTTCTTCCAAGAGTAGGAAGCGTACCCGTAACGACTATCGTCATGCCGGAAAGCTTATCAGATGCGCCTTCATCCTTAACCGCAGTCATATTAAGGCCGAGTTCCTGCATCTTATTAAGAATAGCAAGATTCTTGTCATCGTGAAAGAAATCATACAGATCGTTTGCAGTTGTCTCTCCAATATCAGGAATTTGCAAAAATCCATCAATTGTAACCCTGGATAAATCCATAAGATTATCAAAATGCTTCATGAGCTCTCTTGCGGTAGACTTACCTACATTTCTGATGGCAAGCCCCGTAAGAAGTCTGATAGGATCATTAGCTTTAGATTTTTCTATCTCAGCAAGGAGCTTATCGGTATTCTTTTCTTTTCCGATCAGTCCCTTTTCTATAAGCTCGTCTCTGTGTTCTTTTAACATATATATGTCAGAATAATCCTTAAGATATCCGTCTGATACAAGAGCCTCAACAAGTGTATCTCCAAGCCCCATGATATTCATGGCATCTCTTGAAGTAAAATAAGCAATAGTTCTTGTAACCTGCGCAGGACAAGTAGGATTGACACATCTGATATCAGCTGTATCTTCTTCTCTGACAAGGTGGCTTCCGCATACGGGACACATTCGAGGCGCCTCATATATAAATTCAGGCTCTTTGACACATCCGTTTAGCTTTGGGATAATCTCGCCGCTCTTAAAGAGCTTGTATTCACCCCCGATGCCTACTTTATTCTCTGTTATATAATCCTGATTGTGCAAAGTTGCTCTGGAAACGCTTGTGCCGCACAATCTTGCAGGTTTACCTGTCTCTCTGTCATGGAAGCTTCCGGTAAATGTAAGCTTACCGGTCCTGCCAACATCAACAATTATCTCGTCCATGACGATAATTTTCTCTTCCGGAGGGTACTTATATGCGATATGACCGCTTGAGTACTTGGATCCTGAAGGAAAATCATCTCTCATCGAAGTCTGATCTATCTTAACTACCGCTCCGTCAAGGTCAAACTCAAGATTATCTCTCATATTGCCGATTTCATCAATTGCGTCAGTAACATCAGATGCCTTTGTGCAAAGCTTATGAAAAACGGTCTTAACACCTGCTTTTTCAAGAATATCAAGTCCCTTACAGTGAGAAGCCTTGATTTCATCGGGGCCATCCTGAATATTAAAAACAAACATCTTAAGACCGCGAGCTTTGGTTATGGCAGGGTCAAGCTGACGTAGCGTACCTGCAGCAAGGTTTCTTGGATTAGCTGCAGTCTTCTTACCAAGCTTTTCCTGTTCCTCATTAAACTTATCAAAAGCCTCGTGAGACATATAAACTTCGCCTCGAAGTTCAAGATAATCATAAGGAAGATCGATAACCTGCTTAATATCGGGAATCACAAGAGCGTTTGCTGTTACATCTTCTCCAATAAGGCCATCCCCTCTAGTCTCAGCAAGAGAAAGATGGAGCTTACCATCATTTTCATCCTTGTTATATCTAAGAGATAGGCTTAGTCCGTCAATCTTTTGCTCAACAGAAAAAACAGCATCAGAATGCTTCATGTGGACCTTATTAACAAAGGCCTCAACATCCTCTTTATTAAATACATCCTCAATAGAAAGCATCGGAACATTATGCGTGATCTTAACTCCCGCTTCTCGTTTAGCAACTCCGCCAACTATCTTACTTGGAGAATCGGGCATAACAAAATCAGGATTCTCCTTCTCTATCCGCTTAAGCTCCTGCATAAGCATGTCGTACTCATAGTCGGATATTTCAGGCTCATCCTGATTGTAATACAGATCCATGTGATGTTTGATGGTCTTTACAAGCTCATCATATCTGTTTTTAATCTCAATTTTGTTTACATCCAAAGACATTTCAAACACCCCAACTTATATTTAGAATAAATGGCCTTCACAAGCCATCATATGAAACCATTATATCAGCAAATTAGTATTTATGGGCTATTTCTTTAAACCGCATGCAGAATATAATTTCAATATCTCTTTTTCCGGAAGTTCAACGAATTTACCGGGAGATAGTTTATAATCCTTAAGATCAACGCTCATAACTCTGATTCTCTTAAGAGTAAGCACTTTAAGCCCCACTTCCTTGCACATTCGCCTTATCTGCCTGTTAAGCCCTTGAGTCAAGATTATGTTAAAAGATCTTGTGCCTGTTCTTCTAACTTTGCACCCCCTGGTGGTTCTATCAAGTTCGGGAAGATATACTCCATTTGAAAGCTTATTTAAAATATCTCCGTTTAAAGGCTTATCTACCGTAACCTCATATTCTTTCTCATGTTTATTGGCACTTTTCATCATGGCTTCAATTAGTTTGCCATCGTTACTCATGATCAGAAGCCCTTCAGAATCTTTATCAAGCCTCCCCGCATAAGTTACCCTTTCAGGAAACTTAAGATCATCTATAACAGTAACCTGCGCATGTTTATCTTTTTCTGTGCATACAACTCCTACGGGCTTGTAATAGGCAAGTACTATTGTCTTAGTGTTTGGAGTGATTTTCTTGCCATCAAGGCACACAACGTCGCCTTCATTAACCTCTGTTCCAAAAGAAGGTAACTCGTTATTAACCGTTATTCTATTTGCCTCAATAAGCTTATCTGCTTCGCGCCTTGAGCAAACGCCGCAGGAAGCTATATATTTGTTAAGTCTCATAGAAAAATTCCCTTTCGCGAGGCGCGGTTGCATTATTTATGCAACAATTTCCTATCGCGCCGATGCGATAGATTATTTTATGTAGTAAAAAAACTTATGTTTTTTCACTACATAAAATACAGTCTCGGCATCCCATGTCTCTTGGAAAGACATAAATGCTGAGACTGAAAATTAGCTGTAATTTATAAATCAGGCAATAAGTGCAAGCTTTTTCAGGGCATCCTCTTTAATAATGCACTCTGAAGTTTCTGTAATATGCGCGATATGTGATGAATTGGATGCATAGAAATGTCCAAATTCATAAGCCATAGTAAAGAGTGACGCAAAACGCTTGGCTTCTTCATCGCATCTTACAAGGTGAAGGAAATAATCACCATTACCGGAATCTCTGTATAATGAGCTTGCTACATGAAGATCCTTGGGTGCCTTAGCGCAAAAACTTATTACTGTAGCCATATCGGCAAAAGAGAAAATGTACTCGTTAAACTTAAGTCGTTCCAGATCCTCTTTTTTGGTATTGCCATTACTGCCAAAATCCTTACGCCTGTCAGAAACCTTATTGGCAATATTATCATAGATCTCTCTTCTGGTATCAGCATCAGCTCCGGCTCCGAGATTGATCTTCTCTTTGCCGTTGTCCTTCTTGCCTTTCTTGTCAACGATCATATTCTTCATAGCACTTGTGAGATGCTTAAGATTCTGAAGATATTCGTTAAGCCTTTGCATTTTCTCTTCGCTGTCGCAATCACCGAGATCTTTAAGTATATCCTTCGGCAACGAAAGGCCGTTTTGCTGAGTGACGGTCTTAAGAAGATCGGAAAAACTTGAAGTAGTCTCAGAAAGGGTAAGCGAAATTGTGTGATCTGGAAGAACAGTTATCTGCAAGGGTGTAATAGAACCTGTGGGCTTATAATCTACTTCTTCCTGAGCTTTACGCATTACGTCGTGAAGAAAGTCCATAGCTTCTTTTCTTTTTTCAAAAAGATCTTCTATTGTAATTCCCTGTTCATCCATATCATCTTCTGTGATGATGCAGTTGACAGTTTCATTATCTATTCTTTTAAATTCCATATCTACCTCATCTAATTCTTATATGCTATTTTACAACAATTAGCATATTCTTGGAAGACCCTCTCCGTACATAAGGCCTACAACCCTCTTGCCGCCTAGTTTTGTGTTTAAAATAACACTGGAATCCGCGCTATCTGAGCTTTCTTTATAAACAGTTCCGATAACAGCGGCGTTTTCACCGTATTTGGAGCTTCTGATAATAGAAAGAGCCCTATCGGCATCCTCACTTCGAACGCAAATAATAGCCTTTCCTTCATTTCCCATATAAATGGGGTCAAGACCAAGAAGTCCGCAGAACTCTCGAACAGACTTATCTACAGGAAGTTCCTCCTCAAAAAGCTCAATCCTGCATTTAGAAGCAGTTGCAAACTCATTTAAGACTGTTCCAAGACCGCCTCTGGTAACATCTCTCATAGCAGAAATACCAATGCCGTCTTTTTGAAGATTGGAGACGATATCTCCAAGCGGCGCACAATCGGATTTAATATTATTCTCAATACCCATCCTGCATCCAAGAATCGCAGCATGATGGTCACCTAAGTTACCGGTTATTATGAGTTTGTCGCCATCTCCAAGATTGTATGGTCCTATTGCATCATTTTTTTCATCAATAAAGCCAATCCCAGAGGTGTTGATAATAAGCCCGGGCTCATCTCCTCTGTTCTCAATAACCTTGGTATCTCCTGTGACTATCATAACGCCTGCTTCGGCGGCAGTTTGTGCCATAGACGAAATGACTCTGTCCAAAAGCTCTATATCAAGTCCTTCTTCAAGAACAGCTCCGCATGTTATATATTTGGGCACCGCTCCACTCATAAGCAGATCGTTTACAGTACCGCAAACAGCAAGTCTTCCTATATCTCCACCGGGAAAAACAATAGGAGTAACAACAAAACTATCAGTTGTGACCGCAATTTTGGAACTTCCTTCAACCACTGCGGAATCTTCCATCTTATCTAGTATTTCATTTTTAAAATGTTTGGAAAAAATATCTCTTATAAGAGCAGACGTTGATTCTCCGCCGCTTCCATGTGCCATTGTTATCTTCATAAATATCACTTTCTTCCGGAAACAAAATAGTTATAGCAACTGCCTTCTGTTGAAACCATGCATGCACCGTGAGCATTGTCAGGAGTGCAGGCATTGCCAAACATAGGACATTCATTAGGCTTTATCTTACCAACAAGTACGGATGCACAAGAGCATCCGGGAGGCATGTGATCTTGGTCAAGCTCATAGCTTCCGGCATCGTACTTACTATATTCACTCTTAAGAACAAGGCCGGAGCCTTTAATTATGCCCATGCCCCTCCAGGAAGCATCAGAAGGCTCAAAATAACGGTTAACCAATTCTTTGGCCTTCATATTACCCTCAGTAGTTACGACGCTCTTATAAAGGTTTCTGATGCCACTATGACCCTTCATACGAACAAGTGCATATATTGTCAAAAGAAGTTGTTCTCCCTCAAAACCTGATACCACAAAAGGAAGATCAAGTTCTTTGGAAAGCTCTGCAAAAACATTACTTCCTGTCACTGCAGCAACATGCCCCGGAGCTATAAAACCATCTATACCACCGCCGTTATTTACAACCCAGCGTATAACCTGAGGCATTGTTTTAATGGAAGTAAGAAGTTTAAGGTTATCAAGTCCTCTTTTTATGGCTTCTTCCAAGACTGAAGCATATACAGGCGCAGTAGTTTCAAAACCGATTGCCGCAAAAACGTATGTATGATCAGGATCCTTAGATGCCATTTCTACTGTCTCCATAGGAGAATAAACCATCTTAACTTTGGCTCCATCTGCCTTAGCATCAGCTAGAGACTTTTCTGTCCCCTTTACCCTGATAAGATCACCAAAAGTAAGTACAACGGTATCATCTCTCATAGATAACTCAATAAGCCTGTCGATCACTGCGGTAACAGTGACGCAAACAGGACATCCGGGGCCCGAGATAAGCTTTATCTTAGGAGAAAGCATTGAAGGAATACCGTTCTCTGATATAGCCGCCGTATGAGTTCCGCAGACCTCCATGATCCTTACTTCTTCGCCGTCATAATTTTTAAGTTCTTCAGCAATAGACTTTATATCAGTAAATTTCATATCAGGCCATCAAATCCTCAATTTCTTTAAAAAGATCCATAGTCTCTTTTGCCAGCTCCTCATCCATCTTCTGGATTATACAGCCTGCATGGACAAGAACCTTATCACCGATAGATACGTCAACAAGTCCCGCCTCTGCCACAACCTTATTGCCGCTAAAATCGACGGTTGCCTTAGTACCATTTAATTCAATTACCGTACCGGGTATAGCTACGCACATATTATTCCTTCCTAAAAGCCTTAAATTTAGGCTAATAAGCTATAAAAACTAAATATCCTGCATCATAAGACCATAATAAGCCTGACCTAGGGATATACATCCATCTCCTGAAGGAACAGCCTCATTTACATATACTTCAAATTCATTTTCTTCCAAAACCCTGATGCACTCCTTAAGTAAGATCCGATTAAGGAACACTCCGCCGGAAAGACATACTTTATTTTCGTCATGTTCTTTTCTAATCTTAATACATATGTCAAGCACCAGCTTTACAATAGCCATGTGAAAGCCGTAAGCTATGGCCTCTACAGAATATTTACCTTCTTCAACAATCTTTTTTATCTCATTATAGAGCATAATCTGATCTGCAATAAGCATATCTTTATCATCAAGAATATCAAAGCTTATGTGAGGGTAATCTCCGCTATATGAATAAGCTCTCTTTTCAAGGAGCATAGCGCATTCTCCCTCGTAGGAATTAAGTTTATTTATATCAAGGAGGGCACAGACAGCATCAAAAAGTCTGCCCATACTGGATGTTTCGAATATATTGATATTGTTTTTAAGTGCAGCTCTTGAAAAATCATCAAGTGCTTTAATTCCAAGAGCTTCCTCATAGCAGCCGGAAACAAGAGAAGCTTTCTTTGGAGCATCCTTGCCGCCGCAAAGCTTAACATAAGAAAGTCTTCCAACTCTTTTAAAATCAGTTCCTTTGCAAAGCAGGAACTCTCCACCCCAGATTTTATTGTCTGTTCCATAGCCTGTTCCGTCAAAGCATACACCTATGCAGCTATTAAGGGAATGTTCCGCCATAACAGATAATGCATGGGCGTGATGATGCTGAACATCCAGGATCTTAATCTTTTTATCATAAGCTGCAGATTTTTTATCGGCATAGGAATGAGAAATATAAAGAGGATGCATATCACGAATAATAACATCAGGAGTAAAATGATAAAATTTCTCAAAGCGTTCTATGTAAGCATCAAAATTTTGAAAAACATCATAGTCTTCAAGGTCTCCGATGTACTGTGATGGCATAATCTTATCTTTTTTGCCAAATGCAAATACGCTCTTAAGATCACCGCCAAGAGCAAGCACATTGCAATTGCCGTATTCCTTGTTAAGGAGTACGGGGAGCGGCGCATATCCTCTAGCTCTTCTTACAAAATGCGCTACTTCCCTTCCCTTGGAACCCGGGCAAACAAACATAACAGAGTCGTCCTGAGCCATATTAATCTTGCGCTCATGGTATAAAAAAGCATCAACATGGGAATACTGATCAAAAGAGTCAGCTTTTTTAGGCATAAACGCTTCCATAAATGCCTTGTCATCGATGATCATTGGCATATCTGATTTATTTGCACTTGTTGCAATAAGAGGTCCTACTGCATCACACAAAAGCTTATGAACCCCCGTAGAAGGAAGAAATGCACCTATATAATCCGATGCTTTTATTACCTCTTTGGGAAAGTCTCCTTTTCTCTTTAAAAGAACTATAGGGCGTGCCGAAGATTTAAGAAGATCTTCTTCCTTACTGCTTACAAAAGCATATTCTTTTATTTCTTTAGCAGTGCTAAACATAACCGCAAAAGGTTTGGCTTCACGACCCTTTATAGATCTTAGCCTTCTTGCAGTGTCATCATTTGGAATGCACAGAAGCTGATAACCACTAATACCCTTTAAGCCAATAATCCCACCGGACTTAAGGATATCTACAGCTCTGTTAACAGCTTCATCCTTATCAAAGCGGCAAAAGATATCACTACTTCCGGCAGAAGCTTTATATTCCGCCAAAAGCATCTGAGGTCCGCACTCGTGACAGGAAATAGTCTGAGCATGCATTCGCCTTCCGCTAACATATTCGCGCCTGCAAACAGGACACATATCAAACTCTTCCATTGTGGTGGTATCTCTGTCATAGGGAAGACTGTTTGCAATACTGATCCTCGGTCCGCAAGAAGCGCAGCTTATAAGTGGATACCTGTATCTTCTGTCATTAGGATCAAGAAGTTCCTCCAAGCAGTCATTGCATATACCTATATCAGGGGAAAAAACAGCAAGTTCATCTGATAAGTCTACAGGAATACTGTCCTCTATAACAAAACTGTCGTAGGAAAAAGACATATCATCCGGAATTACTGTTTTTTGAACATCTAAAATAAATGCACCTGCAGGATACTGAGTCTTAACAGCATTAACAAAATCAGCAAGATCATTCTCCTTGCCGGAAACAAGGATTTCCACAGCTGCACCGATATTTCTAACCATTCCTTTTAGGCTGTATTCTTTTGCTTTTTGTGAAATAAAGGGGCGATAGCCAATTCCTTGCACCGCCCCTTTAACCTTTAATGAAATAATCATCAATCTTTCTTTTCTTCTGCGCTCTGCGTATTATTAGCAGCGTTATTCTGAACAGGAGCAGCATTTGCTGTTGCCCCCTGTGCAGGAGCAGCATTACCCGCACCTGTCTGTGCTGCAGCTGCAGCCTTTGCAGCAGCGGCTGCGGCAGCTCTCTCTTTAGCTGCTTTCATAAGAGCTTCCTGAGCAGCTATAGCCTTCTCAGATTGCTTAAAGGTCTTGGTAACCTTCTCATCACCGGGTTCCTGGAATCTGGTACCCATAGAAAGACATTTCTTAGGACAGTTGTCCACGCAGCATCTACACTGGATACAGCTCATAGGCCTGATAGACCAGGTCTTTTCTGCCTTATCAACTGTGATCGCATGTGTAGGACATTTAATAGAACATAGTCCGCAGAGGATGCATACATCCATATCATTCTCTACGTGTCCCCTTGTGCCTTCGGGATATTCCTTCTCTGCCTTTCTGGTATAGGGCTTAGAAAAAAGATTACGTAATATTGTTTTCTTAAAACTTACAAGTGCCATAACTAATCTCCCATTATAGGTATTATAGAAACATAAATACCTGCTTGATCATCTCTCCGTACAACTGATGCAAGGATCGATAGTAAGAACAAGGATAGGAACATCCGCAAGATCACAGCCCTTAAGGATCTCAACGAGGCCTGAAAGGTTAGCAAATGTGGGTGTGCGGACTCTCATTCTGTCAATAAACTTAGTACCGTTAGCTTTTACATAATAAAGAGCTTCACCTCTTGGCTGCTCTATTCTCATCATATATTCGCCGTTAGGCATTCCCTTAACAGGAACTTCGATGTCGCCTGAAGGCATCTTGGCAATACACTGATGGATAATATCAAATGCCTGGAAAATCTCTTCAATACGGCACTTTGTACGTGCGTATGAATCTCCTTCAGTACTAACGATAGGAGTAAAATCGATATCGCCATAAGCGCAGTATCCTGTGGATCTGATATCACTGTTGATACCGCTTGCTCTAAGGAACGGTCCTGTACATCCAAGAGCATCAGCCTGCTCTGCAGTAAGAACACCAACTCCCTTAAGTCTAGTAAGAACAGCTGCATCATCAAGGAAAGGTCTTGCAACCTCCTTGAGTGCCTCCTCCATCTTACTGATCTTCTCATCAAAGCTCTTAAGCATATCGTCGGTAACATCTCTTCTGACACCGCCGATCTTCATAACGGAAAAGATAACTCTTCCGCCTGTAGAAGCCTCAAACATATCAAGAGCTTCTTCTCTAAGTCTCCAGCAGTCCATATATAAGCTCTCAAATCCAAAAGCATCGGCAAGAAGACCAAGCCAAAGTAAATGAGAATGAATTCTGGAAAGCTCAGACCAGATTGTTCTAAGATATCTTGCTCTTGCAGGCACTTCGATATCCATAATATGCTCAACAGCCTCTGAATAGCCAAGGCCGTGACCTAATGAACAGATACCGCAGATACGCTCTGCAACATAAACCATTTCATTAAAATCTTTTTTATCAACCAGCTTCTCGAGACCTCTGTGAATGAAACCAATGGAAGGAATAGCTTCAACAACCTTCTCATCCTCCATTACAAGGTCAAGATGAATGGGCTCCGGAAGAACCGGATGCTGGGGTCCAAAGGGAATTACACTTCTGTTAGACATATAGGTTCCTCCAATTATTTAAACGGTGTCTCGATCGCTGTGCGATAGAGCTTACCTTCAAAATCAATGTTGATCATCTTGATCTGCACTCCGAAAAGATCATGCATCTCGTTCTCATAAATGAACGCACAAGGGAAAATACTTGTGATACTGGAAATCTCCTCATTTTCAGGAAGTGTGATCTTAAGCTGCTTAACTTCAAGTCCCTTTCCGAATGTGTAAATAAGCTCATAAGCATCCGGAATCCTTGTAGCGCACTGCTGCATAAGGTGATATCCTGCAAATTTAAGCTTCTGTGATTCATCTATGATATTGCTGGGATTAACAGCTGTGAATTCTGTATTCATTATGCATTATCTCCTTTCCCGGAATTATCCGCAGGAGCAGCGGGCTTTGGAGCAGGCTTAGCTGTAGATTTCATCTTCTCCTCAGCTTGCTCTCTAAGTGCTTCTTCCGTAAGAATAGCATCGTACTGTGTGCTGGGATCATAATCGTCAGCAGTCATATGAACGGCCATCTTGCTGTAATCAACGGTACAATAACCGGCCTTCATAGACTCTTTTAACTTCTTTCTCTTCTCCTCGAGAATGCCAACAGCCTTAACAACGCCCTGAATAAGAGCTTCAGGTCTAACTGCGCATCCGGGAACATATACATCAACAGGAACTACCTTGTCGGCGCCTCCTAAGATGTTATAGCACTCCTTAAAGATACCGCCGTCACAAGCACAGATACCGCATGCAACTACGACCTTAGGGTCAGGCATCATATTGTAGAGCTGTCTTACTACAGGCGCAGTCTGAGCATTGATTCCGCCTGTCAAAAGGAGAACATCCGCATGCTTAGGATTACCTGTATTAATAATTCCAAATCTCTCCACATCATATAGCGGAGTCATTGTAGCAAGTACTTCTATATCACAGCCATTACAGCTGGAGCCATCATAATGTAACACCCATGGTGATTTCGATATTTTCATTGCTTATCTCCTTTTAATTATTTAAGAACATTAAGGATCAGCAGGTTGGTTCCCGCAAATACAAGGATAACCGCCCATGTAACCTTGAGCATAGTGATGTACTTAACACGCGGGAAAAGATTATCAATAAGTGTCTCAAGGAAAAATACAACTGAGCAAGCAATAACTGCCCACAAGATACTTATAGGATTGTTTGTGATAAAGAACATACCTACAATACCCATCATAAGTACTGTGTCATACCACTCTGCTATCTCAACTCTTGCAAGGTTACCACCTGAAAGATCGGTTGTAAGTCCCTTAACCATTTCCTGGTGCATATGGTGGGAAGTACTAAGATCAAAAGGTGACTTCCTGAGTTTGATAATAAGAATGAAAACAAATCCGATAAAGAAACCGGGTATCTGTACAATTGCAGGAACACTGGCATGAATAAGATCATTAACCATGAAGCTTCCGTTTGCATAATAGAAACCGATGGCAACAAGAAGTGTCATAGGCTCATAGCACATCATCTGTAAAAGCTCACGCTGAGCACCCATGATACTGTAAGGGCCGTTTGTGGAGAAAGCCGCAAGTACCATCATTACTTCTGACATTGAAAGCGCAAAAAATACCAAAAGCATATCTCCGCCGGCAAAGAATAGCGCTCCTGTAAATACAGTAAAGATAAGATACGCTGTTACAAATAAAACCTGGATGCCGTTAACAACGGTGGTCTGCTTATTGAGCAGCTTATAAACGTCATAAAAAGGCTGAAAAACAGGAGGACCTTGTCTTCCCTGCATACGAGCAGAGAAAACTCTGTCTATACCTGATAATAATCCTCCGACAAAGGGAGCAAGTAAAACATAAAGTAAAGCTTTAATAATAATAGAAACAGTCATCAGAACGCACCTCCGACTACAATAATAAGCATTACAGCAACAAGAACAGCTGAAACGATTATGCAGGGTAAAAGAAGTTTCTTCTCACCGAAGATCTCATCCATATACCAGTTGGACATATAAAGAGCTCTCTCTTTACCGAAAGAATCAATATAATGTCTGTCATCGCCTGCGTTGACACCTGCAACATAAGACATTGTCATCTTAGAGTTCTTACCGATAGCAAGTATTCTTGAACCAATAGGTATCATAAATATCATTGCTACCATGATCATCATGATAATGACATCACTTCCACCGATAACATCAGGGATGTTTGTATGGAATGCCTCATCAAGAATAGGCTGGATCATGTGTGTGGACATCCATGGGAATGCAAAGCACATGATAACGATCATAGAAGTAAGAGGGAAAATAGAAACCATCTCGCTTCTGGGTGTAATATCTTCAAGCTCGAAAGACTGATGGATAACAGTGCAGATCTTTCCAAGCCATTTAGCCCAGTAGAAAAGTGTACTTCCTGATCCGAAAACAAGGAAGATAACAAGCCATACAGATCCAGAATCTACGAATGCCTTAAGAGCAGCCCACTTGGAAACAAGCATTCCAAAAGGCGCCATGAACATACCGCAAATACCTATCATCATGATAAATGCAAGTCTGGGAAGCTTAATGATAAGTCCGTGCATATCCTCAATATCACGACTATGCATACAGTTCTCGATATCTCCCACTGTCTGGAAAAGAAGTGACTTGGAAACAGCATGGAAAAGCACAAGCATAACAGCGGCCCATACACCCTCTGTAGTACCGGTTCCGGCACAGGCTGTAATAAGACCGAGGTTTGAAATTGTTGAATAAGCAAGTACTTTCTTGCCATCGCTTACTGTAATAGCAAGAAGAGACGCTGCAAAGAATGTAAATCCACCGATAACAGTGATCATGATACCTGTAAGTGTATTGTACATAAGAGGGGACACTCTTATAAGCATATATACACCGATCTTAACCATTGTTGCCGAGTGAAGAAGCGCACTTGAAGGTGTAGGTGCGACCATGGCACCAAGAAGCCACCTTGAAAAAGGAAACTGTGCACTCTTTGTAAGAGCAGCAAAAGCAAAAAGTGTAACCGGAACAATAACGAATTTAGAAGTAGCTGCGCTGCCTGTAAGCTGGCTTAAGTTTGCAATACCAAGGAAAAGATTGCAATAGATAAGACCGGCGGCAAATCCGCATCCACCAAGAAGATTCATCCATAAAGCTCTGAATGAATTATCTACAGCTTCCTGGGTTCTTGTATAACCGATCATAAGGAATGAACAAACACTTGTGATCTCCCAGAAGAAATAGATAAATCCAAGATTATCTGAAGAAATGAGACCAAACATCGCTCCAAGGAACACAAACATAAGGGCCAGGAAATAATTGGAACGATCCTGCACATCTGTGTGATGGTGATGATAGTCTTTCATGTAACCTGATGCATAGATACAGATAAGAATACCTACAACACCTACGATCAGATACATAACAGCAGCAAAAGTATCAATACGTATATGATTTAATCCCTCTACTGCTCTACCTGTGAGATCCATCCACAGAACCGGAATGGTTCCAACAAGCGAAAAAATAATTGCGTAAAATTTCTTGTACTTGATACTAAGGAAACATACAAGTACCATCAAAAATACTTCCAAAGCTACAACAATATGATTATGAAGCTCTGTGTTCTCAAGATAAACGAAGTCTGCTTTATTACCGGACAAGAGAACATTAACAGCAACATAAATTGCAGCAGCCATAATAGTAAATCCGCCTATGATAATAACAGCACTTCTAAGCGGACTTGCTTTCTTAAGTAATCCGATTATTATCGCCATAATAAAGGGAAAAAGAATAAGAAAGTTAACTACGTTTAAAATATTAGCCAAGGTGTTCGCCCCTTTCACATACAATTTCCATGAGATACCTCATGTTGTTTTCATAAATTTGTCGATGGCGTCATTAAGCTCAATGACGGCATCATCATCACCTTCCTGAATAGCATGAACAATACAGTGACTTATGTGTTCCTTAAGCAGTTCTTTTCCGGTATTGTTAATAGCGGATCGCACAGCTGCCAACTGAACAAGAACTTCGGAACAATCACGATCATCCTCTACCATCCTCTTGACAGACTCAAGGTGTCCGATTGCCTTGGATAGCCTGTTGACGATGGCTTTCATCTTCTCCGGGTCGTGGTGATGATTATGATTATGAGAACTCATAATTACCTCCATAAACAACGCGTGGATTCGTTAAATTTTTGACTTTCAAAAACATAAACTAACCACGCATCATTGACCGTTTAAATTGTATTTCTATTAGATAAAAAAATCAATCCGTTTCACGCACTTTTCCGATTATTTTATACAAAAGTTCATAAAGTTTTTTGCTTTCATCGGAAGTCAAACGGACGCAGGAGCCAACCTGCTGAGGAATTGAAACCGCAGATTCTTTGAGCGCTTCTCCTTCTTTTGTAAGTTTTACAATAAGATTGCGCTCATCTTTATCAGATCTTTCTCTGGTAATATAACCCTTGGATTCAAGCTTTTTAAGCACAGGAGTAAGAGTACCTGAGTCAAGGAAGAGATTCTCACCAAGAGTCTTGACATTGACACTCTTCTTATCCCACATAACCATCATAGTGATGTACTGGGTGTATGTAAGATCGATCTTATCAAGAAAAGGCTTATATTTTCTGATAATCTCTTTAGAGCAAGCATATAAAGGAAAACATAATTGATTTTCCAGCTTCAATGATTCGTATAAGTCTGAATTGCCACTCATATCTATCTCCTGAATTATTGTAATTATGACATTCACATTATACCATAATTCATGAGAATTATTCATACTTTGCTTAAATAATGGCAAAAAAATGGCTCCGTTACTACCGATGCAAACAAAAAGCACGAACATTCAAGCTCAAAACAGCTTAAATGCTCGTGCTTATTATCATTTTAGGGTTACGCACCTCATTAACATGATTATATAGTGAATTGATATCACTTCACATTGTGATTCATGTTCTTGATAGGAATATTAGCATAAAGAGCCGGTGCAGTCTTACCTCCGTTCTCATCAGCGTCAATATGTGTAATATTGATGTCTATGCCGTCCATATCGATCTCTGCGTATTTGGATAATACCTCTATGATATCACTGCGGATCTTAGCCATAAGCTCAGGTGAACAGGATGCTCTGTCTGAAACAAGAACAAGCTTAAGACGATCCTTGGCAATATCACTTGAAGTCTTCTTTTTGAAAAGATCTGAAAGTTTCATAATATTGCCTCCCATTATTTTTTCTTAAGCCAGCCAAACAAGCCCTTCTTAGCCTCAAGATCAAGGAAAGGAACCTGTTCTCCTGTAATTCTGCGACAGATGTTCATATAAGCCTGACCCGCAAGAGAATTATCTCCAACAAGAGGCTCACCGTTATTGGTTGCAACAACGATATGCTCGTCATCAGGAACCTGGCCGATAAGCTCAACTGCAAGAATATCAAGAACATCATCAGCAGACATCATGTCGCCTCTTTTAATCATCTCAGCACGAAGTCTGTTGACAATAAGCTGAGTCTTCTTGATCTCGTTAGCTTCAAGAAGTCCGATGATCCTATCAGCATCACGGACAGCTGAAACCTCAGGTGTTGTAACAACAAGAGCTCTGTCAGCGCCTGCAATAGCGTTCTTAAATCCCTGCTCGATACCGGCGGGACAATCAAGAAGAACATAATCAAACTCTTCAGCAAGCTGTTGAGTTAGTTTCTTCATCTGATCCGGAGTTACACTTGTCTTATCCTTGGTCTGTGCTGCAGGCAAAAGAAACAGTGTCTCATATCTCTTATCTCTTATAAGAGCCTGCTTAAGTTTGCAATTACCTTCGATCACGTCTACAAGGTTATAAACAATCCTGTTCTCAAGTCCCATAACCACGTCAAGGTTACGAAGACCTATATCTGTGTCAATAAGGACTACTTTTTTGTTGAGTTTAGCAAGACCTGTACCTAAATTGGCTGTACTGGTGGTCTTACCTACTCCGCCTTTACCTGATGTTACTACTATAACTTCTCCCATTTTGTCCTCCAATTAGTTATTTAGCCCTCTGAGAAAAGAGGCACCGTAAGCTGTCTTAACGATGTGGTCGCCCTCTATATAAGCAACCTCAGGTTCACCCTGCATCTCTGCTCCCATCAGCTTTTTTCTCTTGAATTTAAGTTTGGGTCCCTTCTCCGAATCAGGAGAAATAGCGATAGCATCCGCTATCCTAACCTGAAGAGGATTAAGATTAAGCGCCATAACAATGGCATTTCTGTCTCCGCCTGCACCGGCAAAAGCATTGCCGCGAAGCTCACCCAAGATGAAGATACTGCCGTAAGATATAACATTGGCTCCCGGTTTAACATCTCCCAGGATAACAACGCTCTGCTTGCATGAAATATCCTGACCGGACCTAAGATTACCTTTATAGATCAGTGCATTACCATCATCAACATCTTGAGATATCTCATTATCAGCACTGTTTACAACACTCTGCTGAGTTTGTGATGTGGGAATATGCTCAAATTTCTTCTCCACATCAGATTCTTCATCAATGATGCAGAAAATCTTGAGGTCACAGTTATCTTCGATAATTTTAACTATCTTTTTCTCTTCATCATCAGAAAGCTTTCTTCCTCTGATGATAAGTCCCATGTTCTTACTTCCCAAAAATGCAGAAGCTTCAGCAAATCTAGAAGCAACTTCATCAGATAGTTCGGGGAATGAAGCTGTAGGCTCCAGAACAAGGATAATGCCGGATTTGGTTCCTTTGATCGTAACTAGCTGATTCAAAATACTTACCAACCTTTACTTGATTGAATTGTAAATGATGATTTTTGATTATATTTTTCAAAAATCACACCCTAATAGTATATGACATTTTGGCCAAAATAGAAAGAGCTCCGGTCAACAAACCGGAGCTCCGTAAATCTATAAATATGATTAGTTAAGACCAGCTGCCTGCTTTGCAACTTCCTCTGCAAAGTTCTCACTCTTCTTCTCGATACCTTCGCCTGTCTCGAAACGAACGAATCTCTTGATTGAAAGGTTAGCATTGTTGTTCTTTGCAACCTGTGCAATGTACTGACCAACAGTCTGCTTTCCGTCCTCAGCCTTTACATAAACCTGCTCGTTAAGGCAGATCTCTTTAAGCTCCTTGTTGAGACGTCCGATAAGCATCTTCTCGATGATCTCCTGCGGCTTTCTCTTGCCCTCGGGAAGTTCCTCGTTCTCTTTCATAGCCTGAGCAAGAAGGATCTCCTTCTCATGGTTTCTGTATTCCTCAGATACGTCCTCAGATGCAACATACTTAGGATTAAGAGCTGCAACCTGCATAGCGATGTTCTTAACAGCTTCCTTGATGTCGTCGTTAACAACATCTGTGTTAGCCTCTACGATAACAGAAATTCTTCCGTTGCCGTGTACATAAGGAACAACGATACCGTTAGAAGCAACAACCTTCTCAAAACGTCTGATGCTGAGCTTCTCGCTGATAACAGCTGTGATCTCTACAAGAGCATCGTTAACTGTCTTAGATGCATCCTCATTCCACTTCTCAGCCATGAATGACTCAAGATCCTTAGAATCTGAGTTAACAGCCTGAGTAGCAACAGCCTCAACGAATGCCTGGAACTTCTCGTTCTGAGCAACGAAGTCTGTCTCTGAGTTAACTTCAACAACTGCTGCTGTTGTATCATCCTTAACAGCGATCTTTGTAAGACCTTCAGCTGCGATTCTGCTAGCCTTCTTCTCAGCCTTCATGATACCGTTCTTTCTAAGGAACTCAACGGCTGCGTCCATATCTCCGTTAGTTTCTGTAAGAGCCTTCTTGCATTCCATCATTCCTGCACCGGTAGACTCACGTAATTCTTTAACCATTGCTGCTGTGATAGCCATCTATATTATCCTCCCTAAGTTGATATGTAATGTATTTAATAATTACTCAGCTACTTCCTCTGTAGACTCTTCCTCTACATCAGCGCCCTCGTTCTCAGCTGCAACATCAGCTTCAGCGCCCTGATTAGCCTCGATAACAGCGTCAGCCATCTTACCAACGATAAGCTTTACTGCTCTGATAGCATCATCGTTACCGGGAATGATGAAGTCAAGCTCTTCGGGATCGCAGTTTGTATCACCGATACCGATAAGAGTGATTCCAAGTGACTCAGCTTCCTGGATGCAGATTCTCTCCTTCTTAGGGTCTACTACGAAAATAGCGTCAGGGATTCTCTTCATATCTCTGATTCCGCCAAGGTTAGCCTGAAGCTTAGAAAGCTCTTTCTTGAGCTGAGCAACTTCCTTCTTGGGAAGAACTTCGAAAGTTCCGTCTTCCTGCATCTTCTCGATAGTCTTCATTCTTGCGATTCTGCTCTGGATTGTCTTGAAGTTTGTGAGCATACCGCCGAGCCATCTCTCGTTAACGTAGTACATTCCGCAACGCTCAGCCTCAGTCTTAACTGCGTCCTGTGCCTGCTTCTTGGTTCCTACGAAAAGGATTGTTCCACCCTGCTGTGCAATCTCGAAAACTGCCTTGTAAGCCTCGTCAACCTTAACTACTGACTTCTGAAGGTCGATGATGTGGATTCCGTTTCTCTCTGTGAAGATGTAAGGAGCCATTTTAGGGTTCCATCTTCTTGTCTGGTGTCCAAAGTGTACACCTGCTTCAAGTAACTGCTTCATTGATACAACGCTCATGATATTACCTCCGTTTGGTTAAATTCTTCCGCACACCCTTGGCCGTTAATCCGCATAAGCGCGTTATCAAATGCGGTGGCTCTCTTCCGATCAATAATTGACACCGAGAAAAGAAACAGATATGCGTGTTTACTTGTTTTCACTGTGATCAGGGCATAAAAATCCCGCAAAATCAACAACTTTTTAATACTAGCATATAATTTGCGGGAATGCAACACTATATTAACGAATTTACCAAGTTATTTTGTGATTATTGAAGCGATCTGCTCGTATGATGCACCAACGGGAAAAGTCTTGGTACCTGATCTTATGATCCTATCTTTGCGATTTTCAACCAGATACTTGTTAAAAGAGACAGGATCATCGATAAGCCCCTCATTATATAGAATTCTGGCAACACCGTCAGAGCTTGTTCCTCCGGGAATTGTAACAGTCTTGGTCTCTCCGTTTGTTTGTGCCTGCTTAGAGGTTTCTTTTGAAGTATCTGCCTCATTATTATCTGAGTCGTCTTTTGCTACAGTATCAGAGGTAGTAGTCTCTTTTTCTGACTGTTTATCTTTGGCTGTGGTTTCATCTGTTTGCTTTGCTTTATCTTCAGAAGATGCTTTTGAGGCTGCATCAGCAACAAGCTTGGAGTTTTCTTCCAAAGACGCTTTAGAAGAAGTATCAGCTACCTTTTCGCCTTCTTGTGAAGACGCTTTTGATGCTGCCGACTCTTCAGGAGTAACCACTTCCGAAATTGGCGAACCTGATAAAGAGATTTCGCTGTCGTTTTCTTTAGATATTTCTTTTCCCTCTTCAGGTACTTCCGAAGCGGATGAAGAAGAATCCTCTTTATTATCATTAGTTTTATCCTCACCCGAGTAATCGGTAAGCACTCCGCCCTGAACCATACCCAGCTTCTTGGCTCTTTCTATAACTTCGGCATCGCTAATCGTAGCTTTCCTACCGCCAAGAGCAAAGCCCATAATGAGTGCGGTAAGGATAACTCCTATTCCGATTCCTCTAAGGTAATACTTAAGTTTCATTTCCCCCTAATCCCTCACTTAACTTTTCTGTGTTTATTGGAAAGATCTATTACAAGCTTAACTTCACCGATTCCAAGTCCAAGTTCTCTTGCTATGACCATATTGGACTTACCTGCTTTGTGCATCTCAATGATCTGTCTGTTCTGAGAGATTGGATCATTGGCAGTAAGTTCCTGCATATTCTTATCGGGATTGACGCTTCGACCCTCCACTCTAACGGCTTCAGTAATCGGAACAACCTTATTGCTGATAGGTGTGCTCGCAGAAGAATTACTAGGCTTTACAACTGTAGCGCCTGAAACAGACTTATTATCTGCTTCAGAAGGCTTAGTCTCTGCTATAGTCTCAGAGTCATCGGTATTATCACTTCCAATGATATGAAGTCCGGTATTTTCTTCCGGTTTGATAACTTCAGGCTTAATGCTTTCAAGAACAGGTTCATTGTCAGCCACAACTTTTTCTGCAGGGCTCTGTATCTGTAATGATTTCTTAATGGGAACCGGTTCATCATGTTCCTTGATGTTTTTAAGAGAAGATGAGGCTTCCTGAGCCTCCTTGACTGTTGCCTCCGCATCTCTTACCACCTGTTTAGCTTCATCAGCCTTTCTGGTAACTTCGGAAACAACACTTGTAAGATTCTTGTGTTTATCATTGAGCATGTCATACATAAACATCACTTCATCATGATTCTTGTGGATGTCGCTTATGACAGTGTCGGAATATTCATTGATCGCTGAAAGCTTTTCGTTGGAGATACGCTCCATAGCGCGTTCTGTTCTATCAAGAGATCCTTCCACGGTATCATCTACCATGTTCTCGATAGTTTCTTTTTGTCCTTCTACTTCACGACGAACAAGCTCACGGATTTCCTTTTCCATGAGCATCTTATCTTCTTCGTCCATCTCCTTACTTGCAGGAAGAAGATATCCCAGTATTATCGCGGCAAATCCCGCAATTATGAGAACAATCTCGGTAATACTTATCATATGTCGTTAGCTGCTTTCATATTATGATCTTTAAAACTAATTCATTATAATATAGATATATTAAATCTTCAAATCAAAGCCCGAGGAAATATGAAGGTCAACAGGCTTACCATTTTTGTCATGCATCTGCTCACCGATCTTTTCCATCTGTTCTACAGAAAGCTGTCTTTCAAAAATAGGTTTCTTTTCATCCTGTTCACTCTGGCCTTTTTTGCGGTTTCTTCCTCCATCACCTGCATATTCATTGCTGCCCTTCCCCTGGGCATCAGCCTGAACTTCAGGTCCACTGACATCATCTTTTTGAATTACCGAATTTTTTTGGTTATCCACTTCTTCGTTAAACTGCGTCTGGAAATTCTGCCTGTCCATCATAGGTCTTGCATCTTCAGATGCTTTTACGGCAGAGACTTCATTTGATGCAGCTATTACTCCGAAGTCTATCCTGTTAATTGACATAAAAACTCACCTTCCTTTAAGCGTAATAAAAATGATATAGATTGCTCCAAAAATTATATGGGAGCAAGTCTGACATCACCCTCCTTAACAACAAATCTGCTGTACTGAACAGGTTTTTTAACTATCATAGAAAGCTCACCGATATTAACTGTAGTTCCGGGATAAGCTGTTCCTTCAACAATAACCACTGCTTCCTTAGCTTCCGCAAGCTTTTCCATAAGCTCTGCGTACTCATCGGAATCATCCTGTATCTTCTGTGTCAGAGTCTTATTCATCTCAATAAGCTTCTTGGCACTTTCAACCTGCTGAGGATTGAACTTAGCTCCGGCTTTTAGCATTTTGGTAAAGCCTTCAATGGTAGGCTTTATACTCTCTATATTCTTCTGAGCAGCAGCGATTTCTTTTTGAATATCCTTAAGTCTTAGCTTTATCTGAGGATCAGCGCCAACTTCAACTATTGTGTTTGCTCCCATTTCAGAGCCAAGAACTTTGGCGGTGATCTTATCAGCCGCACAAACTCGTCCGCCTGCTATGAAGCCTCTTTTACCTGTAACGTTTATCTCTGTTCCGGATGAAACGTTAGAATGAAGTATGGATTCACTGGTTATTCCGCCCTTTGCTGTTACAGTGGCATTTTCAATGAATTTAGTAACTACATTTCCACCTGCGGTTATATTACCACCGGCTTTGGCTCCACATTCAAGGATAACATCGGCGCCGGCATTTAATGTGGCACCCTCAACGATTCCTCTGACATGTATATTGCCGCCTGCCTTAACGCTAAAATTAGAGGCAATCAGGCCATTAACCTCAACGCTTCCTTCATAGTCAATATTTCCTGTTGAAACATCAACGTTTTCAAGGGTAAGCACATCAGAAACGGTTATTCTGCCTTCTTTAACAGTGACATGTCCCGCTGTCGCAGCGGTAAGTGTCAGCTTATCCTCTGAAAGAACAGTATTTTTGCCCGCCTTAATAAAAGCAGACTTAACAGATGCAGGCTTGATGCTCTCTCCAAAAACAGTTGTTCCGGGAGTACCAAGAACCTCGGGATGAAGAGTTGCAAGAAGATCTCCTGCATTAACATTGTTAATAAAATTAAGGTGGAAATAGTCAACGCTTCCGTCTTCGCGAAGGGTGGGTTTTGCTCTTAGGTTAGCATTAAAATGCAGCTCAACTGAGGCATTTTGTCCCTGAACAACATCCTGTCCCTTTGCTACGAGAATATCCTTACAGTATTCTCTATGTTCAAAAAACTTATGAATATCTTCTGTCAATATTCCGAATTTATACTTTCTATACGCAAGAGTGTCGAGAAATTCTTTCTCTGTCATCAGTTCTCCGCCTTCTGTAGGAGGATAAAAAAATGCCGTGACACTCATACGGTCATTGGGAACGAAGAATTTAACAGACTCCCTTTCCGGCAAAATTTGGGCGCCGTTAATCAGAACAACGTTTCCATCCGCGTTGGCCACAGCTTCATTTACTACACTCATATCAAATTCGATGTTCTTGTCCTCAAGGTAATCACGGACATCACTGTAATTTAAAGCATCTCCTCCATCAGTTGGTGCAAATACTTTAATCCCGGTACCCTTAGGTGTTATAACTAGTTGGAAGTAACCGTTCATCTTATAAATCCCCTTCATACATAAATATCTATTATCTGGAATTGGTTACAAGTCCAAGATAATCGCCAAGCTTCTCCCTCATTTTCTGAAGTGCTTTTGTGTGAAGCTGAGATACTCTGGATTCAGATACTTCAAGTACTTCACTAATTTCCTTCAGTGTAAGCTCCTCATAGTAATACAACAAAATAACTTTTTTCTCTTTGTCGGTAAGAAGTTCCAAAGATTCTGCAAGCATCTTCTTAAGTTCTTCTTTTTCTACAGCCTCCTCAGGTTTGGTAAATCCGGAGCTGTGATTATTGGTATCCTCAGGTATATCAGCCCCTGATTCCATAAATTCATTGAGAGAAACAACACCTGTTACCTTCATCTGGTTCTGCCAGTTCTGGTATTCATCCTCTGAGATTTCCATCTTGGCTGCAATCTCAGCATCAGTGGCAACATGTCCGCTTTCTTTCTCAATTTCTCTAATGGCTGCTTCAATCTTTTTCTGTCTCTGTCTTATGGTACGAGGAATCCAGTCCATCTTCCTTATCTGATCAAGGATTGCTCCTCTGATACGAAGGCTTGCATAAGTTTCAAACTTAACATCCTTCATAAGATCAAATTTGTCGATGGCATCAATAAGACCAAAGATTCCATATCCCACAAGGTCATCGTACTCAACGTTAAAGCCAAGATACATGCTGAGTCTTCCTGCCACAAGCTTAACAAGAGGAGCATACTCTAGTATGAGCTGCTCTCGTAAGTCTGCGGATTTAGTTTTGCCATATTCTGTCCATAGTTTATTCTTGCCTGCTTCGTCCATGTATCAGTCCCCGAATACTTTATTCAAGAATATCACGAACTTCCATTGATTCAGAGTCCGTTTCCTCTTGTCCTTCCAAAGTCTCTTCCTCGGGATTTTCCTCCTCAAGAAGTTTTTCTTCTTCGGCTTTAAGTGCCAAAGCCTTCTCATTATTAACATCCATAAATCTCATGATCATCTTCTCAAACAAAAGACTTATCGCCACGAAAACGACCAGTGAGCATAGCACTATTAAAAGCCATTCCCCCACAGGATAGTGCTTGAAATACGTAAACAGCGCTATAAAAGCGGTTGCAGACAGCACTATCAGTGGAGTGATGATCTTTTTATTGAATTTCTTTAAATCTTCAGTTTCATTCATATAACTTTCTCAGGCTTTCCAACAGCTCTGATTACATAATCCCCATTTTCAGGATAAAAAATGACCGTTCTTCCGTATGAATCGCCGGTGTCCTGTGCAAGAACCGGTATATTAAGCTCTTTTAACTTCTTCAAAGAAGCGGCAACATTTCTATCGCCCACACGCATAGTTGCATTCTGTGACTGGAAAGCAAACATTTGGGCCCCGCCTGCAATCTTAGCAACAAGCCTTGTTTTATTTCCGCCCTTGGCAACAATCTGTTTGACAAGCTCTTCAATTCCGGTGTCTGCAAACTTAGGTATATTAGAGTTGTTTTTTATTTCAGTTGAATCCGGCAACATAACGTGCGCCAGTCCACCTATCTTGGTGACGGGATCCCTTATCGCAATTCCAACGCAGGATCCAAGCCCTAGTGTGGTTATTCCGTCAGGGCTTACGCAAATGTTCAGATCGGCCATACCAACCTTAATAATCTGACTCATATAAGACCCCTTCGTTTATTGTGATAAATCTCCCATACCAAGTGATGATAGGATTTTACTGTAACCGTCAATATCAGGTAAAAGTATAAAATAACCACTAAGCTTAAGTTCATCAAAGAACTGAGTCTCAATGAGAAGAATCTTATCTCCCATCATACCAAACTGAATAGCCGGTACGCTCAGTATCGCTGCCGCCATATCGATGGCAACGTAAGGAATAGAAGGAATAAGCTTTAAGTTAGTCATCATTGAAAGTGAATTTAGATAAGAACCTGTGATGATATTGCCGACCTCTTTAAGAGCAGACATCTCAACCTCATCAAATTCCTCATCTTCGGATTTAGGTCCTGTTCCCATAAGCTTGTCAACAAGATGTCTTGCAGCCTGCTTACCCAAAAGGAACATTATGCTTCCGTCGATATCGCCGTTAAGTGCAAGGTAAATACCTGCCATTATCTTCTCTGCACCGCCCATCAGATCTCCGACATCTTTAAAATCAAGGAGTCTTACCTGAGGCACGCACATGTCAACTTTGGTTCCGATCATCTGCGCAAGTGCCGTTGTGGCATTGCCTGCACCAATATTACCCAGTTCCTTCAGCACATCAAAATACTGACTGGATAAATTGTCCAGATTCATCTCTCCCATATCACTTCCTCCGATCAACTAGCATTAGATGCTTTTTCTTTTACTTCCTTCTCGGAAACAACCGCATCAAGATCAAGAATTGATACAAGTCCGCCGTCATAATGACCTACGCCGCTGACAAAAGTAGCATTTGCTTTGCCCTTTTTATCATCATAACGAACCTTCTCAATATTCTTGGAATCAAGAGTGAGTACCTGATTAACCTGATCAACGATTATACCAACAAGATCGCCTGCTTCTGTCTTGAGAATGATGATACGGCTCTTGTCCGTGATAACATCTTCTTCAAGTCCCATCTTCATACGAATACTCATAACAGGAACGATCTCACCACGAATATTGATAACGCCCTTAAGGAAATCATCAACCTTCGGAACACGTGTGATCTGCTGCATTCTTACAATATTGTCGATGAATTTAATGTTGATTCCATAGTACTCATCGTCAATCTTAATAACTATATACTGGATAAGTTCTCCAACATCAGAAGTATCTCTAAGTTCATTCATATCGATTCATCCTTTCCTCGTAAGTTAAGTTACGATCAGAAAATTGAATTAGTATCAAGAATAAGAGCTATCTCACCATCACCAAGGATTGTGGCGCCGCTTATAAGTTTGCACTTATTGGTGTACTTACCAAGTGGCTTGATAACGATCTCTTGCTGTCCCATGAGTTCGTCGATAACAAGTCCAACCTGCTGATCACCTTTTCTGGCAATAACAACAACCATATCATCCTCAGGTGCCTTGGTAGATTCTGTGTCAAGAACCTCATTAAGTCTAACGATAGGTGTAACGCTACCTCTAAGGTTAATAACCTCTCTATTCTCCACAAGCTTAAGATCTGCAGGAGAAACATCCTCAATACTCTGAATCGAATCAAGAGGAATAGCATATTTTTCCTGACCCACGATAACCATGAGAGCCTGGATAATAGCAAGGGTAAGAGGTAATCTGATAACCCATGTTGATCCCTCACCAAGTTTGGTCTTAACGGATACTTCACCGGAAAGTGACTCAACCTTGGACTTAACAACATCAAGTCCTACACCTCTTCCGGATATCTCAGATACCTGCTTGGCAGTTGAGAAACCGGGATGGAACAAAAGTTCCACGCACTGTTTATCAGTCAAAAGAGCTGCCTGTTCAGCTGTAACTACTCCCTTTTCAATAGCTTTGTTCTTGACAGCCTCAGCGTCAATACCGTTACCATCATCGCCTACCTCGATAACAACGCTGTTACCGTCCTGGAAGGCGTGAAGGAAAATCTGTCCAACTTCAGGCTTTCCTCTCTCTGCACGAAGTTCTGCGGACTCAATACCGTGATCGGCACTGTTTCTGATAAGATGCATCAAAGGATCACCGATCTCATCAACCACGGTTCTATCCATTTCTGTATCTTCACCGGTCATTGTAAGTTCCATCTTCTTACCAAGAGTCTTGTTAAGATCTCTGATCATACGAGGGAATTTCTGAAGTACACTCTCGATAGGAACCATTCGAACTTTCATGACAGATTCATGAAGGTTGGTAGTTACACTCTCAAGATACTCAATCTGTTCATTTACGTTTCCGTTACTAACACCTGATGAATTAGCTGCGGAAATAAGTGAGTTCTTAGCGATAATAAGCTCACTTACAAGATTCATAAGAACATCGAGTTTTTCGATATCCACACGAACCGTTCTGTTAACAACAGGCTTTCCGACAGGTTTCTTAGCACCGCCGCCTGCTGCAGGTGCGGGTGCAGGTGTATTAACTGCTGCAGGTGTAGCAGTACCGGGTGCAGGAGCTGCAGGTGCAGGTTCTGCAGCAGCTTCTTCCTTCTCTTCAGGTCCTTTAGCTGCGCTTAGATCGAACTCACCGCAATCGCATCCTTCAACTTCGGAAACGGATTTAACTATCTCAACAATCTTCTCCTGTGGTTCATCGGAAATAAGGATAAGACTGAAAGAAAAATCAAACTTCTCATCTTCTATATCCTGTGTATTAGGCTCTGAAACAGCTATCTCGCCGACTTCTTCAAGTCCTTTGAATACGAGGAAGCCTCTTGCAGCCTTAAGGATACAGGATTCCATAATATGTACGGTAATACCGTAGATTTTTTTGCCCTGATTTTTGGCTTCTTCAAGTGTTGATCTAACGGAAGGCTCAAGGCGTATTGCTCTATAGTCGGAAGATCCGTCTACACCGGGTGCAGATGCATCACCGGAAGAGCTCTCAGCAGCGGGCGCAGCGTCTGCTGCAGGTGCGCTGTCTCCACCACCCGAACCAAGTGTACCGTTTCTGATATCACCGAGGGCTTTTATGATGTTCTGGTGCTCCTCTGTACCTTCGTCCTGATTCTCGGTAATGTTGTCAACATATCCCTGAATTGCATCAAGACACTGTAACAGGATATCGATCATTTCTGATTTGATCTTAATCTTGCCTGCACGAACGTCAGAGAAAACATCCTCCATATCATGGGTAAGATTCTGCATCCTGGTATAACCCATGGTGCCAGCCATACCCTTCATGGAATGAGCGGATCTGAATATCTCGTTGATACAATCTTCATTCTCAGGATCCTGCTCAAGAGTCATAATGTTGTCATTGAGTGACTGTAGGTGCTCCTTTGCTTCGTCGAGAAAGACACTTAGATACTGGGAAACATCCATAACCTTTTTACCTCCGTTAAAAGTGATAGTTTCAAAAGTATAAACTAATTATCGCACACTTTTGAGTTTTTTATCGGCTTTTTGAACGGGGGAAATTAAAACTTTTATAAACGGAAGCTAAAAAGAAAATTAACCCTAGTTCACGCCGACATTCATTATTATCTCCTGAGCTACGTCATCAAGTTTGACAACCTGATCGACAAGCCCGGCTAAAGCTACAGCTTTGGGCATTCCGTAAACGGTGCAGGTGCTTTCTTCCTGACCAATTACGTGAACTTTTTTCTTGGATTTAAGATTCTTGATTCCTTCCGTACCGTCAGCTCCCATTCCTGTGAGAACTACGCAGCACACTTCGTCGTAATCGGAATCCATAAGAGATTCATACATGTAGTTGGCACAAGGCCTAACTCCTTCTCTTGTTGGTCCGTCCACATAGTGTATGACGCTCTTACCGCCACTCTTAACTATGTGCATGTGCTTACCGCCTCTGGATATGTAGACGGTTCCGCCTTCCAGAACATCTCCTTCGGCAGCTTCCTTAACTCTTACTTCGCTTAAAGAGTCAAGTCTCTCAGCTAGTGAGGCTGTAAAACCTTCCGGCATGTGCTGCACAAGTACTATTGGAGTTTTTATATTCTTGGGAAGCTTGGGTATTACGCTCTGAAGTGCACGAGGGCCTCCGGTGGAGCTTGCAATGGCAACTATACGGTTACCTGTGATCTTACCGGCGGATTTACTGACCAGTTCAACAACCTTGCGGGACTCTTTAACCTCTTCAAAGGAAAAAGACTTATTTAAGACCGGCGCCCTACTGTCCGCCACCGCCGCAAGTGTGTTAATAAAGTGCTTACTGAAATCCTCGCCTTTACATTCAGAAGCTCTGTCAGGTTTGTGTACAAAGTCTAAAGCGCCGAGATCTAGGCAGTCGAGAGTGACCTTAGCACCATCTTTGGTATCGGTGCTGGCCATCATGACCTTGGCCTTGATTCCCTGCTTGTTGAGCTCTTTTAACATCGTGATTCCGTCCATTCTAGGCATGTTAATATCAAGTACTACGGCATCATACGTATTCTTTTTCAAAAGCTCAAGTCCTTCGACTCCGTCACGGGCCTTGTCAGCCACCTGGAATCTTGAATCTGAATTAATGATATCACTAAGAACCGTTCTCATGAGTGCAGAGTCATCAATTAACAAAATTTTTTTCATAATTATGTTTGCTTCTTTCTGATTTTTCGTTCTTCTTCGAAGATAAAATGGATAATATCTTCTCTGGAAGTCTCATCAATATAGACATATTGGATACGATGTTCAAAAAGTCCCGGTCTGTTTTCTAGTTCTTGAACCTTCAAGATAGTGCAAATCATTTCATATTCTTTATCATTTACGTTTCCGGGTAAACGATATGAACAATATATAGTACTGCCTTCATCATATCTGAAATTGGATACGAACCTTAGTCCGCCTCCGCTTATATCAACAACAACGCTTCTCTGAAGCTGCTTCTCGTCGTTGTCTACCAAATATTTTCTGTTGTTTTCAAAGGCTTCCAACTCCTCTTTTGAACAAAGCCTTGATTTAAGTTCCAGCGCGCAACTGAATCTGTAATATTCTCTTCTTTGAAGCTTCTGAAGCTGGCTTGTAAGATCAAGCACAAGAATATACATATTGTCGCTTCTGTATCTGTCTACTATTCTAGAATAGCACTGGAAAAGACCTCTTGGACTGTAAAAACAAAGGCTGTATTCCCCGTCTACAGGAAGAAGAACAAGTTTGCCCTTTTCATAAGGCATAAGCACCTCTATCCTGTCATCAGACGTAACATCCATGATCTTACTCATGTAGATATGCCTCGTACGCATATCCTCATCCATCCAGATCTTTCCGGTGGCCTTTAATTCAACCCTGTTACCGGGTGAGATGTAATCCGTGAGCATAAATATCAGTAATCTCCATTCTGATGGTATTAAAAAGTATTAGTTTATAACCTTTGCTTCAGGTGTCTTAGCCTGAGTGGTTGAAAGCTTTCTTCCTGTGATGATATGCGAAAAGAAAGCAGCCATTCCTCTTTGCTTTACTTCAGCATAATCACCGGGATTCATAAGCTGACCGGCAATGTTTTCAAAAGCCTTAACTGACTTGGCATTCGGATACTGTAATGAAACCGGTGATTGCTGCATAACACTCTTTGCAAGGTATTGATCCTGTGGTATAGCTCCCATATAAGTGAGCGGAAGCTTAAGATATCTTGCAACAACAGCATTTAGCTTATTAAAGAGCTGCTGTCCCTCATCATCCGAAGATACTCTGTTAGAAACAACTTTAACCTTGGTGTTCTCTCTTGAGAATCTGGGAGACTGGTTAAGTGCCTTTAAAAGCGAATACGAATCCGTAATGGATGTAGGCTCCGGTGTTGTTACAAGTATAATCTCACCGCTGGCTACAAGAAATTCCATTACCGCACTGGAAATGCCGGCGCCGGTATCTATTATTATTATATCAGCTATAGCATCAAGCTCTGCCAGATTTACAATAATATAAACCAGATAATCACGGCTTAAGTTGTACATTCCCGATATACCGGAGCCTCCGGAAATAAATCCAACTCCTTCAGGTCCCCAGGTTATGATATCTTTGATATTCTTGCCCTGATAAATCAGATCACAAAGATTGTGCTTAGGTACAGTTCCAAACATAATCTCTATATTGGCAAGGCCAAAGTCGGCATCCAATATGATGACTCTTTTGCCCATCTTACGAAATTGAATGGCAAGATTAATGGAAACATTGGATTTACCAACGCCTCCTTTACCACTGGTAACTGTAATTATTCTAGCCAAGGGCCTTTGAGGCATATTTGAGTTTTTGATGATATTTCTTAATTGCTGCGCCTGATCCATAATGCTTTTCCCAAATTAACTCTTTCCTCCCAGAAGGTTCTTGACGATTCTCTGAGCATCAAATACTGCAATATCATCAGGAACATTCTGACCGTTTGTAATATAGGCAATAGGTGCGCCTGTGTGCATTCTGATATTGTACAGATTACCCTTTGCACCTGTTTCGTCCATCTTGGTAAAAATAAGTCTGTAAGCCACCATCTCAGAGTAAGCATCCGCAATCTCTATAAGATCGCGATACTTGGTGGTAGCAGAAAGAACAAGGAAGTTCTCACATTCCATAACATCTTCAAGACATCTTATAAAGCCTTCAACGTCTTTTTTGAGCTCTTCGTTCTTGAGAGAATGGCCTGCAGTATCTACCATGATATAGTCATAGTCCTTAAAGTCTTCTGCAGCCTGCCTCATCTCATCAACTGAATAGATGACCCTGAAAGGAATCTCAAGTATTGAAGCATATGTCCTAAGCTGCTCGGCAGCTGCGATCCTATAAGTATCAACTGTAAGAAGAGCCACTTTTTTCTTTTTGGTAACACTAAGTTCTGAAGCAAGCTTAGCTATTGTTGTGGTCTTACCTACACCGGTTGGTCCAATAAAAATCTCAGCTCTTGGACCTTCTTTTTCAGTATCTATAGGCTCTGATTTGCCAAATTTAAGAACCATCTTCTGATAGACATTTGCAAGGGCAAAATCAAAGGGGAGTCCGGGTTTACTAACCTTTTCAACCTCATCCGTAAGCTGATTAACATATATCTCATCAACTTCATTCTCTATAAGAGTATTATATAACAATTTGATAAAAGAGAGTGTCTCCTCTGATATTTCACTGCCACCCTTGTTATTCTTGTCATTATCCTTTGCTACGGGAATAACCTTCTCTTCCGGTTTATCTTCTTTTTCATTTTTGAGAATATTTTTCTCAAGAAGAGAGCTTAAGTTATCTAATTTTTCCTCAATAGCACTGTTATCTTCCTTTATCTCAGGAACCTTGGTGGCATTAGCCGTTGCAGCAACAACAGTATCGCGCTGTGCGCTGTCATGAGACGAACTCTTTTGCGGAGAATAAGTTTTCATCGGTCTCTCCGCTTCCTCCTCCAGTGCCACAGTTACTTCGATTTTCTGAGACTGAAAAAGGGATAAAAAGCCTGACTTTTTAAGTGGTCTAACATTCATTACCACAATGTTAGGACCAAGCTCCCTTCTTGCCTCTGCTGTAGCCTCACTCTCAGTTTTTCCAACATACTTTTTGATAATCATATTATGCCGTTACCATCCCCACAGATTGTAATTCAATGTTTGCCTCTACTTCGTTATAAGAAATCACCACAAGATCCTTGTAGTAATCTTCTGTCATCTTCTTAAAATACATTCGAACTATTGGCGATGCCATGATAATAGCCTGTTTACCGGCATCTTCAAGTTTCTTAACCTGCTCACCCACAGAAGCAAGAATAGACTTGGTTCTTGCAGGGTCAAGTGTAAGGTAAGCACCGGTCTCAGTCTGTTTAACGCTGTTCATTATCTCCTGCTCGATCTTGGGATCGAGAGTCACAACACTAGTAGTCTCGCCGGGCATAAAGAACTTATTGGATATTGCCCTCTTAAGGCTTTGACGCACATATTCCGTAAGAATATCAGGATCATGTGTAGAAGGTGCAAAGTCAGCAAGGGTCTCAAAAATTGTAACCAGATCTCTTATAGATATGCCTTCCTTGAGAAGATTCTGAAGTACCTTCTCAATCTCACCAAGGCTCATGAGCTTAGGAACAAGCTCGTCAACAAGTGCGGAATTGCTCTCCTTGAGATTATCAATAAGATTCTGTACATCCTGTCTTGTAAGGAGCTCTGAAATATGCTCTCTGATAATCTCAGTTAAATGCGTAGCGATAATAGACGGCGGATCGACTACAGTATAGCCAAGACTTTCCGCCCTTTCTCTCTGACCTTCAGTAATCCATATTGCAGGAAGATGGAACGAAGGCTCAAAGGTAGGAATACCGGTGATCTCATCTTCAACATGTCCGGGGTTCATTGCCATATAATGGTCAAACAAAATCTCTCCGTCGCTCACCTGTATACCTTTAATTTTAATGATATATTGATTAGGATTCAACTGAATATTATCACGAAGACGAATAATGGGCACAACAGTACCAAGTTCCAGGGCAACCTGTCTTCTGATCATAACAACTCGGTCAAGAAGATCTCCTCCCTGATTAACGTCAGCAAGAGGAATAATACCGTAACCAAATTCAAGCTCAATAGGATCAACCTGCAAAAGGCTTGTTACGTTCTCGGGCTGTCTGATCTCTTCAGCCTGTTGTTCTTCAGGAGTTGCTACTTCACCTTCAGTTGCAACCTCTTCAATAGTCTGACTGGCAACTCTGCCCATAAAGATGAATCCGGCACCAAAAGTAACATACAAAAGCGTAGGAAGTGGTGAGAAAATACCAAGTCCCGCTACAACTCCGCCAACAAGATACAAGGTCTTTGGCATACCAAAGAGCTGCCCGATAAGGACATGTCCAAAATCCGCTTCCTTGGATCCCTTGGTTACAAGAATACCTGTAGACATTGAGATCATAAGCGAAGGAATCGAGCTTACAAGTCCATCACCCATTGTAAGGATTGAATATGTATTGATGGCGGTGTTTACATCCATGCCCATTCTGAGAACGCCCATGGCTATACCACCAATAAGGTTGACCGCAGTAATAATAAGACCCGCAGTAGCATCTCCCTTTACGTATTTGGTAGCACCGTCCATAGCTCCAAAGAAGCTGGCTTCATCTTGAATCTTCTGTCTTCTCTCCTTGGCCTCCGTATCAGAAATAGCTCCGGTATTAAGGTCTGCGTCGATAGCCATCTGCTTACCGGGCATAGCATCCAAAGTAAAACGCGCCGATACTTCAGCTACACGCTCAGAACCTTTATTGATAACCATCAGCTGCACGATAATAAGAATAATGTATATGATCGCACCTACTATGAGGTCGCCGCCACCAACGAAGGAACCGAATACTTCAATAACCTTACCTGCGCTACCCTGTGTCAGAATAAGCCTCGTTGATGATACGTTTAAGGCAATTCTGAAAATAGTTGTGAAAAGAAGGATAGTAGGGAAAAATGACATATCAAGAACGTCCGTAGCAAACATGGCTGTAAACATGATCACAAAGGACATTGAAAGGTCAAAACAAAGAAGCACATCCAAAAACCAATCGGGAAGAGGAATAATAAGCATTACTACCGCAGCTACAATGTATAGCGCAAGGCCGTAATCATATATGCGGTTAACTATCTTGGTTCTATCCATGCCAATTCCTCCTTTCCGAATAATTTATAGATATGCCGTAATGGCTTTTATTTAGAAAAAAAACTTAAATCTTACCCTTTAAGTGATATACATAAGCAAGAACTTCGGCAACTGCCTTATATAATTCAGGCGGTACCATCTCCCCTACTTCGACATTGGCATAAAGCATTCGGGCAAGTGGCTTGTTTTCAACAATTTCTACATCATTTTCTTTAGCAAGCTCTTTAATCTTCTGAGCAACATAATCCGCACCCTTTGCTACAACAATGGGAGCATCTGCTTCCTCTGCATCATACTTAACAGCTACAGCATAGTGAGTAGGGTTAGTGATAACAACATCAGCCTGAGGTATCTGCTGCATCATACGTCTTCTGGAAGCTTCCATCATCCTTCTCTTCTGAGCTGATTTAACCTCCGGACTTCCTTCTGAATTCTTGAACTCGTCCTTTACTTCCTGCTTGGTCATCATCATATCTTTTCTGAATTTACGTTTCTGATAAATAAAATCGGCAAAAGCTATTACCATGTAAGCTACAGCAATCCTGGTACCAAGGTCAAAAATCAGATTACCCATAAGACCAATGGCGCTCTTTAAGGGGATGTCATATAAAAGAAACAATGACTCGGTTCTTGCCTTAAAGAAGGTGTAGATCACAACTCCCATAAGAGCCAGTTTAAGCAGTGATTTCGCAAGTTCAAAAAGCTTCCTGGTTGAAAAGATCTTTTTCATTCCGGAAACCGGATTGAGCTTGGACAGCTTAGGCTGCAATGGTTTACTTGTAGGCTTATAACCAACCTGAATATAATCGCAGATAAAAGCTACCAAAAAACCTACGATAAAAAACGGAGAGCACAGGAATAAAAGCGATAACATAGCATTCTTAACTATAGCGCTTAAAGTCGCTACAGGAAGAAAGCCATCATAAGTCCTTGCCACATTGGGTATATCATTATAGACCCTTTCAAATATCATGTGGAAGTTCGCTCCCATCACTGCATAAAAAAGCCTTAAAATAATAAAAAGTGCAAGCAAACTAAAGGCTGTCGCCACTTCCTGGCTCTTGGCAACCTGGCCTTCTTTTCTTGCATCATCCAGCTTTTTGGCTGTAGGCTCCTCGGTCTTCTCAGCACCATTGGCATCCTCAGCAAAAAACTGCAGATCATATGCTATTAGTAGCGGCCTTAATTCAACATCATCCGCTTTGCATACTGTATACAAAGTTATGCATCAGCTCCTTTATATTTATAAAAATAAAGTTGGAGGCATCTCCAAGCATTGATACCGTGATCAGCATAACCATAAGTCCGATAACGATCTTAATCTGAATACCTACAGAGAACATGTTCATCTGCGGGGAAACCTTAGCAAGTATGCCCAAAATAACATTGGTAATAAAAGTAATAATAAAGATCGGTAAGCTTATTCTAAAACCGATAACAATATAATCCCGAAGGAACAAAACAATTGAATTGAGCATCCTATCTGCGTGAATAACCGCACCGTTGATAGGTATAAGTGTAAATGTATCCACCATGGCACTTAGTATGAATCTATACATTCCAGATAGCAAAAGAGCTACAGTAAGTACCTGTGAATACAGGGATCCGGTAATAGTTACCTGCTGATTGGTTGCAGGATCAAACAAGTTGACCATGGAAAGACCAATCTGCATATCAACGATCTGACCCGCGAAATTAACTATCATCTCGCTAAGCTGAACCGCATAGCCTATAAGAAAGCCTGTAATAACCTCTTTTAACACGATAACTGTGTACCCTATGATCGTGTTATAGGATGGCGGATAAAATGGTGCAGCTCCGTAAACAAGTATAGAAAGCATAATTCCAAATCCTACTTTTACAAGATTCGGAGTCTGCCTTCCACCAAAGAACGGACAAACAAATATAAAGCTTGTAATCCTCGTAAGTATCAAAAGAAATACTTCAAGGTCGCCGTAGCTAAAAGAATAATCGATCATCTGTTTATCCCATCACTAGCGGACATACTGTGAAAAATCCGACCAAAGAGTTGTTATATAGCCGGAAAGTTCCGTAAGCATCCAGTTTCCTATCAGCATGATCATAACGAATACGCCGATAACCTTAGGCACAAAAGTAAGGGTCTGCTCCTGAATGGAAGTAACGGTCTGAAATATCGAAATTACAAGACCGATTATCATTGAAGTCAGCAGAACGGGAAGAGACATCTTGATAACAAGAAAAAGCGCTCCGTTTACAATTGTATTGATATCAGACATTGTGATCATATAAGTCTCCTCCTTTCCCTATACTAGTAAAATGACTTAACAAGATTGCCTATGATAAGACTCCATCCATCAGCAAGAACAAATAACAATATTTTAAACGGCATGGATATTGTGGTAGGCGGCAGCATCATCATACCCATACTCATGAGAACCGATGCTACAACCATATCAATTACAATAAACGGTACATATATCAAAAAGCCGATGATAAAGGCTGTTCTAAGCTCGCTGACAATAAAACTCGGAATAAGGACAACGTTTGGAATGCTCTCAAGTTCCCCATCCCATTCGATATTATCTATCTCCATAAAGAGTCTGACGTCCTTGGTCTGAGTCTGACCATACATAAACTGTCTGAAAGGATCCATCGCCTTATCCATGAACTCTTTCTGCTCTATCTCACCGTTTTCAAAAGGAATAACCGCCTCATTATAGGCTTGTGTAAGAGTTGGCTGCATAATGAAAAGAGTCATGAAAAGAGCTATACCTATCATGACAATATTAGGCGGCGAAGTCTGAGTACCTATCGCCGTTCTTGTAAAATGAAGTACGATGATGATTCTTGTAAAAGAAGTCATCATAACAATAAGTGTCGGCGCAAGAGAAATAAGCGTCAAGGTAATGAGTATCCTCAAAGCGCCGTTAAGAGAGCCATTGCCGTTATCATAGGTGACAGTTACGGTATTGGCTATATTAAGTTTCTTAAGATCATCTGAATCTTCAGAAGTTCCGGGATCTGTTATGTTGGTCCTCTCATGCTGTGTTCCCGTAAGATTAGAATCTCTGTCAGTAGTAGGATCAGTAGGTGTGGTGCTCTCTACAATATTCTCCGTAGCATGAACGCTGACAGGAATGGCAAATCCAAGAAAAGCAGATAAAATCACTGTAAGAGTGACACAAATAAGGCACTTTTTAATCTGTGCCACCAGATATTTATTATTTTTTATGTCTCCCCACTTCATTCTCATATTACTTCTTAATCTCGCCCTTTATTTTTTCAAGAACTTCTTTAAAACTTATATTGCTTTCAGGTTCTTCTTTTATCAAAAGAGAATCCTTATCAACTTCGCACAAAGCGGTAATCTCGTCTTTGCCGACGCCGATTGCCATATACTTATCGCCAACCCTTATGATCTGTACATACTTGGTGGTAGAAATCCTTGAAGTCTCTATAACTTCAATATTACAGCCAATATTCTTGGTCTTCTGGTATCCTGCCATCCATTTGGTGACATAATAAGTAAGAGCCAAGATCCCCACAAATATAATGAGTATCACGATAAATTGTAAATATGAATCACCGGACATACCGCTCTCTCCGAATAAAATTACTGAACAATCTCTGTAACTCTGACACCAAAGCTTTCTTCGATAACCACTACTTCACCCTTGGCGACAAACTTACCGTTTACAAGTACATCTACAGGCTCACCGGCAACTTTATCAAGCTCAATGATGGTACCGGGAGCAAAATCAAGAATATCAGAGATAGGTTTAGCTGTTCTACCAAGCTCAACCGTAACCTCCAAAGGTACATCCTTGATAATACCGATATTCTCTCCTCCTGCCATAATGGTCGTTCCACCGGAAAAGGTCTGGAACTGAGCAGGTTGAATATTCATATTCATCATCTGAGGAGCCATCTGCATCTGAGGCATTGGCATTCCCATCTGAGGCATTCCCATCTGTGGCATAGGCTGTGCGCCCATAGCTGCGGGATCAGGTGCAGCCGCAGGAGCCGGTGCAGGTGCAGGGGCCGGCGCGGGTGCGGGAGCCGGTGCAGCAGCTGCTTCAGCATTCATCTCACCTGAAGTTTTATTATCAGCTGTAATAACCGTATCCTTAAGCTCTTTGGCAAATTCTACAGGATAGAGCTGCATAAGTGTGGAGTCCACAAGTTCTCCAACCTGCATCTTAAATGATATCTTTACAAATGTACCTGTAAGGAAATCAGCAATATCCGAAGGATCGTCGTTGATCATATCAAGAACAGTCGCAGACGGAGGGCTGATATCAACCTTAGAATTGATCATTGTAGAAAGAGATGTCGCAGCAGCACCCATCATCTGGTTCATTGCTTCAGAAATAGCTGAAAGCTGAAGCTCGCCAATCTCTCCCTCAATATTGGTACCGTCACCACCCATCATAAGATCGGTGATAACCATAACGTCGTGCTCTTTGAGGATAAGAATATTGGTTCCGTCAAGTCCCTGAGTATATTTGATCTGAATAAAAACGCAAGGTCTCTCATAGTTATTGATTACATTCTCCCAGTTAGCAAGCTCTACCTGAGGTGTTGTAATGTTAACCTTCTGATTAACCAGAGAATAAAGCGTTGTAGCGGACGAACCCATGCTGATATTAGCTACCTCGCCAATAGCATCCTTCTCTGAATCAGTAAGAAGTGATTCGTCTATCTCCCCACTTCCTACAGCCTGTGCAGGAGCCGCAGGTTCCGGAGCAGCACCGGCATCAGGCGCATCCGCAGCGGGAGCATCCGAACCGGCTGAGGTATCCATACCGGATAACAAAGCATTTATTTCATCTTGAGATAACATTCCATCCATGCTCCTACTCTTCCTCCTCTCTTATAACCGACGTAATTCTGACGGCATACTTATCTTTAGTGGTACCGGGTAAAGCAGTAAATTTGTACAGATTACCAACATATACCTGCATATCCGTGTTAACTCTGTTATCAAGTCTTATAATGTCGCCGGCCTGAAGATGTACAAAATCATTGACTGAGACATTACATTTGCCCAGGATTGCCTTTACAGGCACATCCACATGTTTAACCATTGATTCTATATACTCACCGAAGTTCTCATCTGTATTCTTCTGCATAGTGGAGAACCAGAACTTGGTATTGAGCTTGTCCATAACACTCTCAAGGGTGAAATAAGGAAGACAGACATTCATAAGTCCTTCCGTCTCACCTATCTTAATATTGAGAGTAACGATAGCGATCATATCAGTAGGTGATATTACCTGTGCAAACTGTGGATTGGTCTCAATCCTCTCCATAACAGGATTTATGGATACTACATTCTGCCAAGGCTCAACCATAAGCTGCATGCAGATCGTAACAAGCTTTTCTATAAGTGGCATCTCAATATCGGTGAAAGGTCTGGGTCTATCCAAGGTTCCTCCAGTACCTCCAAGCATTCTGTCGATAAAAGAAAAACCTATATTGGCCTGCAACTCCAAAATAATGTTGCCCTGCAAAGGTAAAAAGCTTATAACTCCAAGTATTACAGGGTTTGATAAGGCGTTGCTAAACTCCGAGTATGTTACGGTCTCTGAATTGGCTACCGTAACCACTACATTTTTTCGAAGATATAACGGCAATGTGGTGGATAGTAATCTTCCATAATGTTCGTAGATCATCTCAAGGGTACGAAGATGTTCCTTTGAGAACTTGGCAGGTCGTTTAAAGTCATAATCCTTGACTTTCTTTTCGTCCTGCGCCTGCATCTGATCTACGTCAAGTTCACCGCTGTTAAGTGCTGCCAACAGACCATCTATTTCATTTTGTGACAGTACTTCACTCAATTTGGTTCTCCTTCCTCTGACATAATAAGATCAAATCAGATGATAATTAGTTATACAAGGTGCTGCTGAATTGAACATCATAAATGAAGTTAGATCCATAAAGCGCTTGAACGCCTTCAAGAATCTCTGTTCTTGCAGCTTCTGTATCAGCCTGAAGTTCTTCCATTGTGTACTTGGAAAGAACATTGGTTATCTGAGATTTTACAAGTTCTCTTGTACCGGCAAGTGAATCGCTGGAGCCGTAAGTAGCATAATCAGGACTCGCTGTATTCATGGAGAAAACAACTTCTACAACAAGATAATGTGACTTGCTGTCAGCACCGGGTTTAAGATTGATAGTAAGCTTGTCCTGACCGGTAAAACCAAAAGTAGCAATATTGGAAACTTCTACAGTTCCGGTATTCTCAGGAGCAAAGCCTCCTCCAACTCCTCCGCTTGCTTCCAGCTCAAGAGCTGCTGCAATATCAGAAACAAGCTTGGCTGTCTGTGAATTGGTTGTCATAACAGATAAAAGCATAAAGCCCGTCATAGCAATATTAACAACCAAAAGCGCCAGAATAATTATTGATAATAGATTCTTTTTCATATGGTTAAATCCCCCTCTTGTTAGTATGAAGAACTAAGTGGATTATAAATCTTGATCTCTACTCTTCTGTTACGAGCTCTACCCTCATCGGTTGAGTTATCCGCAATAGGGCAATACTCGCCTCTTCCTGTATGAATAAGATTAGCAGGATCCAGATTGGTATTCTCAACAAGATAATAAAATACTGAAAGAGCTCTTCCTGAACTGAGTTCATCATTGTTGGAATACTTACCATTCGAAATCATGGGAACATTATCCGTATGACCTTCGATCTCGATGGTACCGCCCGCATAAGTTTCAAGGATCTGTCCAAGCTTGTCTATGACAGGTATAGCATCCTCTTTAAGATAAGTCTTACCTGAGTCAAACAATATAGATCCCTGAACTGTAAGCTGTACATACTGGCTGGTATAATTAAGAGCAACATCATTTTGAAGTTGTTCCTCTTCAAGTGCTTTCTCAATCTCTTCCGCAAGCTCCTGGGAAGCCTCAAGTTGTTCTTCCTCAGCTGCTTCCATCAGCTCATGCTGATCCATGTCGCCAACCTTGGCTTCTTCCTGGTCAGAATCCTCTCCGCTCTGGGCAAGGCCCATGGAAGTAATATAACTTGAGAGCTCGGTAAGCTGTGATACACCGTCACCAATAAGTGCTCCCTGTCCGATCGCCATCTCACCACCGGAGAAGATACCAAAAGCCGAACTAAAGGAAGCCGCAACTTCTTCAAACTTAGCCGCATCCATAGTTGACATGGAAAAGAGCAAAACGAAGAAGCACAAAAGAAGATTCATAAGATCGCCAAACGTCGCGGTCCAGGCCGGAGCGCCGGGTTTTACTTCGTCCGCTTTTTTTGCCATTACTCAGCTCCTCCTTCGTTTCCTCCTCCGCCGTTGTCAGCTTCATAAGCAGCTCTGTCACCGGGTGAAAGGAATGATTTAAGCTTTTCTTCGGTAACACGTGGGTTCTCTCCTGCCTGTATGGAAAGAAGGCCCTCAATAACTATACTCTTGGACATGTATTCTGCATCACTTCTGGCTTTAAGCTTATTGGAAGCCGGGAAGCAGAACCAGTTAGCAAGAATAGAACCATACAAAGTAGTGATAAGAGCAACCGCCATGGAAGGTCCGATCTTGGAGGCGTCACTCATATCATTAAGCATATTAACAAGTCCTATAAGGGTACCGATCATACCCCAGGCAGGACCCTGTGCAGCAATATCTTCAAATACTCCGTAATTGGATTTGTGTCTTGCGGCCATAGAATCTATCTCAGCCTCTAAGATACTCTTAACAAGTTCAGGCTCAGTACCGTCGACGATGAGCATAACGCCCTTCTTCATGAAATCGTCATCCAGATTGCCTGCAGCTTCTTCCAGTGCAAGAAGACCTTCCTTACGTGCTGTATTGGACAGGTCTATGATTTGTTTAATGAGACCTTTGGTATCCGCGCCGGCGGAAACCTTAAAGATCATAAGATAGCTCTTAAGAGCTCCTACATATTGCGGAATGGTTCTTGAAGCAAGAACCGCCATGTTAGAACCACCAATCGTGATAAGAAGTGAAGGCACATCAACAAAGTTGCCTACAGTCGAAATACCACCGGATGTGATAATACCCAGCAGCATCAGGACTACACCCATAACTACACCGATAATTGACGCAATATCCACAGCATTTACCCCTCATCTGAAAAAATTATTGTCTACCGTTGATCATAGTGTATATTTCTTCAAGCTTTTCTTTTACCAAAAGCTTGCGTCCGGTCGTGAGAATAATAACAGTATCCGGATTGGCCTCTACGCTTTCGATGGCAGCCGTATTGATAAGAATCTTTCTTGTATCAAGTTTGGTAAGCTCGATGATACCTGTATTCATATCGCCTTTCGCAACAAAATTTCATTTTGGAATGAAATTTTAGTATTAAAATTGAAATTTTATTTCCAGATACTTATATTTTACCACTTTTCGCTTCTGAAATCTCGTATTTACGTTTACCAACAAGATGGTTTTGAATTAATATTTCAATATTTGATACATGAAACTGAAATAAAAATTCAAGAATGTATCATCAAAAGCAAATATGTGCCACAAAAGCCTGTTTCAATAGGTTGCTATAGAAAAACAATCAAAAATATACGTTTACCCATAAAAAGACATAGTACTACATATTGTGGTATTTTATTTATTGTAACACATTTTTTTGTATAGTACAGTACAAAAAACAATATTTGTTTGCAAGAGTTGTTAAGATAACAAAAAATCCCCTACCTCCGACAGAAAGGTAGGGGATAAATAACTTTGCCTATGAAGTTTAAAAACTATTATCTCTTAAGGTTTGTAAGCTCCTCAAGAAGTGTATCGGATACAGTGATGATACGGCTGTTAGCCTGGAATCCACGCTGTGTTGTGATCATCTCTGTAAACTGAGATGAAAGGTCTACGTTGGACATCTCCAAAACACCGGTATTCATGTAACCGCCATCAGTTGTGATATCCTGAATTGTTGCTTCTCCTGAGTTAAGAGTTGAAGCATAGAGGTTATCACCTTCCTTGGAAAGACCTGATGCATTAGCAAACTCTGCAGATGCGATCTGTCCAAGAAGCTTGGTCTGGCCATTTGAATAAGTAGCAAAGATACGTCCGTCTGTTCCGACATTAACACCGTTCATCTCACCAACTGCACGTCCTGTATTAAGTGATGAAAGGTCACCCTTGGTTGCTGTTATTGTAGAAGAACCATTGGTGTTGTAGTTATGAATAGTTGTAAAGTCAACAGAAATTGTAAATGCTCTCTCCTGCTCGGCAGGGTTATTAGGTGATGCCTGGAAGCCAAATGCTTCAAGTCCGGGATATCCCTGGCCAAAAGTGATATTTACTTTGTTGTCCTTATTATTATCAGCTGTTGCGATTGTTCCGTCATCAGCATTAAATTTGAGCTGAATTGTGTGATCACCGGTCTTTAATATCATCTGACCAAATGTTGATGATCCGGGAGTATTGTCGATCTCATATGTACCGTCAATACCATAAGCAGCTGCCATCTTATCATTTATTCCGTATACCTTGGAAAGAAGATCAGCGTACTTACCATCCTGAGCTGTTGCTCCAAGAAGAAGGTCAGAAATCTTACCTGTCTTAGGAACATCTTCGTATGCCTGGCTTGTCTTATAGATGAATTTACCATCCTCTCTTTCAAGCATATAAGCAGGAAGTCCTGTCTTAGGATCAGTAGCCATTGCTGTTCCGGCATCAGCTTCCTTATGTGTTACTGCAAGAGTTCCGGATTCACTTATCTTAAGCTGATACTTAGTTGTATTACCGGGTGTAGCAAGCTCTGCTGCAAGCGCATCAATATCAGATGCTGAATCAGGATATACCGCCTTAAGGAAATCAACATTGAGATTAGTAGAATCAATTTCCTTCTCAAGCTTATCATCAAGAACATAATATGATGTTCCGAATGTTGTATTATTCTGGAATACGTACTTGGGCTGAGCCTTAAGGAAACGATCTTCTGTATTGGCAATATCGAGAGTTGTCTTATCCTCGCTGGGTTTAAGGGTATACTTCTTTAATGTACCGCCGGGGAAATCAACAGTCTCGGTTGTTGTCTTTGTATAACCTACAGAAAGAGCATTTGTTCCGGTTACACTTACAAATTTCACGTTAATACTTGAAGTATCTGTTCTGTCTTTAATATCAGCAAACTTAGTATTATCTACAAGAGCTACATCCAACATATCTTTTACAGCTGCTGCTGCAGTTATAGCATCATCAGAGTATGTATTAGCAGGATCACCGGGAGTCAAAGCTGCAATACCTGCGATATCGTCATAAGATGCATCCGCTGCACTTGAAGTACCCCAAGAAAGACCAAGTGCATTACTGATTTCAGTAAGTCCTGTTTCTATAGTTGTCACGTCATTGCCAATTATCTCAGTTGCGGGGCCATCAACAACATTAGGCTGAGTAAGTCTAAGTACTCCATCTGCTCCGTATGTGTACTGGAGATCAGTCATTGAACGAGTAGAATCAGCAGAAAGGTATGCATTGATATCTGCCTGAACGCCGTCGGTTCCGTTATAGAAATTGCCTAACTTATTAAAGAATTCGGGTGTTACAGCACCGGTATTTGATCCGGGATTAAAGTCCTGATAAATCTTAAGAGCTCCATCAGAATATGTAAAGTTATAACCAGAGCTATAATCAGCAGTAATTCCAAAAACATCCTTCAAAAGGTCAGGTGTGAGATAGCTTCCCACATCACCGGATGCAGGTGGAATCTTATAAGCCTTCTGTGTCTTAGCGTTGATCAGGTAGTCATCTGTATTTGGATTATCTGTAAAGTTAACTCCCTTAAATGTAGCAGTGTCATATGTAGCAGACTCTTCTGTAGTTGTGGGAATATTCTTAACATCACTTATAATAGTGATCTTTCCGTTGCTGGCAATCTCATAATCAGCAGAAGCCCATCCGGGATATGTCTGCTTGATCGTATCATCATTCAAACCGTATGCATTGCTAAGAAGGTTTGAGAATGATGAGTTACCACTCTCCTGAGGAGACATAAGAGATACAAGCTTTCCTGTTGCAGGAACGTTGTTAAACTTGATATCTCCGCCATCTTTATTGATGGTTACGCTATTTGAATCTGAGCCTGATACAACAGTATATCCTGTCTGTGTCTTGGTAGGCTGTGAGTTTCTAAGTGCACTTCCAACCTCACCAAATTTAACCTGACTCATAAGATCATACTTTTTCTCGTTATCATTGATTGATTTTCCGTTTGAATCAATGATATCTGTAAGTGTAAGAGCGTATGTATGCTCATCCTTGGGTTCAGTATCCTTAAGTGTGAACTTACCTGTGTAAAGGTATCCCTTATTATCATAGAACTCAAGAGTTATAGACTTACCATCTTTTGATACAAGGTTTGTATCCTGTGCATCAATATTTCCACCAAAGTATGCAGATGTTGTTGATGCGGGAGCATAGGTATAATTTGCAGCACTCATAATCTGAAGGCCTGTAAGAGTACCCTTGTTGATAGTAATCTCACCTGTCTCACGATCTTCTCTTGCAGCCCATCCCTGAACGAGATATCCGTTAGACTGCATTGCAAGGTTACCTGCACCATCTACGTAGAAAGAACCATCTCTTGTATAAAGGTTCTGTGTTCCATTATTAACAACAAAGAAAGACTCACCTGTGATCATGATATCAAAGGGGTTATTTGTTGTCTGTGTTGCACCCTGCGCTGTTATTGCTGTGTTAATAGCACCGGATTTAGCACCAAGACCGATCTGGCGTGCATTAACACCACCCTTTGTCTCAGTTGCACCTGAAGCAGTCTGAGTAGTCTGATACATAAGGTCAGAGAAAGTAATAGACTGAGATTTGAAAGATGTTGTGTTAACGTTGGCGATATTGTTACCAATAACGTCCATCTTGGTCTGGTGGGTCTTAAGACCGGCAACGCCGGAATACAAAGATCTCATCATAAGGCAAAGTCCTCCATCATAAATATAAAATTAAATAGGATCTTGGACGGATGCTTTGTGATTTTAAAGATGCTTCCTTCTGTCGGTCGGGAAGCTAAGATTTCCTAACGATAAGGCACTTCGGGCTCATTACCGCTTCGGTCCAATCCATTATACTATCACTGCACCGTCTATGTTTGTAAATACGTTGTTCTTGTTTTCGGTCTGATCCATTGCTGTCACTACCGTGTTATTAGGAACATTCACTATAAACGCAAGCTGATCAACCAGAATAAGTGATTCTTTGATGCCTTTCTCTCCGGCTTCAATCTTGCCCTGATTGAGTCTCTGCATCTGCTCGTTTGAAAGTTCAATGTTTCTGTCATTAAGTCTGTTCACGGCATGCTTAGAAAACTTAAGGTCCTCCGTACTATATTCTTTATCGGCAGATTCCTTAACTTTATTTAGAACAGATGCAAAAGAATTTTCACCTGCGGGAATATTCTGTTTATTCTTATCATCTTTTGGGAGATTTCCGGTTAAATACTGGTCTTTAACCTGCCCAATGGATAAGAACTGACGGTTATCCATCATCATGGTTTATTCCTCCGGTTGTTTTTTATTATTTATTCAAAAGAGTTCTGTGTGTATTTCCTCTAAGATCGTCTATTCTGTTGACATATCCAAGAAGTGCTTCCTTGTAATCATCTTCCACAACCTGCTTTGTTGCAGAATCAAGTGCTCCGTAGTACTCAAAGAGCTTATCAATTGTCTCACCATGCTCCTCAAGTGTGATCTTCTCAGGATCATTAGGGAGATTCTCAATGCTCTTTTCAAAATCACCCATTGCAGCATTAAGTACATCAATTCTGCTCTTGTACTGATTGAGAGCGGTCACATGATCCTTATCAATAAGAGTCTTGGTCTTCTCACTAAGGTTATCGTAGTAATCATACATTGTAAGAATTGTGCTACCGTGTTCGCCAAGGCTAAGCTTATCGAGGTTAGCAGGAAGCTTATCGAGATTATTTATGAAATCTTCGACAAGCTTTCTTTCCTCGATATAATCAGAGTTAATAACTTCAACCACATCATCAATGCTGTAACTATTGCCGTTGATTGTAAGGTATGCCTTGTTTCCGCTGTAGGTAACCATATCAACAAGTCCCTGCACTTCAGATGTCTTACCTGTATCAGCATTAACCTGTCTGATCGTAACAGTTTTACCAACCATCTCAGATGCTCTTGAAAGGCTCATGGCATTGGCCATATTAGTAAGCTGCTCAACCTGAGTAAATGTCGCATACTGAGAAATATACTCTGTATTGGATGTAGGTTCCATAGGATCCTGATATTTCATCTGAGCAACAAGAATCTTAAGAAAAGAATCCTTGTCATAGCCCGCTGCTGAATTCATATCCTTTGAAGCTTTTTTGGTATCAAGATTTTCTACCTTACCATCCTTAATAACGGCGCTTACAGGATTAATATTGTTATCTGCCATAATTCCCTCTTTCTATAAGCATCAGCTTATGCACTGAAATCTACGGTATTACCGTTCATAGCCATCATCTGAGCTGATAATCTTTCCTCTTCTTCCAGGCTCTCATCAATATCTTTTATCTCAGAAAGATTGATCCTTCGAAGATTCTTTTTATTCTTGGGATTTTCTCCCTGAGCTTCATTGTGATTACCTTCTTCGAGATTCTGCTCGAATCCGTGGCTGGCTATCGTAACTTCTACACTTGTAACCTTGATTCCCTTCTCTTCGAACTTCTGTTGCAACATTACCATCTGGCTTTCAACTGCTTCTTTTACGATCTCGTTCTGTGCCATAAACTTTGCAACTATTCCGTCTTTGGTACTTGTAAGATGTACACTCACATTGCCTAGACTTGCAGGATGAAGAGAAAGTTCCATTGATGTGGCATCTTCCTTGGATGTAATAGTTATCTTCTCGGTGATCTGTCTGATAACATTCTCCATCTGAGCTCTCTGCTGATACACTTCAGTGTTCATCACATCAAATTCTGTAGTAATCGTATCCGTAACGTTCTTAATAAAGTTATTAAAGAATGCTTCCGGAGTGGTCTGTTTGTTCAGATTAGTATCATTATTATGTTTGTCAGTTTCATGGGAAATTTCAATAGGCTTAAAGTCATGATCCACATCTTCTTCATAAGTAACCTTTACGGTATCCTTAGTCTGTCCCTTAAATACAACTTCTTTATTGTTATCCTCAGGTTCCTCTTCAATGACGGGAACATTTAGATTTTCGGGATCCTCAGTGGTCTGAGCTTTAAGTTTATCAGAGAATTCCTCATGAGTAACGCTTATAGCCTCTTGAAATTCTTCATCAGTTAAGTCGAACTCCTTCATAAGCTCGCTTCCCTTACTATCCGCATCCTCTATGAGGTCCTGCAATGAAGTGTAAAGGTCTGAATCTGTAATAAGATCAAGGGCAGTCTCGCCAGAAGTTGATTCCATAACCACCTGCTGTAAGTTGCTTGGTATAAGCAGATCTGCTGCTGTAAGTCCAAGTACCTGCATTGCGTTTATGATATCTTCTTCAGACATCTCAAGCTTCTGTGCTATCTTAGCGATAAGCTCATTGCCTTCTTCGTTGATAGCTTCCTGCAGCTCTATAGAAGCCTCCGTGCCTTGTGTTCCATCATCCGATATCTTAATGTTTTCGGTATCGTCTGTCATCTGTGTAACAGTGCTTTCTTCATTAAGATTATTCGCATTTTCATCAGCTGCCGTCTTGGCCTGTTCGAGTGAAGATGCATATTCTTTAGGCGAAGCATTTAAATTCTGTGTATTCTGCTTCATCGCTCCAAGATTATTTCCGTCATCACCGGATTTAGTATTGAGAACTGTTTCTGATACTTTACCGAGAATATTCTCAAAACTTGCACCCGCCTTGGAGGCGTTCTGCCTAAGATCGGATAAATCAGTAACATTTGCGGCTGCAGTGCTCTGTGCCATAATGGGCATTACGCTGTTGATCGCGTTTGCTGCACTGCTCATTAAATGTCCTCCTTCCGATATTAAATTGGTGCATAAACATACTTATACACTTTCAGTTAGTATATCGGAGAATTTAATCTAAACTTTATAGAAAAATCAAACTTTTTTATAGGCGTCTGCATTATTTTTTTGCAGACGCCCGTTGTTGTTTTTTATATTTTAGCCAGTAACTTTAGTAGACTTCTTTTCAAGAGCATTGGGTTCAAGAAGCTGAGTAAGCTTGGCTGCATTGGGTTCTTTCATCTGAGCAAGAATATCTCCTCTGTTTTCTACGCTCATCTGAGCAAGAATTCTGGCAACAAGCTCAATCTGATTCTCCGCAACCATTTCATCAAAGATAGCTGCAGCCTGTTTAGCCTTCATACCCGAATAAGTTGTGGCAAAAGCTTTAATAGCTGCCTCATCCAGATCACCCTGTTTAATTTCTTTATAAATCTTGGCTGCATTGTCGGGATCAATAGTTTCATACCACTTTGCGTAGTTTTCAGCACTTGGTGCTTTATCACCCTGAACCATTTCCTCATAAAACTGAGCTCTTTGTTCATAAAACTGTTTTTGCTGTTGCTCAAAAGGTTCCAGCCTTGCCACTTCTGCTTCAAGTCTTTCTATTGTAGATGCATAAGTACTGTTTTGTTCCATTTCAGCCTGAAGGGCTTTTTCAAGTCTCTTAATATAGGCATTGGCCTGGTCAAGAGTAGTAATAGATTCAGCATCAGTAACAGAAACATCTGTAGAAGCCGAATCGGGAATTGTCACAACAGCTACATCTTCTCCCTTATCCAGAGCTTCATCCGGTAAGATCAGGTTAAGATAAGGAACATCTTTAATAAGAGGTGCCAAAACATCCGAGCCAAAATTACCTACATTAAGCTTTATAAGCAGACACATTATAGCAAGCCAGATAATGATAATAAGAAAAGTAATGACCAAAGTAGCAAGTCCGCCTGCATCATCGCCGCTTAGATCAGCAGCTCTGTCAGCAAACTCTTTTTCTTTTTCACGCTGTTCTTTTCTCTGCTCACGAAGTTGTTTTCTGTATTCTTTTTTATCAGCCTTAAGTTTGGCTTTTGCCGCTTTAGGATCGTCAAACGGCGGCATAGCTAAATTGGTATCAGCCATAATCAGTTATTCTCCTGTTGTTTCTGTCCGTACGTAAAGCTCGTTCTCTGGTCGTTTTCCTTGGCTTCCTCCTGCTTTTCCTCCTCAAGGTATTCAGCATAAGCTCTTTCCCTCAAAGTTTCCTGCATTTTCCTTTCCTGGATTGCCCTGGTCAACCTAACTCGCACCTTCTCAACTTCAGCTTCGTGTTGCTGCACGATCTTGTACTGAGTTGCGATCATAACGTCCATCTGTGCTGTCGCATACTGATTATCAAGAATATCCTGTAGAGGCAAAGTCTCTTCGTTTCTAAGTTTCTCTGCTTCAATCAGATAATTCTCTTTTCTGTTAATGTATTCATCCAAAATATCATACTGTCTGTTAAGCTCAGCCTGAGCAGCGGCAAATTCCATTTTGATCTGCCCTTCAGTCTTTTGCTTGATATTTAGGACACTTTGCATTCTATAAACAAATCTTGCCATATATCACTAACCTTTAATCGGCAAACATATTTATAAGCATGTTCCTGATCTCTTCAAAAGAGAACTTCTCGTCCGTCTCCTGCATTAGGAATTCATTAACTTTCTCTATCTTGGATACGGCATAGTCAATATTCTTATTGGCACCTGCTCTGTAGGCTCCTATATTTATAAGATCCTCAGCATCATTATATGTAGCAAGCACGTTCTTAAGCTTACCGGCAGCTTTTTTGTGCTCCGGATCTGCTATGGCAGACATACATCTTGAAATGCTGGCCAGAACATCTATCGCAGGATAATGGTTCTTTTGCGCAAGCTTTCTGTTAAGTACTATATGTCCATCCAAGATACCTCTGGCAGTATCCGTTATAGGTTCATTCATGTCATCGCCGTCTACAAGAACAGTATAAAGACCTGTAATAGAACCATTTCTGGATCGGCCGGCTCTTTCAAGGAGCTTAGGCATCTCAGCGTAAACGCTTGGCGGATAGCCTCTAGAAACAGGAGGCTCGCCACTGGCAAGTCCTATCTCTCTTTGTGCCATGGAAAAACGTGTGAGCGAATCCATCATAAGAAGCACGTCTTTACCTTTATCCCTGAAATATTCCGCAATTGAAGTTGCAGTCTTTGCTGCCTTAAGTCGTTCAAGTGCAGGTTTATCGGACGTAGCACACACAACGATGGATCTTTTCATACCTTCTTCACCCATGTCGCGTTCTATGAACTCTCTGACCTCCCTGCCACGCTCTCCAATAAGAGCGATAACGTTGATATCAGCCTGTGTATTTCTGGCGAACATACCAAGAAGAGTACTCTTACCAACACCGGAACCGGCAAAAATACCGATACGCTGACCTTTACCAACAGTCAATAGGCCGTCAACCGCCTTAACTCCAAGGGAAAGTACATCTGAAATAGGATCACGGGTCATGGGATCCGGCGGCTGATTCTCAACAGAATAAGCAACTCCGCCCTCTAAAGCGGTGCCTTTGCCATAACTTGTTCCGTCAATCCTTCCAAGACCATCAAGGGTCTTGCCAAGAAGTCCCTCTCCAACATTTACTCTAAGCGGAGAATCGGTATTTTCAACAATGCTTCCGTTACCGATTCCACTGGTATTTTCATAAGGCATAAGCTGAACATGATTATCCTTAAATCCGACAACTTCAGCCATAGCAGGCCTTACTACATGATCAGTAGCTGATTCATTGTCTTTTTTCTTGGGATAAATAAGACAAATGTCTCCAAGCTTAGCATCGGGACCTGCGGACTCAATTGTAAGTCCGATAACATTTACAACCTTCCCCCTCATGCGATAAAAGGGAGCAGACTGCATCTTTTTATATTTAGAAAAATCAATAGACGATGTAAGCATAGGCAATTCCTTCTTTTATCTTTTCTTTCTGTCAAAAGAAAGAAGCTTTAGCTTCCTTGATATCTCTTTAAGTTCAACACCGAGGCTGCAATCAAATACGCCGCTGTCAGACTCGATCATGCACTCATTTTCTTTAAGAAGCGGATCCTCAATGATCTCCATTGTGGTATTCGGAGAAGTAACACAGGCATCAAGAGCTTCTTTATTCTCCATGATCTCATCGTAGTCATCTGAAGAAATATGGACGATCAGATCGTTTCCGGGTTCGATACGGCTAAGAGTGCTCTTAAGAAGATGTAAGATAATTCCCTTATCTTCTCTTAGATCAATATCAAAAACATGCTCGTATATCTGAGTAAGAACATCCACCATCTCGGGTTCTATCTCATCAACAAGCTGTTGATATTCCTTGTCGAGTTCCTGTCTGTGCTCTTCGGCTTGCTGTTTAATAGCTTCGGCTGCAGCAACACCTTCCTGATATCCGGCATCATAGCCTTCCTGGCGCCCTGCATCCATTGCCTGATTTCTGATATTCTCAGCCTGGGCATTGGCATTTTCAATGATCATGTCAGCCTGTTCCTGTGCCTGCTGCAGCTTAAGATCAATCTCTGCTTGCATGGCTTCCATGTCAAATTGGGGGTCAGGAAAAGAACCAAGCATGCTCTGATCTTCCGTGAGCTGAGTAAGTTGGTTCATATCTATTCCGGGTGTGAATTCTTCAGGTGGATTTTCTTCGTCGTAGCCTTCTTCCATAGCCATCTGGGCTCTCTGACGTCTGATTTCCTGTTCCTGAAACTCTTCTATTTTTTTATTGGCAAGTTCGTTATTGTCAATTATGCGAGCTTCGCCTTGTCCAAAGCTTACATACCCTGCCTTAAACAAATTAGACAACTAGCTCATCACCTCCGCCTCTGGAGATTACGATCTCGCCGGAATCTTCAAGCTTTCTGATAACATTAACAATCTTCTGCTGAGCTTCCTCAACATCCTTCATACGAACAGGTCCCATGAAGTCCATATCTTCTCTGATCATAGCAGCAAGACGTTTGGACAGGTTGTTGAAGATAGCATTCTGTACCTGCTCGGTAGCGCCCTTACAAGCAAGAGCAAGGTCACTGTTCTCAACTTCACGCAGCACTCTCTGAATAGAACGATCGTCCAGAAGAAGAACATCTTCGAATACGAACATCTTCTTTCTGATCTCGTCCGCAAGCTCGGGCTCTTCGATCTCCAAAGTCTCCATAATATGTTTCTCTGTTGCTCGATCTACTGTATTCAAGATCTCTACAACAGCATCCACACCACCGATGATCGTATAATCCTGATTTACCAAAGAAGACAACTTGGATTCCAACACTTTTTCTACTTCCTTTATGGTATCCGGACTTGTTCTGTCCATTGTGGCAATTCTCTTGGCAACATCAGCCTGTCTGTCAGGAGGAAGCGCCGAAAGAATAAGCGAGCTGTGTGCAGGTGACATGTATGACAAAATAAGAGCGATTGTCTGAGGATGCTCATCCTGTATAAAGGTAAGTATCTGAGACGGCTCGGTCTTTCTGATAAACTCAAAGGGTTTAACCTGAAGAGATGCGGTAAGCTTACTGATAACATCAAGAGCTTTATCCTCACCGAGAGCTTTCTCAAGAAGCTCTTTAGCATAGTTGATACCACCTTCTGCAATATACTGCTGTGCAAGGCAGACTCCGTAGAACTCTTCAAGGATTGCCTCCTTAATCTGTGAAGTTACGCTTCTGGTGTTGGCAATCTCAAGGGTAAGTTCTTCAATTTCCTCTTCCTTGAGGTGTTTAAATATGGCGGAAGATTTCTCAGGCCCTAAAGCTATGAGAAGTATAGCCGCTTTTTGTGTGCCGGTAAAATCCGCAGTTAACGGATTGCTTCCTCTCATCCCAGCGTCCATAGTGATTTACCTCTTGATAGTTAATATGTTAAAAAATTACTTGTATATCAGCCAAAGTCCTCATTAAGCCAGTTGCGAAGAAGTGTCGCAACAGCTTCCGGATTCTCATCAACAAACTTATCGATAAGCCTCTTAGTCTCTGATCCTGTATCAATCTCAATATCCTCAAGCACTTCCTCAGGCTGAGATTCAAGCAAAGACTCTACGGAGAGAGGCTCGGGTTCCGGCTCCTCTTCTGTCTTTCTTGCTGTCCACATGCTGCGAAGAATGATAAATGCAAGAAGCCCGAGAATAATGAGTATCATCAGTATCTGTAAGATATCTGTAAGAGTGATCCTGGATCCGGTACGATCAAAGAATACATACTCGTTATAAGATGCCATTGCAACATTCTCAGGACTGATACCTGTCGCTTTGGAAACAACATTTATCATATCCTCGGGTATCTCAGTAGGAATAGGTTCCTTATTGGCGTTCTTGTATTCATTCCAGGTCATGTTCTCGTTATTGGCAGGAACATAATCCTCTTCTCTCATTACCACATAATTAATCGCGGTTACAGAAATAGAAGAATCCGAGTACTTAATCGCACCCGGCTGGTTAGTCCTTGTTGTTATCTTCTCATTTGGAAGATAATCCCTTGATTCCTCATTGATATTAGAACTTGAGTTGTTGTTGTCCTGAGTGACATATGTAGTCTCATCATCGGCATTGGTATCTGTTCCGGGAATACCGTTTATGCCGTTTACATTCTCTGCCGTATAGATATCCTCATGGCTTAAAACGCCCTGAGTCTGATCCTCAGCAGGTGTATATGTATGATCAACAGTCTCTTCATGAGAAAAATCCATAACAAGATTACTTGCAACCTCTATATCGTCGTATAGTTTGGTTCCAAGCAAAACCTTCTTAACTTCGTTCTTTACAAGCTGCTCTGCCTTAGCTTTAACAGAGAGCTGAGTACTGGCAAGTCCTGAAGTTGTAGTATCCTCATCACCTGAGAAAAGCATATTGCCGTTGGTGTCAAGGATAACAATATTCTGTGTGTTGTCATTACCGATTGCCTTGGCAACAGCCTTGGCAAGGAATGCTGCGTTATCTTCAGAGAATTCCGCGCCTTCTGCCAGTTCCAAAAGAATACTTGCAGATGACTGCTCTTTGTTACCGATCAAAGTTCCGTCATTGTCAGGAATATGAAGGTTAACATTGGCGCTCTTGATCGCATCAAACTTCTGTATAAAGTCTGATTCCAGCCGGCTCTCCAGATACAATACATATTTCTTTTGTTTGTCTGATTCCGTCGTTGAAAAACTACCGTTTGTAACATTGTCTATGCTGTAAGCATATGACTGTATATCATTGGCGCCAAGTAAGAGATTGGCGTTGGCCTGATCTTTTTTGAGTACCTTAAATTCCAGACCGTCATCCGATATTTTGTAATTGACGGAGTTTGAATCAAGAAGATCTTTTATTTCCGAAGCTTCTTTGGTAGAATTGGCAGTTGCCAAAAGAACATATTGAGGCTGATTTAATACGGAAATCAATACGATAATGGTAAGTAATATAACAGAACCCGCCCCAACAACGAGTGTTTTCTGTTTAGCCGTAAATTGATTCCACCAGTCGAGAATTTTCTGCCACAAGGCCTTAAATCTGTCAGCCATGTATTCTCCCTCCCCATAAAACTAAAAAGATAGATAAAATAAATAATCAGATCTGCATCTGTGTAAGCTCTCTATATGCTGAAAGAGCTCTGTCTCTGATGGCCGTTGTATATTGAAGAGCCATCTGCGCTTTCTGAAGCGCTATAGAAAGATCATGAGTGTTGTCCGTCTGTCCAAGCGCCCATTTGATCTCTTCATTCTCTGCATCCGATAAGTATGCGTTGGTTGTATGTATATTCTCAACAGCCTTATCAAAGAAAACGGAAAAAGACTGTTCGTTTCCTTTCTGATCATCTCCAAGTACGTTATATACTCTGCTGTTGAGTCTCTCAGCATTCCTGATAATAGGTGATGAAACATTTCTAAGCTGAGAAATATCAAGTGATGCCATATTATTATCCTCCCACAAGATCATCAGTGATCATATCGAAATAATCCAAACATCATCAGCCTTGTCCGAGTTCAAGACCTCTTGTAGCGATATTCTTGCTTGCATTAAAAGCAGTCGCATTAGCCTCATAAGAACGGCTTGCGTCTATGAGGTTTGTCATCTCTGTGACTGTGTTAACATTGGGATATGTAACATAGCCATTCTCATCCGCATCGGGATGTGAAGGATCGTAAACAATATTCATCTGTGTCCAGGTATCATCTCTAACTTCAGTTACCTTGACGCCTCGTCCCGAATAGTGATCCATCTTCTCGTTTAAGATTCTAGAAAAAGGAGTCTGACTTCCTTTTTCTGCAAATCTTACAACCTTTCTCACATAGGGACTTCCGTTTGCAGTTCTTGTTGTATTGGCATTGGCAATGTTCTCCGAGATAATATCCATGCGGAATCTCTCTGCTGTCATACCTGATGAATTGATATTAAAAGAATCAAATATACTCATGTCTTATACCTCCTTATGTTGACTTGGTTACAGTCTGAAGGTTCTTAAACTCTGCATTAAGCCCCTGCATAAGTCCCTGATACTTAAGCTGGTTGGCAGCAAGAGTTACGTTTTCGGTATCTATATCTACATTATTCCCATCGGTTCTATATGAGAAATTGGAATAATCATTGATAACTCTGGGTTTAAGATGCTTATCCTTAAGATCTCCGACTTTCTGATCCATAGTCCTATATCTTGAATGACCGAGAGCTCTCTCAAGCTCATCCTCAAAATTAAGGTCCTGTCTCTTATATCCAGGAGTGTTTACATTCGCAATATTGTTGGCCAGCACTTCATTCCTCGTCCAGGACGCATCCGCAGCCTTATCAAGGACATTGATGTAATCAAAAACATTGCTGTTGATCATAGGTCTCCCTTCCGGATACGAAAGCATAATTAGATAAAGATACACTTTTCGTATCATACTTATATTTATAATAGAATTTTTTTGTTCAAAATACAAGCAAAATATACTTTATATTGTGCTTGTATTCAAATCTCACTACAAAATATATAAAAAAATATATATTTTTATCCTTTTATTTAAAAGAAAAAAGAAAGGATCTATCATATTTTGATAAATCCTTTCATCTCTATTCCATCCTGATATGTGAATTTAAAGGTGACAAAAACAGGTCACATCTCCTGTTTGAGTTTCTTTATCTCCGAGAAAACGACATCATTGGTTACTTTGATATATGTTCCCTTCATTCCTGATGACCTTGACTCGATAACTCCGGCACTTTCAAATTTACGAAGAGCATTTACAATAACGCTCCTTGTTATTCCCACTCTGTCTGCAATCTTGCTAGCAACAAGTACGCCTTCCATACCGTCAAGTTCATCAAAAATATGGATAATAGCCTGCATTTCCGAGAAAGAAAGCGTACTTATGGCAGATTTAACAACCGCAAGCTTTCTGTTCTCTTCGGCATTTTCCTCGTTTACGGCTCTTAGCATTTCAAGGCCCACAACGGTTGTGCCGTATTCGCACAGGATAATATCATCAATATCATAAGGAACTTTTGTTTTATAAATAAACAAAGTTCCAAGTCTCTCACCCGCTATCTCAATAGGAGTAATGATTGCCTGAAACTTGGAGGAATCAATTCCTTCAAATCCAAGAGTTTCAAGGTTAACATTCTCTTTGGTGGAAAGGATGGTAAGAAGTCTTTCATTGAGCATTGGATCGATAAATTCTCCAACACTCTCAACCATCATCTTACTAAGAGAATCCACACCGGCAGTCTCTCCGATACCGAGTACTTTACCCTTTTTACTGATAACTAACATATTAGAAGCCAAAATGTCGCACAACACTCTGCAGATATCATTGAATACGACCTTACCGGAGTTACTATTATGCAATAGCTTCCCAATCTTACGGGTCTTATCCAGAAGTTGAACACTACTCATTAAAATATCTCCTTTTGTTGTCCAAATAGCGACAATTTATTTTATACACTATTGTTATGATAACATAAAAAAATAGGCGCTTCAAACCATAAAGCGCCTACAATTATGAAAAAAAGGTAAAGTTTTCTAAAAATTCAATCAAATTATCAGTTATTTCTTATCATCATCTTTGGAGCAGATATATCCGCAATCCTGATTGCTGCATACAAGCTTATTGCTCTTGGCAACCATCAAGCCGCCGCACTTTGGACATTTCTTATCCACAGGTCTTGCCCAGGACATGAAGTCGCACTCCGGATTGTCAATACATCCGTAAAAGATACGTCCCTTTCTGGTACGCTTCATTACTATGTCTTTGCCACACTTAGGGCAGCTTACTCCAATCTTCTCATAATAAGGTTTGGTATTCTTACACTCAGGGAAGCCGGGACAAGCAAGGAATTTACCGTGAGGGCCATACTTGATAACAAGATTTCTTCCGCAAACCTCACAGATCTCATCTGTTACTTCATCCTGAACCTGTATCTTCTCCATCTCTTTCTCAGCAGCACTTACCGCCTCTTCAAGATCAGGATAGAAATTCTTGATAACAGTCTTCCACTTTACATCACCCTCAGCTATACCATCAAGAAGAGCTTCCATGTTGGAAGTAAAGTTAACATCGACGATCTGAGGGAATGCATCCATCATCATCTTGTTAACAGCCTGTCCAAGCTCTGTTATATACAAACTCTTATTCTCTTTGGTTATATAGTGTCTTGCCATAATAGTTGAGATCGTAGGTGCATAGGTAGAAGGTCTGCCTATTCCAAGTGCCTCAAGGTCATGAACAAGAGAAGCCTCTGTATAATGAGGTGCAGGCTGTGTGAAGTGCTGATCGGATTCAAAAGAATCAAAAGACAGCTTAGAATCAGCGCTGAGGTTGGAACTGATAACATTCTTCTCAATCTGATCCTCATCATCTGTATATACGTTTAAGAAACCGTCAAACACAGTCTTGGATGCAGCAAGCGTAAAACGATGTTCACCTGCATCAATCTTAACTGAAGTTGTCTCGTACTTGGCAGCAGCCATTCTGCTTGCCATAAAACGTCTCCAAATAAGCTGGTAAAGCCTAAACTGATCTCTTGAAAGGAAATCCTTGACTTTAACAGGTGTCTTATCAATATATGTAGGACGGATGGCTTCGTGAGCATCCTGGATCTTTACATCCTTTTTCTTGGCAGCAGTCTCACCTGCAAGATACTTATCGCCATAGTTATCCTTGATATAAGCATTCGCTGATGCAACAGCTTCATCTGAAACTCTGGTGGAATCAGTTCTCAAATAGGTAATAAGACCTACTGTTCCTTCACTCCCAAGATCTATTCCTTCGTAGAGCTGCTGTGCAACTCTCATTGTCTTCTGAGTTGAGAAATTAAGTGCCTTGGAAGCTTCCTGCTGAAGCGTAGATGTTGTAAAAGGAAGGGGAGCTTTCTTGGTTCTCTCACCGGTCTTGATGTCAGCAACTCTGTAGCTCTTGCCCTTCAAAGAAGCACAGATAGCATCAAGCTCTTCCTTATTCTCAATCTCTTTTTTCTCATTGCCCTTGCCGTAGTAATGAGCAATGATAGGCTTTTTCTCACCTGCTATGCCAAGCTTTACATCAAGTGTCCAATATTCCTTAGGAATAAATGATTCGATCTCTTCCTCTCTGTCAGCTATGATCCTAAGAGCAACAGACTGAACTCTTCCCGCAGAAAGACCTCTTTTTATCTTGGACCAAAGAAGTGGAGAAATACTGTATCCAACCATTCTGTCAAGAACACGTCTAGCCTGCTGAGCATCAACAAGATTCATGTCAATGTCCCTTGGATGCTTCATAGCTTCTTTTACCGCATTCTTGGTAATCTCATTAAAGGTTACTCTCTGAATCTTGGCTTCACCCTCTTTTAACTTAAGAGCGGAAATAAGATGCCAAGAAATAGCCTCACCTTCACGGTCCGGGTCGGTTGCGAGATACACTTTGTCAGCTTTTTTAACCTGCTTTCTAAGCGCTGCAAGAACATCTCCTTTTCCGCGAATAGTAATATATTTGGGTTCGAAATCATGCTCGATATCAACACCCATCTGGCTCCTTGGAAGATCTCTGACATGGCCGTTGCTGGCTGCAACCTCATATCCGGAACCAAGGAATTTCTTTATAGCCTTAACCTTAGTTGGTGACTCAACAATAAGAAGCGAATTTTTCTTAGCTGTTTTTTTAGTTGCCATTACTGTTAATACTGCCCCTTCATAAAATAGTTATTTATTTACAAATTTTTAGTAGGAAATGTAAACATCTCCTACTAAATACTCACGTTCTTATTAATATACATTTTTAAACTTTTCGTCAACCCTAAATATTATTGTTGTTATTTGTATCAAAGTCCTGCAGCGAGATGATGTCTTGTCTTTTCCTCATACATCTTCCTGTCTGCGCTGTCTATGAAATCCTTTACGGACATCTTGCTGTTATGCCTATATGTAGCAATACCGGTACTTACAGAAAGATCCATCTCTCCTTTATTGCTCCATTCTATAAGGGCAACTTCTTCTTTGATCCTGTCCACCTTATCTTTTAACAGCTTCTCATCACTTATGGAGGTTACGACACAGAATTCATCTCCGCCAAACCTGCCAACAACAGCGTCGTCGTCAAAAGTATTATTTAAGATCTTGGCAATCGCTGACAGTACCTCATCACCGGCTCTGTGTCCGAATCTGTCGTTAATAAGCTTAAAATAGTCAATATCAACCATGATAGCTGAAAAAGACTTAAACATACTCTCGTTAACAGCCTTTTTAAGAGCTTTATCAATTCCTCTTCTGTTAACAACCCCCGTAAGATAATCCATGTTTACATCGCATCTTTGCACGTAAATAAAAAGAATAAGAAAAGCAAAAACGGTTGTTGCGTAAGCAAAATTGATTTTAGAAACAAAAAACTGGGTTACGATTCCAATTCCGACAATAACGGGAAGCGCCAAAAGCGGCGTTCTGTACACGGAAATAATGGCATTTCTGTAATAAAGGATATACGCAAGAATACATATACAAGCCATTGCATGGAAAAAGAGCCTGATATAGAAAAAACTACCTCTGTGATAGCCAAACTCTGTATAGTAATAAAACCAGTTAAAATTAAATAGTGTTGAAAATGTAATCAGAATAAGATTAAGAAATGCATAAACCCTCACCGGCATTATAAAAAAAGCACTAATGTCCTCGGAAAGCTCATCTTTCTTTACGAAGCAATCAATATAACTGATTGCAAAGAGAAATCCAAAGGGATCTAGGGCAAAGATAATGAAAGTAGCTAACTTGGAATATATGGCAGAGGAACTACCCAAAAGTGTTCCAACGTCAATAAGGGCAGAGGCAACAACTACTATGCCAAGCAGCCCTATGAGTCTGGTAAAGCTCAGATTTGATCGCGACTTCTTATCATTTTCCTGGAAGACAAGAAGCATCATTGCCAAAGAAAATGTATAGACATTAATAATCAAATCCCCAAAACTCGCCATACTCATATAGCTACCCCACTATCATATGACCTGATATAAAAATTTCTTCTCCCTGTTAAATAAACCCAAGTCATTTTTACTACGAACAGAAATTAATTGCAAGAGACAATTTTTGCTTTAATAAGATAAAGTCACCAGGCCCCATCTGGTCCAAGTGACTTTTTTCAATAATTTATAAAAATTGTATAAACTAATAACGCTTGTTTTGTCAAAAGTGCACAAAGCCTTATCTTATGCTTGCTTCAATATTTTCAGAAAGCCACTTTGCCCATTCTTCCATACCTTCACCCGTCTTAGCACAGATAGGAATGATCTTGGCGTTAGGATTTCTCATAAGAATGTTCTCTTTGCACTTCTCAAGATCAAAATCAAAATAAGGCATCACATCAATCTTATTTATGAGAACCACATCACAGATAGAGAACATCAAAGGATACTTAAGTGGCTTATCGTGTCCCTCAGGAACAGAGAGGATCATAGCGTTCTTGGTGCTTCCTGTGTCAAATTCAGCAGGACAAACAAGATTACCCACGTTCTCAAGAACGGCAAAATCAACATCCTCAACGCCAAGTTCTTTAATTCCCTGTCTTGTCATATCTGCGTCCAGATGGCACATTCCGCCTGTATGAAGCTGAATGGACTTAACACCGCATTCTGCGATCTTGATGGCATCCACATCAGAATCAATATCCGCTTCCATAACACCTATTCTGTACTTATCCTTAAGAAGCTCTATAGTTCTTGTAAGAGTTGTGGTCTTTCCAGATCCCGGAGAAGACATTAGATTTAAAAGAAATGTCTTACTCTCTTTAAGTTCCCGTCTAAGCTTATCCGCATCCTGATCATTACTTTCAAATATGCTTCTCTTTACATCAACCACGCGAACGTTTCCCATTATATTTCCTCCATTATGAAAAAAGTTTTTTCTTTCTATCAATCATTTCATCTATTTGCTCCATATAGAGCTTTATATCTTTGACATTATCGCATCTTTCTATCCTGCCGCCAACTCCGTAAACTCTTTTGGTTACAGTGCCGGCTCCAAGTGCAACAATGGACTGAACTTCCTCATTAATAAGAATATTGTATATACCGGCTTTCCCCTTGCGAGCATAACCTGTATTTTCGTAGTTACCGCTAATATTCTTTTGTCTGTAGAGATAATACGGTGAAAGTCCCATTTGAGCTGCGCCATCAGAAGCTGCCTTCATCATCTTAGACATAACCTCAGCTTCATCCGTTTCTCCGTGTAGAATATTGCCTTCTTTGCCGGCCTTTTCTTTTCTCTCCAAAAGAATCTCCGCAAGTTTGGAGCCTCTTTTTATTGCAAGTGAATGAACAGTAAGATCGTCAGGATCAAGCTTTTTTATCTCATCCATTGTATAAGCAACATCCCTGTCATCTTCTCCCGGAAGCCCAAGTATAATGTCCATATTGATATTATCAAAACCCTCTTCTCTAGCCATGTTAAAGGCATCCACAAGCTCTTTTACCGAATGTCTTCTGCCGATAAGTTCAAGGGTCTCATCCTTCATGGACTGAGGATTAACTGAAATCCTGGTTACACCCATCTTCTTCATCGCCCTTAGCTTCTCTCTTGTTATGGAATCCGGTCTTCCTGACTCAACCGTAAGCTCTTTTACATTAGAAACATCGAGCTTGCTGTAAACATAAGATAGAAGTCTCTCAATCTGGTGCGGCTCAAGTGTAGTGGGCGTTCCTCCGCCGATATAAATCGTATCAAGAACCTTATCCTTGAAATTCTCAGCGACGTAATCTATCTCTTTTTCAAGACAGGTAAGGTAATCATCAACAATATTGGAATATACGCCTATCGGATAGGCTGTAAAAGAGCAATAAAGACAGCGTGTGGGACAAAACGGAATTCCAATGTAGAGGCTGTAACCGTTCTTGCAATCTATGTCTTTTAATACTTCTCTTTCTCTATGGGCTATTCGAAGGCTAAGCTCAATCTTCTCATCACTGACAAAATAGGTGTCTTTCATATATGAACGCACTTCATCATCGCTATATCCATCTTCCATCAGATTCATGACTATTCTGGTTGGTCTTATTCCCGTAAGATTCCCCCAGGGAAGCTCTTTACCCGTCTCAGAAAAAAGAAGCTTATAAATATTTCTCTTAAGCTCATTCTTGGTAACATCAGTATCCACATGATAAGTCTTATCACACGCAGAATCAGCACATGCAGACGCTTTCTCATCACCTGCAAACACGACTTTAACATCCTCTTTTGGAAAAAAAGCTTTGAAAAGAGAATGTACATCATATGAATATATATCTTTGGAAATAATCACCTTGATCATAAAAACACCTTTTATAAATTAACAAAGAGTCGCAGGCGGTCTGACCGCATACGACTCCTTATTTTAACGCTAAGCTTTATTAATCGTCAATGTAATACTTCATCGCTACAAGCTTCATTAAATATTTATTTTACGCGTGACTGCGCGCAGATTACTTACCGGCAAATGTGCTGAGCACTCTCTGATATGTGTAATCTTTGGCTCTGTCACCTCTTGAACATGACAAAAGGTTATCCTCATGTCTTACATACTGAATTGCGAAAAATGCGCCAAACTGGTCTGCACCGTTTGCATCATCAGCAAAATTATAATCCTGAGAAGATGTTGTGTTATGGAATACCTTGTTCACATTTTTAAAATATGTATTCCACTCATACGCCATAAACTTAAGCTGGCCATCTGTGCTCTGCCAATCTAAATTATAGTGCTTACAATAAGTCTGAAGGTTCTCAAGTCTGGTACCATACCAAAGGCAAAGGCCATATCTGTCACCATAAGAATCTGTGATGTGAGCCTTAGGATCAAAGTTAGAATCCTGCTCAATATTAGCCATTACACCGGCAATTGCAGCATTGTTGTTAATTCCCATGTTCTGCTTAAGGAAATTGTATACCTGCTGTTCAGTGCCAGCGTCTGCATTTGCTGCAGGAGCCTGAGTCTGTGCAGGTGCTGCTGTGTTTGCTGCAGGAGCCTGTGCCTGTGCGGGTGCGGGTGCCGCTGCGTTTGTTGCGGGTGCAGGAGCTGCTGCGTTTGTTGCAGGTGCAGGAGCCGCTGCGTTTGCCACTGGTGCCTGCGCCTGTGTCTGTGCAGGTGCTGCAGAAGCAAACTGCTTAACCATAGGATAATATGTATCCTTAGCAGATGTCTCAGCATAATCGTTAATAGTATACTTTACATACTGCAAAGTGAGATATACTGCAAATGAATATGCGCCATCAGCACTATCCTCAAACTTAAAAGCAGGATCATTGGGATTACCCTGCATAACTCTCTTAACATTGGGGAAAACAGTATCCCACTCGTTCTTAATAAATCTAAGCTGTCCTTCTGTACTCTGCCAATCAAGCTTATTATTCTTACAGAATGTCTTAAGATTATTAAGTCTGGTTCCGGTCCAAAGGCCAAAACCATACATCACTGTGCCGCTCTGCATATTTTGAACAGTACCTTTGGGATTAAAACTACTATTGATGTCGATGCATCCGAGGAGACCAGCAATTGCAGCATCATTAGTAACGCCACACTCGGTCTTCATGAAAGTATAGATCTGTTCCTGAACTGATTCTCCTGTCATAGCAGCATTGGCAGGAACAAAATTTGAAAGAAACATTACAGCAGCCGAAATAATTGAAACGGCAGCTTTTGCCAAAACTCCTATTTTTCTTCTTGTAATCATTTTAAATTACTCCCTTTCCTTTTAAGTAGTTGGCGATAATTCTCTTCGCATCGCCAGAAATAATTACAAGACAGTGCAATTTAGAAGAATGGGTTATATTCCTTTTCGTGACCTATTGTAGTAACTTCTCCATGCCCCGGATAAACAAAGGTTTCATCAGGAAGTACGAAGAGCTTTTCCTTAACAGATCTTACCAGTTCACTCGTTGAGCTCGTTGGAAAATCAGTTCTTCCAACAGATTCTTCAAAAAGTGTATCACCACTGATAAGGATGTCACCCTCTTCAAAATAGAAGCAGCAACCACCGGATGTATGTCCCGGCGTAGCAATAACTTTACAGGTTAATCCTGCAGCTTCTACTATCTCACCGTCTTTATATGTAACATCCGGAGTAATACCAAAATTCATTCCATAATAATTGGATAGATTTAAATGTGGATCACTGCATAAAGCAGCTTCTTTTTCATAACAACCGACCTTGGCACCTGTAAGCTCCCTGAGCTCATTTACTCCGCCTATGTGGTCGAAGTGTCCGTGTGTCAAAAGAATAAGGTCCACAACATAACCTTTTTCGGTAAGGAAATCATATATGTATTTCCCTTTGTCCCCCGGATCTATACATATTACATGATTGTTACCATTTTTGTCAAGTATTTTTTCATTTAGTATAAAATAGCAATTTGTTGCGACCATTCCAAGCGTGAGCATTCCTACGCTGAGCTTAACTTTTGACATTAACCTGTTGTCCTTTCAATATCAATAACGCTGTCAATCTGTCTGATCTTATCAACAATACCTCTAAGCTGTTCTCTTGAAGAAACTCGGAAAGAGGTCTCCATTGTAGCAAGACCCTGCTTACTGGTCCTGGTATTCATAGAAATAATATCAATATCTTTTTCAGTAAGAGCTCTTGAAATATCAGCAAGAAGTCCGCTTCTGTTATTGGCAAATATCTTAATAGTTGCGGCATATTGACTGCTTCCTGTGGAATCAGACTGCCACCTTGCTTCGATAAGTCTTGTTCTGTCTTCCTCCTGCATCTTAATTACATTGACACAGTCCTTTCTGTGAATGGATACGCCACGACCACGTGTAACAAATCCGCATATCTCATCCCCGGGAACAGGGTTACAACACTTAGAAAATCTTACGGCAACGTCATGAACACCCTTTACAATAATGGCATTATCAGAGCCTGATACCTGAGGTGTAACATTGGACTCCGCAACAGCTGCAAGAACTTCTTCATCAGTGATATTACGCTTGTGTTCTTTTTCACCAAGTTCAAGCATCTTGTTGATGATCTGGCCTTCTTTAAGTCCGCCGTGACCAACAGCTGCAAGAACGGCATTCCAATCATGGAAACCGTATTTTCTGATAACAATATTCTGAAATTCAGGCTTGGAAATAGCAAAAAGATCTATTCCCTTGCTTCGGCAGTATTCGATAAGAAGCTCTCTACCTTTGGCAATATTCTCTTCCTTAAGTTCATGCCTGAACCACTGGTTGATCTTATTCTTGGTAGAAGTAGCCTTAGCGATGGCAAGCCAGTCTCTGCTGGGTCCTCTGGAGTTCTGGCTGGTGATAACTTCAACTCTGTCGCCGTTCTGAATCTTATAATCAATAGGTACAAGTTTGCCGTTAACCTTGGCTCCGATCATCTTATTACCAACAGCGCTGTGAACACTGTAAGCAAAATCGATAGGTGTGGAACCTGCCGGCAGGTTTTTAACTTCTCCTGTAGGAGTAAAGCAATATACATCCTCCGAGAAGAGATTAAGGTCACTCTTAAGAAGATTCATGAATTCCTGGTTATCAGACATGTCCTGTTGCCATTCCAAAATCTGACGGAGCCAGATAAGCTTCTCTTCCTCACCGTTTTCACCCTTTTTGCCATCAGAAGCCTCTTTATATTTCCAATGGGCAGCGATACCGTATTCCGCAGCTCTGTGCATATCGTAAGTACGGATCTGTATCTCAAAAGGCTGACCGGTCTGACCGATAAGGGTCGTATGAAGTGACTGATACATATTGGGTTTGGGCATTGCGATGTAATCTTTGAATCTGCCGGGAATCGGCTTATACATCTCATGAATAACACCAAGGGCCGCATAGCAGTCCTTTACTGTTGCAACGATGATCCTTATTGCAAAAAGATCGTAGATCTGGTCGAGAGTCTTATTCTGATTGCGCATCTTCTTATAGATACTAAAGAAGTGCTTGACTCTTCCGTTAACATCTCCGATGATACCTGCATCCGCGATAGCTTTTCTCACATTAGCGCAGATATCCTCGACATATTTTTCTCTTTCACTCTTCCTGACCGATACTTTCTCAACAAGGTCATAGTATACGTCAGGCTTTAAATACTTAAGTGACAGATCGTCAAGTTCAACCTTAATACGGCTGATACCGAGCCTTCCCGCTATAGGGGAATAAATATCAAGAGTTTCCTGAGCAATTCTGGACTGCTTTTCCGGAGGCATATGAGTAAGTGTTCTCATATTATGAAGCCTGTCGGCAAGCTTTATCAGGATAACTCTTATATCCTTAGCCATAGCAAGGAACATCTTCCTGAGGTTCTGAGCCTGCATGTCGAGCTGTTCCTGTGTCTTATTGGCATTATCTGTAGATAGCTGCAAAGCAGTAAGTTTGGTGACACCATCAACCAAAAGCGCTACATCCGCACCAAACTCCGCTTCAACCTCTTCCTTGGTGTAAATAGTATCTTCTACTACATCATGAAGAAGGCCGGCTGCTATAGTCTCTTTATCCATTTCAAGGTCAGCCAATATAATGGCAACACAAAGAGGGTGAATTATGTAGGGTTCACCCGATTTGCGAAGTTGGTCCTTGTGAGCTTCAGCCGCTGTCTTGTAAGCTTTTTCTATGAGAGAAATGTCGTCTGAAGGATGATACTTTCTGACCCTTTCGACAAGTCCGTCATAGAGCTTATCCGGCGCCTGAAATTCCTCAATGGCTTCAATTTTTCCGTCATCGAAGTCCTGCGGCATTTACATTACTTCCCTTCGTAGCTTATTGCAGCATCAAGTCTGTACTTGCTGATTCTCTCTCTTCCTTTGAGTCCCTTAAGTTCCATAAGAACAAGAACTCCGGCAACTTCACCGCCAAGCATTTCTACAAGCTTGATCATCGCCTCAATTGTTCCACCTGTAGCCATAAGATCGTCAACAAGAAGAACCTTCTGGCCGGGCTTGATAGCGTCCTTGTGAAGTTCAAGAACTGCCTTACCGTACTCGAGATCGTACTCAACCTCGATAGTATCGCAAGGAAGCTTACCCTTCTTACGTACAGGTACAAGCGCTTTGCCTCTGTTATATGCTATAGGTGCGCTGAAGATAAAGCCTCTGGATTCCGCACCAAGGACAACGTCAAAATCCAAATCCTTTACCATATCCTGCATTTTGTCGATAGCAAGTTTAAATCCTTCGGGATCCTGTAATACAGATGTGATATCCCTGAACATGATTCCTTCCTCTGGAAAATTAGGAATGGTTCTAACGTAATCTTTTAAATCTTTCATAATGAAAATCCTCTCTACCTTGCGCAAATACGCACCGGCAATACAAAATATTATTTCAGCATATTATTATACCACAATCTGACTGCATTTGAATAATTATATTTCCAAATTGTCTTGTCAAAAGGGCATCCTGAATGTATAATCTTTTTTGTGCCACAAAGTCACCGGCATGCTGGAATAGCGCAGTTGGTAGCGCAACTGATTCGTAATCAGTAGGTCGAGGGTTCAAGTCCCTTTTCCAGCTTTTCTTTAAAAAGATTATGGTTGCAGCCGAAATTCCTTGTTTTCTGCTCGCTGCGATTTATTTTAAATTCGAAGACGGGAAAATGTCTCATTTCGTGTTACTCATAGAAATCGACATCTTCCCGTCTTCTTATTTAATAAATCTGCAGCTCGTCCTAGAACTGCGGAATTTCGGCTGTCAAACCATTAAAAGCTTTTTAAAGAAAAATCATCCAGCACTAACCTTATATTGAGTTGCGTTACTTTACGTTTATCACTTTTAATGCTTTTAATTCTTGTTAGAGTTTTCGCTTTTTACCCTTTACGCTTTGGAGAGCGTTTGGTTTTGGTTTTCTTGGTGATGCTCTTAATGGCTTCTTTGGAGACTATGTTGAAAATACGCTCTTCTTCAATCTTGGCATATTTTTCTTCAATAGCTTTTTCTTCGTTGGCAAGTTCCTGCTCGTATTTAAGTTTAAGTTCGGCAAGTAGTCTCTGTTCTTCTTCTGTCTGTTTTTCCTTAAGAGCAGAGAGCTTCTCATCCAGTTCTTTATCTTTCTTTAGTTCCTCTTCTTCTTTGATCGCACGTATCTTCTTCTCCTGCTGCGTATAAGGAGTATAGGAGAAAATAGCAAGAGAAACAGGAGCAAGCTTTATATTAACCGAGTAATCTCTTCCGTCAGCTTCTCTTCTTTTAGCTTCTATCTTGCCTTCGTTAAGCAAACCGGTTCCGCCGTAGCTCACATCATCGCTGTTAAAAATTTCCGTGTATCTGCCATCTGCAATAACGCCGATATCATACTCTCTCTCAATGCCGGCCATGTTGGCAACAACAAGAAGAATTTCCTTCTCATCAGCACTTTTTCTGGCAAAAGAGATCATACATTCATCAGAAGCCATATTATTGATCCACTCAAATCCGCCCTCAACACTATCAAGCTGATGAAGCGCATCATGCTCTCTGTAGATAGCATTAAGCTTAGCAAGCATATTCTCAACAAATACAGACTGATCCACCGTAAGCGCATCAGGTTCCATATATATGTGTTTTCTTCCGGGATGAACCATCATAAAGCTAAGAGCAAGTCTGAGGTTCCCCATCTTCTGGTTGGAATCTCCGGGCATTAGATAATACAAGCCCTCAAGTCCTTTTTCAAGTTCCTCGTGGGTAAAGCTTAAAATGAATCGCTCTGTATAGCTATAGATAAGACTAAAGGTAAGCTCATCATGATGTCCCGACCTAAACAAAGGATCATTTTGCATATAAGAAAGAAAATCTCTGGTCCAGCCATTGTTCCACTTATAATCAAATCCAAGGCCGCCATCATCGACACTATCAGTAACCTGAGGCCAACATGCGGTTTCCTTAGTGATCATGAATACCCCGGGATAATCCTTATGCACTGCACTTGTTAAGTGTTTTAAGAATTCAAGAGCTTCAAGATTCTCGTTTCCGCCGTATATATTTGGCATCCACTCACCCGGTTTTCTGTCATAATCAAGGTAGAGTATCCTTGAAATATCAGAAATCCTAAGGCCATCCACATGATACTTATCAATCCAGAAAAGTGCATTGGAAATAAGGAAGTTTGTCACTTCTTTTCGCCCATAGTCAAAAATAAGATCTCCTGATTTTGGATGAATTCCAACACGAGGATCCTCATATTCATATAAAGTCTTACCGTCAAAATCGCTAAGTCCGCAGGAAGACTTAGGAAAGAATGTAGGTACCCAGTCAAGAATAACTCTAATACCATTAACATGCATGGTATTAACAAAATTCATAAACTCTGAAGGGTCCCCATTTGCATCATCAAGAGCAAAGAAATCAAGTATATGATAAAAATGCTCAGGGATGTGTTTCATTACAGGCATAAGCTCTACTGTATCAAAGCCGTGATCTGTCACATAAGAAAGAATATCATTTGTAATATCTTCCATTGTGCTCTTATATTCATGCCTCTCAGCGAAGGCATCCAGAGAAATCTCACATATGGAAAGTGATCCCTCATCCTTGTCAAAAGACTTCCTATCCTCTATCCATTCATCATCTGTCCACTTAAAAGGTGCAAATTTATTGATAACAGATATCACGCCGTTCTGCCCCTTTGATTTAGTCGCATAGGGGTCAGGTCTTTTAAACACAAAGCCGCTTCTTGTCTTAACTTCAAACTGATATCCATCATCAACTTTGGCACCAGGAACAAAGATTTCAAAAATGCCTATGGGATCAAGTCTGTGCATCTGGCACATTCTTCCATCCCAGTTATTAAAGTCGCCGATAACGCTTACTCTTGCAGCAGAAGGAGCCCATACCGCGAACTGCGTGCCGTCAACTCCGCCACGCCTCATGGGATGAGCTCCTAATTTGTCATATATACGGTAATGTATACCGCTGCCGAACTTGATAAAATCCTCTCGGTCCATAGTAGGACCAAAAGAATAAGGATCGACATTCTTTTCTTTATTACCTGCTTCATCAGTAATGATGAATCTGTATTTGAGTTTATCAACATAAGGAACAACTGCAGCATAAAAGCCTGCTTCATCTGCAAGTTCCATATCATAAGTCTTCTTAGTATTTTCTACATAAACACTAACCGACTTAGCGTTTGGATAGAAAGCCTGGACAAGATAACTGTTCCCAACCTTATGCGCTCCAAGAATTCTGTGCGGATCATCCCCATCAGAATATATGATCTCTTCAATCTCCGGCCAGTTCATCATCTTGTACAGTCTGTTATTCACTATGGTCCCCTCCAAATAAAAAACAAAACTTAAGTTATTGTTATTTAGATAATTGTACCATTAATTTCGTGAATAAATAACCCACTTAAGAGCTTTGGCTCAAACCAGGTTGACTTCGGAGGCATGAGCCTCTTCTCATCAGCAACCGCAAAAAGCTCAGAAATAGATGTAGGATACATAGAAAAGGCAAGTTTCATATCCTTATGACAGCGATCCTCAAGTTCCTTAAGACCTCTTATACCGCCTACAAAATCAATTCTCTTGTCAGTTCTTGGATCGCCTATACCAAGCATAGGAGCAAGAACTTCATTCTGCAAAATAGATACATCAAGTCCTTCTACCGCGTCATTTTTAAGAATATCGGAATGTGCTGTGAGCTTATACCACTCGTCATCAATGTAAAGTCCGAATTCACCCTTCTTGGAAGGTTTAACAGCATCTTTGGAAGGAGTAACATCAAACTTCTCGCCTAGTTTATCAAAAAACTCATTTTTTGTAAGATCACCAAGATCTTTTACGACACGGTTATAGTCCATGATCATAAGCTCGCTGTCAGGGAAAAGAACTGAAAGGAAGTAATCGTATTCCTGCTTACCGCGAACCTTACCTTCATTCTCTTCTCTTTTCTTAAGACCAACCTTTACAGCAGAAGCACATCTATGATGACCATCAGCAATATAAACAGCATCAATGGTAGCAAAAATGCGACTTATTGTATCTGTTTCTTCTTTATCATCGATGACCCAAACTCTTGATTTAACATCATCAGCAGATACAAAATCATAAACAGGTTCATCTACTTCTTTTACCTTATTAACAAGATCCGAAAGCATCTTATTTTCTCTGTAGCAAAGGAAAATAGGACCTGTCTGAGCTTCACAGGTATAGACATGCTTAATCCTGTCCTCTTCCTTGTCAGCTCTGGTATTCTCATGCTTCTTGATGACACCGTTAAGATAATCATCTATCGAAGCGCATGCAACAATACCGGTCTGCGTTCTGCCATTCATTGTCTGTTCGTAGATATAATAGCTTTTTTCTTCATCCTGAACAAAAACGCCGCCATCTATCTGCTCACGAAGCATGTCATGAGCTTTCTTATAAACTTCAGGAGCGTACATATCCTGATCTTCAGGAAACTGTGTTTCCGGTCTGTCTATCGCAAGAAAAGACTCAGGGTTTTCTTTAACATACTCCAAAGCCTCTTTTCTGCTAAAAACATCATAGGGAAGAGCCGCAACTCTTCCCACTTTTTCTTTTGTCGGTCTGTATGCCTTAAAAGGTTTGATATCAGCCATAATTATGCTTCTTTCTTTACAACTCTGACTCTGATAACGCCGTCAACTTTTGTAAGCTTCTTAACAAGGTCATCTGCAATCTTATCCTCAAGGTCAATTAAAGTATAAGCATAATCTCCCTTAGACTTGTTGGTCATATCTGAAATGTTGTAGCCTGCATCGCCAAGAAGTGATGTGAACTGGCTGATCATGTTAGCAACATTCTTGTGGAAAATAGCAATTCTGGGACGTGTGCAGATACCCATATCGCAATTAGGATAGTTAACTGAATTGTTGATGTTACCATTCTCAAGATAATCCTTGAGCTCAAGTACAGCCTTAACAGCACAGTTATCCTCAGACTCCTCAGTAGAAGCACCAAGGTGAGGGATAACAATACATCCGTCATGACCTGATGTTGTAGGATTTGGGAAATCAGTAACATACTTGCGGATCTTACCCGAGTTGATACCTGCAAGCACATCAACTTCGTTGCAAAGAATGTCTCTTGCAAGATTGATAAGGATAACACCCTTCTTCATCTTGGCAATAGCCTCTGCATTGATCATGCCCTTTGTTGAATCAAGTGCAGGAACATGAACAGTAATGATATCACACTTAGAATAGATATCATCAACATTGGTTACGTGCTTAACATCTGAAGAAAGTCTCCAAGCGGCGTCAATTGAAAGATAAGGATCATAACCATAAACATCCATGCCAAGCTGTCTTGCAGCGTTAGCAACTCTTACGCCGATAGCACCAAGTCCGATGATACCAAGCTTCTTACCGAAGATCTCAGTTCCGGCGAACTTCTTCTTGGACTTCTCTGTGAGCTTAGCAATGTCAGGATCTCCGGCATTAGCCTTAACCCACTCAGTTCCGCCGATAATATCTCTTGAAGCAATGAGCATTGCTGCAAGAACCATCTCCTTAACGCCGTTAGCATTGGCACCGGGAGTATTAAAAACTACGATACCCTGCTCTGCGCACTTATCAAGGGGAATATTGTTAACTCCGGCACCTGCTCTTGCGATTGCAAGAAGATTGTCGGAAAATTCCATCTCAAGCATATTGGCACTTCTAACGAGAATACCTTCTGCATCATCAACATTGTCTACTACCTGATACTCATCAGTGAAATTATTAAGACCGATCTTGGCAATCGGGTTCATGCATTTGTACTTATACATTATGAATTCTCCTTCTCAAACTTAGCCATAAATTCAACGAGCTTCTGAACACCTTCGATAGGCATAGCGTTGTAGATACTTGCTCTCATACCACCAACTGTTCTGTGTCCCTTAAGGCTTACAAAACCTGCAGCTGTTGCTTCCTTGATGAATTTAGCATTAAGCTCTTCGCTGTCTGTTACGAAAGGAACGTTCATAAGTGATCTGTCTTCAGGTCTTACTGTACCCTTGAACATCTTGCTCTGATCAAGATAATCATAGAGGATCTTAGCCTTAGCTTCATTTCTCTTCTTCATCTCCTCAAGACCGCCCTGCTTCTTGAGCCACTTGAACACAAGACCGCACATGTAGATGCTCCAGCAGTTAGGTGTGTTGTAAAGAGAACCATTATCTGCCTGAGTCTTCCACTTAAGCATTGTAGGTGTGTATGCGGGAACATCATCAGTGATGAGATCCTCTCTGATAATAGCGATAACAAGACCTGCAGGTCCTACGTTCTTCTGAACACCGCCATAGATAACGCCGTACTTAGTTACATCAACAGGCTCTGAAAGGAAACATGATGAAACGTCAGAAACAAGAACATGTCCCTTAGTATTGGGAAGAGTCTTGAACTTAGTTCCATAGATTGTGTTGTTCTCACAGATATATACATAATCTGCATCTTCAGGGATATCAAGATCTGAACAATCAGGAATATAAGAGAATGTCTTGTCAGCACTTGAAGCAACCTCGATAGCCTCACCATACTTCTGAGCTTCCTGGTAAGCTTTCTTAGCCCACTGACCTGTAACAATATATGCAGCCTTGCCGTTCTTCATAAGATTAAGAGGAACTGCTGCGAACTGCTGGCTTGCGCCGCCCTGTAAAAAGAGAACCTTATAGTTGTCAGGAATATTCATAAGATCTCTGATATCCTGCTCGGCAGTCTGAATGACTTCATCGAAAGCCTTGGACCTGTGGCTCATCTCATTGATTGACATACCACATCCATTGTAATCAAGCATCTCAGCAGCAGCCTGCTGTAATACTTCCTCGGGTAACACTGCCGGTCCGGCAGAAAAATTATAAACTCGTGACACTTTTGTATCCTCCTGCGTTTTTAGCATATTAAAGTAATAAATTGCTCTTAATAATTTATTCTATACGCAAAAGAAAAATTGTCAAGAACGTCATTCCATAATCTCTGTTATTTTATTTTTTTAAACTGATTTTTTTTGATTTTTTCTTTTGAATTATAATAATAAAAATAGCGGCTCTAATATCAAGAGCCGCATAAATTCTAATAATAAAGAATTACAGGAGTTCCTTCCGACACAATTTCCCACAATTGAGAAACTGAATCCAAAGGACAATTAATACACCCATGAGAGCCGTTTCTTTTAAAAGTATTTCCTCCAAATTCATCCGCATCTCTCCAAGTTGCATCATGAATTCCGACTCCTTTATAAACTCCCAGCCAATAATTTACATAGGAAACATAATCAGTACCGCGAAGATATGTGTGATATCTTTTATTATAAACATCATATACTCCGGCAGGTGTTCCCCTTCCTCTGTTGACGTTCCCGGTAACTACCGGCATATCCATATACAAAGAGCCGTCAACATAATAATACAGATGCTGATCGTGCATATTAACTTCTATATAGGTATTACCCAGAGTTTCGGCGCCGTCAATTGTTGTAACCTTATCAATATACGCAAGGGGACGACGTTCTTCCAATGAGGAAGTTCCGGAAAGATATTTACCAACAAGATAATCAAATTCACCATTCAGATCATAAAGTCTTCCGTCGCCTTTACTTCCGTTTCTGACAGATATTTTCCCTTGGTGCGTCTCTCTGTATTTTTCAAGCATATGCTTGGTATCATGAGATGTCACAAGATCATATATAGAATCATACATTTTCTTTTCGCTAAGTATGGGATTACCTGCTACATCAAAGGCAAAGCCTGCGGAAGTATAAACCTCCTCTTCCAGTGGAAATGCTCTTTGCTGCCCATTAATAATAAATAGACCGGAGCCCATATTTTCAGATGAGTTTTCTTCATTTGAAGCTTCTTCTATATCCGCCTCTGTAACTATCCATTTAGAAGCAACGGCAGGGCCAAAAGAAATTTCTTCACCCTCTATATCATAGGTGATTCCCAGATTCTGAAGTTCGTTTATCTTGTCAAATGCAGCTATAATACCCTTCTGTCTCTCATCGGGCTCTATTTCTATATAGCACCCTTCAGCTTCCGAAAGCTGAAGTTCACTCTTTAAACCAAGAATAGACCTGTAAACTGCATTTACAATTGCCTGCTTATCCGGAACATCCACAAGATCGTTTATCAGCTCATAACCATTACCGTTATTTACTATAAACACATCATTACTTCCCGTATCCGAAAAGATTTCCCAATTGCAGACAAAATCAACGAGCTTATCTTCATCGAGATCAACCGTAGGTTCAATTTTAAGAATGAGATTTTCAAAAAGATTAATTCCCCATGCAAGAGGATTTCTGGAAGCAATAAAAGAATTAAGTGCCTCAGTGTAATCCATAGCAAGATCAACTGAATCCGCACTAATATAAAGCTCAGCTCCGCCGGAATCAACAACATTGATACCGGCGTAGCCGCGCTCAGAAATAAGTTCTTTATTTACAGTTTCAACACTCTTTCCGGTACAATACACTCCGTTTATCCAACAGCAGCAAGGAAAACCTGTGCTGTAATAGTAAGCAAGTGCAATGTACAGAGCAACAATGGCAAGAAAATTAATTATAAGAATATGCCATATGCGCCCGCTTTTCTTTCTTTTCTTCATAAATTCCCCAATTTAAATGAAGTGTTTATTTTTTCTTGGCAAGATCCTTGGCATCGAAGGCTTCACTAATAGAAGCACCTGCGGGAACCATAGGAAATACCTTGTCATCCTCTTCTATAACGCAATCAATAACAACGGGCACCTTGGAGTTTATAGCCTTCTTAAGAGCATCTTCAACTTCCGATTTCTTGGTAACTCTTATAGCCTTGCATCCGAGAGCTTCAGCAACTTTACAATAATCAACTTTCCCTGTAAATACAGTTTGAGAGTAGTGCTTCTCATAGAAAAGTGTCTGCCACTGTCTTACCATACCAAGAACGCTGTTATTAATAATGATCTCTACAATAGGAATTCCATAGTCTGATGCAGTAGCAAGCTCATTCATATTCATTCTAAAGCAGCCATCACCTGTGATATTGACACAAATCTTATCAGGATTACCAACTTTGGCACCGATACAAGCTCCTAGACCGTAACCCATAGTACCAAGACCGCCTGATGTGAGCAAAGTTCTGGGCTTTCTGAATTTGTAATACTGTGCTGTCCACATCTGATGCTGACCTACATCTGTTGAAATAATTGCATCTCCCTTTGTGAGTTTATCAAGGGTCTCGATTATATATGGACATGTAAGCTTATCCTTCTCGTAGCTTAAAGGATACTGCTTTTTGTAATCATCAATCTTAGAAGTCCAGTCGGAGTGATCCATCTTATCAAGCTTACTGTTAATCTCGCTAAGAACTTCTTTAAGATCTCCTACGATGGAATAATTGGTTCTTATATTCTTATTGATCTCTGCAGCATCTATATCAATCTGAAGAATCTTAGCCTTAGAAGCAAAAGTCTTGGCATTACCTGTTACTCTGTCAGAGAATCTGGCTCCAAGTGTAACAAGAAGATCGCACTCACTAACGCCGAAATTGGCAGCCTTTGTTCCGTGCATGCCGATCATACCTGCATAAAGCTTATTGGTACCGTCAAACGCACCCTTACCCATAAGAGTATCGCAGACAGGTGCATCAAACTTCTCAGCAAACTCCTTGAGTTCCTTGGCTGCACCTGAAATTACTGCGCCGCCGCCAACATAAATGAAGGGTCTCTTAGAAGCCTTGAGCATCTTAAGCACTGTTGCAATATTTTCATCAGTATAGTGCTTAACAGCCTCATCTTTCTTCTTATTGCCCTTAAGAGGTTTAAAATCGCAGGACTTAGCTGTAACATCCTTGGTGATGTCCACAAGTACAGGACCGGGTCGGCCTGTCGAAGCAATCTTGAAAGCTTTTCTCATGGTCGAAGCAAGTTCTTTAACATCCTTTACAATATAGCCATGCTTGGTAATAGGCATTGTAATACCGGCAATATCAGCCTCCTGGAAAGTATCTTTTCCAAGCAAAGGAAGATTGACATTACATGTGATAGCTACCATAGGAACAGAGTCCATGTAGGCTGTTGCAATACCTGTTACAAGGTTAGTAGCGCCGGGGCCGCTTGTAGCAAAGCAAACACCAACCTTACCTGTTGATCTGGCATATCCGTCTGCTGCGTGAGCAGCTCCCTGTTCATGAGATGTTCTTATGTGTAAAAAATCATTTTGCTGTTTGTACAGCTCATCGTAGATGTTAAGAATACTTCCGCCGGGATATCCAAAAACTGTATCTACTCCCTGCTCCTTTAAACATTCCAATACGATCTGTGAACCAGTAAGTTGCATTTCTATACCATCCTATTTCTATCAGTATTATTTGGAAGTACTGGGTACTTCAAGGATTGCTCCTCTGTTACCGCTGGTTACAAGCTCCCTGTATCTTGCAAGATAACCTGTTGTAACCTTGGGTTCTCTGGGCTGCCACTTCTCTTTTCTCTTGGCAAGCTCTTCATCAGATACTTTAACATTAAGTGAGTTATTAGGAATATCAATGCTGATGATATCACCCTCTTCAATAAGAGCAATAGGTCCGCCTACAGCTGCCTCAGGAGATACATGTCCGATTGATGCACCTCTGCTGGCACCTGAGAATCTACCGTCAGTGATAAGAGCAACGCTTGAGCCAAGTCCTCTTCCTGCAATAGCAGATGTAGGATTAAGCATCTCTCTCATTCCGGGGCCTCCCTTAGGTCCTTCGTATCTAATAACTACAACATCGCCTGCGACAATCTTACCTGTAAGGATTGCCTCAATTGCATCTTCCTCACAGTCGAATACTCTTGCAGGTCCCTCATGCACCATCATCTCAGGAACAACAGCTGATTTTTTAACGATACCTGTATCAGGAGCAATATTGCCCTTAAGTACTGCAATTCCGCCGGACTGCATGTAAGGATTATCGATAGGTCTGATAACCTCAGGATCAAGGTTTTTAACACCCTCAAGGTTTTCTTTTACCGTCTTACCTGTTACTGTAAGCACATCAAGGTTGATGAGGTCCTTCTTAACAAGCTCAGACATAACTGCAAGTACACCGCCTGCCTCATTAAGATCTTCCATATATGTTGCACCTGCAGGAGCAAGGTGACACAGATTGGGAGTTCTGCTTGATACTTCATTTGCAACTTCCATATCAATCTGAACACCAGCCTCATGAGCAATCGCAGGAAGGTGAAGCATTGTATTGGTTGAGCATCCAAGAGCCATATCCATTGTCATGGCATTCATGAAAGCTTCTTTAGTCATAATATCTCTGGGACGAATATTGTTCTTAACAAGGTTCATAACCGCATATCCTGCATGTTTAGCAAGACGGATACGTGCAGAATAAACAGCAGGGATAGTTCCGTTTCCGGGAAGTCCCATACCTATTGCCTCAGTAAGACAGTTCATCGAATTGGCTGTATACATACCTGAACATGAACCACATGTAGGACAAGCTTTTTCCTCAAATTCACAGAGCTTTTCATTAGTCATCTTACCTGCAGAAACACTACCTACAGCCTCGAACATAGAAGAAAGAGAAGTCTTGTGTCCGTCAACTCTTCCTGCCATCATAGGACCACCTGAAACAAATACGGTGGGAATATTAACTCTTGCAGCCGCCATAAGAAGTCCCGGAACGTTCTTATCACAGTTGGGAATACAGACCATTCCGTCAAAAGCATGCGCTGTAGCAAGACACTCTGTACTATCAGCAATAAGATCTCTTGTAACAAGAGAATACTTCATACCGATGTGTCCCATTGCTATACCGTCGCAAACAGCGATAGCCGGAACAACTACAGGCATACCGCCCGCCTCTGCTACTGCAAGCTTAACTGCCTCTGTAATCTTATCAAGGTTCATGTGACCGGGTACGATCTCATTGTATGAACTAACAATACCGATGAGAGGTCTCTTTCTCTCTTCCTCGGTAAATCCAAGAGCGTTAAACAAGCTTCTGTGGGGAGCCTGCTGTAAGCCTTCCATAACTCTGTCGCTATTCATAGCCATAACTTTTCTCCTTTTCCTCACTTAATATATAGAATAAAATTGTCATTTTCGTACAAGACATCAAGTGTCGACAAATAGTCCCAATCAATAGTCTCATAGTTTTGATAGAATTTCCAGAAATCTTCACCTGTGTATCCCGGTGTCATCATATCTTTATCAAGGATAACACAATCAGAATCTGTGACATCAGTCTTATTACAGTCTATATCCCATCCAAACTTAAGTAAATACTGCTGATCACAATCAAGCACTGCCATGTTGTCTCTCTTATAAATATCAGCCACATACAAAATACTGAAAACTTCATTCTCTCTTGTACCAAGCTGAGCACTAAATCCGGGGTTAAAAAACCTTATGATAAAAACAAGCACCATGGCGATCATCGGAATGTAGGAACCTATTCCACTGTACCACTTTTCTCTTTTCTCGATAATCTCATTCTCTCGAAGAGATGCCTCCGAAGTTACCCCCAGAACCTTCCTGTTATAGAGCCTTAGGGTAACATTGATGACTCTCTCCATAACAGCACAAAAACACAGTGTCAAAATAAAGCTAAAATAGCTAAACACCCTAAGATAAGGAAGTTTACGCTGAATAACCAGTATGATCGGAATAAAAAGAACATTCACGATCACTATCAGATTGATAACCGTACGGCTATACTCAAAATGCTTAAAACACTCATAAAACAGGAACGCCAGACTTATGATGATAAATATCAAAAGAAGTCCGCTGCCTCTCGGAAGCATATACTCCAAAAGACTCATTACCCATCCGGAAAAACGTGCCTTGAATTCCGCAGCACTTACGCTTTGTATATATGGTTGTGACAGCATATATTTCATTCCGGAACCGATAGCCTTGAAAGGAGCATGAAGAATGACCTTTCCATGAGACATTCCAAAATATTCAGAGCCATCTGTTTTGACCAAAAGATTGGATCCAATAGCAAGCCAGATAAGCATGTATAGCATAAAAGTAGCAACAGCCGCCACTACACCTGAAATTATAAAAGCTTTCAGTTTCTTATAATAAATGTTGTCCTCAATCTTCTTATACACAGCCTTACTTCTGTAAGCGTTGATAAAAAGAAACAGAACAGCCGATAAGCAAACGGGAATGACCCAATACACACTGCTTGGTACTGTGTAAAGTCCAAGGGTAAGGGCAATTATAAGCTGAGCATAGGGAAACCTTGTATCTTCTCCTATTCTGCATATATCCCCAATAACATAGATTGCTATCAAAAAGCAGGTAGTTGCCAGGGTATAGCCTCTGCCCTGAATGCTGTACTCATTCACAACCTGCATTGCACTGTAAAGGCAAACCGCTCCAAAAGGAAGCCCATGGCTGTAATATCTCTTACATATTCTGTATATAAGGATAAGATTAGATACAGCGCACACAAAAGAGACGCCTCTAAGCCCAATAAAAGAATTACCACAATAATCCAAAATAGCAGACAAAACTGAATAACCAACGTGATTATTTGGAAGCGGCCAATGAATCGCAGAATACAAAGGTCCCCTGCAAATAAATGTATAATAGGTATAAAGCTCATCATACTGAGGTGTTATAGCGAACATACGCCACAGATAATAAACCGCCATACCTATAATGAACAAAGTTGCCGCAATGGTCTCCGGTTCATGGGGTAAAACATCATATATTTTCTTTTCAGTCTTTGCTACAAATGATTCGTTCAGCAAGTAAGTCTCCCATCTGACGACATCCGACAAGTGTAAACTTATCTTCCTGTCCCTTAGGTAAAAGATCTACAGTCCTATAACCATCTTCAAGTACCTTTCTAACGGCACCTTCTACAGCATCAGCTTCTTTATCAAGATTAAAAGAATATCTGAGCATCATTGCAGCTGAAAGAACAGTTGCAATGGGATTGGCAATATCTTTACCGGCAATATCCGGAGCGCTTCCGTGGCTTGGCTCATAAAGTCCAAAGCTTGTATCATTTAAAGAAGCACTGGGAAGCATACCGATTGATCCTGTGATCATGCTGGCTTCATCAGAAAGGATATCACCAAACATATTCTCTGTAAGAACCACATCAAACTGAGCAGGATCCTTAACAAGCTGCATAGCACAGTTATCTACCAGCATATGTTCAAGAGTTACATCAGGATAATCCTTATGAACTTCCTCCACTACTTTTCTCCAAAGTCTTGAAGAATCAAGAACATTGGCCTTATCTACACTTATAACACTCTTACGGCGTTTTCTTGCAACATCGAAGGCTCTTATGGCAATTCTTCTGATCTCACTCTCTTTATAGGTAAGAGTATCAACAGCTACCATCTCGCCATCTTTGAGCTCTGTACTTCTCTCTCCAAAATAAAGACCGCCTGTAAGCTCTCTCATAATAAGCATATCAAATCCCTGATCGGCAACAGCCTCTTTTAAAGGACATGCATCCTTAAGCTCAGGATAAAGATATGCAGGTCTTAAATTAGCAAAAAGATTAAGTGACTTCCTAAGCTTTAAAAGTCCAGCCTCGGGACGAAGTGAAGGCTCAAGCTTGTACCAGGGTGATGTGGATGTATTGCCACCTATAGATCCCATAAGCACTGCATCAGCGCTCTTGGCATCGGCGATGGCTTCATCTGTAAGCGGAACACCGTGTACATCGATTGAACATCCGCCCATTAAAATATCCTTATATTCAATCTCATGGCCAAAGGAGGAACATACCTTATCAAGAACCTTCTTAGCCTCAGTAACTATCTCGGGTCCGATTCCGTCACCCGGGATACAAGTAATATTCATTTTCATAATGACTCCCCTTACGCTTTAATGTGGTAGTATATTAAATTCCTACTATTTAAAATAAAGAATGTCGCAGGCGACATTCTCATGCTATTATACAACAAATGCCCGATTGGCTTATAACCAATCAGGCTTAAAGAATTCGAAAGCAATTACTTTTTCTTGGAATCCTTGGTGTCTTTGCTGTCAGCTGAAACAAAAGCGTCCTGTGGTTTCTCAACCTCAACTATAGCATCCTTTACCATAGGAATACGGCAGTTCTTATTGTTACCAAACTCAACGATTACCATATCTTCGTTGATATCGATAACTGTTCCGATAAAGCCTCCGGTTGTTCTAACGCTGTCACCAACTGCAAGTGAAGAAAGAACCTGTGCTTTCTGCTTCTGTTCTTTTCTTCCGGGACGGATAAATAAAAAGTAAAGAGCTACCATGAATACTGCATATATAGCCATGGTTGCAATAACAGGAGTGCCACCGGCTTCCTGAGCTGTTAAAAATAATCCCATAACATCCTCCGCTGTAATTTAATATATATACCAAACAATAATACTAAAAAGAAAAGCTAAATTCAACCTTTTCTCCAATTATGAGCTATGTTATATTTGCCTTTCTGTTCAGCACCATCAAATTCCTGCATGCTATCAAGCATCTGTTTTTTGAAGGCTCCATACTCGCCTTTTTCTATAGCCTCTCTTATATCTACCATAAGATGATTATAGAAATACAGATTGTGAAGAACACAAAGTCTCATCCCAAGCATCTCTCCGGCTTTTAATAAATGTCTTATATAAGCTTTGGAGTACCTGCTGCACGCAGGACACTTACAGCCCTCTTCAATAGGACTGTCATCATACTCATATCTAGCATTTAAGATATTGATATGTCCTCTCTTAGTATAAAGATGTCCATGACGACCATTTCTACTAGGATAAACACAATCAAAGAAATCAATTCCCCTGTCTACGGCCTCAAGAATATTGGCAGGAGTACCAACTCCCATAAGATATGTAGGTTTATTCTCGGGAAGATAAGGAACTGTGGTTTCGAGAACATGGTACATCTCCTCATGGCTCTCTCCTACAGCAAGACCTCCTACCGCATAGCCGTCAAGATCCATCTCACTTATCCTCTTGGCATGTTCAATTCTTATATCATCAAAGATCGCACCCTGATTGATTCCAAACAGCATCTGATGAGGGTTTACTGTATAAGGAAGACCGTTAAGCCTGTCCATCTCTCTTTTACATCTCTCAAGCCACCTTGTAGTCCTGTCAACAGACATCTGAACATATTCATGCTCTGCCTTAGCGGACGGGCATTCATCAAAAGCCATGGCAATAGTAGATCCAAGATGAGACTGAATCCTCATGCTTTCCTCAGGTCCCATAAAAAGCTTATGACCATCTATGTGGGAATGAAAATAGACGCCTTCTTCTTTGATCCTTCTTGTCTTTGCAAGAGAAAAGACCTGGAATCCGCCCGAATCTGTAAGAATAGGCTTATCACATGACATAAATTTGTGAAGTCCACCCATCCTGTAGATCAGATCATCTCCCGGTCTCAAGTGCAAGTGATATGTATTGGACAAAACCACCTGTGTGTCTATACCTTCAAGATCGTATGTGGAAACGCCGCCTTTAATTGCCGCAACGGTTGCTACATTCATAAAAACGGGAGTCTGAATCACACCATGAACAGTAGAAAACTCAGCTCTTTTGGCATTTCCGTCTTTTTTGATTATTTTGTACATATATATCCTCTATTTAACGTATGTATTCCAGAATTCCTCCAGGCAGATATCATTTTCGTAGATAATCGTTGCTGCGTCAACCCCTACATATCTAAAATGCCAAGGTTCATACTCTATGCTTGTAATATTCTCCTTGCCCTCAGGGTATCTTAATATGAATCCATACTTGTAACTGTTGTCATGAAGCCACTTGCCGGCCGCAGTATTGCCAAAGCCCTCATCAAGATTGCTGTAATTATCGCTGATGATATCGATGGCAAGTCCAATCTGATGCTCAGATGATCCCGGAACAGTAACAGCCTGTGAAGCAAGATTATATGCCTCCATATAGGACATACCACCGTTCATATATCTGTCTATCTTGGTATCAAAAAGCATCGTCTGCCTGTCCATATCCCTGTATGGTGAACAGATGATAAGACTTACGCCATCCGCACTTGCAGCTCTCATCATATCAAGAAGAGGCGATATGATCCTCTCATCACACCTCATACTGCCGCTTATGACTCCCAGCGGGAATTCATAATCATCCGGAATTGGATGCTGCTTGTTAACAAGGATTATTTTCCAATCACTACCGTCAAAGCTCTCGTTATTTCTTTTGTCCAAAATAATATCAGCTGCAGCGTCTTCTACTGTAGTATCAGCCAATGCCTCCGAAAGCTCTGTGTTTGAATCAGATTCTAAATCTGAATCAGCAACAGCACTTGCCTTAATAATATCAGACAGTGACGCCTGTTTATCAGGATCCATATGCTCTGCTTCCGCTACATCGGGATTGACACTATCCATAGCCTCTTCGATAAGAGATTCATCAACGTCATTTACTACAGCAAGCTCAGCATCAGATTCCGCAACCTCAGTCTCGGAAAGACTCTGATAATTATCAGAACTGTAATCCTCTATACTCATATCTGTTGCAAAGCTGATATTAAGGGACATTGCAGGATAAGAAAAGCTACTGCTGAAGACAAAAAACAATAAGATACAAGCAAGACAAATATGCCTCTTAGCATTTCTGTAAAAGTAAAACAGAATATTGTAAAGAGTAATAGCCATAAGTGCATAAGCTATTCCCAAAAAGGATAGCGTTCTATGCTTCCTGTTAAATTTACCAACAGATGAAAGCACCTTGTTCTTGAAGGTCAGCTTCATTTGAAGATTACTAGCGTTCATATCGGAAATCCCCTCATATTTCGATATTATGCCTGAATCAAATACTTTATATATTATATAACATTTTTGTACCGTTTTCATCTTTTTTACATTTTTTCCACAAGATAAGGTATTATAAATGGTAAAAGAGCATTTGGAGAGTAAGGAAGGACAACTATGTCAGGTTCAATTTTTGGAAAAAACATTAAAATATCAACTTGGGGCGAATCTCACGGCGAGGCTCTGGGTGTAGTAATAGACGGATTTCCTGCAGGTATGGAGCTTAATGAAGAGGATGTACAAAGCCTCCTAGATAGAAGAAAGCCCGGAACAAGTGCTGCTACAACTTCCAGAAAAGAGGATGACAAGGTCAAAATCCTTTCCGGTATATTTGAAGGCAAAACTACAGGAACTCCCATTTCCATGATGGTAATGAATACTTCTCAGAGATCAGGTGATTACAGCGAGATTGCAAGCTACTATCGCCCCGGCCATGCTGATTATCCTTTTGACATGAAATATGGATTTAGAGATTACAGAGGTGGCGGAAGATCATCAGGAAGAGAGACTATCGGAAGAGTTGCCGCAGGAGCCCTTTGTAAGAAGCTTCTTAAGCAGATGGGAATTGATGTATGCGCATATACAAGGTCAATAGGCAATGTGGAGATTGATTACAGCAAATTTGACCAGGCAGCCATTACCTCCACTCCATCCGCAATGCCGGATAGAGACGCGGATGTCAAAGCCATGGAACTTATAGCCAATAAGCGCGCAGAATGTGACTCTGTGGGCGGCGTTATAGAATGTAAGATAACAGGTGTCCCTGCAGGAATAGGCGAGCCTGTATTTGATAAGCTTGATGCACTTCTCTCCCAAGCTGTTATGAGTATCGGCGCTGTTAAAGCCATAGAGATAGGTGACGGAATCAAAGTTTCAGAGTACTTTGGTTCAGATAATAATGATGAATTTGAATATTCTAATGGAGAAGTAATAAAGAAAACAAACCATTCAGGCGGAATCCTTGGCGGAATGTCAGATGGCTCCGTAATTACATTAAGGGCCCACGTTAAGCCAACTCCCAGCATAGCCAAAACTCAGAAGACAATAAATAAAAACGGTGAGAACATCGAAATAAATATAAAAGGTCGTCACGATCCAGTTGTCGTTCCCAGAGCCGTAGTTGTTGTTGAGAGCATGTGCGCTATCACACTCCTCGACCTTATGATGTCAAACATGTACTCAAAGGCTGAGAACATTGTAAGTTTCTACCAGAAATAATTATTCATGTCTCATATATAGTGTTTTCTCATAAATATAACAACCCATTCTATGTACTAAGCAATTACATAGGATGGGTTGTTTCAATTCAAAGATTTTTTTAAAGACTATCCAAAATTATCTCTCATTATCAAAATGAGGTCTAACCACCTGACTTACTGCAGTTAAGATCATAAAGAGGATTGCACTGTCTATGGGAAGCATAATGAAATTGGAAAGAATTCTTCCGGGAAGAATCGCTGAAATAGCTTTACCATATAACATATTGAGCCACAAAGTATTTAGAAAAACATTGCAGAACACCTTAACGCAAAGCTCTGCAGCCACGACTCTCCATAACTTCACAGGCTTCTTGTACAGAAATAAACCGTAAATAACAGAAGCTGTCATAGCAGAAATAGTAAACCCTATAAAAAAGTTACCATCACTTGATAAAAACCATTTGATAATATCAAGCGCTCCACCAAATATTGCTCCCACAACAGGTCCAAATAAATAATCTACTATTCTGTTTGGAAGACCCGAGAATCCAACCTTGATGTACGGACCGAATTTGATCGTGGCAACTTTTCCAAGGACAATAGCTAGTGCCGCCATGAATCCGCAGAAAGTCATTACTTTCACTTCTTTAAATTTTGCGATGGGATTTGTTTTGATTGTTTCGTTTGTAAAATCAGACATAAAATTACCTCCTTTGCAGTTTCCTTTAACCACACCGGAGGCATAATCATTCTCAAGCGATGTAGCAGCGGGATGCGATATTAGTACCGCGGATCCTGAAAAGAATCCTTCGTCCCGATGACAACTCCCTGTTCACCGGGCACTTAACGCACTAACGTCTACTCTGCATTTCATATTATTTTTTCCAAAAGAAATAATATCATCGCCTTTATTTAAATGCAAGCCACAGCTTAAGTATTCCGACTGATAACAGTACTATTCCTCCAATAAAATACAAGATCAAATAAATAACCGATTCTATTCGATATCTACTTGTTATACAGTTCTTAGGCGTCTTGGGATTGATATAGATATTATACTTATGCCCTTTCTTATACTGCTTTTCTTCAGAATAAAGTAAAAAATCAAGCATTGCCTTACTAGTATACCAACAATGTTTAAACTTATATCTATACGTTGGTCTATATGACCAATAATAACGCCCTCCTTTTAATCTTCTATTTATGGCTTCGACTTCTACCAGCGTTCCTTCAACCTGCTCCGTACAAGAGTTGATAACATATAGATTCCAGATCAAAAAGCATTCTACACCTATCCCTGTAAAAAGACAGATAAGCCCAAACACTAAATCAAAAGTAATATTCATATATTAAATCCCATAATTAATTAATAATCAGCCTGTATATTTAATTTCGCTAACTGTTTGGTCTATTATAAATGAGATTATATAATCATCATATGAATACGTTAAAATATTCATGCTATCTATAGCCACACCTGTAGTTTCTCCGTATGCGGCCTTTACTTCCTCTTCGGTACTTCCGACACTTATACCCTTTGAGGTCTTAATATTCTCATCCTTAATGGAGATCATATCAGGAAATTCCTGTCTCTTTTCATCATCAATCTGATTAATGATATATGAGGACACTCCAACTTTTCCTGAATCAAAAGTATAGTAAAATCCAGGATTGTCGCCTTCTTTAGATTCCGGCTCGCCAAACGCCGCAAATACATTATCCATATTTTCATCCTTTATGGACACTGTAACTCCGTTATATTCAAATGCTGCATCATTTGATGAGTTCGCAGTTTGTTTCGATTTTCCAAAGCTACATCCCATAAGTGATAATGTAAATAATACGATCAGTAGCATTCCCGTGATTCTGGTTTTCATGATCAGCACTCCTTTCTTTCACTGCCATAAAGTTCTTTTTTAACACTTAAAACTTTTCCAAAATCTTCTATATGCGGTCTTCAAGAGAAATGATAGTATCAAAAATCTCAGTTTCGCGTTCGAATCTGAATTCTCCGCTTAAAAAGTATTTCTCAACAATCAACCATTGTCCTTGCCCAAAATTTCTTAAAGTCTTTTGCTTCCCCAAACAAAAGTTTGCTCTTCCTTTGTCATCAATACACCCTTTCCGATTATCATATATAGAATTATGTCTTACATCTGTTGTCTTTCTACTGTAGCTACCTGATTTTGCATGGCAGCTTCCCTTGCTTTCTTGATAGCCTCTTCTGCAATTTTATCTGCCCACTTGTATTTGCATAATGCACCCAAAATTAAAAGCACAATACTCAAACAGAGTATAGTAACAGTAACGACAACATCACCCTTAAGATTAAATAACATCAAAAGCACGCCCACAATACCTAAATTGATCATTATCGCCCCCATGCCACTTATAAATGTAGCAAATCCACTACTTTTATACCTTGTATACCTGATCAACATATCATCATCCTCCTTTTTATCTTAACTTCTTTCTTCTCTTCATATCATCTTCAAAGGCTTCAGCATTTAAATATGACGTATCGATATCAAACATCGGTTTATCTTGACCGGTTAAATACACCATAAAATGCTTGCCTTCAAAAATATCTTTTCGTTCTTCTATCTTGCTGATAGCCGAGATATCTATAGACTCTTTTTCACGAAAAAAGACTATTCGATTTATTTTATTATTTTTCACAATAAACATTTGTCTGTAAAAAACAATCAAAAAGATTGGAGCTATAACTGTAAAAGCCCAGCCTTTTATTCCCGGAGTACCACCTTGTATAATGATTGCTATATCTAGCCATATCGCAACCGCCAAAAAGATAAACAGCAAAACTACAATAGGTAATTGAGGCTTAATATAATAAACGTTACTATCTTTTCCCATAAACGCTGTCCTTCTATGCAATATTCCTTTGCCTATATTTCATCCACATTACTTTAACGATATATGGAATCATACAAAACATTCCTATCGTAAAAAAAGCAAAATACGATATAGGAAATAATATAATTGATAATATTCTGAATATCCGCATTTGCTTTTTATACCATTTAATATAAAAAGCCAGACCAAATCCAAAAATCAAAGAAAAAATGATTCCCGACAACATTAACTCAACACTATTAAGAAACACATCCTCTTGAAGATGTGAAATATTCAAATAGAAAATAGTCATTAAAAGCGTAAAAGCAGATCCTATTGCAGTAGTTATTCCTACAATCTTAAAAAACTCTCTGTTCGTAATATCAACAATATCTTTCTTATGAACAAGTGCTTTGAGCTCTTTTAGTGAACCTTCGGTAAAAGAATTATTGTCTATAATGAAGTATAAATTTCCTTTAATATACAGGAATGAATAGTTCTTCACGATATATAAAGAAGTAATATCGGAAATAGGATATTCTGTTCTTACAGTTTTTTCTTTGCCTACTAATTCTTGAGTTATCTTATTTTCATCAATTGTATAGATAATCTCATATTCCTGATCCTTATAGAGGTTCTTAAGCTTATAATAATTACGACACCACAGAAAAACCAAAAGGACAATAATGCCAAAATATATGAGAAACAAATAGATGAATATAACATCTTTAAACATTCCAATAAAAGAAGAAACAAAAACCACAGCAAGAAATGGCATAAAAAATCGTGCAGTACCATATCCCCATGTTCTATGTTCAAGCATTACTCGAAATACATTATTCTCATTTAATTTACAAGTGTTACGTATCAATATTAAATACCTCTATCTATTTTCGTTAATCATATCCGCAAACATCGTGAAACATCTCTTAACAATTTGTATTATAATATTTATCAAATAATAAAACAACCCATTCTATGTAATACACAACTACATAGAATGGGTTGTTGCAATATCAAGAAATTTTGTTTAATTCTTACCACTCCAACATACTGTTTTCTATCTTCTTATCTCTTAACATAAGATCCTTAATGGCATCTTGAAGTGCTTTTCCGCTAAATAAGATATCATTAACCGCCTTGATTATAGGCATCTCAACTTCATATTTCTCAGCTAGCTTAAGCGCTGCCTTTGCGCTGTAGACGCCCTCTACAACCATGTTTACTTCATCCATTGCTTCCTTATAGGTCTTACCCTGCCCTATAAGGATACCTGCGCGTCTGTTTCTTGAATGCATGGAAGCACAGGTTACGATCAGATCGCCGATACCTGATAGACCTGCAAATGTCTCAAACTTACCGCCCATTGCAATGCCAAGTCTTGATATCTCTGCGATACCTCTTGTAATAAGTGCAGCCTTGGCATTATCTCCGCAGCCAAATCCATCTGCTATACCTGCAGCCAGAGCAACCACATTCTTAAGCGCTGCTCCTATCTCTATTCCAAGCATATCGGGACTTATATAAACCCTAAAGTAGTCATTCATAAATGCGTTCTGAACAAACTTAGCTATCTCTTTGTCAAAAGCTCCCACAACAATGGTAGTAGGCATGCTCTTACCAACTTCTTCTGCGTGAGAAGGACCTGACAGAACACATACATGACAGCCCGGAAGCTCATCCAAGATAACATCGCTCATCACCATAAGCGATTCTTCTTCAATACCTTTACTGCAGTTTACGATTATCTGTCTGTGTTCCTCGTTCTCCTCAATGAAAGGCTTCATGCGCCTTATCGTCTCTCTCATGTGAGCTGAAGGAACAACTACAACAATAAGATCCTTACCCCTGACAGTCTCTTCCATGTCAGAAGTAAACTTAACATTCTCAGGAAGCTTAATCCCCGGAAGCTTTTCTTCATTACCTCTGTACGCCTTAAGCTTTGCTACGCTGTCTTCGCTCCTGGACCATACAGTAACATCATGTCCATTACCTGCAAGTACGTGAGCCAGAGCTATTCCCCAGCTTCCCGCGCCTACTATGCCAACTTGTGTATCCAAATCCGCCCTCCAAATTATGTTTATTCCACAGAATATTATTCAGATCATCAATCGATCTTATTTTTCTTTGTAAGATATGTCTTTCTCTCAGTTTTATCCATGAGCTTCTTGATATTTCCTCTGTGCTGATAGAAAGCAAGCGCTGTAAGGATTGCAACTATTACATATATCTCATTAAGCTCGCCCTGAGGAAGCGCTCCAAGAAGTCCCATCTGTCCGAAAATAACAGTTTGGATAAAAAACACTGTGTAAAGGCAAAGACTGCTGACTGATACAAAATGAGTGATATTAAAGGGAATAAAGAATGCAAGAAGTCCAACAGCTACAAACTTCCATCCCATAGCGATAATATATCCGGCAGTGCATGCGATTCCTTTACCGCCTTTAAATTTCAAGAAGAAAGGAAAATCATGTCCAAGTACACATCCTGCGGCTGTATAGATCATAAAAAGATACTTATACTCCGGATTACCCTTTGTAAAAAGAAAATAGGTGATCACAATAGCAAGAATGCACTTAAGCATATCTCCCAAAAGAACGATAAGTCCGGCCTTAGTCCCCATTACTCTAAGTGTATTGGTAGTACCGGCATTACCGCTTCCAACGCTCCTTATGTCCACTCCCTTCATCTTGCCGTACAAAACAGCAGTCTGAAACATGCCAAATACATAACCAATAACCAAACACAATACTCTTTCTAACATTACTTACTTATCCTCTTTTCTCTCCCTGATGATAAATCTAAGGGGTGTACCCTTAAAGCCAAAGGCTTCTCTTATCTGATTTTCAATATATCTGGTGTAACTAAAGTGCATCAGCTTTTTGTCATTAACGAAAATAACAAATGTCGGCGGCTTAACAGAAGCCTGCGTGATGTAATAGAGTTTAAGGATCTTACCCTTATCACTTGGCGGCTGTTGCATAACAACTGCCTGAGTCATGATCTCATTAAGCACACCGGTTGCAACTCTCATTGCATGATTCTCACTGACAATATCAATAAGATCATAAAGTTTTACAAGTCTCTGTCCGGTCTCAGCGGAAATAAAGATGATCTCCGCATAATTCATAAACGGAAGGACATTTCTGATGTTCTTGGTAAACTCTTTTACAGAGTGGTTGTCCTTCTCGATAAGATCCCATTTATTAACCGCGATAATAACAGCCTTTCCGCTATCATGGGCAATGCCGGCGATCTTGGCGTCCTGCTCAGTAACGCCTTCCTCGGCATTGATGACAAGAATGGCAATATCAGCTCTTTCAACAGCACCAACTGTTCTGACTATCATGTAATGCTCAAGAGCATCCTTAACCTTACTCTTCCTTCTAAGGCCCGCAGTGTCGATGAAAGTATAGTTCTTGCCGTTATACTTAACCTCTGTATCGATCGCATCTCTGGTTGTTCCAGCGATATCAGATACAATAAGTCTGTTCTCACCGATAAGCTTATTTATGATAGATGACTTACCAACATTGGGCTTACCGATTATAGCAATCTTTGTTGTGTCATCCTCATTGTCATTAATGGAATCCTTCTTAAAATGGCTTACAACCTCTTCAAGCAGATCACCGATTCCCTGCTTATTAACAGCAGAAATAGGAAAAGGCTCACCTATACCAAGGTTGTAGAATTCATAAACATCAAGGGAATCTCTTGTATAATTGTCCACCTTGTTAACGCAAAGAACGACCGGCTTTCCGGATCTTCTAAGCATATCAGCAACCTTGGAATCAGAATCAGTAAGTCCTTGCTTAACATCAACCATAAAAATAATGACATCAGCGGTATCTATAGCAATCTGAGCCTGCTCTCTCATCTGTGAAAGGATAATATCCTTGGATTCAGGCTCAATACCACCGGTATCGATAAGTGTGAAGCTGTGATTAAGCCACTCCACATCCTGATATAATCTATCTCTTGTAACGCCGGGCGTATCCTGAACAATAGCGATCCTGCTACCTGCCATTGCATTAAAAAGCGTGGATTTACCGACATTTGGTCTTCCGACAACTGCAACAATGTTTTTTCTACTCATATTTTTTCCTTTTTAGGTCTTATAACAACTATCAATAAGTATCTTCAACTGGAATATCAAATAAAAGCGCGGCAAGCTCATGCCCATCACACTTGGATATTCCCACATTAACCCCAAGTTCTCTTTGTACATCACCTATAGTAAGGTCGTCAAGAAAATAATCTTCTCCGCTCCTAAGAAGGTTCTCCGGAAGATACAAACAACTTCCAAGCTCTTTACCTGTAAGCTGCTTAATAATATCCTGTCCTGTAAGAAGGCCGGAAACAGTTATTCTCTCGCCAAAAAATTCATTTACTATCTCATACACGTTGACCTTAAGCCCTTCACACGCATCCATAGCTTTCTGAGCCATATCTCTGATACATGGATAAACAAGTCTTCCTGTAGCGATTGAGATATTTCTTTTGACCTTATCCAAATGATCTCGATGCTTAGAAGAAATACATGCTATAGCCTCATCAAACTCATCTATGAGAAGCCTCATCATGCCTACGCCGTTCTCATATTGTATGTATCCGTCATATCTTTCTGCTTCCGGAAAATCTCTTCCCGCCAAAAAATACCACTCATCACTTGCGTGAATAAAATGGATACCATGCTCTGCATATACTTTCCGCTGCCATGACTCTATAAGGTCTATAACCTCGATGGCATCCTCTTTTTCAAAGGGTTCCAAGGGATAAAGGCCGTCTCTGTACTTGGAAAGTCCAACAGGAACTACCGATACACTCTGAAGATTGGGAATATATTTGGAAAGATCCCTTATTGATCTCTCAAGCTCCTTGCCATCGTTAACACCCTTACAAAGAACGATCTGACCATTGAGCTCTATACCGGTTCCCGGGGCGCAAAGCCTGTCCACCTTCTTAAGTGCCTCCCCCGCAAATCTGTTACCAAGCATCATGCAGCGAAGTTCGGGATTCGTCGTCTGAAATGATACGTTGATAGGCGAAAGGTGATACTTCAAGATCCTATCTATGTCCTTATCAGACATATTGGTAAGAGTTACATAATTACCCTGCAAAAAAGAAAGTCTGGAATCATCGTCCTTGAAGTACAAGGTATCACGCATACCCTTAGGCATCTGATCAATAAAGCAAAAGATACATTTATTATAACAGGACCTATAATTGTCCATAAGTCCGTTTTCAAATTCTATACCCAGATCCTCATCGAAATCTTTGTCAATATCAAGAAGCCACTCTTCACCGTCTGACTTAAGGATAAGAATGTCCAGATGCTCATCCTGTACCAGATACTGAAAATCAAAGATATCGCTAATATCCTGATCATTAATCTTAAGGAGTCTGTCGCCCGGTTCAATATTCATTTCTTCGGCAATACTTCCTGGTATTACATTGCCGATAAGATGACCTTTCTTAGAATCCATCCTATATTATTACCTCTTTTTAGCTAATACTCCCGGGTGTTATTATACATGAATTTCCTTGACGTGTCAGTAATTATGATGATAAAACAATATATGGAAGAAATAGAAACCCATATGAAAGGAATTATTATGCCTGATTTTCACCTTTTGGAAGGCACTATTCCAGTAGCGCCTCTTAATCTCATCGTTATGGAATCTGCTTTGGAACTGGGTAACAGTGTAGACTCCTACATCTCACAGTTTCGACACGATCTCTATTCGATGCCGGGTAACGATCCCGCATTTCACGGTTATGTAAAGGACAGCTACAAGATTCATTTCGATCTGGACAGATTCGGAAGCGGCGAAGCTAAGGCCACCATCAACGAGAGTGTCCGCGGTAACGACGTCTATATCCTTACGGATATCTGCAATTACAGCATTACTTACAAGATGTACAATTACGTTAATCACAAATCTCCTGACGATCACTATCAGGATCTTAAGAGAGTTATCGGTGCCCTTACAGGCAAAGCCAAAAGAATTAACGTAATCATGCCCTTCCTCTATGAAGGAAGACAGCACAAGAGAAACGGTATGGAATCCCTTGATGCAGCTCAGATGTTCAAGGAGCTCTACGACATGGGAATATCCAACTTCATCACTTTTGATGCTCACGATCCAAGAATTTCAAACGCAAAGCCTCTTGGCGGATTTGACAATTTCCTTGCTTCATATCAGTTTATGAAGGCTCTGCTCTCTCATATTGATGACCTTATCGTAGATAAAGATCATCTGACAGTTATCAGCCCTGATGAGGGTGCTCTTGACAGAGCTGTGTATTTTGCCAACGTTATCGGTGCCGATACAGGTATGTTCTATAAGAGACGTGATTATGCACACGTTGTAAACGGAACCAATCCTATCGTAGCACACGAATTCCTTGGTTCTGACATTCAAGGAAGAGACGTTATCATTATCGATGATATGATCTCATCAGGATCAAGCATGATAGATACTGCCAAGCAGCTCAAAAATATGGGTGCGAAGCGTGTATTTATCTGCACTACATTCGGACTTTTCACCGATGGAATGGACAAATTTGATGAAGGCTATGAAAAAGGCTTCTTTGATGCGGTTATCACTACCAACCTCACCTACATGGATGAAGAGATTACCAAGAGACCTTATATCTTCATTGCAGATATGGGTAAATTCCTTGCAACCATCATCAACTTCCTCAATCACGATGCATCAATGTCAACGGTTAACATGCCCACAGACAAGATTCACGAGATCGTTGAAAAATACAATTCCGGTTGCAAGACTCCCACAGAACTATTCGACTGATCATTCAATAAAACCAAAACAAACAACCTCCAAGGTGTTTCCCCACCTCGGAGGTTGTTTTTGTTGTATCAAACAGCTTCGAATGCGATGACAACTTTGAAGAGGTCGCCATCAAGTTTGATTTCAAAGGTTCCGCCTTGAGCTACTGTGAGATTCTTGGCAATTGAAAGGCCTAGTCCGCTTCCTTCCGTTGTTCTAGAAGCATCACCTCTTATAAATCTCTCTGTGAGCTCAGAAACATCTATATTTAGCTCGGATGAAGAAATATTCTTTATGGAAAACTCTACTTTTTTCTTATTATCTTTTCCCTGAACATACTTCATGTCCATATACACTCTTGTTCCCGAAAGAGCATATTTACATACATTGTTAAGAAGGTTATCTACTACTCTCCACAAATGGTGTGGATCGGCGGTAATAGACATCCCCTGTTCCTCGTACTTAAATATTGGAGTCAGCTTATTGTCTTCAAGCTTTTCATAAAACTCACCAATAGTCTGATTGACCAGCTCGACAAAATCTGTTTTCTGAAGATTGATGCTGATATTTCCCGAAGTTATCTTGGCAACATCAACAAGATCCTCTGTAAGCTGCTTTAACTTCTGTGATTTAAGTTCAAGGACATCAACATATTCCTTTACCCTCTCATTATCAATCTTTTCTCTTTTAATAAGATCAACATAGTTAATAATGGAGGTAAGAGGTGTCTTTATATCGTGAGAAACATTGGTAATAAGATCAGCCTTAAGCTTCTCATCCTTCATACTGGTATCAACGGCTTTCTTTATTCCATCTCCGATTGAATTGACTGCTTCCGCAAGCCCTATATTATCCCCGTGAAGGTTATCGGTATCAACTTTGGCACTGACATCACCTTTTTGGATATTTTCTATTACATGTATGATCTTATCTCTGTCGAGCGTTTGTCTGTAGATAAGAAGTCCCACGATCACATCCAGAATAACAGCAGTGATGATTCCGGGAATACCAAGCAATATAAGGAGAATATTTATCACAACATAAATTGCATAGGGAATCCACAAACGTATAATAACACTAGCATTGTTTGTAGTACTTACAACAAGATCCCTTGCTCCGAAAGACATCTTTTTGATAAGGCTATCTTTCCACAAGAGCCCGCTCTTACCTTTCCTTGTAAGACCGTAAATAAGATCCAAAAGTCCCATATCCGCAATAAATACACCTATTCCAGTCAAAATAAGCACTATGGGATTCTCATACAGTTTTTCAAGATTACCGGTATAAGTTGTTACCACAAGATAAGTTATGATAACAGGAACAGCTATAATTGAAAGGCCTTTTAATACAATTCCTTCAGTAAAAATACGATTCTCTGAAAGATCTGTAATAACAGGTATCTGTGCTAAAGAAATGATCAAAAGTAATATATACAGGAAAATAAACAGTGCCAAAACTAAATACAACTGGGATCTAAAAGGTATGTACCTTGAAAAGCCGGTCCTACCCTGCGTAAAATCGTCATTGCACTTATACTCATTGGTATCAACACCCACATATATCTTTATCTGATCAGGATAAGCATAGCTGTAATTCTTGATAATAGACCTAAGCACCGTCTCCTTGATCAAAGTGTTTGTCTCGTAGGAAAGTTCGTTAGGGCAATAATAAATATACTTACCGTAGCTCTTAAACTTCTCAAGAGTAGCATTGGAATCATATGCTGAAGAAATATTAGGGATATTCGAATATACTTCTGTCTTTCCGTTAATGGTACGGGTAACAAGATATTTGAGATTGCTGTTATCGTTACTGTAGTACTCAATACCTCTGCCGTATTCTGTGTAATTACTCAAAAGAGCTACAGAAGCACTCTGAACAGACTGGCTTAAAGTCTCATATTCATCCCAGCTCGATACAATATCCTCAATGTTCTTGCCATCTACCGTAGCATATCTGGAAGAAAGGATCTCATAGTCACCTTCGGAAAATTCCCCGCTTCCTTCTTTAACCGAGGTAATACTGTTATCATCAAGCTGAGAACTAAGATATGAGTTCATACCGCCTGAAACAACGTTATTCTTAAGATGTGTGTATGTAGTGTTGGGAGCAAGAAAATCAGCACATTCCTCGGCAGTCATATGCTTACGCTCAGTTTCAAAACCGTTCTGCGCCCACTTAAGAAGATCTGAAAGCTTGTAATGCGCAGTAATATAGCCTCCAAGCATAACAGAACCTCTGTTAACGTAAGCAGTTACGTCAATAACCTTATTACCGTCATACTCACCGCCTGTTTCAAGCTGGCTTCGCTGAGCCACAAGCCTAAGGACTTGGGAAATATTATTACCAAGAATATTATTAAAAAGATATGATTCCTCATATACTCTCGCTCTGTCAGCGTCTCTTATGGGATATGAGATCTCACCGTCAACGCCGTCTATTGTAATATCAGTACCCATCATGGAAAAGATAAGGATGAGCACGATAAAAGCAGCAAGAAAATGCTGGATAATACTCCTGATATTTATTTTGCCGAGTAGCTTGTCTTTCATATAACCTCGTCCTCAATCTTATAACCAACTCCCCATACTACCTTTAGGTATTTGGGATCTTTGGGATTAATCTCTATTTTCTCTCTGATATGTCTTATATGCACAGCAATGGTATTATCCGCGCAAACCGCAGAATCTTTCCATATCTGTTCATATATCTGATTAATGGAATAAACCTTACCCTTGTTTTTCACAAGAAAAGCAAGGATATTGTACTCAATTGGAGTAAGCTTTATGCTCTCGCCGTAAACAAAGCACTCCTTAGAGTTATCATCAATAACAAGTCCACCTGTGGAATAAACATTTTCTTTGTCCTCAAGGCTTCCAAGTGTCATAAATCTTCTAAGATTGGACTTAACTCTGGCAACAAGCTCAAGGGGATTAAACGGCTTTGTTATATAGTCATCAGCGCCTATGTTAAGGCCAAGGATCTTATCGGAGTCCTCTGATTTAGCAGAAAGAAAAACAACAGGGATCGTACTGAACTTCCTAAGCTCTCTTACAAGATGTATTCCGTCCATTCTAGGCATCATTACATCCACTATTGCAAGCTGAATCTTGGCGCTTTTAAGGACTTCAAGCGCTTCTATACCGTCATAAGCCTTGTATATCCTAAAGCCTTCCTGCTCAAGATATATCTCAATAGCATCAACTATTTCCTTATCATCATCGCATACAAGAATATTTTCCATAGTATCCTCTCATTCTACATTTAATTAAAACACTAAAATCTTAAGATTTACCGTCGAATAATTCTTAATTTTTCTTAAGAATTGCTCTTTTCATCTTTTCTTAAAGACAAAAAAGCTGCAAGATTGCCTCTATCATCATGATGAATCCTGTGTGAAAACAAAAGATCGGGATTGCATCTGGTGCAAACATCCGTTATTACTATATTTTCATCTTTAACTCCCTTTTTTAAAAGAGTGAGTTTAATAGCATTCCATAGATATAACCTGTATTTGCCTTCCGGATACTTAACCAGGATTTTGTTATTAGATAGCTCATCCTCAGTATAATTCTCGGAAAACTGTGACGCCACATCCTCTCCGATCTCATAGCAGTCTCCGCAGATTGAAGGTCCTATGGCGCATATAAGATCAGAAGGTTTTGTACCGTAATTTTCCTGCATTTTTTCAATAGTTCTTGCTGCTATCTCTCCCTTTGTACCTTTCCATCCGGAATGTGAAAGTCCGATTGCCTTATTTATGGGATCAACAAAATATATAGGAGGACAATCAGCATGAAAAGTAGATAAAATAATACCCGGAACATTGGTTATAAGTCCGTCTATATCTGTATAATCCCTGGATTTTGCAGGGCCTTTACCTCTGTCTTTTTCTGTTATCACCTTAACGTTTGTAGTATGGGTCTGAAATGTTGAAACAAAGTCGTTTAAAGTCCTTCCATGTCCCATAACATCAGCTATACGCATATAATTCTCATCAACAGCTTCTTTTTCATCTCCTCTGGTATAGCTAAGATTCATTTCACTGTAACAGCCCTTGGAAACACCGCCAAGTCTCGTGCTAAATAAATGATCTATGAAATCTATTTTTTCAAGTTTTGGAAAAACAAGGTAAGTAACTCCCTTTTTTTCCCTTAGCTCCATGGTTTCAGGATCCCCGGTTCTTTTTATGTTAATATCTTTATTCATGTCTACCCTTCCGTAAGTACTAAAAGACGTATTCAAAAGCATCTTTTATCCACTTGAACTTGTACTGCTTTTCATCTCCCATTATAGCTAAAACATCATATCTTAGGGGAGTATCTTCACCAAATCCTTCAAGATACGTATAATATCTTGAAGCTTTGCATATCTTTTTTCTTTTAACATAGTCAACGGCGGACTCAGGGCCGCCGTATTTATCATCTTTCCTGTATTTCACCTCAACAAAACACAGATATCTGCCATCCCTGACAATTATATCAATCTCCGCTCCTCTACAACGAAAATTGCGTCTTACGACCACTGCGCCCTTTGCTTCTAAATAATCAGCCGCAAGGCCTTCGAGTTTCGTACCTAATTCTTTTTTATTGCAATTCATCAAAAAACAAATCCTTAAAAAACATATATCATCAATGAGGTCTTGTCTTATCTTTTGCCTTAATCTTATCCATAGCGTCAACAAAAACAAGGATCTCGGCTACAACCTCATATAACTCAGGCGGTATCATCTCACCAATTTCAAGCCTTGAAAGTGTATCAGCAAGTTTATCATCCACATGAACGGGAACCTTACTCTCTTTTGCCTTTTCAATGATCTTCTCCGCAAGAGCACCCTTACCGGAAGCCACAACTTTAGGAGCTCCGTCCTCGTTGGGATCGTAAGCTAGAGCAACCGCAGTCTTAACTTTTTCATTGTTGTCATTAGCATTTGCCATGATAATTCCTCGTTGTCACGCTTCTTATAGGTTTATACTATCACTAAGTATATTTCATGAGCATAAATCGCGCTCAGGCTCTGGCGTCAAAAGATGTTGTGGAGATAAGTGTCTTTTTGGAAACACTAAGCATCTCATCAACAGCCGCATCTTCGCCGTCTTTATCATCATGAAGCATCATGTTGACCTTCATGGAATATCCTCTTTTTTCAAGTCTTTCATTGAGAATATGGATATTGTCATTTATAAGATCAAGAACAGAATCATCTGCCACGTAAAAGTTCGTGGTGACCTTATTTTCCAGCATCTTAACGTACACATCAACAGGTCCCAAATGCTCCATATCAAGATGCAGCACCGCACTTACTGAGCCATCCTCAGAGAACTTTTTGTTCTTATTCCTGTATACATAAAGATCTCCGTGGGCGTTCTGTCCACTCATCTGTAGAGGCAGTTGAACATACTGAAACATCTGATTAAGCTGATTCATGAAATCAAGATTGTTCTGTATATTTGTCACCGTCTGCGAGAGCTTAGACCCTGTAAGAGCGGCGTCTCCTATCGCAGCAGCAAGCCCCTTCATCTGAGAATTGAGCCTTTGATAAAGATTATCTATATTCTCTTTCTTCTCAACATCTCCGGGTTTTAAAAGCCACTGCTCAGAAATACCATCTTTTAATATCTTATTATATTCAGGGCTTGTAAAAAGTCCTTTCCAGGCAGCAGCCTGGGCTTTATCAGTAAGATCAGCCATTTCAAAGCTGTTGTTTAGTTCTTTTAAAATAAACTTAGCTGCTTCGCCGGGATCACTTTTAGAAATCCGGGCGTACTCTTTGATCACATCATCAGAAAGGTTAAGAGCCTTCAGGTTACCGGCAAGATTATCCTTAGCGGCATCCGCTGTGCCTTCTATGACTTTGCCTTCACTACTAAGAACGGCACCTTCTTTAATACCTTCTTCGCTGATAACAGCAGAATTTTCAGAAGCTACTTGAGATGACTGTGGTTTAACAGCAGCATCACTGACAGCTTCACTATCAGGAAGTACATTAACTCCCGGCTTTGCTGCCGCTTCTTCATTTTCTATAATGTCTCCTGAAAGATTTGTCGCAGCATCTTTTGATATTGCTTCCGAAAGATCCTTCCCTGCATTTTCAGCTGTAGGGGGAGTGCCTTCCTGCTGCGTGTTTTCAGTAACCTCTGCTCCATTAGACAGCTCTTTTAACACAGCTCCATATAGCTGTAATGCCTTATCGTCATTACCGGACATGGCAAGTTCATTAAAGGCATTTGGAAGTTCATCAACAAAATCACTGATCTGCCCAAGAACCTGATGTTCATAATTCTTGTAGCTTTCAAATTGAAGGATATTATTATCATTGATTGGGATACCAAGACTCTTCATTTCAACCATGGTAGAAATGGAAGAATTCGGATACATCGTAAGATTTTTATTCATAGAAAGAAGCGAATCTCTTCCTATGGGGAGACCTGCTTCCATCATATTTTTGACCATTTCAACAGTGTCTCTGTTAATCTCAACCCCGGCGGCACTAAGCGCTTTGAGGGCACTATCGGAGACAGCAGTGTTTTCGTATAAAGGTGTTATCGAGACTTTACCATTCGTAGTGGATTTAACCGCAAAATTAAGAGTCTGTCCCTCTCTAAGCCCCATCTCATCTGATAGCTTAGCAGAAATCACAGAGTCACCAATGCTGATATTTGCAACTTTTTCACCGTCTACATCTGTCACGGACACAACCGTACCCTGAATTGATGATCCGGCCTTAAGTTCAAGCGGTTTGGCAGAAGCATCAGTAAGATTAAGGCTCTTGCCGTCAATAACATACGCCGAACTTGTTTGTGATAGATTCTGAATGATGCTCATATAAAGTTACCTATAAAACTTCTGCGGTGGATCGGACAAGGACCATACTTCTTGATCGCTGCAATGTGATCTGCGCTGCCGTATCCCTTATTGGAATCAAAGCCATACTCAGGATACTCCTTGGCATAGTCCTTCATCACTCTGTCTCTTGTAACCTTAGCAATGATGCTGGCAGCAGCAATAGAGATGCTCTTGGCATCACCTTTTATGATAGAAATCTGCTTGTACTCCTCGAGCTGAGGAATATGCACAGCATCTATCAAAAGAGCTCCCGGCTTAGGGTTAAGCTCATTAACTGCCATAGTCATAGCTTCATATGTAGCCTGAAGGATATTGATCTCATCAATCCTCTCATTGGATACATGACCAATACCAACAGCCAAAGCTTTATTCATTATCTCTGTATAAAGCTCTTCTCTCTTTTTTTCGGATAATTTCTTTGAATCGTTTATATACAGAATATCAGTATCCTTTGGAAGGATAACAGCCGCCGCATAGACAGGACCTGCAAGAGGACCTCTTCCAACCTCATCGATGCCGCATAAAAGGCCGAATGATTCATTCTCTCTTTCATACCTTTGCATCTGTCTGGTGCGCTCAATCTCCGATTCTATAGCAGCTATCTTCTTAGAAGCACCTTCAACAAGCTTTCTGACACCTGATCTGTCATCACTTGAATACTGAGAAATAAAAACCTTATATTCCGTAATACTGTCAAGATTCTGATATATCTCTTTGATCGCGGAAATAGATTCCATTATTTAATGCCCCCAAATTTTGTTAATGGGAATATCCTTAGAACGGCTCTTCCAAGTATCTGTTTCTTCTTAATAGTGCCAACAGACACCTCTCTACTGTCCATACTATGATTTCTGTTATCACCAAGAACGAAGAATTCTCCCTCCGGAACAGTAAACTCATTAGCCGCCAATCCGGGATCTTCTATGACTTCAGCGCCATAATCTTCTTCCAAGATTTCTCCGTTTATATAGATATTGCCATCATAGTCAATTCTGACCTTCTCACCGGGAAGGCCTATTACCCTCTTAATAAAGTTCTGCTTATCACCGTGCTGATAAGGAAAAACAACAATATCAAATCTCTCCGGGTCGTGGAATCTGTAGCTTACTTTTTCAAGAATAAGTGATTCCGAATCATAAACAGTAGGATTCATTGAAGAACCTATTACTCTGGTCCTTTGTGCCACGAATGTAATAAAGAGGAGTGTCAAAAGAAATACAACTCCAAGATAAATTACTGTATCAAAAATCTCTTTAGCAACCTTTTTCATATAAGCGTGTGTCCTTTATGCTGATAATTATTATTGCGCAGGTCTCTCAAGTGTTATCCTGCCAAGTCTTCCGTTTCTGAAATCATCAAGAAGCATTGATGCAGCTCTGGAAATATCGGGCTCAGCGCCCTGCTTAAAGCACTTTCTGTTAATTGCTATAGCAGAAAGAACTGCGCTGTAATGAGTCGCATATTGAACTTCTTCAAGTTCTTCAACCTGTTCACTGGTTATATTATACTTCTCTGTAATAGCTTGCGGATAGTTTTCTTCAAGAAGTCTTATAAGTTCGCAGGCAAGTTCTGTAGTGTCCAGATTCTCATCATTCATGGAACCGATAAGTGCTAAATGAAGTCCAACCGTATCATCCTCAAATTTGGGCCAGAGAATACCCGGAGTATCAAGAAGCTGCATATTCTTACCAAGAGAGATCCACTGCTTTCCCTTGGTAACGCCGGGCTTATTGCCTGTCTTAGCAGATGCCTTACCTGCAAGCTTATTGATAAATGTGGATTTACCCACATTGGGAATACCGGCAACCATTGCTCTTATAGGTCTTCCCACTATTCCTCTCTTCTTATCTCTTTCAATCTTCTCGGCGCAGGCCTTTAGAACAAGATCTTTGACCTTACCGGCCTCATTACCCGTCTTTGAGTTAATCTCAAGTACAAGATTACCCTCATTCTTATAGAAATCCTTCCACTTTGTAGTAACAGAAGGATCCGCAAGATCTGCCTTATTAAGGAGAATAAGTCTGTATTTATTCTTACCAAGCTCATCGATATCCGGGTTCCTTCCGGAAGCCGGTATCCTGGCATCTGTAAGCTCTATTATAATATCGATCAGTTTGATGTTCTCTTGCATCATCCTGATCGCTTTAGTCATATGACCCGGATACCACTGAAAATTCATAAAATCACCATTTACTTCTCTTTAAAATCAAACCGGCCTTATTATCGCCACTCTTAAGCTTGAACCACACCTTACCTATGATCATGTTGCTCTTAACGACACCGATATTGGCACTCCTGGAGTCCTCAGAACTGTTTCTGTTATCACCAAGAACAAAGTATTCGCCCTTCTCAAGCTTAATCTCGTTGGCAGCGATACCTTCATCTTCCATTTTATCATATAAACCGTCATCATCTTCCTGTAAAGTGCCGTTTATATAAAGAGAACCGTCAATAATCTGTACCTTCTCACCGGGGACAGCCACTACTCTTTTGACATAATAATGGGAATTGGAATTTCCGTTTGGCAAAAAAGCAATAATATCACCCTTCTTAGGTCCGAGGATAATATAAGAAAGCTTATTAACAAGCACTTTCTGGCCATTATACAACACCGGATCCATAGAATCACCGACGGTGCCGATCTGCATGCCAAAAGCGGCCATAAAAGCAAGTGCACATATTACAGCAACAGCTGTTACTCCAAGCCATGAAAAAACTTCTTTAATTATGGCCTGAGTAGCATTCTTTCTTCTATTGGAAAATGTAAGGCTACTACGTCTACGTCTCTTTCTAAACATCAGATCCCCCGTTATGGTAAAAAAGAAAGGCAATTACTGTGAAGTAACTGCCTTTTTAGCAAATTATCTGGTAACAAGCTCCTTAACCTTAGCTTTCTTACCTGTAAGACCCTTAAGGTAGTTAAGCTTAGCTCTTCTAACCTTACCTCTTCTAACAACCTCAACCTTCTCTACGATAGGTGAGTGAAGGGGCCATGTCTTCTCAACGCCAACACCGTAAGACTCTTTTCTTACTGTGAAAGTAGTACGGTTGCTACCGCCCTGAATCTTCTTAACAGTTCCTTCGAAAACCTGAATTCTCTCACGGTTTCCCTCTTTGATCTTAGCGTGTACTCTTACAGTATCACCTGTGTTGAACTGAGGCGCATTAGCGTTCAGCTGCTCTTTCTCGAGCTCCTGGATAATTGTACTCATATCTATATCTCCTATTCAATGGACGTTCTTAATACTATTCTCAGTAACAGAGGACCGTCTGATTATCACAACGTACACTAATATAACACATAAAAGTGGGTCTCGTCAACATAAAAGATCCTTAGGCCCAAATCTTTCCGGAAGAATCTCCGGAAGATAAAATGTCTTATACTCGTCTACAGATTTGGCAATTATAACCATAAAATCATCTTTGCAAAATTCGCTCATAACCTGTCTGCACACTCCACAAGGAAAACAATAATCAAGTGATTCTGAATCCTTTGGACCTCCAACTATCGCAATAGCCTTAAAATCCCTAACTCCCTCGCTGACAGCTTTTGAAAAAGCCGTTCTCTCGGCGCAGATTGTCGGTGTATATGAGGCGTTTTCAATGTTACAGCCCGTGAACACATTGCCATCAGCAGCAAGAAGCGCTGCTCCGACATTAAAGTGTGAATAAGGCGTATAGGAAAAGGCTCTCATATTAAGTGCATATGATATAAGCTCTTTAATCTTTTGCTCATTCATAAATATAACCTCTATTACCTTGAGCCCTTATCGTAAGGGATTCCCTCCGCCTTAGGTGCTCTTGAATTGGCTGAAGTAAAGGCAAGTACTATAAGTGAGATGATATAAGGCATCATATTGTATACAGATCCCGGAATATTGAGAGCTGCAAGGAAATCAAAGCCTGAATAAACATTGGAAAGAGCTCTGAAGAATCCGAACAGCAAAGCTGCAAGTCCGATATTAACAGGTTTCCACTGGCCAAAGATCATAACAGCAAGAGCAAGGAAACCAAAACCTGCAACACCATTCTCAAATTTCCACTCACTTACGCCGGCTGTAATATAAACGATTCCGCCGATACCTGCAAGAAGTCCGGAAATAAGAACTCCTGCCCAGCGCATAGTGTAAACGTTTATACCTACAGAATCGGCTGCCTGAGGATGCTCACCGCAAGCCATAAGTCTTAGACCGAATCTAGTCTTATAGAGGATCACATATGCAGCAATAAGTGCAATAAGTGCAACAAGCATGAACCAGTTAAATCTAAAACCTCCGATATTAACAAAAAGAACCTTCTTGGCAATACCATACTGAACTGTAGATGAAACATTATCAGGGTTTTCTGCAATATTGATGGTCTTGGCAATAACTGTTGCTGCAGCTGCCGCAAGCAGATTAAGAGCTGTTCCTACAAGAGTCTGATCAGCCTTAAAATTGATGCAGGCAAATGCAAGAAGCATTGAATAAACAACACCGCATATTATCGAAGTTGCCAAAACAGCAATAATAATTACAAATGTCGGAAGCGAAGGATTGATGTACTTAAGAGTAAGTGCTCCGCCTAAAGCTCCTATTACCATGATTCCTTCAAGTCCAAGGTTGATAACACCTGAATGCTCCGAGAAGCATCCACCAAGAGCTACCAAAACCAAAACCGAGGCAAACAAAAGTGTATATTGAAGAAGTAATACCATTATTTGTTACCTCCTTCCGCATTATTCTTTTTATTCTTGAGTCTGCTGTTTAAGAAGTACTTGAAGAAAAGTACAAAACCGCAGAGATAAATGATGATCGCCGAAATGAAATCGGAAATCTGTGAAGGATAGATATTCTTATCAAGATAAGCTCCTCCACTAGTAATATGCTGAATAAAGTATGATGCAAAAATTGTTCCTATAGGATCAAGACCTCCGAGGAAGGTTGCTGCAATTCCGTTAAAGCCCATTCCCGGAACTGATGACTGTGAAACAGACCACTGCTCATATCCTGTAAGGAATAGGAATGCTGCACCGATTCCTGCAAGTGCACCGCCGATAAAGAGTGTGAGAATAATGTTTCTCTTCTCTTTCATTCCGCTGTACTTCGCAGCATCCTTAGCAATACCTGTAGCCTTTATCTCATAACCAAATACTGTCATTGAAAGAATAACCTTAAGCAGTATCGCGATGAGAACGGCAAGAGGAATTGCTATGGTAACGTATTTATTATTTGAAAAGAACTTAGAAAGTCCAAGTGAAGGTAAAAGAGCTGAAGGATTGGTATTAGCTACAGATACCGTATAGGGACTTGCAACCTCTTTTACTCCTGTAAGCATCATGTTAACTGTATAGAGTCCTATCCAGTTGAGCATGATTCCTGAAATAACCTCATTAACGTTAAGATAAGCCTTAAGGACACCTACAATAACACCAAATACTCCGCCTGCTAAAAGAGCTGCCAAAAGGCATACATACCAGGGAAGACCAAGTGAAAGCGCACAGAAAAGTGATGCTCCCGCTCCTGCCACATACTGTCCTGCAGCTCCGATATTAAAAAGACCTGCCTGATAACAGAACTGAATGGAAAGTGCACACATAAGAAGAGGTGCGGCCTTAACCAAAGTATTACCAAGGTACTTAAGAGCAGCTGCCTTGGAAGGATATGTGAAATAGTTCTTGATAATTGTGATTATAGCTTCGTTAGCACCCTTTGCATTGATGAAAAGAAGTGCTATATAACCGATCAAAAGTCCAAATATAATACAAAGAAGTGATGCAATTATTGACTGAACAGCCGGTTTTGCCAAAAAGCTCTGCTTTTCTGCTGTTTTCTTAACTTCTGCTGACATTATGCACCTACCTCCTTTCTCTTAGCTCCTGCCATGTAAAGTCCGAGTTCCTCGGGAGTAGTCTCTTTAGGATTGAACTCTCCAACTATCTCGCCCTCGTACATTACAAGGATTCTGTCTGAGATGCTCATAACTTCTTCAAGCTCAAGTGATACAAGAAGAACTGCATGACCTGCATCTCTTTGTGCTATAAGCTGTCTGTGAATATACTCGATAGCACCTACATCCAAGCCTCTTGTAGGTTGAACCGCAATAAGAAGATTAGGATTCTTATCCACTTCTCTTGCTATAATTGCCTTCTGCTGGTTACCACCTGACATGCTTCTTGCAATGGTAACAGCTCCCTGGCTTGAACGAATATCATACTGATCAATAAGCTTATCGGCGTATTTCCTAATCTCGCCCTTCTTAAGGAAGCCTGTCTTTGTAGAAAACTCAGGCTCGAAATATCTTTGAAGTACAAGATTATATGCAAGTGAATAATCAAGAACAAGTCCGTGCTTATGTCTATCTTCAGGAATATGACTCATTCCGCTTGTGGAACGCTCTCTTATAGATGCACGGGTAATGTCCTTACCGCACAGCTCAATCTTACCTGAAGTGATATTCTCAAGTCCCGACAAGCCATAAACAAGCTCTGTCTGACCATTACCATCAATTCCGGCAATACATACGATTTCGCCCTCTCTGACGTCAAAGGAAACGTTCTTAACAGCGTTGTTATGATGAAGCTTGGAAGGAACCGTCATGTTCTCCACATGAAGAATAACCTCTCCGGGAGTCTTATCTTCCTTGCTGGCAACAAGCTGAACGTCACGTCCGATCATCATTCTGGAAAGCTCTTCCTGATTGGTCTCTGCGATATTAACCGTGCCTATATATTTACCTCTTCTAAGAACAGAACATCTGTCAGCAACAGCCATAATCTCAGCAAGCTTATGAGATATGAAAAGGATTGATTTGCCTTCTTTTGCAAGATTTTTCATGATCTGCATAAGTTCATCGATCTCAGCAGGTGTAAGAACCGCTGTAGGCTCGTCAAAGATAAGGATCTCATTATCTCTGTAAAGCATCTTAAGGATCTCTGTTCTTTGCTGCATTCCAACCGTAATGTCCTCAATCTTTGCGTCAGGATCGACATTGAGTCCATACTTCTCGGAAAGCTCCATTATCTTTTTTCTGGCAACATCCTTCTGAAGAAAACCGTTTTTAACAGTCTCAACACCAAGGATGATGTTATCAAGAACAGAAAAGCACTGAACAAGTTTAAAGTGCTGATGAACCATTCCGATACCAAGATCATTGGCATCGTTGGGGTTATTGATCTTAACTTCCTTTCCGTCCTTTTTGATTACGCCCTCTTCAGCCTGATACAATCCAAAAAGCACACTCATAAGAGTGGACTTTCCTGCACCGTTCTCGCCCAAAAGAGCATGTATTTCGCCTTTTTTAAGCTGAATAGTAACGTTGTCATTAGCGATAATACCCGGGAAACGTTTTGTTATACCAAGCATCTCAATAGCATATTCGCTGTTCTCTGCCACTTTTGTCTCCTCCATAAATCTTTTTAAAACCAATTATTGGTAAAAAGGACCGGAAGACTATGAATCCGCCGGTCCCTGTCAGCTTAAAAGCTGTAATAAGCAAAATTACTTAATGTTACCCTGGAAGTTAACCTTAATGTTCTCAGCAGAAGGCTTCTCAGCTGATGTGTCGTTAGAAACAGTGATTGTTCCGTTTACCATATCAGCAACAAGCTTAAGATAATCATCCTTTGTAAATGTATCATTCCAGATTGTTGAATCCTCAGGAAGTCCTACATAGTTAAGTGATGTGTCGTCGGCTGATACAAGACCGAGATTCTCGATCTTTCCTGCAAACTTATCCCACTGACCATCTCTGATAGCTGAAAGAAGTGTGTTAACTGTAGCCTGAAGTCCCTTCATAGCTGAAGTAACTGTCATGCCCTTCTCAAACATTCCATCGATTGTAGGAGCCTGGTCAACGTCAACCCCGATAACCTTGCCGCCTACCTTAGCAGCTGCCTCACCTGCAGATGTGAAGATACCGCCACCGCAAGCAAATACAACTTCTGTGCCGCCCTTGTACCATGTATCCATAGCAGCTGTGATATCAGCATCGCCATAGAACTGGTTACCGTAAGCGTAGTTAAGAGATACATCAGCACCTGTCTCCTTAGCAGCTGCGTCAGCGCCCTGAACGAATCCGTAACCATAACGGATAACAGCAGGAACTGCCATTCCACCGAGGAATCCAAGCTTTGTGTAACCCATCTTTACAGCAGCATATCCAGCCATGTATCCGGGAAGCTCTTCCTGATATACAGCAGAGAATACATTAGGGAATGTCTCGCCGTTGAAATCAGAAGATTCACCCTCAAGATCGAACTCTGAAACGTCAAGAGCTACGAACTTAACATCGGGATACATCTCAGCTGTCTCTACAATAGCCTCAGCAAAAGCAAATCCGGGCATAACGATTACGTTATAACCATCAGATACAGCCTTGTCGATCATAGCTACTCTCTCAGCTGTTGAATCGCCTTCGGGCTTGTAGTATGTGAAATCACATCCGTTAGCCTCACCGAAAGCCTTACAAGCTTCATAAGTTGACTGGTTAAAAGACTGGTCTGTAATATCGCCATAGTCAGTAACCATAGCAACCTTCATGTCTGAAGCAGCAGCTGCCTCTGTTGACTCTGCAGCAGTAGCCTCAGTAGTTTCTGTAGCATCATTTGTCTGCTCTGTCTCTGTTGCGGGTGCTGTCTCAGCAGGAGCTGCATTAGAACCACAGGCAACAAGAGAAGATACCATTGTTGCAGCCATAAGTACTGCAAGAAGTTTCTTTTTCATAATTGTCCTCCATTTTTTATGATGTACTACTGTATAATAAAACCTTTTAGGCTTTATCCGATGCAATGAGACGTCTTACAGCCTCGATGGTAGTCTTATAGACTACTTCCATATCATGAGCCTGAGGATTGGAAAGACCTTTTTTGGCTCTCTCCTGGTTAGCTACAACAAGCATAACCGCTCCGGTTCTGGCTCTTAGATAGTCCCCTACAACAAATAATGTGGATGATTCCATTTCAGAACATAGTGCACCGCATTTAATCCATGCGTCCCACTTGTATAAAAGCTCAGGTCCTACAGGCTTGGTCTCAGGTTCATGCTGACCAAAGAATGAATCCTTACACTGTACAACACCGACATGATACTTGGCTCCGGCTTTCTTGGCTCCTTCTACAAGAGCACTCACAACATCAAAGCTTGCAACTGCAGGATATTCAATGGGAGCATACTCTTTGGATGTTCCTTCCGCACGAATAGCACCGGAAGCAATAACAATATCGCCTCCCATAACATCCTCCTGCATACCTCCCGAGGTACCCATTCTTATGAAAGTATCGGCTCCGCACTTACGAAGCTCCTCTATAGCGATGGCTGTAGATGCCCCGCCGATACCGTGTGACATAACGGTAACCTTCTCTCCGTCCAAGGTTCCCGTATAAGTATTATATTCTCTATTATATGCAATAAATTCAGGATTATCAAAAAGCTTGGAGATAGTCTCGCATCTACCGGGATCACCGGTCAGAATAACGTATCTTCCAACATCTCCTGGCTTAACATGTGTATGATATTGATACCCCGCACCCTCAGTATAATCGACCATATTCATTCCTAACCGCTAAATCTAGTGTTTAGCAATTGTTTAATCACAATATAACTTATAATAATTATAATTCTTTATAAGCAAAAAGTCATCTACATATTTGCATGTAAAATCAAGGCAAATCAAAGAAGACCTTCCATGACATGAATAACGATCTTTTTGTTGTCTATATCTATCTCCTTAACGCAGTCCTTAATAGCCGGAATATAGACCTTTTCGCCGTCAAGATGCGTCATCTCATACACATCATTGGCACCCGTCTGAAGAACATCGGATAAAACACCGAGTTTATTCCCATCTTCATCGGTAATATCAAGGCCTATAAGGTCAGCGACATAAAACTCACCGGGACTTAGCTTAAGAGCATCCTTCCTGTCGATGGTAAGCTCACATCCTCTGAACCTCTCAACTTCTTCTATTGTATTGAACTGCTTAAATTTCACAATAACGAACTTCTTGGAAAATTTAGCGCTCTGCACATCAAGTAAGATCTCTTCTCCTCTGGATGTATGAAGCGTAACTTTCTTAAGCTTTTTGAATCTGTTAGGATCTTCTGTTGTGGGAAATACATTAACTTCCCCATGAAGACCATGTGTAGATGCAACAACTCCAACCTGGAATCTGTCTGTCATATTCTTCTCCGTAATATCTTGTAAGTACAAGATCAATCGTTTTTCTTTCTTCTTGATTTCTTGGGCGGCTTGGGAGGATTCTCCTCTATGTATTTCTCATACAGGTCGGGTCTTCTCTCCTTAGTTCTTATTATAGCCTGTTCCAGTCTCCATTCATCAACTTTTTTGTGATCACCTGATAAAAGAATAGACGGAACCTTCTTGCCCATCCACTCCTCAGGTCTGGAATACTGAGGATATTCAAGAAGATTATTGCTAAAGCTCTCTGTCATAGCGGACTCATTATTATTAAGGACTCCGGGGACAAGCCTTGCAATAGCATCTATCATGACTGTTGCGGGAAGTTCTCCTCCCGTCAAAACATAATCTCCGATAGAAATATAATCTGTGACAATCTCCTCGAGTACTCTCTCATCAACGCCTTCATAGTGTCCACATAGGAAAATAAGGTCATCTTCCCCTGATAACTCCGCCGCGAGCTTTTGGTCAAATACCCTTCCCTGCGGAGTCACATAGATAACTCTGGGTTTCTTGTCACTTTGAGCCTTCTCTTTTATCTTGTTACTGATATCAAGAAAGCAATCGTAAATAGGCTGTGCCTGCATAAGCATGCCCGCACCGCCTCCATATGTATAATCATCAACCTTGTGATGCTTGTTGTCATTGGAATAATCCCTGATGTTGACAGCTTCAAAGGAAATATGTCCCTTATCAATAGCTCTTCCCAAAATACTTGTGGAAAGAATCTGCTCAATCATCTCTGGAAACAAAGTCATAATATGAAAATTCATAATAATCCTTTTGGAAAATCAGAGGTAAAAAAGAGCCGAATAAGAGTTTCCCCTATTCGGCCCATTGTTTATATAACTCTCTATATAAGCCTTAAACAATCTCCACATCAACCTTTATGTTCTCTCTGGTTGATGCTGCCTTAACAACAGCTCGTATAGCCTTAGCAATACGTCCCTGTTTGCCAATTACCTTGCCCATGTCAGAAGGTGCAACATGAAGCTCGATCATAATATTGCGCCCATCTTTTTTCTCGGAAACAACAACTTCATCCGGATTATCTACAAGCGCTCTTGCGATTACTTCAACTAATTCTTTCATTGTTTTACCTCCGGCATAAGTAATTATATGTATATAACATGATATACGGATTGCTCCACTTTGTGACACCTATATCATTCAATTACTTGCTAATGCCGGCCTGTCTGAACAACTTTGCAACTGACTCAGTAGGCTGTGCACCGTTAGCGATCCACTTCTTTGCAAGCTCCTCGTTAACCTTAACTGTGCTGGGATCTGTGTTAGGATCGTATGTTCCGATCTCCTCGATGAACTTACCCTGTACAGGGAACTTAGAATCAGAAACGATGATTCTGTAGAAAGGAACCTTCTTCTTACCAATTCTCTTTAATCTGATCTTTACTGCCATTTTAATTTTCCTCCATTTAATAAA
>JAEEXE010000025.1 GCA_016291375.1 Butyrivibrio sp.
CGTCCGCCACTAAGATTTAACAAGATTTGACCGAAGTCTCGTCAGCGTTAAATCTCCGTTCGACTTGCATGTGTTAGGCACGCCGCCAGCGTTCATCCTGAGCCAGGATCGAACTCTCACGTTTAAAAGTTTGATCTGGCCAGAACTCAAGCTTGGCTTTTCGTTCTGTCCGTTATTTACATAATTTGTTCTGAATTATTCTCTTGGAATCTTTCAGGGTTGCATTACTGTTTATTTGTCAAGGTACTTGTTCTTGCAGCTTAGCGCCGCAACTCATTTAGAATAACATAGCAGCTTGTCACTGTCAAGAACTTTTTTAAAACTTTTTTGGAAACCCGCGCTGTTCTGCGGTTTTCCGTCCCCTCTCTCGAGCGGGCAAAAGTTATTATAGCAAAGGGGATATTCAAATGCAACACCTTTTTTCAGAATTTTTGAAAAATTATTTTTGCCACTAGATATTGTGTCTAAGCCAGTTCACAACTACTATTACAGCCTTTTATTCACTTCGGTTTGTTGCTCGCCCTAAATCAATAAATCTATTTTGTCTAAATTTATGGTCTCAATATTCCCTTTCCGTACTTCGTTCTCCTTGTCCTTACGACCTGCAAATGAATTTGTATGCAAGCATCCATTCGCTTGCTGGTCTTTTGCAACAAAAAACTCCCAAGGTTATCAACCTTGAGAGTTAAAACGGAGAAAGCGGGATTTGAACCCGCGCACCGCGTGAACGGTCTACACCCTTAGCAGGGGCGCCTCTTCAGCCACTTGAGTATTTCTCCATGCCTGAATCCCTCTACCAATTATGGTTTGAATTCTCTTGACCAAACAGCCAAGACGCAAATGTAATTATACAAAGCCGCATGGGCTTTGTCAATTCTTTTATTGTTTTTCTTTGTTATACAGCTTATCCGCTGTTTCATATAGGTTGGTTCCTGTTGAATCAATAACAACAATAGCCGGGAACCTCTCCACCTTGAGTTTCCTTATAGCCTCCGTACCAAGGTCGTCATAGGCAACTACTTCGGATTCGGTTATCGCCTTTGACAACAGTGCTCCCGCGCCGCCTATAGCAGCCAAATACACCGCTCCGTTACGTACCATGGCATCTATTACTTCTTTAGATCTTTTACCCTTTCCTATCATTCCTCCAAGACCAAGATCAAGCAGCTTGGGCGCATACTTGTCCATACGGCTTGCGGTTGTTGGGCCTGCAGATCCTATGGGCCTACCCTCTCTCGCAGGAGAAGGACCCATATAATAGATAAGGTTTCCCTTCATTTCTATAGGTAATTCTTTGCCTTCAGACAAAGCTTCATCCATTCTCTTATGAGCGGCGTCCCTTGCCGTATATATAGTTCCAGTGATATAAACCATATCGCCTGCACGAAGCTCTTTTGCAACCTCTGCATCTATTGGCGCTTGTATCTCTCTATTCATTAATATAGTCCTTTGTGATCAGTTGTAATTGTATGTTCTTATAATGTAACGCTCACATGTCTGTTGACATGACAGCATATATTCACAGCTACCGGTAGTCCTGCAATATGTGTGGCATAGCTGTTTATATTTACCGCAAGGGCAGTTATCCTGCCGCCAAGTCCTGCAGGGCCGATTCCTGTTTTATTGATCCTATCAAGGATCTCTTCTTCCATAGCTTTGATATGTTCTTTGTCAGAATGCTCACCAACGGGACGAGTTAGAGCTTCTTTGGCCATTTCAGCGCATTTCTCAAATGTACCTCCAACGCCAACGCCTACAACCATGGGCGGACAAGCATTTGGACCAGCATCTTTAACCGCCTGAACTACAGCGTTTTTTACACCCTCTTCTCCATCTGCGGGCTTTAGCATAAACACTCTGCTCATGTTCTCACTTCCAAATCCCTTTGGAGCGCATGTGATAACAACTTTATCTCCGGGCACAATATCATAATGAACAACCGCAGGCGTATTGTCTTCGGTGTTCTTTCTAATAAGAGGATCTCCTACTACAGATTTTCTAAGGTACCCTTCTGTGTATCCCTGTCTGACTCCCTCATTAACTGCTGTTGTAAGATCTCCGCCCACAAAGTGTACATCCTGACCTATTTTAAAGAAGAAAACTGCCATTCCGGTATCCTGACAGATTGGAATGTTATCATTTTCAGCAATATCAAGATTTTCCATCAGCTGAGCAAAAATCTGCTTTCCAAGCTCTGACTCTTCCTTATCCTTCGCGGAAAGGAGAGCTTTTTTCATATCATCTGAAAGAGTGTAATTAGCACTGATGCACATACCCTTAACAGCTTTAGTTATTTCAGCAACATCTATCTCGCGCATTTACAAACTCCCATTATGCATTGGTAATAATATTCTTTATCTCTGTAAGCTCCTCCGGCGAAGGGCTTGTGGGCTTCCATAAAATATGCTGCCCGTCATTCTTGTATCTTGGAATAATATGAAGGTGAAAATGCATAACAGTCTGTCCCGCAGTCTCTCCATTATTCTGAACAAGATTAAGTCCGTCGCATTCAAGCTTTTCTTTCATGATGCCCGCAACCTTCTTGGCCACCTTAACCGCTCCCGCAACAGTCTCTTCCGGAATTTCAAAAAGATCTGCGTAATGCTTCTTTGGAAGCACAAGTGCGTGTCCCTTTGTAGCAGGTCCAAGATCAAGGATCACTCTAAAATCATTATCCTCATAGATTGTGTTTGACGGAATCTCTCCGTTTGCGATCTTACAAAAAATGCAATCACTCATTATGCCAATCCCTCCATGTCTTTATTGTTATTCATAATAATTATGCTGATATATCCCAGGATAAAACCTGTCACAAAACCTCCCAGATGCGCAACCGTATTGGCTCCCTTCTGGAAAAAGCAGGACTCTATAATGAAGCCTGTCAAAAAGACTAATCTAAAAATCATATCTCTTCTTTTGGCAAGACCCTTTCTGTTTAAAAAGATCCAGAAAGCGAGATAGCCCACAATCCCCATCGTTCCGCCGCTGGCTCCGAGAGAATATCTGAATATATTTCCAACAATCTCATACATCATACTAAGCACATTGCCCACTATGCCTGAGACAAAAAACATAATCCCATAGTACAGGTGTCCGGCATGCTTTTCAACAATTCCGCCGGCAAGTACCAGCATTATCATATTGGAAAAAAGATGATTGATATCAGCATGAAGAAACATGGACATTATTACTCTGTACCATTCTCTGCGGGAAAGTATCATATCTGTTGCCAGTAGCCCTCTTTCATATATTGAAGGGACAAAAATACAAGCCAAAAACACCAGAATATTAATGGCAAGAATCACCATACTGACATAAGCGGTCTTATATATCTGCGTCTGCTTATTCCAGAAATCATCCGGATTATTATTTCTGTTCTGTATATCTTCCATAATCAGGTTATTCGGACTTAAGGGCAAAAAGCTGATCCATACTTCTTAAAAGCTTGAAATCGCCCTTCATCTTGACGCTTCCATCCATGAATGCTCTCTGGAAAGTTATACGTCCATCCAATATCTCCTCAAATATCTTCTGATCGGAGGTTATGACAACGTCACAGTCGCCCTCATCTCCGGTCCTGCAATCGCATTTGCTGTTATCAACGTCGATAATTACAGGCTTAAGTCTGGAGTTATCAAGAAAAGCCACCTTGAACTTAGCCTTGATACCTGCAACAGGGGTAAACTTCTTCTGAAGAAGTTTGGCATATTCATCTGAATTGCCCGTAGCGGTGTCTTCTCCCATCTTATCTCTGAATATACTTGCAAGCTCCTGAAGATCCTCTTTCTGCTTGCGGACAAATTTGTCGTCAGATGCATATTCAGAAAGTTGCTCAGATTCCTGTGGAGTAAGATCAATACTCTTAGCAATTGAAACCTTATTGATAACTGCCTGACTACTTGCAGGAAGTACCGGCATTTTCTGATTCATCATCCTGTACAGATTCTCAGTCTTTTTCTCAATTACTTTGGTGTACTCAGGACTATTCTCAAGCCTTGTGGTGTCCGCTATATATCCGCAGATACCATCACACACCAAACCGCCAAGCATCTCCCAGGCAGATGAAAGACTCATCATACCCTCGCGCTCTCCATGCGTTGTGGACATAACCACGGGTGCCATGTATATATTCTTAATCTTATCTTTATCACCATAAAGCCAGCATGCATCAAGAAACTGCATCATGTATCCGCCGACACCGTACCATTCTACTGTAGAAGCCAGAATAACACCATCCGCATCCTTGAGTGTATTGGGAAGTGCGGTAATACCGTTTCTCTGCTCATATAAATTGTACTGCTGGACTTTGACATTAAGCTCATTCAAAACTGTAGTGATCTGTGAGATTACGCACAAAGTAGGATCATCTATTATCCCTCTTCCGCCGTAGTAGATATTAATCTTCATGAGAACCCCTCCAACCGGTTAAGGGTATTATATCATATTATACGGAGATGTTAGAATCTATCTGCAATCAAAACAAACTCTTCCTATTTTTATTTCATCTCCTTCTTCTATATAATTCTTTTCCTTGGGAGAAAGTCTTACTCCGTTTTTGAAAGTTCCGTTTGTGGAGCCAAGATCCATGAGAGCTACTCTGCTCCCCTCGCTTACAAACTTACAGTGTATTCTGGAAACGCTCATATCACTTACAATCTTATCTACGCAGCCCTCCATTTTCCCAATTACCAAAGGAAGTTTTTCCAGACTTATCCTTACAGTCTTATCAAGATTCCTGCTATATAAAGTCATGTTCTCATCTTCTTCGCTATCAAGAACCACCGTCTCATCACCTGTTGGTATCTCCTTGGCTTTGGGAGAATACTCCCTATTATCCACCTTAAATGAAGATGTTATTCTGATAGGTGTTCTGTATTTTTCCTCAAAACTCTCTTCTTCGTCGCAGTACTCCTCAGAATAATCATAGGCCTTTCTTTTTGTCTTTTGCCCATTCCTATACTCTTCCCCGGCTTTTCTGATAGCCCTTGTTCCTGACAATAAAGCCACCACCCCAGTAATTCCCGAAACAAGCATAACACCCATGGATAAAAGATTCTCTTCTTCCGAAAGAATATAATTCATCCTGACATACATAACCACAGCAATTACACAGGCAAAAAGGATTGAAAAAAGAATCTGAGTCTTTCCGGAATAAACCTCCTTACTCATCTTCATCCTGCTTCCGGTTTCAGGCTTTTCTTCCTCCTCGTCTTCATAATCGTAATCATCCTCCTCATATGCATACTCTTCATGTACAGGCTCCGGCTCTTCCTTAATCTGCTCTTCATCCTGCCGTATGATCGCCTCTATAACATTGAGGATCATTGCCCCTTCTTCCCTTGATCTCTCGCACAGCTCATAGATAAGCACAGATGCCCTTTCATCCTCGCAGTCTACATATTCCAAGAGTTCCTCGCAGAAATCAGCAAACTTTGGATTGTCATCGGAATAAGGAAAGAACATGAACCCGAAATCATCGGAAGCCATGCCGGTAAACACGCTTCCTGCCTCAAAAATAATTCCCTCTTCTCCCAAAAGAAACTCAGACATACTCTCAAGCATATTCTTTATATCTGTCAAAAGAGCCATAACCTGAGTATAATCCATCTTTTTTACCGCGTATCTATCTTCCAGACTCATCATCGAAGTAACATCGTAGTACAAAAAACAGTCATCATTTATTTGTCTAAGGCTGCATGGCAAAAGGTTCTTTACTCTTTTGCCTTCCAAAACCTTTAACTGGTACCTGCTGCCTTGTTTATCAGCATCTTCATTTACATCAACTATCACATAACTATGCTTTATATCTCTATAATATCTGTGTTCCATTACGGTTCATCCTCTCTGTTAAATAGATTTTCTCCAATATCCTTTACTCTCTTGACCATTCTTATATGATCTATCTGCTCTAGCTTTTTGGCTTTTCCGGCGGCTTCATATTCCCAGCTGCCCTTTGGCTTTAAGAAATAATTCCCCATCGCTCTGTGTCGTACTCCTGTATTTCCCACTACCCGAATATCTTTACCCGAAGTGCTTACACTGATCTTAGGTCTGTTTGCCCCAAAATATTTTCTCCCAAGCACTCTGTCCTCTTTTTCTGAAACAACTAAAGCCGCATCATCCGAAGATATTGAGGCTCTAAAAGCCAAAATGTACGTATCCTGCGATAATATACATCTTCCGTATAAGTAATATGAAAAATAGATTAGTAGCACAAATACACATATGATCATTGGTGCCACAAGGGACGCCTCAAGTGTCATGTATCCTTTAAATTTTCGCAAAGCAAGCCACCGCCGTTCCCAGTGTTATAAATGGCACAAATGGTATCCTGGTCTTCTTCTCTGCTTTCTTAAGCAAAAGAAGAATAATGGAAAAGATGCTGCTTCCAAAAAAAGCCATTACAATTCCCAAAAGCATGGTCCATATACCAAAAGCGGGTCCCAAAACAAGCGTCACCAGACCGTCGCCGTATCCTATCTGCTGCCTAGTGGCAAAGGAAAGAAATAACATAGCTACCCCCGGCAGGAGCGAAATAACCACATCCGTGATGCTAAGATTATTTTTCCACACACCGATAAATGCACCCACCAAAGATATGATCGCACTTACTACGAGCAGTTTTGCTGAGATTTCCTTATTTTTTATATCCTGAACAGAAAGTATCAGCATAACAATAAACATCAATATATAAATGACCATTTTTACCTCCCGCAGCTACTACACGGACCTCTCCCCCCAACCTCGGAGATAGGAATCGTGTATATTTTTCTTTTCAATCCCGGACAGTTCATGCTGCTATGATATCTGTCGCCGTAATCTGTAACAAATACGCTTCCTGCTGTGATTCGCTTTGCGCAGTATTCACAGGCATAGTACTTTGCTCTGTCAGCATTTCTTGCCGTTTTGATCGACTCATAACTAATGGTATGAACACTGAGTTTAAGGTGCTTGCAATTTACATCTCTGTGATATACCTCACCATGCTCGGTGACGTAGACCATCTCCTCCTCTGCGCGTTCATTACCCCCTTCACCCGTAATGTCGTAGCCGGTCCATGCATGTCCATAGTATCTTCCCTCAACAGGAAATTCCTTGAACCCAACCAGCTTAATAAGCGGGTGAACCTCGTAGTCTACGACAATATCAACGATGTCATTTCCTGCCATTATTCTTGAATTTCTAAAAGACATACCGGAAAAGCCGTTGGTTACACAGCTCTTCTCTATGCCTTCCCCCAAATATTCGCGAACAAGACTCTTGGCATAAAACACAGACGCCACACCGGCCGCAATATCTATGCCTTCCTTTTCCCCCACAAGTGTATCTGCTGCCTCTCTTTCATCGTAAGACAAAAGACATATTCTGTTACCTGCTTGATGAAGTGCTGCTTCCAAATCCGATTGGACTTTGATGATATTGAACATCACAAGGACATTCACGAAAAAGAATATAAAGAGCGGAAGAGCAATAGATGACTCTACCGTCATGGAAGCAGCTAGAGACACTTCTTTCCTTCCTATCGCCCGGAAAAACGATCTTATTTTTTTTATAAATAACAAACTACTAATAAAAGAAGTGCCTTTACCTGCTCCCGGACTATTCTTCATATCCATATACCCTTTCTATCTTGGTATCATATCCATAACTTGTTCCAACAGAAATCTCCCCGCAAAAAGTATCAAGACAATGGTCTAACTTAAAAGTTCCATTTCCCGGAGTGAGGCGCACATCCATTTCTATGACATCCATAAGTCTTTTGGTCTTATCCTCGTGGCTTGTCATAAGTAACCTCATCCTCAGATAATCTTTGTAGTACAATCCGGATCCGCAATCTCTTTTACCCAGATTATTTCTAAAAGAAAGCATCTCCCAGAAGCCAAGCTGCCAGGTGTCATCAGATTTAAAAAGCGGGACTCTCCCTCCTTCCAGAAGAATCGCGATATCGGATATGCTCTCAGCAAACGTCCAGGCAAATAAAATCGAATACTTAACAGGATCCTTTAACTCCGGAGCAAAGCACACAGCTGCAAGGGCAGCAGCGGCTGCCTCCGCTGCACTTATCTTACTTTGACAGGTAAGAATATATGCCAGATTGGAAGCCTCCCTCCAGAAAAGTAGTGTTTCAGCAAACTTTTCAAGATTTCTCCAATCAGAACTTTCGCCATAAACAAGGTACTCAAGCTGATATTTCAAAAGAGATTTTTCAAGCTCTTTGCCGTATCTGCTGCATTTCTCAAAGTAATACTCTTCAAGAAGAAGTCTATCCACAGCACTAAGCTCAAGCCTGTCGTTTAGACCTGTTCCTTTATTTTGGGCTCTGTAAGAACAGTATTCGTTTAAATTGGCATACGCCTCCGAGATATGAATCCTTCCACTTGAAGCCAGATTTAAAACACCTACACCCTTTTGGGAATTGACCTGATCTGCCGGATTAGCAAGGCTGACCTCCTCTTCTTCTCCATCTTCGTTTATTATTGTGGGAAGCTCAATAGAGTCGATCTCCTCCTGATTGGCCCTTGCCATTTCTTCAACATCAGTTGTATCAAAACCAGATTCCGTTAGCTTTTTGGTGTTCTCCTGAGCCTCGAATATAGCATGTTCCAACGGTTCTGCTTTCATATACTCTAAAATCTGTCTGTTTAACACCGCTCCGCCATTATCCGTAGCGTAGGATGTCCCTGTTATCCTCGCATCTTTGCAATAAATCGAAGTCATGGTCTGCGACCTTCTGATCCTACCTTCCAGGCTTCTGGTAAAATTCTTCTGAGCATAGTTTTTTAAATGCTCTTCTGTATTGGTAATAGAGTGATTTCCACTCCCATACGACGTTTCTACCATTAAAAGAGAGTACTGCTTAAACAGTTCCCTGTTGTACTCTGCCAGAATTGAATTCATTGATATATCTGCGACGCACTCCGTCTTCATCTTTACTGCCCCGATCCTGGCCCCTTGGAAGAGAGCCAGGATAAGAGACAAAATTATCATTATAGACAAAGATAAAAAGACCGTGGAATAACCATTAACCTGTGATGATATGTGTATCTTCTTTGATCGACTTAAATACATCTTCTACAATTCCCGCAATCTGCTGCTTAAATACAATTACAAGTCCGATAAGAACAACGATAATAAGGATTACCTCTACTGTTCCCATTCCCGATTCATCATTCCAAAAATTGCTGATCGCACCGGCGATTCCTCTTCCGATACTTCTTGTTTTATCTTTTAATTTATTCATACTTTTCTCCTTCTTATGTTCTATGTTTTCTTTAAAAAGACAGATACGCAGGTATCATGATTATTATCATGACGATCACCAGCATTAGGATCATGGGTAAAAGAAGCCTGGTTCCCGCCTCTTCTCCAAGCTTTCGCACTCTGTCCATTCTTTCCTCAAAAGCTTTCTTTGATTCCTCCTGAAGAATTTTCAGCATTTCACTGTTACCCTTCCTTAGGTTTTGCGAAAGTAGTGTACTTAATCTTGTATATTCCCTGTTCTGACAACGAAGTCCAAAGTTCTCATAAGCTACAGCCTCCGGAACTCCTGCTGCCATCTCCCTTACAGTTCTAAGCAGCTCTTCATACACAAACCTCTGCGGCGCCCCCTTCGAACGCTTTTTGGCATAATTACTTCCAAGTCGTTCAAAAATATTCCTCATTGTCATCCCCGCGCCCAGATATAAAGCAAGCTGTGATACAAGCTGAGGATAATCACTCAGCATCTGCATGGAACGATTCTCAATTCCTTTCTTAAGTTCCTTATCTCTAAGCACATAAGATGCAGCGCCGCCAATCAGCGTAATGACAAGTATCATAAAGCTGTTATCTTCCACATGTTCACTCCAGCTGATAACTTCTCCCTGAACTTCTGTGGGAAGTTCAAGATTTTCATCATTTACCGATTGTTCATCCCTTTCCTTTATAAGAAGCCTTAGGCTTTCATATAATTGCTCTCCCGGAGAAAGCATTCTCGGGACAAGATTTGCATAAAGAACCTGCGAATAGCTGTAATCTCCGTACTTATAAACAGCCGTAAGAGTAACAACCTCCCCCTCTTTTGGAATAAGATCCTTTTCAATCTTTCCGTCGTAATGGATAAGCTCGTAGTTATCCACCTTCCAGGAAATGATAAAAGGGTATTCATCCATTTTTTCAGGAAGATGAAGATCTGACTCAACTCTGTCCAGAGATTCATTTTCCAAAAGAATTTCTCTTTCCATTTCCTTAGAAGCTTTTTCAAACAACTCGTCTGTTTCTTCTTTGGTATAAATCCTCTCTTTTACTACAACACCATACTTTCCAAGTTCTTTACCCGTTTCATCGTTGGCAATTAGCTGTACAGTATACTCTCCATCTCCGCTATCGCTCCTTTGAAGCTCTTTTCCCTGAATCAGTTTTGCAGAAGAGCCCTGACTAAAGTACATGAGTATGGAAAGAAAGCTTCCTGCAAGCGCCATAAGGATCACAATGCTTATCTTTCTTATGTAGTATTCAGTTTCTACCCGTTCGATGTCCCTCTTATCATTTAGTGTCTTAAGATATCCTCGCACCTTTTCTCCGGCAAAAGACATCTTGTTTTTGAAAAGCTTATTAAAGATAAAAAGAGAAATCTTAAGAACCTCACGAGATATACCGTTTTCTTCCATTCCCGGCAAAAGCTCATATTCCCTTGATAGAAACCACAAAATGAGAGTCCCTGCGGGAATAGCCAAATATAGAAATATCATTTTTAAATAAACCTTTTGATTAAATTGTGATGTTTACGATTTTTTCTGATAAAAGATATGCTCCAAAATACACGAGCATACAGACTGTCATAAGAATAATTCCCGGAAGATTGTGATAAAGCGGTCCAAAAAAGCCGGGGCTTGTAATACTTATATAGAAGATGATAAAGAATGGGACGAAGTTCATGATCCTGGCCTCAAGCCTCTTTGCACTTATAAGAACTTCTATTTCTTTTTCAACGTCCATCTTCCTTGAGATTACTGCTATCGTGCGGTCTATGATCTCTGTCATGTTTCCGCCGCTTCGTTTTGCTATTGCAAAAACCCCTGCAAACTCTTCAATATCTGCATTGGCACTTTCTTTGCCAAAGTCCATGAGAAGTTTTTCCAGTGGGACATTGTTTTTAAGTCCCTTATAGAGCTTATTTAGGTAATGGCTGATATGACTCTTTTTGCCATACAATAAGTCTATGTCTCTGCCGGCTTCTCTAAACGCATTTTCTATTGAATATCCTGCCTTAAGACTTGTTAATACAGAAGCTATTGCATCTCTAAACTGAATGCCCACGATTCTGCTGACACGAAGCTTCTCCATCTTTTTACTGTGAATGAACCACGGGATTATCAAGGGAAGCAGTATTACTATGGCTATGACAGAATCATAGAATAACAACCCAAAAAGTGTTATGATACCGACTCCTTGTAAGATGACCGGAAGATCATGCAGACATACTCGGTAATTTATAACCTGATGATAATAGCTTTTCAGTATTTTTAAGTTCACCGACTTTCCTCCATTCTCCCTTTATCTTTCCCGCCTCGCTTTCACCTGTCTCTTCAAATCTAAAGAGCGGATTTGTAAGTATCTTTCCTGAAATCGGGTCCAGTTCTTTTTTTATCTCGCAAATTTCGAGAAGCTTTCTCGATCTATCACGAAGTCTGCCAAGATGTACTATTATGTCTATCCCTGATGCTATCTGGCCTCTTATGGCAGGAAGTGGAATATCCATTCCCATAAGTACCATGGTCTCAATTCTTGCAAGCATGTCTTCCGCACTGTTTGAATGTCCTGTAGACATTGCAATGTGTCCGGTATTCATAGCCTGAAGCATATCCACACACTCACTTCCTCGTACCTCTCCTACAATAATTCTGTCGGGACGCATACGAAGAGAAGATTTTATAAGATCTCTTATGGTGATTTCCTTACAACCTTCAACATTTGCATTTCTGGCTTCCATTCTGACAAGATTTGGGACGCCACGTATCTGTAGTTCCGCGTTATCTTCAATCGTCAGCACTCTGCTATCCTTTGGAATGTAACCGGATAAGGCATTTAGAAAAGTTGTCTTTCCGGATCCCGTTCCTCCGGAAATAAAAATGTTGTATCCGGATTTTACCAAAACTTCCAGATAATTCTTAAGATAATCCGTAAGCGCTCCGAATTTAATAAGCCGCTCCATCGTCATAGGATTTTCCGGAAATCTTCTTATTGTTATTATCGGGCCGTTCAATGCAATCGGCGGAAGAACAATATTTACACGAGATCCGTTTTCAAGCCTCGCATCAACTATAGGTGATGCTTCGTTGACAACCCTGTTGCAGGAAGCAACAATCTGCTGAACAACATCCTCCAGTTTTTCCTTAGACTCAAAGATCATCTCATGCTTTGATAGCTTACCATCTCTTTCTATAAAGATACTGTCCGCTCCGTTTATCATTATTTCCGTGACTGATGGGTCATCCACAAGCTGCTGAAGTACATCCAGCTTTCTTATAGAGTGAAAAATACCCATTCTAAGACGCTTTCTGTCTTCGACCGAAACCGCAAGATTACGCAGTTCCCTTGTCATGAGCTCATCGATTATAAAAAGCATCTCTTCGTCAGAAATATCTTTAGAGAAATCCATTTCTCTAATTATCTTTCCTTTTATGGCGCTCCTTAAAGTGTCAAATCTACTATCCACTTATCAATGCCTCCGTGTGAAGCAGATCTTTGGCATATACAGAAAGCTCTTTGTCTCCCGCATCTTCCGGAAGTGAAATCTTTACCCCACCGGCGCACAGATCCTCATATCCGTTTTGGGTCAGAACCTCTTCATATCGCCTAAGTTTATAAGTATCCGCCATGTTATTTCCGGTTATGGTAAAGACTTTGTCGCAATATCTGAGAATATCAAACAGTCCTTCCGGAAGATCGCTAAGATCGAGTACGACGTATTCGTATCCGCATTCCGAGAATATGAGATTCACTAGATTTTTAAGCTTCTCATAGTCTATCTCTTTGATCTGCATGGCTGTTGCTGCCGGCGGTACATAATCATATCCGCCTATGCTCTGTTTTATCTTTTCAAGATATATGCAAAATCTGCTCTTCTCACATTCCGAATAATACAAGATGTCCGTTATGTCTCCTTCTGCCTCATTCCCAAAAAGCATAGGAAGAGGTGAGTAATTATCAAAATTTAACAGGATTGTCTTGCCGTGCCTTGAAAGTTCCTCGCAGAGCTTTATACAAAGCGCCGTCTGACCACATCTTGCCAGCGGAGAATATAAACCTATCACTGTTCCTTTTCTGTCACTTGTTCTGACTCCAACTCTTTCAAAGTCATTGGGATTCTTGGAACAAAGGTCCAATATGTGATAAACGATCTCGCCTGCAGAGCGAAATTTACTGATATGCTCGGAATTTACTTCGTCATACGTACTTCCTTCATCAAAAGCATCATCCTCTCTGACTATGGAAAGCTCTTCATCCAGAATAAGAACATTTTTTACACCCATCTCACTTAGCTTTCTTTTTAATCCTGTTATCGCACTCTCTGCAATAACCAGAAGTGATACGGGGGTTTTATCCGCGAAATCTTCCAAACTTTCGGTCTGGGTGAATGCATGAATATCAAATGAAAGATTAAGATTCTTTCTAAGATATTCATCCAGTCTCCCGCAATACCTGCTCTCTGTGTCACAGATGGCCAATACAGGTCTGTTCATAATGCACCTCCTACCGTAAAGAGGACGCCCACAAGTGCAGGTATCGCAAAATGGATTCTAGCTTCTTTGTTTCTTTTTGTGATGAGAACGGCAAGCGAAATAGCGCCTGCAACTACGAATGCTGTAATAATGCTTGAAACCGTGTCCTGAACGGACAGGAAAGATGCTGCTGACATAAATAATTTTACATCTCCTGCAGCAATGCCTTTAAAGAAGTAAACAGGAATCAGTAATAAGAACGCCACACCAACTGCTGTCAGCGAAGCGAGTAACGGGCGCACCCCGCAGATTGCGGAACCGGCGAAACCCGTCAGAAGTCCGGGGACTACCCAGATGTTGTAGATCTTATCCTTGTACAGATCGGTAAAAGCTGCGCCGGATAAGAGTAAGAATAATAAGACTTGTATAAGATCGACTCCTCTCTCGTAATGTAAATTGCGAGCTCACGATTTAGGAATTTATCACGCTCATTTTTCTTTGTAAACCCCCTTACATCTTTTCGACAGATTGCACAATTAATAATTTAAAAGAGCTGTCCGGGTAAAAAAACAATCGCTATAACCCCAATAAAAATGCGGGGAAGGAAACAATGACAAACTCTTTGTTCCCGCCCCGCATGACGAATTGGCAAATATTTATATAGTTTTATATCGTAAAAAACGTCTGAAAATTAATACTCTTAAGATTTTCTTAAGATGGAATTTTTTATCTGTTGTTTCTGTTCTTAAAGTAGGCAAACAGGCTCTGGAGAATGATGAAGAAGCACAGAAGTGCTGCTGTCATGATGTTACTCCAGCTTGAAAGGAGCTTACCGTTTGTGGTAACAAGTGTTGAGATGGTTCCGTTTATAAGAACACCAAAAAGTGATCCTATAACGTTACCTACACCACCTGTCAGAAGCGTTCCACCGATTACGGATGAAGCGATGGCATTCATCTCAAAGCCAAGTGCCTGCTGAACTGAACCTGACATTGTATTGAGACAGTAGCAGATTCCACCGATGGAGCAAAGAACTGAAGAAAGTATGTAAGCTTTCATCTTGGTTGCTGCTACGTTAAGTCCCATCATTGTTGCCGACTGCTGATTGCCACCAACAGCGTACAGATTTCTTCCAAACTTGGTGTACTTCAGTATAAAGAAGATAAATGCAACCACAAGAAGAGCAATGACTACTGTAGGTCTGATAAAGGGAATTACTGTCTTACCTTTCTTGTTTACGTATCCAAGGAATGCCGGAAGATTGATCTTGGCATTCGCCCATTTGTAGAACATTGGATTCATCTGCTGAGTGATAGATATCTGGTCTGTACAGATAACCGCCGTCATACCTCTTGCAAAGAACATGCCTGCCATAGTGATGATAAAGGGCTGTATCTTAAGGTAAGCAATAAGGTATCCCTGAACTGCTCCAAATACAACTCCGATAACAAGAATAAGGGCAATAAGAGGAATACAGGGAATCCCCTTAACTCCCATTCCGTATGCAAGGATCATGCAGTCCATAGCAACCAGTGATCCTACGGATATATCTATACCACCTGTCAGCATTACACAGGTCATTCCACATGCAACGCAGATAAGTCCTGCGTTTGTAATAAGCAGGTTAAGGAAAGTCTGTGCGTGGGTAAATCCTTTTGCTGAATAGATAATGCAACCTACTGAATACATCGCTACAAAGAGTACGATGGTGATCAAAAGAAGCAGTGTATTTCCGTTAAATTTCTTTAATTTACTCATGCCTTCTGACCTCCCTCTGCCGCAAGTGCTCTTCTCTTTGCTTCTGTATTGGCAAACCATTCCTTAAATGTAGGTGACTGAACAACTACGATGATAACAACGATAATAGCCTTAACAACCGGTGCCTGGTCTGTAGAAACACCCATGGCAAGAAGGGTTGTTGTGATCGCCTGAATGGTATATGCACCTATTACAGCGCCTGCAAGATTGAACTTACCGCCTCCAAGAGAGTTACCACCAAGGGCAACCGCAAGGATTGAGTCAAGCTCATAGTTAAGTCCGATATTATTGGAATCTGCGGAATAGATACGGCTGCTGGCAACCATGCCTGCTATACCTGCGCAGAGACCGCATATTAAGTAACATACAAAGCAGATCATGGCAGAATTGATACCTGAAATCCTTGCTGCCCTGCTGTTAATTCCGGCTGATTGGATATAAAGACCCAGAGCCGTCTTCTTAAGAAGTAGTGTTACAACCGCAATAACCGCTATGGTTACAAATATGGCTGTAGGTACGGGACATCCCGGTATAAAATTACCCAGATACTTGTAGGGCTCGTATCTGATGTATGTGATCTGGTTGTTACATAGAAGAAGTCCGATAGCCCTTGCCGCTGTGAAAAGAATTAGAGTGGCAACCATGGGCTGTATCTTGAGCTTGGAAACAAGTGCACCGTTAATGCATCCGCACACTCCTCCAAGTAAGATACCGAAGAGGATTCCAATCCCCAGTGGAACCATCAACTGCGTTGTTGAGTTTACGCCGTATCCTGCAAGCATCATGCATGTTCCGCAGGCTGAGAGGCTCATAACAGAACCTACGGAGATATCTGTTCCGGCTGAAACGGCAACTACAAGCGTCTGACCCACCGCAAGGATAGCTATCTCACTTCCTCTGTTCAATATATCTATAAGTCGTCCATACAACACTCCATGCTGCATGCCAATGTTAAAAAACGTGGGACTCTTGATCAAATTTATTAGTAGTACTATAAGAAGACAAATGAGCGGCAGAAGCAGCTGTTTTAGTGTTTTATTTATTGTTCCCATTACTTCTCACCTCCCGCAATCGCACTCATTACACTTTCCTGTGTCATGTCTCCTTCTATCTCACCGACTTTTTCGCCGTCTCTCATGACACACATTCTTGTACAAGTACGAAGCATTTCTTCTATTTCGGAAGATATGAATACTACGCTCATACCCTCTTTTGCAAATTGTAAAATAAGCTTCTGGAACTCTGTCTTGGTTCCGATGTCTATACCTCTTGTGGGCTCATCCAGAATAAGAAGATCGGGATGAGTGCACAGCCATCTTGCAAGGATGACTTTCTGCTGATTTCCTCCGGAGAGCTGGGACAGAGGTGTCTCCCTGCTTGCTGTCTTGATCTGCAGCATATCAATGAACTTATCTGCGATCTCGATCTGCTTTGCTCTCGGAACTTTTTTGAACATTCCGTTCTTTGCCTGAAGTGCGAGTATGATGTTCTCTCTTACAGACAACTCGCCGATACATCCATCGGCCTTTCTGTCATCGGGAAGATATGCCATTCCCTTCTTAATAGAGTCGATTGGTGCTTTTATATTAATTTCTTTACCCTTCATGAACTCTTTACCGGTCTGCGCTCTGTCTGCGCCATATATGCAGCGCACCATCTCACTACGACCGCTCCCCAAGAGTCCTGTAACTCCAACTACTTCGCCTTTGCGGATCTCAAAATCAAAAGGTTTAACCGTTCCTTTATGACTAAGTCCTTCGGCTTTGAGCATAACTTCTGAGCTGATATTTACTTCTCCCTCAGGCTTGATAGATGCAAGGTCATCAAAGTCCTTACCAAGCATCGCTGCAACAAGTTTAACTCTTGGAAGCTCGCTTATAGAGTAGTCTCCCACGAATTTACCGTTTCTCATAACGGTGATCCTGTCACATACTGCATAAACCTGCTCTAGGAAGTGTGTAACGAATATGATTCCTACGCCTTTTTTCTTAAGGTCTCTCATTACATCAAAGAGCTTTTCAACTTCGTGATCATCAAGTGATGATGTGGGCTCATCGAGGATAAGTACCTTACAATCCATATCAACGGCTCTCGCGATAGCGATCATCTGCTGTATGGCAAGGGAGTAGTTTTCAAGGGTCATGGTAACATCTATCTTTATACCAAGACCGTCCATTATTGCTTTTGCTTTTTTATTCATAGAGCGCCAGTCTATCGTACCAAGTGCCGTGACAGGTTCGCGCCCTATAAAAAGATTCTCTGCAACTGAGAGGTTAGGACAGAGATTTACCTCCTGATAAACTGTTGCAATTCCTATTTTTTGCGCATCTTCAGTAGAGTGATTGAAAACGTTGCCCTCTACTCCCTGCACATATACTTCACCGGCATCTCTCTCATATACACCTGTGAGACACTTGATAATGGTAGACTTTCCCGCTCCATTTTCGCCCATCAGTGCATGGATCTCGCCTTTATGAAGTGTAAGCTGTGCGTGATCCAGTGCAACTACACCGGGAAAGACTTTTACTATGTCACGCATAACGATAAGTTCATTCTGCTCCATAAATAATACCTTTCTTGCTTAGAGTTTCTTTGATCTTTGATAATAAATAGGGTAGTTCTTTCGAACTACCCTATTATTTTGGCCTCAAATCCTAAATTAGTAAGCTGCCTCAACAGTTGCTGCGTCAACTACTACAAGGGGTTCTGTTACTTCTTTGCCTGAATTGTTTGTGTAAGTGATGTCCTTAAGGATATCCTCAGAAACATACCAAGGCTCAGCCATGAATGTCTGCTTCTCTACAGTCTCGCCAGCCTTAAGAGCCTGGATGAGCTTAAGACAATCAGGTCCCTGAAGAGGATTGCACTGGAAGTCTGCGTTGATCTCTTTGTCGAGAACCATCTGAAGACCTGCTGTACAAGCGTCGAATGAGATAACGATTACATCGCCGTCAACACCGTAAGAAACGCCTGCTGCCTTCATAGCATCGATAGCACCAAATGCTTCGTTATCGTTCTGGCAGATAACAACGTTGAACTTGCCTTCATAAGACTTGCAGTAAGACTCCATAACTTTCTGTCCGCCGTCCTGTGTGAAGTCACCTGTCTGAGAATCAAGAAGGTTCCATCCCTCAGAATCTACATACTTGTGGAAACCTGTTGTACGTCCGATCTCAGCTGAAGAACCTGTTGTTCCTGTGATCTCAAGGATGTTGAGTTCCTTGATGCCCTTAGCTTCTGCGTAAGCCTTGAGCCATGCACCTGCTGCAAGTCCCTCGTTTGTGAACTCAGAACCTACCCAAGATACATACTTGTCGGAATCATCAATTGTACGGTCGATAACGATAACAGGGATTCCTGCGTCATCAGCCTCTGTAAGAACTGTATCCCAACCTGTTGAAACGATAGGATCGATTACGATGTAATCAACGTCCTGCTCAATGAAGTTACGAACTGCCTCAAGCTGTGCTGCTGAATCGTTGTCACAATCAACGAACTGAAGATCAATGCCGTTCTCTTTAGAAAGAGCTGCCTGAACTGAATTTGTTGAAGCTGTACGCCAGTCTGACTCATGTCCAACCTGTGCGAAACCAACAGTGATAACATCGCCGTCTGCTGCGGGAGCTGCGTCCTCTGAAGGAGCTTCGTCTGCTGCAGGAGCTTCCTCTGCTGCGGGAGCTTCAGCTGCAGGTGCTTCAGCTGCGGGAGCTGCGCCCTGTGAACCACATCCTGCAAGCAATGAGAATGACATTGCTGCAGCAACAATTGTTGCCAATACTTTCTTTTTCATGTTGTACCCTCCATTTACTTTATAATGGTTTTGTTAAGCATATTCTACTTATTAGGAAGGGTTATTAACAGCTTATAGCGGCACTATGCACAAGTTTCTATATTTTGACAATACAAATCTGCGTGTTATACTGATATAAAAAAGTACAAATTTTGCAAAAAGCGTTTTCTTTATCCGTTTTTGGTTGATTTTTTTATATAAAACAGGAAATTCTTTTGGCTGATTTATAATTTTTTCTCTCTTTGTTTCTGATATTTTTAATAATGCACATCCATTTTCTGACAATTATTTTTTTATATTCGGAAAAAAGATAAATTTTTTACCCATAATTTTTATAAAAAAACGAGGAAAAAATGACCAAGATAGAAAATATTACTCAAATTCTAAGAGACGAGGTGTCAAAACGCCTTATTGATAAAGATCTCTTTCTACCGACTGAAAAAGAATTATGCAGCAGGTTTAACTGTAGCAGGCAGACGATCAGAAAAGTTCTTAATAATCTCAAAGAAGACAAGCTCATAACTTCGAGGCAGGGTAGTGGCTATAAGCTTACGGGATTAAGCCCCAACGCCAAGAGAAACCATGTGTGTCTCTTGTTCTCGCGACCCGACGACTATATATATCCAGCCCTTATCTATGATATAGAAAAGGGTATCTCTTCGGGACAGGATTTCCCTATGGCAGTATCTGTATTTGAGACGGGAGCAGATTTTTATAAAGAGAGAAAGATATTAAAAGAGCTACTTAAAAATCCTCCGCTTGCTATTCTCTCAGAGTGTTTTTCCACTATGCAAAGTCCAAATGCGGATCTTTATAAGGAGCTTGAAAGCAAGGGCTGTGCAACCATCTTCCTATACGGAACATATCGAAACATGGCCGATTTCCCTTCTATATCAGAGGGAACTTTTGATGCTGTTTACAACCTTGTTGAAAAGCTTATTAAGTCAGGGCATCATAAGATCGGCGGTGTTTTCATGGACAACAACCCCAGAAATTCACATGGACTTTATGGCTTTTTCTCTGCCCTTAGGGATAACGATCTTTCTTTTGGCAAAGATAGGTTTCTTATTGCTTCGCCTGAGGTTGATCTCTATGCCCTTTCATCTCTTTGCAGAGAGTGCGATGCTCTTATCTTTTGCAGCGATGAGATCGCATACCCCTGCGTTCGATATCTGCTGGAGCAAAGGCTTATAGATCTTGGCATTAAACCCGTCTACAGCTTTGACAACAGCTATCTTTCTCAGACGGGCTCTTTTAAGCTACCAAGTTTGTTCCATGTAAGGGAATCCCTTGCCATGGCGATCTCGGAGAGGATTCTTTCAATAATAAAAGGACAACCGAGAATCTCGATCGTCCTTCCCTATCAGCCTGTCTGATTTCTGTATTCTTTTGGGGACATTCCATACATCTTCCTAAATACGAAGCTAAAGTAGTGGGCGTCTTTGTAGCCCACCGCCGCAGCAACATCCGCTGTATGCATACGCTCTTTTGACAAGAGTTCTCTTGCCTTCTCAAGCCTCTTTGATGTAAGGAATTTTACAAATGTCGTGTCCATTTCCTTGCTGAAAATGGTGCTCAGATAACTGCTGTTCACTGACAGCGCCTCCGCAACATCAACAAGGGAGCAGCCTTCGTTCATATAGTTCTCATCAATATAGGCAATTGCATCGCTTATAAGCTTGTTTCCTCTGGAATTGGAAGCTCCGTCGCGAAGTTCCAGAGCGCTCTTTAACAGAGAAGTCAGGAACTCGCCCACCATCTCGCCTTTAATATCATAGCCGCCTTCCGGAGAAAAGAGTTTTTCATTTATATCCTTCTTGGGGACACCACAGCCTTCCAAAAAGCTGCTTGCCGCAAAAAGTGAATTAAGTACAAAGAAGTTTCTAAACACGTGCCCTTTAAGTGCATCGCCAAGACTCGCAATATACTCCGATACAAATTCCGCGATCTCGCTCTCTCTTCCTGTTGCCAAAAAGCCCTTAAGTACGACTCTGTCCACCTTGGAGCTGTCTATATTTTCTATGGAGCCATCCCTTGATGTGGTGTACTTGGCGGAAGTTTCCTCCGTCAGAATATGTGTGTCCTGTACAAAGAATCTGCAGGCGAACGCATGGTTCACGAGGTTAAAGCAGTCTTCCAGGGCGCTGAATCTCTCAACGGGTTTGCCCGCAGAAACATACCACTCTATTTTGTCGTCCTTGTCCTCGCATATCTCCGCGATCTTGGATACGCCTCTGGTGACATAATCTGCCACAATGTCTTTTTCCCCTTTTACAACAACTATATAGGTATTAAGAGACCATCTGGAAAGTATGTACGCAGGGAATCTTAAGAAATAGCTCATAAGCTCTTCCAGTGCTTTGCAATATTCCGGGGAGCCGATCTCTTCAAAGGGCTTCTCTTTATCTTTTATGGAAAAGAGAATGAGGCTGAATGCGGAAGCGGTTATATCAAGAGATAGCTTTCCCGCTTCGACATAGATGTCCTTTACAGGCATTGTACCCGTAAGGACCTTTTCAAGAAATTCTCTTCGCTGGAGCTGCTCATATTCCTGAGTTTCAATCTGGTACTGCATAAGATAGCCCTGCTGAGTGCGCTCGCTCTCTATCTTTTCTTTAACACTGTCCAGAGCTTCCTTCATTCCAAGCTTGGTAATGGGCTTGGATATATAGTGATCGACGCCTTCTTTGATAGCGCGCCTTGCATATTCAAAGTCATCGTAGCCACTCATGATTATCATGTGCATTGCCGGAAACTCTTTGCTCACAATGTGGCAAAGTGACAAGCCGTCCATAAATGGCATCTTGATATCGGTGATAAGGACATCAGGCGCTGTCTTTCTGATCAGCGGCAGAGCCATTTCCCCGTCACTGGCTTCCCCTACAAAACTAAAGCCGTATTCTTCCCAGGGAATATTATCCCTGATACTCTCCCTCACAACACTTTCATCCTCCACAAGAAAAACCTTCAGCATAAAATAACCTTCCCGTAACTTAATAATTTCTGTCTTCTATATATTCGTCGACATTATCTTTGGTAAAAACCTTCTCATCCATGTAGTTTGTCTTGTCCACAGTTTTTCCCGCCTCAAGATCGTTTATGATCTGAGCAAGAAGATCTCCCGAGTTGGGATTGCACTCCACATCTACATTTATAACACCCTCTTTGACAAGCTCCAGAGCCTTCTTGGTCCCGTCAAAAGAAATAAGGATCTTATCCCCTTTGCCGCCTGTCTTGATCCCTGCTTCCTGCAAGGCTTCCAATGCACCAAATGCCATATCGTCATTTTGGCACACAATTACATCTATGTCATCAAACTCCTTGAGGAGTCTTTCCATAGTTTCTTTTCCCTTGGCCTGCGTAAACTCTCCGTTTGCTGATGCAAGCATGTTCCAGTTCATATGTCTTGCAGCGATAGCTCCAAAGCCTCGTGTTCTTCCGGCTTGCGCAGATGACCCGGTTGTTCCCTCAAGCACAACAATATTGACAGTCTCAGTGCTCATCTCTTCTTCATCGAGATAACTCTCAAGCCACTTACCTGCCGAGGCGCCCTCTGCATACATATCTTCCCCAATAAAAGCTGTGTATAAAGAGTCGTCGTTTACAGAAATATTTCTGTCTAAAAGAATTACCGGTATCCCTGCATCTCTTGCCTCGGAGAGAACCATTTCCCATCCCTCCTGGATAACAGGACAGATCACGATGTAATCCACTCTCTGGGAGATAAAGCTACGCACCGCCTTTATCTGTTTTTCCTGCTTCTGCCTTGCGTTATCAAAGATAAGAAAGAATCCGTTTCCCGTTGAAAGAGAAGCCTTTACCGATTCGGTGTTGGCGCTTCTCCAGGTGGATTCACTTCCAAGCTGAGAAAACCCTACGCTTATAAGCGCATCGTCAGACTTGGTCTCTATCGTGCTGTCACCTTGAGTAACGTCGGATACCGCCGGTCCCGCAAAGGAACCGCAGCCGGACAGCAGGATTGTAACCCCTGTTAAAAGAGCTGTCGCTCTGTTTTTTATTTTTTTAATTCCCTTTACTCTTATCCCCATTATTTTCCTCTTCGCTATAGTACGGTAACGCCGGAAGAACCACAGATACTTTTGTACCCTTATCAAGACCGGATTCTATGGAAATGCCATATCTGTCTCCGAAGTTCATCTTGATCCTCTCATTGACATTGGCCATTCCAAAGCCTGTGTCTGTATCCTTTGCAGGTTTGTTGATCTCTCTCCTTAGATGATTGAGCATTTCTTCATCCATTCCAACGCCGTCATCAATTACTTCAAACCTGATAAGGCCGTCATCTTTTCTTCCCACGATCCTAATAAGACCTGCGCCGCGCTTGTTCTTAATCCCGTGATAAAGCGCGTTTTCCACAAGAGGTTGCAACGTCATCTTAAGTATTCTGTAGTTATAGAGCGAGTCATCAATGTCTATGTAATAGCTAAGAATATCTGAATATCTGACTCTTTGAATCTCCAGATAACTTCTGATGTGCTGTTCCTCTTCCCTTATTGTGATCCAGTCTTTGCCATGGCTTAGAGATATCCTAAAGAACTTGGACAGAGACACTACCATGTCCTCTGCCTCCTGGCTTTTCCCATCCTCTATAAGCCACACGATCGTATCAAGTGTATTATACAAAAAGTGAGGATTGATCTGCTCTTGAAGAAGTCTTGCTTCCGCCATTCGCATTTTCTTTTCATCCTCTCTTATCTGTTCCATCTGTATCTCCAGATGAGCTGCCATGTCATCAACACTCTCCGACAGAACAGAGATCTCATCCTCCAGATCAAAGGATGTTCTTACAGTGAAGTTACCTTCTGCGATCTCCTTGGTCGCAGACCCAAGCGCCTCAATTGGCTGAACTATACTCCTTGCGACTTTGTCTGTTGTAATGATAGTGCAAAGAATACCAAGTGCCAGTAATACCACAAGTACCACCAGCAGTTCCTCCATCTCTTTTAATAACCCTCTGTTGATAACTTCGATAGTCTTGGTCTGATAATATATGTAATACTGGATGTTTTCCTGAATAAGCTCTGTAAGGGAATAGATATTGGAATCAAGCATCTCTACGTCTTCATCGTAGTGCCCACCTGCTTCGACGCTGCTCTTTATATCATCAAGTCTATCGTTTAGCGTATCGACGTTTCTAAGGAGCGTATCAAGCCAGGTCCTACTGTTAACCTCAGTAGTAATGGTCTTAAGGCGCGTGAAATCACTTCGGATATTCTCAACAAGAACGTAAGGGTCATCCTCTTCGCCACTTCCAAACTCATCTCTTCCGACAATTATACGGTACACGCTCTCATCCATCTGTTCTTTAAAAGTCAGGTTATAACTGTTAGCAACCGTAAGATTGCTAACTATGGCATTATAAGCATTGCCATAGTTTATAAGGGAATAAACCATGTAGAGAATAATAAGAACAAACGGAACGGTTGTGCCCGCCGCCAATATGATCAGCCTTCTTCGAAGAGGCCTCTTAACTTTTGTTTTTGTATCATTTGACGTTGTTTTCATACTGAGTTTAGTATACTACAAAAGCGGGAAAGACGTGACTATTATGTCCTTCGTCTTTCCCGCAATTTAGGTAAACCATATATTCACTATAGCTTTAGAGCTATCTTTTACGCCATGTATCCTCTGTTCATTGATACTGCAGATACATCTTCATTCAAACTGTATTTTCCGTAAGTAAGCCCGGCATACACGGTCTGTGTGTTTCCCATAATTGGCTCGCTAAAATCTTTTTTCTCAAGCTCTTTGTAGGAAGCGCAGAGCATTCTGAAGTTCTGCTGCACTTTCCATACACGATTTATGCTTCCGTTTATTGCTGCTGCCATAAGCTCTTTTTTGGAAAAGATATAGATTCCATGGAGTATTCTTCCAAGCTCATATTTAAGATCAAGGGAGCCGATAAGCTCATCTATACAGCTCTGCGCATAACCTATGCTCTTTTCTGCTTCTTCTTTTTTGCTGATGCCAAGGGCATCTATGGTTTCATCAAGATATTCAATGACCATCTCATACAGAATTGTGATCATCTGTGTTTTGTTGGCCTGTGATATCTTAAGGGTAAATTCCTGCTTTTTTTCCTGTGTCATACTTGCACCTCAACTATAAACAAGACAATAGTGACAGCTAAATTACTGCAAAAGCTGCAGTACCTGTGAAGGTCTTTCATTGGCCTGCGCCATCATGGATGTTCCTGCCTGTATAAGCACCTGCTGTGTTGAGTAAACAGTCATTTCCTCTGCCATATCTACATCCATAATTCTTGAATATGCAGCTGTCATGTTCTCTACAGTGATATCAAGGCTGCTTACTATGTGCTCAAGTCTGTTCTGGTAAGCACCAAGTCTGCTTCTGATAGAGTTTAGATCGGTGATGGCCTGCTTAACGCTTTCTATGGCATCTTTTGCACCCTCCTCGGTTGCCATATCAAGGTTGTAAAGACCAAGTGTCGTAAGTGATATCTCAGGGATCCTTATATCAAGAGTCTGTCCCTCATTAGCACCTACCTGCATAGTCATTGAGCCTGCTGCAACTATCTCAAGATTAAGTTTTCCTTTGTATGACTCATCTATCTTGACATCTATTCTCTTGCCGGTATTATCGGAAAGACTAAGTACATCCTCTTCTATCTCTACGATCATGTTGCTCGCCATGTACTTTTCAGCATTTCCGTTTGAATCGATTCTGTATATCTCTATATTCTTTCTTGCTTCTGCCTCGCAGATGAGCGCCTTTTTATCTACTCCGGTCTTTCCTGTAAGGTTAATGAACTCTACATCCAGTCCTCTAATCTCATACTTTCCGGCTTCTATGTTGTCTGAATATGAGCTTACTTTTAAGTTGGGATTGGCCTGTCCGTTTTGATCTGTCACATATCCTTTAAGGTCAAAAGAGCCGTCGAGAATGCTCTGTCCGTTGAACTGAGTCGTTTGAGCCATTCTGTCTATCTCGTTCTTAAGCTGTGTAACCTCTTCCTGGATAGTTTTTCTGTCATTTTCTGTGAGAGTTCCGTTACTTGCCTGAATAGCAAGCTGGTTCATTCTCTGAAGAACAGCATGAATCTCCGACAGTGTTCCGTCAGCAACCTGTACTATTGAGATCGCGTCATTTGAACTGTCGTTTGCTATTCCGAGACCTTCTATCTGGGAATTCATTCTTCTGGACATTGCAAGACCCGAAGGGTTATCCTTGGCGTTTGCAATCTTAAGACCGCTTGATAATCTTCCAAGTGATTCTGAAAGAAGCTTGTCGTTTTTCTGAAGTGCATTGTTTGCTATCATAGCGGATATGTTGTAATTAACCTTCATCCTTACCTCGTTTCCGCACGTGTGGGATCAGATTGCCTCCACAAATGCTTTTGCCATTTTTAGAAGTGTTCCTGTATCAGTTGTTTTTTCTGTTGCGCCTTCCGTGGCATTAGCAATCGTGCCTACTCCTGTAGGCTGAAGCTGTGCGTTGTAGAGGATTGCTATCTTTGACTGGTCTACACCCGCGTCCTCTATCGTTTCCGCTAGTTTCTCGCACATTCTCTTCTTTAAGCTCTCAAGATATTCGACCTCATCTGAACTCTGGCTGTTGGTGGTTGTAAGCATTCCGTTTACTACACCGTCCTGCTTATAAAGACTTGCCGTAATGAGCCCGTATTCAATGGTCTGAACACTCGCTTCCATCCTTGAAATATTACTGTTATCACTTTTTAGTGTGATGTGCATTGTAACCTTGCTTCCGTCTATCTCAACGGGAACCTCGAAGCTTCCTCTTTCTGAATTGTGAGACATTACTGTAAGCTGCTTTTGCATAAGAGTAATGGCTCTAAGATCAATATAAGTATCTTCAGGGTTCATTAATATATCGGACATCTTGTCAGATACATTAGCAAGATCCTCTCTGTACTTTTCCTCGTAGCCTTCTTCTCCCAGAGAAGCTGTTATATCTTCGAGATTGTCTGTGATTTCTTCATCATCAAGATCAAAGGCTCTCTCCCATATATTTCCGTTCCTTCTGTCTCTTCTGTTTGCGATCATAGCTTCAAGGTTATTGTAAGTAAGCTCAACTCCGTAGAGATTCATTTCGCTAAGCGCGCCCTCTGCAGCTTTGGAGCCTGCCATCTGCCTGATCTGTCTTACCTGCTCATCGCAGTACTGTTTTTCAAGCTGCTCATCAATTTCTGAGTTCAAAAGAGCATTTGCAAGATCCGGAAGTAACGTATTATTGGAAGGTTTTGCCTCCATGAGTTTTTCAGGTTCGAGATTCTCATATACTATATCGGCTTGTGCACTATAAAATCTGAAGGCTGAATTTATCTGTTCGTCAATTTTAATCTGATTACCTTCTTTGGCCTCAAGTCCTCCGAAGTTGTCATCTACCGTATAATCGAGACCTCTTCTGGAAGTTTTCTGAGTTCTTGTTGCATCCAAAAGATTTCCGATGGTCATATCACGCCCGGTTTTAAGAATTGAACCTATAGCCTGATGATCTGTCACCTTTAAAGTATGGAACAATCTGTATATTCCTATGAAAGAAGCCTTTTCTTCTCCTGTTATCTCGCCCTTTTTCTCCAGCTTAAACAGGAACTTTGAATACTTCTCGTCTCCCTTTTTGGAATTTCTCTTGCCTTCCTTGTCTCCGTCCTTAGTAAGATCATCAAGGCTCTGTGAAAGTTCTTCTATGGTCATTCCCAGAGGGTTCTTACCTTCTCTGATAAGATCAAGTACAGCGCCCGGCTTAAGTCTTTCTACTGTTGCCTTAAGCTTCTGATCCCAAGCACGGACATTTTCGAAATTCTCTTCGTTGATCTCCATGCTGTTGTAACCAAGTATCCTGACAGCTCTTCTGTTGATCTCATCTGTCTCATAGCCCATATCTTTTAATATGTTATCAACGTTTCCGAAAGCTTTTCTCATGCTGTCTCCAAGGTCGGATCTTGGCTGAGTCATCATTGTCTCGTAGCCCTGACCTGCTGCCTTGAATTTCATGGTAAGGTTCTCGGATACGTCACTTATCTTACTAAGAGTTGCACTCTCAAATTCATTAGCTAAGGCTCCGGAAACATCCGCAGGTCCTCTGCTGATGATATTAACCTTGGATACGGTTAGTGAAAGAAGCTTAAGAGCATTTCCTCCTGCTACCGCATTCGGTGCCTGCACTGCCTTTTCTGCAGCTACCGGTGCGATATTTCCAAGCATTTCTTTTAACTTATCTATAAGCTGCTCCATGGGGGCAGTGTCTACGGAAAATCCGCTATCAAGCAGGTTCTTGTTTGCTTCAACGGTCATCTTAAGGCGCACTTCTTCGAGCTGAAGTCTCGCCTGTATTAGCTTTGGATCATCTTCTTTTATCTCATTTACAACAAACAGATTCCCGGTATTCTTCTGTCCGCCTGTCGCCTCAATAAGATTCTTAAGATTGATATCTTTTCCTTCCGTGAGGGTCATCTTTACGGCTTCATCTGTTATTTTTCCCGTATCTTCCACAATCTTCATCGCCTTTTCAAGGTTGCTTGTGGAATCAAAAAGATTTCCTTCGTAAGCTTTTTTACCATTGGAGATGGCTGCTGTCATGGCTTTCGCTGCAGCTTCATCTGTTATGGGAAAATCTACTTTTCTTATCTCGTCCAGAGAAATGAGGTTCTCTGCTGTAAGTGGAATGCCCTGAACAACCATCCACTTGGCGTTTATCTTATTGGATTCATCTGCGGTATCAAGTCCCGCTTCTTCTATAACTTTATCTATCTGCGGCTCAAGCTGCTGCCAGTTATAGTCCTCAGCCTTCTGCGCGTAGTAGCCGCTTGTTTCCTGAGCATAGAAACCTTTTCCTGTGGCGCTCTGTCCGTTAGTGCTATGATTTGCAAAATAGAAGTTGCTTATTGTTGGACTTAGTTTGTTGAGGACAAGGTATTTAACGGCGTCATCGGAGAGCTCAGGGGTACCTGAAACCTGCTCGTATGCGCCTGCTACCGCTCTGATATTTTCTTGTGTAAGAGGAATATCGTTCTCGGAAAAGCTCTTTTTGATAGACACGGCAAAGGACTGGCTTCCTGTTATCTTAGCCAGCTTATCAACGCTGAGATCATCGTTAAATCCGACAATCTCTTCTCCGGACTCCAAAAGAACACTCTTGATCTTATCAAGAATGGTCACTGTTTCCGAGCTATTTAGATTTTTAAGATCAAATCCATCCTTAAGGGCCTTTGCGTAGTCCTTCTCTGACATGGTATTTGATAAAAGAGCCATATAATTATGCTGCGTCAAAACATCCGTGTTTTCTGCCATTTTGCTTATGTCTTCCAAGCTTCTGGCACGCTGCGCATAAGCATCACCTCTGAAGATGCTTGTGTCCAGGTCTACAGCAAATACATCCGAATGTGCTGCAGACGCCTTTCCGGAACCCACGCTGATCCTCTCATCGGAATCCGTTCCGATACGAAATGAGTCATCTGCGTTCTTGTTACCGGCGATGGTTTGAAAATTAATGTTCATACGCGCCTCATATTATTAATCGAAAAAAAGGTGATGGACTATCCATCACCTTCTATTTCGGCACTTATAAAAAAATTCTTAAGTTAAAAATCACTTTTTCTTGGCAGTCTTTTTGGACGCGGTTTTCTTTGCAGTAGTTTTCTTTGTTTCCGGATTTTGGAAAAGAAATACCTCTGCACCGTAAGGAGGAAGATCGAATGTGATGCTGTAATCTTTGTAATCACATAGTCCCTTCTGAGCTTTGATCTTGGCTGGAATATTACTTCCAGGACCTCCAAACTTTTCCTCTGCACTATCAAGAATATGAGTATAGGTTCCGTCAAAAGGAACTCCCACCATAAAGTCTTTTCTCTCAACGGGCGTCATGTTAATGACAAAGAGAATGTTATCCTTGCCGTTAATGGCTCTTCTGTAGAAGCTGTAGGTGCTGCGCTCCTTGTCATCCGCATTTATCCACTCAAAACCTCCCCAGTCATTATCTACCTCGTACATTGCCGGGTATTTTCTGTATATCTTAAGTAGGTTTGAGACGTAGTCTTTCATTCCCCTGTTAAGGTCGTTTTCCAAGAGGAACCAATCCAGTTCTCTCTTTTCGCTCCATTCTCTTTCCTGACCAAAATCCTGACCCATGAAGAGGAGTTTTTTGCCCGAATGACCAAACATATAAGTATAGCCGGCCCTTAAATTGGCGTATTTATCAACTTTGTAGCCCGGCATCTTCTCAACCATGGAGCACTTAAGATGCACTACCTCATCGTGAGAAAGAGGCAGAATGTAGTTCTCTGAGCTGTTATAGCTCATGGCAAAGGTCATCATGTTGTGAGCCCCCTGCCTAAAATACGGATCAAGCTTCATATATTCGCAGAAATCATGCATCCAACCCATATTCCACTTATAGGCAAATCCAAGTCCGTCCTCTTCCGGAGGCGCTGTGACTTTGGGCCACGCTGTGGACTCCTCGGCAATTGTAAGAAACTCCGGGTACGTTCCCCTTACAACGCTGTTGAGGTGCTTAAAGAACTCTATTGCATCCAGGTTCTTGTTGTCACCGTACTTATTGGGAACCCACTGTCCGTCCCGCTTTCCGTAGTCGAGGTAGAGCATGGATGCAACTGCATCAACTCTAAGACCGTCAACATGAAACTTTCTTATCCAGAAAAGAGCATTTGCTATAAGGAAGTTTTTGACTTCAGGCTTAGCCAGGTTAAAGATCTTGGTGCCCCAGTCAGGATGTTCTCCCTTCCTCGGGTCCGGATCTTCATAGATACATTGTCCGTCAAATCGCGCAAGCCCAAACTCGTCCGTTGCAAAATGCGCAGGAACCCAGTCCAGTATTACTCCTATGTTGTTCTTGTGGAGCTTGTTGATAAGATACATAAAGTCTTTGGGCTCACCATATCTTGCTGTGGGAGCATAGTAGCCCGTGACCTGATATCCCCATGAGCCGTCAAAAGGATGCTCTGCAATTCCTATGAGCTCGATGTGGGTGTACTGCATTTCTTTGAGATACTCGACAATTCTGTCTGCGAACTGCCTGTATGTATAGAATCCATCCTCTGTTCCATCGGGATGTTTCATCCATGAACCTATGTGGCATTCATATATAGCAAGAGGCTGGCGATTGATGTCTTTGCCCTTCATGCCTTCATACCACTTGGCATCCGACCACTTAAAGCCTTCAAGGTCCGTTGTCCTTGAGGCATTACCCGGTCTAAGCTCCGCATAATTGGCATATGGATCTGCCTTGTAGAGCTTAGAACCATCCGGTGTCGTAATAAGATACTTGTATAGTTCTCCTATTCCGACTCCGGGAATAAAACCTGTCCATATATTTCCTACTTTGGTTCTTTTAAGGGGATGAGAAGTTTCATTCCAGTTGTTAAAAGAGCCAATGACATGAACGTCAGCTGCATTTGGTGCCCATACTGCAAAAAAGTATCCCTTTTTGCCGCCTTCTTCCGAAGGATGCGCACCGAGTTTATCATAAATATCGTAATGTGTCCCCTGACCAAACAGATACTCATCCGCTTCAGATATAAATACTTTTTTACCCATACAAAATCCCCCTCGATAAATGTATAAGCTTTAATGCATAAAATCTTTTTCTCTAAGGATAATCATATCGTTTTCGTCATAACGCTTGTTTACAATTATATCCATGAGATGCGCTACCGAATGCTTCTCAGCATAATATATCGCATCATCCACAATGTCTCTGACTTCCGAAACTGTAACTTCGTGGTCCAGAGTCTGTCTCTCGGAGATCTTGGTATGAAGCGCCAAGATTCCTAAGTTATCTATAGCAAACTCTTTCTCAAGAGCATACTGCTTAGCGTAAGCTACAAGTGAATCGTCATCAAGGGCTTCAATATCAACCCTTACGTTGAAGCTCTGCTTAAGAGAAGGGTTCTTCTCAAGGAATCTGTTCATATCTTCCTTGGTATCTTCCATGATAACGATAATTCCCTTATTCTCCTGCTGAAGTACTTTAATAAAATCTGCTACCGTCTCGGCTTCAAGATCTGCTGCTCTCTGGATAATAAGTGCTCCGTTTGCAAGCTTGTCAAATATAGCTTTGGGGCTCTTCTTATTGAGCGTATTGGATGTGATCTTGGCAACCTTACCGCTGAAGTTGGAGTCTGATGCCTGTACCGCACGGATAAGACCCTTGGCAAGGTTAACCGTTCCTGCGCCCTCTTCACCTGTAACTATGGCATTTCCGCTGTAAGCATCCATGCTGAGATTGTCGATTGCGTTGATGATCTGTCTCCTGGACTTCTTGTGGTGAATATAAGGACCAAAGAGCTCTTTTTCTTCAGGTGTCATTGTCCTTACACGCTCATCAAGCTCTCTGTTGCCCATATGATGCTTTCTTCCCTGGTTCTGACCCTGCTGGTTGGAAGAAGGCTTCTTGTTTCTGTTTTTATTCTTTTTACCTTCATTGGAAGGTTTCTTGGAACCGTCTTTATTCTTATTGTCAGAATTCTTATCTTCAGAGTCCTTGGCTTCTTCGGAAGTCTTTTCCTCTTCCTTGTTGTCTTCGGATGCGTTCTTGTCCTCGTCTTCGGAAGATTCTTCTTTATCCTCTGCAGCGTTCTCAGTAGTTTCTGTTGCTTCGCTGTCCTTAGCTTCCTCTGATGTCTGCTCAGACTCCTTCTCTGCTACCTCATTAGCAAGTGCCTGTTCGGTATCCTTAGTATCTTCTGTCTTAGCCTCATCCTCCTCGGATACGGTTTTTTCTGTTTCGTCTACGCCCTCGTTGTTTATAACTTCTGCAACGGCGTCATCTATTACATCGCTGTTATTTCTGGACCAATCGCCTCTTCCGGAAGCCTTCTCATGGCGCTCTTTCTTGAGCGCATCGGATATTGCCTGCTCGATTTTCTCCTGAAGTCCTTCTTTGGTCTTCTCATCATAATCGGCAAACATATCGCCTGTCTCGTCGGCAACCATCTTCTTGACATGCTCAAACTGCTTTTGCTGCTGCTGTTTCTTGAACTGCTCCCAGTTCTCTATATACTCGGAGATACTTATCTGTCCTGTGATCTGCTTCTCCACCTGGGGTTCAGGCTCAACAGCCATTGAGATCTGTCCGTCAAGTTCCTGTGAAAGGATATTGTCAAAGTGGCTGTGCATCTGGAAGTTGGAATTAGGATGTATTACCGCTCCCGGAACTTCCTCTTCAAGAGGCTTATCCTCGTAAACAGGAATAGAAGCATAGTCTGCAAGCTCCTTGGCTTCTCCAAGGATAGGCCCGTTGCCGCCATATTTTATATCTATATTAAGCTTGGGCTTATCATCTGAAGACTCTTCCTTAACTTCATCATAAGGCTTGAAGTCTTCATCTTTGGTCTGTTCGTTATCTGTTTCTGTCGAATCAAAGAAGACCTCCTGCATAGCTCCTTCTGTTTCCTCCGAAGCAACTGCAGACATTGGAGAAAAGGCTCCGCCTTCTTCACTGCTGTCTTCTTCATCATCAAATATCTCTGCTGTATCTGGTTTAACAGGCGCTTCTGCGGAAGATTCTGCCGCTCCGGCTTCCTCTTCTGTATTAGGCTCCTCTGTATTTACATCGTTATCGTCATCGTCGTCAATAAAGCCCTTGAGCTCTGCTGCAAGTGCTTCCTGCAAATTAAGAGTATTAAATGCGCTTACGTCAACCGTAGGCTCCTTGATCTCATTGATATGAGGATAAACTATAGTGTCGCTGTCAACAGGTTCCTTGGCAGCTTCGGTCTCCTGTGCCGCTTCCGGCTGAGCACCATTGTTGTAAGCGTTAATAACCTCATCTGTTACGGGAGGCATTTCCTTGGTAGGCTGCTTAACCTCAACGGTTCTCTCCTCATCTTTTCCTATCTCATCCTTGTCGTAGACGATTGATCTGTCCACGTATCCGCCATGTTTTTCCTTGTATCTTACATATCTATCCTGCTGTTCCGGAGAGAGTGGCTCATGAAGTGCCTTAAGTTCAAGGGCCTTCATAACGTATCTTCCGTCTCCAAGCCACAGGAACATCTCATCACAGGTCTCGATACACTCTGTGGTAAGACCAACGCGGTGATACAGATAAGCAAGCTCGTAAACCCACTTTTCTCTGTAGTCATGCTTCTTGAACTCCTCAAGGACTGCAATTCTCTCCTCGAGGCTGACTTCCTGAGCTTCATAAAGTTTGTACTGAAGGATATATCTGCCTGTGTCTCTTGGCGCAATCCTTACGAATTCTTTGTAATATTCAACCGCCTGCACAAATTCGCCCATCTTAATGGCAAGCTCGCAAAGGGAATAAACAATTGCTCTTCCCGTAGGGTATCTGTCATATGCCATCAAAAGGACGTCTCGGCTCTCCTCAAAACGACGATTTATCTTATATAAGTCACTGATGGTGCAAAGCATCTGGACACTCTTGACTCTTTTCCAGTCGATTGTGTCAGCAATCTTAACAGCTTCAGCGAATCTGTTTTCTCCAATCAAAGCCTGAATTTCATCTGCTCTGATCTTATATTCGACCTTATCCAAAATATCTACCTCTTTGGTGCAAAAACTACTATATCTAGTGTTTAGTTTAACATAGCGTACTAGCTTTGTAAAATATCCGAAAGGGCTGCAAACTGAGAAAGTGATAGCACTTCGCCCCTTATTTTCTCATCAAGTCCCATGGTCACTAGGGCTTGTTGCACTCTATCCCTTGAAACCTTCAAAGACGGATTATTAGCTAACGAATTGCTTAAAGTTTTTCTCCTTTGGTTAAAAGAAGTTCTTATGATCTCAAACATGTATTTCTCATCCGCAACTTCCACTGCGGGCTTATCAAATCTCTTTAGATGAACGACTGCAGACCCCACTCCCGGTTGCGGAATAAAGCTGCTTGGAGGAACATCCATAACAAGTTCTGCTGATGCGTAGAAAGCAACAGCAAGAGAAAGTGAGCCATAGTCTTTGTTGCCGGGGCCCATGGACATTCTGTCAGCCACTTCCTTCTGTACCATAACCGTTACACTCTCGATTGGTGCACCGCTTTCAAAAAGCTTCATGATGATAGGTGTTGTTATGTAATATGGAAGATTGGCTACCACTCTTATTTTTTTGTTATCGTTATACTCTTTGATAATGCTGTCTATATCTACTTTAAGTATATCTTCATTGATCACTGTTACGTTGTCATACTCAGACAGAGTATCATCAAGTACCGGTATAAGACTCTTATCTATCTCTACCGCGATTACTCTTTTGGCTGCTTCCGCCAGGTACTGCGTAAGACTTCCGATACCGGGACCTATCTCAAGAACACAGTCATCCTTGGTTACACCTGAAGCTTCAACTATCCCATTTAACACATTTGAATCAATAAGGAAGTTCTGACCGAACTTCTTCTTGGCGCTCATATTATATTTACTAAGCACTTCCTTGGTTCGTGCGGGATTTCCAAGATATGCCATACTAAAAATCTCCTCTGCAAATGGTAATCACACCATTTCTGTTCTTTATAAATGCATATTGTACATTGTCTTTGCATTGTCCTGCGTTATGCGGATTACTTCTTCTGTACTGATTCCTTTTATCTTAGATATCTCTTCTACAACATAAGGGAGATACAGCGAAGAATTTCTTTTGCCTCTGTAAGGCTCAGGTGCAAGGTAAGGACAATCCGTCTCCAGGAGAATCCTGTCCATAGGCGTCATCTCAACGACTTCTCGCAGTTTCTTGCCATTCTTAAAAGTGATCACTCCGCCAACGCCAATGTAAAAGCCCATATCCAGACATTCTTTTGCAATCTCTTTGGTATAAGAAAAGCAATGAATAACGCCGCCTATCTCTTCCGCGTGCTCTTCCTTTAGGATATCCACGGTATCCTTAGCTGCGTCGCGAGAATGAATAACAACAGGAAGCTGCTGCTCTCTTGCAAGATTAAGCTGTCTCCTAAACCACTTCTTCTGAAGATCTCTTCCGGGCTCCGGCCAGTGGTAATCAAGACCGATCTCTCCTATGGCAACACATCTGCCGTCTTCGCTCCATTCTCTTAGAAGTTCAAAATTATCTTCCGTAAGCTCTTCTACTTCACTTGGATGCACTCCCACCGCAGCGTAGATAAAGTCATATTTATGAGCAAGCTCAAGGGCTTTCCTTGTAGTATCTATGCTGGCTCCTATATCAACCACATGTCCGATGCCTGCCCCTAAAAGAGAATCGATAAGACTCTCCCTGTCTTCATCAAAAGCCGGATCATCGTAATGTGCATGTGTATCAAAAATCATTTTCTATCCTCTGTCCAAAAAACTTTTCATTAAAAAATCCGGGGTTTGGAAAAAATCTTATAAAAAACACCGAATATAACATATACGATACCACAAATGAACAGCTCTGAAAACCGCATAAATACAGACAAAATCAATTTTTTGGAAGTTTTTTGAAAAAAATTAAAAAAAGTACTTGCATTTCTTTTTTAGGCGTAGTAATATATCACTTGTCGTTGAGACACGGCAACAGAGCCGAATAGAGAATGCGCTGCTAGCTCAGTTGGTAGAGCACCTGACTCTTAATCAGGTTGTCCAGGGTTCGAGACCCTGGCAGCGCACGCCGAGTACTGTTTTCGTAGGTATATCCTATGGGGATGGTACTTTTTTTGCGCGTAAATTAAGCCATGCGCGCGACAGCAGAAAAACTCGTTGGAAGCTTGCTTACATAAGAGTTTTTTCTCGCTGTCACGCATACGGCGCAGCCGCGACAACGAGAAACAAGCGAAGCGGTTTCGAGTCTGTCGGCATGGCTTTTTCGCCCCAGCCACAACAACAGAAACAAGCGAAGCAGTTTCGAGTCTGTCGGCATGGCCATTCCCCTTTCATCCTCTCATCAGTTCCTTCTCGTTATCGCGAAGCCACTTCCTTCTCTCCTTATAATCCGGAATCACCTTCTCCACTTCTCCCCAAAACGCCTTCGAATGATTCATATGTATCCTATGGCACAGCTCATGCACCACCACATAATCCACTATCTCTTCCGGCGCTCTCATGAGAACGCAGTTAAAGTTAAGATTCCCTTCCGCACTGCAGCTTCCCCATCTCGTCTTTTGATTCCTTATCGTGATCCTTCCGTATGTCACCCCAATAAGCTCCGCAAACTTCCTTACCTTTACAGGTATGACCCTCTTGGCCCTCGTCACAAGGAGTCTCATCTCCTGATCGCTGATGGGTTTTGACTCAGACTCTTCCTTTTGCCTTTCTTCCATCTTTTTAAGGTGTCTGCTTATCCAATCCGCCTTTTCACCTATGAAACGGTCGATAACAGTCTTAGAAGCCCCATACGGCGCCTTTACAACGACGCGGCAGTCTGTAGTTATCTCTATCGCTATTGTCCTTCTTTTGCTTCTTATAAGCTCAATATCCATTGTCTATCCTATTTCTATGATCTTTTCTTCCAAATAGGAAAAGAGATATACTCTCAATTTACCGAAAGTATACCTCTTGTAATATCATTGTCAGATGCTGTCATTCGCCTTTTCGGGGTGCTCAAGCATCTCCTGCATTGTGTGCCAGCCAAGAACCGCACATTTAACTCTTGCGGGCATGTGGCTAACATCTTGAAGCGCTGCTGCTTCATCAAGGATCTCGAGAGTCTCTTCATCTGTGATCTCTCCCTTGACCATTCCCATAAATGTCGCAGCAAGCTTAAGAGCCTCTTCTTTGCTCTTACCTATTATCTGATCGACCATCATATCAACAGAAGCCTGTGAGATTGCGCATCCGCTGCCTTCATACATTCCTTCTGTTATAATGCCGTCCTTTATCTTAAGCTGCAATGTAATGTCATCCCCGCAACTGGGATTGACTCCTCTAAGCACAAGATCCGGATTTTCAAGCTTGCCCTTGTACATCGGATGAAGATTGTGCTCATTAACTATTTCGCGATATAACTGCTTAAGCTCCATAGCCCATAACCTCTCTTACCTTTGCGATCTTATCAAGGAAGATATCAACTTCCTCTTCTGTGTTGTAGAAATACAGGCTGGCTCTTGCCGTTGAGCCAGCGCCGATAAACTGCATCAAAGGCTGTGCGCAGTGATGTCCCGCACGAATGCACACATGATCGTCATTAAGTACAGATGAAATATCATGAGGATGAACTCCATCGATTGTAAATGTAACGATTCCGCAGTGCTTCTTGGGATCCTTTGATCCGTATATCTTGACGTAAGGGAGCTTACTAAGTCCTTCCATAAGTTTCTTTGTAAGCTTCTCTTCCTGTGCTTCTATATTATCATATCCGACGTTTCTAAGATACTTGATTGCTTCAGCAAGTCCTACAGCGTCTCCTGCGTTAACCGTACCTGCTTCAAACTTGTGCGGAAGTTCTGCATATGTCGCATCTTCTCTTGTAACGTACTCGATCATCTCTCCGCCTGTAAGGAAAGGACTCATGTTAAGAAGGAGCTCTTTTCTTCCGTAAAGAACACCGATACCCATAGGCGCCATCATCTTATGTCCGGAGAAGGCAAAAAAGTCTGCTCCGAGATCCTTAACGTCAATCTTCATATGAGGAGCTGACTGCGCTCCGTCAACTACGACGGTTGCTCCCTTGGAGTGCGCATAAGCCGCGATCTCTTTTACCGGATTGGTCACACCCATAACGTTGGAAACATGACCTATCGCAACGATCTTAGCCTTGTCTGTGATCTTGCTCTCGTATTCTTCTTTGGTAATGGTTCCCTCTTCGTCGGGCTCCATATATACGAGCTTGGCTCCGCGCTTCTTGGCAACCATCTGCCAGGGAAGAATGTTACTGTGATGCTCCATTACAGAGATAACGATCTCATCACCCTCTTTTACGGTATCAAGTCCGTATGTGTAAGCCACAAGGTTAATTGACTCTGTAGTGTTTCTTGTAAAGATGATCTCTTCAGTGCTTACTCCACCGATAAAATCAGCCACAAGAGCTCTCGCATCCTCATAGCTCTCTGTTGCCTGCATGCTCCAATCATATAATCCTCTCAAAGGATTGGCGTTTCTCTCTTTATAAAAGTTTGATACTGCGTCCAAGACCTGCCTGGGTCTTTGTGATGTTGCCGCATTATCAAAATATACATAGTCGCCGTTTACAAGGATATCAAAATCCTTACGAAAATCTCCCGGTGTGCTCATTACATGTCCTCACTTATTAGACAATGGTACTGATGTAATACTGAACCTTCTCCGCGATCTCGGGATCGGGTATAAGTCTTGCAACGCTGTCAAGCTTAGCCCTTACCATCAGGCGCTTGGCTTCGTGCTCATCGATACCTCTTGAATTGATATAGAATAAAAGGTCTTCACCCAGCTGACCTATAGTTGCTCCGTGTCTTCCTTCAACATCTTCTTCCTGACAAAGGATAACAGGCATACTGCGATTTATAACGTCAGGACTGAGAAGAAGTGTGTCCTCCTGCTCATCGCCGACAGAAGCCGAGCTTCCGCTCTTAAAATCAAGTGTTCCTCTGTATGTCTTAACGGCCTTATCCATAAGTACGCCCTTAACATTCATAAGAACGTTGGTCTTCTTACCGCGCTGATCGGCAACATAGTTGATATCAAGTGAATGTGAATCCTTTACAAGATATCCCTGATTGCTGATAAATTCAGTCTCGTCTTCACACAGATTGATATAACATCCTGTCCAGGATTTCTTGGCTCCAAGCTCAAGAGACACTACATTTATCGCGCCCTTCTTAAAACAAGCTCCGCCGATATCATCAAAATGAATGAAGCCGTCTCCCAAGGTCTGTGTCTTTATAAGATTGATCTTGGCACCTTCCTCAGCAAGAAGTCTTGTGCTTATTCCGTGAAAACCGGATGCGTTTCTCTCGGAAGTATAATCCATGATAATCGTGATCTCGGAATCTTTCTTGGCATGGATCACCTGGCTTGTAAGGCTACCCTCGCCGTCATTAAGATTGTATCTGATAATGATCGGCTCCTTAGTCTTAACGCCTTCCTCTGCGGTAAACACATCTGTTGTGATGCCGTTCTCGAGCATGAGATTCTCAATATCGATTCCCATTCCCGTTCTTACAGCCTGTGCATCGTCTCTTCCGGATGTATCACCGTTGGGAACTCCGGGAACACCTGCATCTACAAGTATTCTCTTTTTATTATCTTCAAAAAGCTTTCCTGCTTCTTTGTAAGAAACTCCGCGAGTTACGGTAACTCCGTCCGGAACATTCTCAGCATCGGGAGTGTTAAGAAACTCGATTCCGATACCGTCTTCCTTGATCTTACTGTCGTTAACGTGTAAAAAATTATAAGTCAAAGCGGGAAGTACATTGACCCGCATATCCAAATTCTTGTTCATCGAATCCCCTCCCTTAATGTCCGCTCATCTCAAGCTTGATGAGGTTATTCATTTCTACGGCATATTCCAAAGGAAGCTCTTTGGATACGGGATTGGCGAATCCGCTGACGATCATCGCCTTGGCATCCTCTTCGCTAAGACCTCTGGACATAAGATAGAATACAGCTTCGTCGCTGATCCTTCCGATCTTAGCCTCGTGTCCTACGTCGGCATCGTCTGTTCTTATATCCATTCCGGGAATGGTATCCGCTCTTGAGATACTGTCAAGCATAAGGGAATCACATGATACGGAAGCTTTGGCTTTCTTGGCTGTGCTCTGGATCACTACGCTGCTTCTGTATGTTCCGATTCCGCCGTCTTTGGAAATAGACTTACTGTTGATAACGGATGTCGTTCCGACTCCCTGGTGAACAACCTTGGCTCCGGTATCAAGATTCTGACCCTTGCCCGCAAAGGTTATTCCCGTAAATTCCATCTTGGAATGATCTCCCTTTAAGATGGTCATGGGATAAAGGTAAGAAGTATGTGAACCGAAAGAACCTGAAACCCATTCCATTACACCGTTCTCTTCAACGAGTGCTCTCTTGGAATTGAGATTGTACATATTCTTGGACCAGTTCTCAATAGTCGAATAACGTAGTCTTGCGTTTTTGGCTACAAAGAGTTCAACAGCTCCCGAATGAAGATTGGCCACGTTATATTTAGGTGCGGAACAGCCCTCTATAAAGTGAAGGTCCGCTCCCTCATCGACTATGATAAGTGTGTGCTCGAACTGTCCGGCTCCCGCTGCATTAAGTCTGAAATACGACTGAAGAGGAATATCTACCTTTACTCCCTTGGGAACATATACAAAAGAACCTCCTGACCAAACAGCTCCGTGAAGAGCCATAAATTTATGGTCTGTTGGAGTGAGCAGCTTCATGAAATGACTCTTTATCATATCCGCATACTCTGTTCTAAGCGCACTCTCAAGGTCGGTATATATAACGCCCTGCGCTGCAACCTCTTCTTTTATATTGTGATAAACAAGCTCTGAATCGTACTGTGCTCCGACACCTGCAAGAGATTCTCTCTCCGCCTGAGGAATTCCGAGTCTTTCAAATGTGTTCTTGATATCCTCGGGAACATCTTCCCAATTTGTCTTCATTTCACCTTTGTGTCTGACATAAGAAGATATCTTATCCATGTTAAGCCCTTCAACTGTAGGACCCCATTCTGGCATTTCCATCTCGTTATATAATTTAAGGCACTTAAGTCTGAACTCTCTCATCCACTCTGGATCGTTCTTTTCTTCGGAAACCTTGAGTACTGTTTCCTCTGTAAGTCCCTCTTTTAACCTATAGAAATCTTTTTCATTTTCTATATCTTTAAAATCATATGCACTGCGGTCTATCTCAACCACAGTCTGTTTATTATCACTCATAGTTAACCCCTACTCACTCTGCATCTGAAACGAAACGCTCGAAACCATTCTTATTGATCTCTTCCACAAGTGAAGCATCTCCTGTGTGGATAAGCTTACCCTTTACAAGAACGTGTGTGTAATCAACATGAAGAGATTCCAATATCTTTGTGCTGTGTGTAATTATAAGAAGAGCTCCGTCCTTCTTTTTCTGATATTCCATGATTCCCTTGGAAACAGTTCGAACCGCGTCGACATCAAGTCCCGAATCGGTCTCGTCAAGAATTGCGAGCTTGGGATTAAGCATAAGAAGCTGAAGGATCTCAGACTTTTTCTTTTCTCCTCCGGAGAAGCCTACGTTAAGATCTCTGTCCGCATACTCTTCATCCATAGAAAGAACTTCCATTGAAGACTTGAGTGCTTTCTTATATGCAAGAAGCTTGATTGGTTCAC
>JAEEXE010000004.1 GCA_016291375.1 Butyrivibrio sp.
TTTGACCATTTAAAAGTTAGGAGCAGATATGATCGTTATAAATTTAGATGTCATGATGGCAAAACGGAAGATGGGACTGACGGAGCTTGCAAGCAAAGTCGGAATTACCCTTGCTAATCTATCCATTCTAAAAAACAATAAAGCCAAAGCCGTAAGGCTTGAAACCCTTGATGCTATATGTAAGGCTTTGGAATGTCAACCGGGGGACATCCTCGAATATGTTGACGATGAGGAGAAATAAGTATGGATAATTACAATAACAATATGCCACAATACAATAACAATACGCCACAGTACAATAACCAGATTCCGCAGTACACATCTGCTGCGCCGAATATTCAGAACACCGGCAATCAGCAGGCGGCTAACGTCACTCCAATAATAAGAGGAAATGCGGATAATTTCAGAAAATACGGATTTCTTACAGCTTTACTTGGTGTGATATACGGACTTCTGATCTTTGAGAATCATTCCGGTATCACCCATCCCATTTTTATGTTGGGTGCGCTGTTGATACTTAAGTTTATAAGGGCTAAGGACGGCATGTCACTTATTTCAGATTGTAACGGTAAGAAGGGGCTTGGAATCTTCTATGTAGTTTCTCTGATGCTTCTTTCTGTTCACAGATGCCTTACAACCAGCATTTCTCTTGAATATCTTGAGAGATTCGCAATTGTCTTGTTGCTTCTTAGCTTTATGGTATATCTATATGTAGATACTACAGGCTTTGACATCAGTGCATGGCTTTCAGGTATTTGCCTTGCCGCATTAAAGCTGATCGAGCATATTGATCGCATATTTAGTGACAGGAAAGCATATAAAGGAGTTTTAAAGCGCGAAGGAAAGACAGAGAAGAACAAGAATATAAAGGCGGTTCTTATTGGAGTTGCAATATCAGTTCCTATACTCGTTGTGATAATACCGCTTCTTGCATCTGCTGATGTTGTGTTTAGAAATATCTTTTCATGGTTAGAAATTGATATATATAGTAGTATTTTCTTTACTGCCAGAATGATATTTATGATAATTGCTGTTTTGGTGTGTTCATATTCCATTATTACCTCTATGGCATCAAAAGAAGCGATGATCAAGAGAAGAGGAGACGGAAGCCATAATCCTGTAATAGCGACCACATTTACCGGTATTCTGGGAGCTGTGTACCTGGTTTTCTGTGCGATCCAGTTCTTATATCTGTTTAGTGGAAATGTAAAGCTTCCTGAAGGATATACCTATGCCAAATATGCCCATGAAGGATTTTATCAGCTTTTGTTTGTGTGCATTATAAATATTGTTATGGTGTGCGTATGTCAGACGTTTTTTGCTGGTTCCAAGATATTAAAGGCTATGCTCACTGTGATAGCGGTATGTACATATGTTATGATAGCTTCTTCCGCAATGAGGATGATCCTTTATATAGGTGCATACCACCTTACATTCCTAAGGCTCTTTGTGCTTTGGTTCCTTGCTGTACTGGTGTTTTTGCTCACATTCCTTATTATAGGTATGTATATTAAAAAGTTTCCTGTATTTAAGGCAGGCATGGTGGTCATCACTGTTGCATTCCTTGTATTTGTATACAGTAACCCCGAATACAGGATTGCCAAATATGACCTTGTTGTGGCAGCAAATAGTGCCAAAGAGTATAAATCGGTAAGGGAATATATTAGTGAGAAGCTGTCTTATGATGTGATTCCTGCAATTGAAGATGATAAAGAACTTCTGCAGCTTTTTATTGAGTGCCACGTGGATGAATATTATGAAGATTCCCATTTATTTTCCGGGCATGCTAAATCCGAAAAGGACATAATCCATTATAAATATGAAGATAAATATAAGGGATTTAGAAAATTCAATTTTGCATATAATTATGCAAGCAAGTATTTGCCGACAAGCAAGTAAGAAAGTTTGTTATTTGTAGCATACTCACGATAAATATGAAAGGAGTGAAATCGTATTGATTTCACTCCTTTCTATATTATAAGTCTTCCGAAGAAGACGGTTTAACTGATCATTGCTCGCGGAAAACTACTTTTCCGGTACTGTCTATATCAAATGCAGCTCCGTCTAATACGGAATAATCTCCGTATACATCGTAGATATAAAATTCTGTGTAATACGTACCTGTTGGCATACGACTGCAGGTAATCTCAGTGTTACCTGTAACAGTGTATTTTTCACCGGCCACTTCAGATTCTTCGTCACTGTCGAGTATGGTTTGAGTATAAATGGGAACAATGACATCGCCCTCTTTAAGTTTATCAGTTTCTCTTGATGCAGCGCCGTTTTCATCTACTCCGTCCCATACGCCTTCTATATGCACAGAACTGTCTGCGTGATCGTATCTGATACGAAGGTTGGTTTTTTCATCGTTAAGGTAGATAGGTGATGAAAAGTAGATTGAATCTTCGGTATCATCTACAGTATATATAGCAAGATTCTGTCCATCCGGGAGAGAGTACCAAGTACCATCAAGAGTATCGCAAATATCTCCGGTATTCCAGTCGACAGTATAATCTCTGGTTTCTCCAAGAGAAATAATTGAACTATAATCATCTGAATATTGGTAAACTACTATACCTGCAGAAGCCACAAAATCATTTCCTTTTTGACCTAAAGTAAGGCTGAAATGGTTATTTGCAACCACAGGCTCTTTGGCATAATCAATAAATGGACTTTCACCGCTTGGACCATCGCCTGTAAGATAATTCCAATGAGTATCATTATTTGATCCGTAGTTCCAAATACCATTTGCATCAAAAAGCTCTATTGCTTCATAACTTGCAACATCTGTAAGCACACCGCTTCCGCATTTGCAGTTTCTGTCTATAAAAGCAAGATAATAAGGATTTACACATACCATGCTGTAGGTTTCAAGGTCAGCTTTGTCCGGAACTGCCAGCGGATAGTAAATGGAAACTCCGCATGCTTTTGGGTGCATACCGGAATTAACTGAATAAACAACCATATCATTCAGTTTCGTTTTGGCTTCTTCCGCTTCATTAGTATATAGTGAATACGCATCTAAAACACCACCTATATCAACCATGTTTACGTAACCCTCAATAGAGTTATTTCCGCCGTAATCATCAGCCCATAAGATGCCACGAGTAACATCGGCAATTTCAGCCGGATCGGTTATTGTTTCAAATATTGCTTTAGAAGCTGAATTGAAGCTCTTTACAAACTCATCTGTTTTAGAAAGATCAATAACAGAAATGGTTGCGGTATTTCCGTTAGCTGCATCTTTACATGAAGTAAGATAACTGTCGCACACAACTTTACCAAGTTCTACAGTATCAGCGTCTACATTATCACTAAGATAATTTGCTATTGTAACATAATCCCAACCGCCGCCGGGCTCGGTTTCTTCCGAAGCGATCATGTAATTAGCATAAGTAGCAAAAATGTTGGCATTTTCAATACCTGCCATTAGACAAGCATCAAATCCGATGAAATCAAACTTTCTTCCGGTCTTAACAAAGTAAGGGTAGAAGGCTTTATTAAGCTCGGGAAGAGTTAATGAATCCTGATTCTCTGTTGTATCATCAAAGCAAACGCCGGTTACACTTCCGCCGCCGTGGTTCCAAAGTACAACTCCCATGTGCTCGGAAGCATAGTTATCGGTTCCCCAGATGAGGAAATTTGCAAGAGTCGCTATATTACCCATTCCCTCGGCAGGCTCTGAATAAACTTCCTGTATTCCCTCGGATGTTACTAAAAAGCGCTGTAACTTATCCGGGAAGATAATATCGCTTTCCCACTCAGTAGTTCCGCCTGTTTGTACAACGAAACGTACTGAATCACTCTTGGTTCCATCACACATCTCCTGGAGGTCATCAGATGCAAGACCGCAGTCTGATTCAAGGTCACTTCCGCACAGGTACACGAAGATAGTCCATACATCGTCTTCACCTTGAACATATCCACCTGTAGATACAGGACGGTTTATATTAAGTTCACCGTTTGAATTGTCTACGGACATTTCAAGTTTTCCGTTACCTTCAATTTTAATTTCTCCGTTAGGCCTATTGTTCGCTCCTCCGCCTGAACTATCATCCCCAAAAATCCAGATCAGAAAGAGGATAATCAGTGCCCACATAATAGCAGCGAATATGACCCACTCCTTTACCCCCCAGTCTTTCCTTACTTTTCTGTTCATACTGTCTCTCCTTTTTTTAGATAATGGATTTCAAATTACATTAACCTTAACATTTCAGTCATTATAATATAACATCAAAGCAAAATCAATAGCATTTTTTTATAAAAGAAAAAGGCCTTAAGAATGTGATTCTTAGGGCCTATAGCACAATATTTGTTTTAATATGTCATAATATATCTTTAATATTTACTCTGAAATGTCAGCGGGAGAAACTATCATATTAATAGATTCCATAGCAATCTCATAGATTGTGGCAAGTTCTTTGGAACCTTCATCATCTCTTTCCGCAAGCTTCCTATACTGAGTTGTAAAGTACGCTCTGGCTTGTTCTATTGATGCGCGGGAGATCACATGTCCGTTACAGTACATAGTTCCCGTCTCGGAATTGTATTTACCGGAAGAAGCTTTGTTCTTCTGGGCATCGCCAACTCCCATTGATTTGGCAAGTGAATATATCAGATCCTCGCGTCCGTCTGTCATTATGACCTCCTCCATTGCGTTTTTTCTATTATAGCGCAAGAGCAGCCATGGATTCAATATAAAGCGCTGGGGAAGATGTCAGATTTGATTATTCGGAGGGCAGTATGGGACTTAGTACCTGATTATTGCTGGGATTAATGACATTTGTATGGAATAAACATATGATTCATCAGCCTTTAAATTATTTTTTGCCCTGAAACGCACATATACAGCGAGGTGTAAATTTTTTTTCGTTTTATGGTTAAGAAAAAGAAAAAAGGGGCCGATTTAATTAATGTGCACAAGAGTAACTTTTAAAACAAGCCGAAGAAGACTTGGAGGAAGAAAATTGAGAAAGAACAACCTTTTAAAAGTAACAACAATCGTACTTGCAGCAATGATTGCAGTAACATGTGTACCCGTAAATGTATACGCTATGGACGGTGAATCATTTGAGGATTCAGAGATCGTAAGCGAAGAGATTCAGGAAGATACAAACGAAGAAGTAAATGAAGAAGTAAATGAAGAAGTAAACGTTGAAACATACAACGAAGATATAGAAGAGGCAGTTGAGGCAGAGGAAGTTGCAGAGGAAGCAGTTGAGACAGCAGCAGAATCCCTCGAGACAGTAGAGGCTATAGTAGAAGAGAATAACGAGGCAGGACTTGAGGCAGCATCTGCAGAAGATGGCGGAAAGGTTGCTGAGGAAGGCGTTAAGGCTTTCGTAGAGGCAGTAGAGAACCTTGATGCATCAGAGGATGTAAAAGAGGCAGCTACAGCTCTTGAGACAGCAACAGAGGAGCTTGCAGTAGCTGATGAGGCAGATAAAAAGGCAGACGAGAGTGCTGCAGAGGCAGTTGAGAATGTAGTAGCAGCTCAGTATATTGCAGACAGCGCAGCTAAGGAAGTTGCAGAGGCTAAGGCTCAGGCAGATGACCTTGTAGAGGTTATCGCAAAGAACGATGCAACAGCAGAAGAGATCACAGAAGCATACAATAAGCTTGATAAGCTTACAGATAATACAAAAGAGAACATCGAGATCAAGAAGGTAGCATTTGAGGCTCTTAGCGATAAGTATGAGCAGGCTAAGAAAGAGCTCATCGGTGCTCAGAAAGTATACGAAGAGACAGTAAAGGTTCTTAAGAGTGATGACAGCAACGTAGCAAAGGCAGCAGAGAGACTTGAGAATGCTAAGAATAAGGTAGAGGCTCTTTCAGAGGCTTGCGACAACGCAAAGGTAGGACTTGAAAAAGAGCTTGCAGCAGTAGAAGATATCAACGAGAAGAAGATCGTATCTGACGCAGGAAAGGATTACCTCACACAGGATTACCTCATGGAGAGCATCCTCAGCGGATATATCATTCCTAACTTTATTGATAAGGATGCTACAAACATCACATACAGCAAGTCAATGCAGAGAGGATTTGATCGTCAGAACAGCTCACACCTCATTGTTACATACACAGATAAGGATAATAACCAGGTTGTTCGTTATTTCAACCTTGACAGAGTAGACAGACAGTTCAAAGATAATGACCAGTGGTATAGACTTGGAAGCTCAAGAGAGATCGTAATCTTTGAGAAGCCCTTAGAGGATATCACATCTTCACAGTATCAGACACAGCACTATGGCAAGAACTTACATAACAATATGGCTCAGTTCAAAAAGGACGTTAACGCCGGAGTATATGATGTATACTCATTTGATTACGCAGACGGATCACAGGAGTTTAAGGGAATAGATGAGCTTGAGGCAGGAGTAGAAAACGGCGATATCGAGAAGGTTGACGGCGTATACTACATGAACGGCATCGCTGCTCGTAAGATCGTTCAGACAACAAGCGGCAATGCTAAGCTTATCAGAGTTTCAACTAAGGATGACGAAGGACTTAAGGCATTCATCGACAACGCAGCAAAGCTTGTTGAGAAGTATGAGAAGTACGGAGAGAGCATTGCAGATGCTCAGGATAAGATAGACGAGGCAGCAGATAAGGTTGAGGCTTTAGAGGTAGCTATCGAAGGTATCGACGAGAACAGCAAGAGAGTATCTGATATCGTTTCAAAGGACCTTGTTGCAGGACTTAGAACATATGTAAGCGAAGAGAATATTGCAAGACTTATGGATGCTGAGACAGTAGAGGATGCAGTTAAGATCCTTGATGAGATCCTTGCAGCAGCAAAGGAAGATCTTGAGAACGCAGAGACAGAGCTTGTTGAGCTTATTGAGAAGCGCGATGAGATCGGAAGAAAGATCAGCGAAGAGACAAAGGTTGCAGTAGTTGAAGATACAGTAGTAGAGAATACAACAGAGACAGTAGCAGAGGTTGCAGAGGTTGCAGAGGTTTCAGAAGTTGCAGCTGATGATAACACACAGACAGCTCCTGCAGTAGTAAATGCAGAGGCAAACGTAGCACCTATGGCAATGGTTACTGTTGCAGCAGCTAAGAGAGCAGAGGCTTCAGTAGCAAACGTTCAGGAGGCACAGGTTGCAGGAGTAAGAACAGTTCAGGGCTCAGTTCTTGGAGCAAGAAACAGCAGAAACAGCAAGACAGCAGGCCAGAAGGCATTCGGATTCACACCTGTTTCTCACGAGAAGGCAATCATGCAGATCCTTGGAGCAAAGAGAATCAACGTTAACAACAATGATTTTGTAATGACAGGCGACTGCGCAGAAGCTTATGCAGATGGAAACGTTGCAGGTGATGTAGCAAGCCTTATCAAGAACGCTGCAGATGATATGAGCAAGAAGTGGTGGTGGATTTTCCTCCTTCCTTTCATGAGCATTTTCGGAGGCATCTGATCAATAACAAATTAAAGATAGAAAGCGGGTCCCAAAAGGGCCTGCTTTTTTATGATATAGGAAATTTCTCCGAAATTCCTATATCATAAAAAGCGCTCCGCTATGGATGCGCACTCGCGCGATAGGAATATGTTGCCTTCAGCAACCGCGCTCGGCGCGAGAATGTCGCAAGCGACATTCTTTCTTATATCATAGGGACTTATTTTTGACCGGTGGTCGGAAATCTGATTTTGGAGTATAATCGGCATATCGGCATTTAATTGAAAGGTTAATTTTAGTTTTTTATGAGTAATATAAATACAGTAATTTTTGATATGGACGGTACAGTGCTTAATACCCTGGAGGATCTGACAACATCGGTTAATTTTGTGATGGATAAATTCGGATTTCCTAAGCATACATTGCAGGAATACAGAAAGGTATTCGGCAACGGTATCAGACAGGCTATCGAGCTGACAGTTCCGGAGGGTACTTCCGCAGAGGTTATAGATGAGATGCTTCCTGTATTTAAGGAGCATTACGACAAGCACTGCCTTGATAAGACAAGACCCTATGACGGCATTCTTGAGCTTATGAAAGAACTAAAACAAAGAGGCTACAAGTTGGCCATTGTATCAAATAAGATTGATTCTGCAGTAAAAGAGCTTAATCAAAGATTCTTTTCAGAGGCTGTTGAGGTAGCTATCGGAGAAAGACCGGGGATAAAGAGAAAGCCTGCACCGGATACGGTGTATGAAGCCTTGAAAGAGCTTGGAAGCAAAGTAGAAGAGTCTATATACGTAGGTGACTCCGAGGTTGATTATGCTACAGCGGTTAATTCAGGACTTCCTTGCATCTCGGTTCTTTGGGGCTTTAGAGATAAGGACTATCTTATAGAGATCGGCGCAGATGTATTTGCTAAAGAACCGAAGGATGTACTGGATCTATTGTGATTTTCATAAAAAAATGAGGGAATGGATGTTTTAGCATAAATGAACATGAATAAGTTAAGATATTCGGATACAATATCAGACGATCATATAAGAAGAACCCATCCGGCTTTTAGGCTGATACGCTATCTGGTGTGGCTCTTTTCACCTAAATATAAGGTGAGCGGTATAGATAATCTGCCGGAAGGCCCTGCCATCATAGCGGGTAATCACTCTCAGATGTTTGGACCGATCGCCTCAGAACTGTATTGTCCGGGGAGACACTACACCTGGTGTATATCTGAGATGATGGAAAAAGACAAGGTGGCAGAATATGCTTACAAGGATTTCTGGTCCCAAAAACCGGCAATCTCAAGACCTTATTATAAGCTTGCTGCCCATCTTATACCGCATCTTGCCGAGTTTATTTTTACAAATGCCGATACAATACCGGTTTACAGGGACAGACGCGTTATGAAGACCTTTCAGATAACAGGGGAGAAACTATCTGAAGGAGCGAGAGTAGTCATTTTTCCTGAGGATTATGATGAGTACAATAACATCGTACATCATTTTCAGAGAGGCTTTATTCACACAGCCAAGTACTATTACAGACAAAAAGGAGAGTGCATACCCTTTGTGCCCATGTACATCTGTCCGGCACTCAAACAGATAGTATTTGGTAAGCCTATATTTTTTGATCCTGGGAAAAAGACAGATGAAGAGGCGGAGAGAATCTGTGCATATCTTCAGGAGGCTATATCGGAGATTGCCTATGCACTTCCAAGGCACCGTGTGACGCCTTATCCAAATATTTCCAAAAGAAATTATCCGTTTAATGACAAATTATAGTAGTATATATACGCTTATATTAAAAAAGAGTATCTCTAAAGAAGAATTCAATATTTAGAAAGAGTATTTGAATTTTTACAATGAGAACACCCGTAGTTGATTATAGAAAGCTTAGATTATCCAATATAACAAGCCCGCAGTACAAACACCTTTTGCTTCTTCTTGGCTGGGTGTGGTACCTGGCAATGTATTTTATCACGGAGAAGCTTATTTTGCAGGAAAAATGTCATGTTGTACACAGCATAGTTGATGACATGATTCCTTTTACTGAATCTTTCGTGATCTTTTATGTGTCATGGTATGTCTTTTTGGCGGGAACTCTTTTATATTTCCTTTTATATGACATAAAGAGCTTTGTGCGTGCGCAAAAGCTTATAGTTGGGATGCAGATCGTTGCCATGGCGACTTATGTTTTTTGGCCATCGGTTCAATATCTTCGCCCTGAGTATTTTGAACGAAACAATATTTTTACCTTTATATTAGGTATAATATATATGGCGGATACTCCTACCGGAGTGTGCCCATCGCTGCATGTGGGATATACTCTCGCGGCACTTTCGGCATGGATCTGCCGCAAAGAGACAGCTCTTTTGAAAAAGATTCTCATTACAATATGGTCCTTTTTGATCTGTATTTCGGTATGCTTTGTTAAGCAGCATTCTTTTACCGATGTGTGGGCTGCTGTTGTAATGTATTTATTCCTTGAATTATTTTTTTATGTGGAGGGACGTATACGTGGGAAAAAGAAGATGGGGTGACCGCAGGGACGGTACTCTTATAAGGGATATTGATGCGATGCATTATGTGATGCCACTTATGTATCCCAACAGATGTGATAATGAGGCTTTCATGTCCATGGCGGTGGACATATCCAATACTGAGGAATATATCAGAGCTTATAACAAGGAGCATCCTGAGGGCAGGATATCCATTTTTGACCTGATAATTGCGGCAATGCTTAAGACAATTGAGCTAAGACCTCAGATGAACCGCTTTATTGCAAACAAGAACGTGTACCAGCGTAACAATATAACGGCGGCTTTTACCGTCAAAAAAGAGTTTAGCGACGACGGAGACGAGACCCTTGCCAGGATCGTAGCTGATGAGAATGACACTTTGGCGGATATCAGTGCCAAGGTAAGGCAGCAGATCGCTTTTTGTAAAAAAGAGGATGATGAGTCCACAGACGCCATGAATGTGATCAAGAAGCTTCCGGTTAAGCACCTTATAGGAGCTATAGCCAGATTCCTTGACAGGCACGGATGGATGCCGCAGGCTGTTATAGCTACAGACCCTTACCAGTGTTCGGTGGTATTGTCCAACCTGGGCTCTCTTGGTATGAATATCGGTTATCACCACCTTATGAACTGGGGTACAACATCTATTTTTGTCATTGTGGGGACAAAGAAATACAGACCTCACTATGATGTACAGGGAAATGTTACAATGAAAAAGGAGATAGATCTTTCTTTTACCATTGATGAAAGAATCTCTGACGGTTTCTACTACGGAAGGTCCATGAAGCTTCTTAAAAAGCTGGTTGAGAACCCGCAGCTCATGGAGGGTAAGCTTTCGGAGGAAGTCAGGATCTGATATTTGTTAAGTGAAAATAATGATGCTCTGAAGGAGGGGACGTATGGCAAGATACGTTATGGCACTTGATTCAGGTACTACAAGCAACAGATGCATTTTATTTAATGAGAAGGGGGAGATGTGCAGTGTGGCTCAGAAGGAGTTCACGCAGTACTTTCCGCAGCCTGGCTGGGTTGAACATGACGCGGGCGAGATATGGCAGACCCAGCTTTCCGTGGCAAGGCAGGCTATGCAAAATGTTGGCGCTTCCTATGAGGATATTGCGGCCATAGGAATAACCAACCAGCGAGAGACTGTCATTGTCTGGGATAGGAAGACGGGGCAGCCCGTTAGCCATGCCATTGTCTGGCAGTGTCGCCGGACAGCGGATTACGCCGCAGATATGATGAAAGAGAATCCCGGGATTGTAGAGAAATTCAGGGAAAAAACAGGTCTTAAATTCGATCCGTATTTCTCAGGGACCAAGATCAGATGGATCCTTGAAAATGTCGACGGGGTGAGAGAGCGCGCCGAAAGGGGCGAGCTGTGCTTTGGCACTGTCGATTCTTGGCTTATCTTTAAGCTGACTAAAGGTAAAGTTCATGTTACCGATTATTCCAATGCTTCCAGAACACTTTTATTTAATATAAATACTTTGAAATGGGATGAAGAGTTGTGCGAAATTCTGGAAATCCCAATGTCTATGCTTCCGGAGGTTAAGCCTTCAAGCTGCGTATATGCTGAGACCGATCCGGAGTTCTTTGGCGGCCCCGTAAGAATTGCGGGAGCTGCGGGAGATCAGCAGGCGGCTCTTTTCGGACAGACCTGTTTTAATGAAGGAGAAGCCAAAAACACCTATGGCACAGGCTGCTTTATGCTGATGAATACAGGTGAGAAGCCTATTTTTTCCGATAATGATCTTCTTACGACAATTGCCTGGGGACTTGATAATAAAGTTATGTATGCTCTGGAAGGTTCTGTATTTGTCGCTGGTGCTGCGATACAGTGGCTTAGAGATGAGCTTAAGATAATAGACTCTTCGCCTGATTCGGAGTTTTTTGCCACTCAGGTTGAAAATACTAACGGCTGCTACGTGGTTCCGGCTTTTACAGGACTTGGAGCTCCGTACTGGGATCCTTACGCAAGAGGAGCCATAGTGGGGCTTACGAGAGGCGTCAACAAGTCCCATATTATAAGGGCAACTTTGGAGTCACTGGCATTTCAGACCTATGATGTACTTCATGCTATGGAACTCGATACCGGCAAGAAGATTACTTCGCTTAAGGTTGACGGAGGTGCTTCCAACAACAATTTCCTTATGCAATTCCAAGCGGATATTCTTGGAGCAAAGGTTCTTCGTCCTTCCTGCGTTGAAACTACCGCTATGGGAGCTGCGTACCTTGCAGGTCTTGCCGTTGGCTACTGGAAGAGCAAAGAAGATGTAATAAGTAACTGGGCGGTTGACAGAGAGTTTACGTCCGGGATTGACCAAGACAAAAGAGATAGCGAACTTAAGGGCTGGCACAGAGCGGTTAATTCGACGCTTGGATGGGCCAAAGAGGAATAAGAGTTTATTTATATAAAGATGGATAAGAGTTTATTTAATAATTTGGGAGATATGCTATGTATGATGTTGTGATAATAGGCGCCGGCGTAACCGGTTCTGCAGTTGCCTGGCAGCTGTCTCGGTACGACATAAATGTATGCGTTCTTGAAAAGTGCGAGGATGTGTGTGAAGGTACATCCAAAGCCAATTCTGCCATTATACACGCGGGCTATGATGCTGCAGAAGGATCTCTTATGGCAAAACTCAATGTTCGCGGAAACGAGATGATGGATGAGCTGTCAAAGGATCTTGATATACCTTTTAAAAGAAACGGATCTTTGGTTGTATGTATTCATAAAGAGGCTCTTGGAGGCTTGCAGGAGCTTTATGACAGGGGGATAAAAAATAAAGTTAAGGGACTTAAGATATTAAGCAGAGAAGAAGCACTGGAGCTTGAACCCAATCTGTCTGAAGATGTGCAGGGAGCTCTTTTTGCTCCTTCCGCAGGAATAGTCTGTCCCTTTGAGCTGAATATCGCCATGGCAGAAAATGCTTATGATAACGGCGTTTTATTCAAATTCCATAGTGAAGTTAAAGATATTAAGAAAGATGCGGAGGGAAACTGGCATCTTAATACAGATAAGGAAGAGCTTGTAGCTAAGTATGTAGTCAATGCTGCGGGAGTTTATGCAGATAATATACACAACATGGTTAGTGACAACAAGATACGCATAATAGAAAGGCGCGGCGAGTACTGTCTTTTGGATAAGCAGGTTGGAAGTCATGTGAGTCATACTATTTTTCCTCAGCCTACCAAGCTTGGAAAGGGAGTTTTGATATCTCCGACAATACACGGAAATCTAATAGTAGGGCCTACGGCAACAGATATAGAGAACAAGGAAGGAACCAATACGACGGCAGAAGGAATAGAAGATCTTATTACCAAAGCGGGAAGTCACGTACGGAATCTTCCAATTAAGAATGTCATCACCTCTTTTGCCGGACTTCGTGCTCACGAAGAGCACCATGATTTCATAATCAAGGAAGTTGAGGATGCTCCGGGATTTATAGACTGCGCCGGAATCGAATCCCCGGGTCTAACCGCAAGTCCCGCCATTGGCGAGATGGTTGCAGGTATTTTAAAAGACAAGATGGGATTTAAGGAAAAAGATAGTTACAGGAAGACCAGGAAGGGCATTGTAAAGACTGAAGGGCTGTCTCTTGATGAGATGAATGAACTTATCAGGAAGAATCCGGCATACGGAAACATTATCTGCAGATGCGAGATGATAACCGAAGGTGAGATCATAGAAGCTATTCACAGACCTCTTGGGGCAAAGAGCCTTGACGGAGTAAAGAGAAGGACCAGAGCCGGTATGGGAAGATGCCAGGCAGGTTTCTGTAGCCCCAGGACCATGGAAATCCTAAGTAGAGAGCTGGGAATACCCTATGAGGAGATTACCAAGAGCGGAGGCAGTTCCGTGATCGCACCCACAAGGACCAAAGGTAACGAGGAGGTGACCGGCGCATGAAAGACTACGACATTGTAATTGTGGGCGGAGGCCCGGCGGGTCTTGCCGCTGCTGTATCAGCAAAGAAGGCGGGCTGCGATTCCATCCTCATACTTGAAAGGGATACAGAGCTTGGAGGAATCCTTAATCAGTGCATACATAATGGTTTTGGGCTTCATACCTTCAAGGAGGAACTTACAGGCCCCGAATATGCTTACAGATTTGTAGAACAGGTTTTGGAGCTGGGAATAGAATACAAGCTTGGGACCATGGTAATGGATATTGCGCATGATAAGACTGTCACTGCCATGAACAGGGAAGATGGCATGTTCACTATCCCTGCAAAAGCAGTGATCCTCGCCATGGGATGCAGGGAAAGACCAAGAGGAGCACTGAACATTCCGGGCTACAGACCTGCAGGTATTTTTTCTGCAGGAACAGCTCAGAGACTTGTTAATATCGAGGGCTATATGCCGGGCAAAGAAGTTGTGATACTTGGCTCCGGAGATATAGGACTAATCATGGCAAGGCGTATGACTCTTGAAGGCGCCAAGGTTAAGTGCGTTGCGGAACTTATGCCTTATTCAGGAGGACTTAAGCGTAACATTGTTCAGTGTCTTGATGACTTTGGCATACCGCTAAAGCTCTCGCACACCGTAGTTGATATCGAGGGAAAAGAGCATGTGACAGCGGTTACAATAGCCGAGGTTGGCCCGGACAGAAAACCTATTTCCGGGACGGAAGAAAGATACACCTGCGATACGCTTCTTCTTTCCTGCGGACTTATTCCTGAAAATGAATTGTCTCAGGCTGCAGGTATTACCATGAATCCCGTTACAAGCGGTCCTGTGGTAAATGAATCACTTGAAACAAATATTCCGGGTGTCTTTGCCTGCGGCAATGTACTTCACGTGCATGATCTTGTGGACTATGTTTCCGAGGAAGCAGGGCGCGCCGGCGCAAATGCAGCAAGATATGTGAGCTGCGCAGTAGAGCAAGGTATGCAGGGTGCCACGGGAGGTGGAGGTGGCTCGGCGATCAAGCTGGTTGCTACTGAAGGCGCTCGATATACGGTTCCTAACACTATTCGCCCTGACAAGATGGAAGACATTCTTACTGTGCGATTCAGGGTGGGAGATGTCTACAAAGACTCTTTTGTAAGTGTCTACTTTGATGATGAGAGAATCCTGCATAACAAGAAGAGAATCTTATCTCCCGGAGAGATGGAGCAGATAGTGCTCAGGAAGGCTCAGCTTGCGGAATATCCGGATCTTAAGGCCATAACAGTTAAGATTGAGAAGGAATAAGGGGGTTATGCTTTATGGAAAAAAGAGAACTTACATGCATAGGCTGCCCCATGGGGTGCATGCTGACAGCAACGATAGAAAATGGTGAAGTTACTTTTGTTGAGGGCAACACTTGCCCTAAAGGCGATATATATGCAAGAAAAGAAGTGGTTAATCCAACAAGGATAGTTACGAGCACCGTGCGCGTTGTTGGCGGCAAGAAAGAGCGCGTCTCAGTAAAGACAGCTTCAGACGTGCCAAAGAGCAAGGTATTTGATGTTATGAAGGACATTGACGCGGCGGAGGTCGCTGCCCCTGTGACTATCGGAGATGTAGTGCTTAGAGATGTTGCAGGAACAGGCGTTGATGTAATAGCAACAAAGAACGTTTTGTATCAACGCACTGCTTTGATATAAACGGAAGTTATACATTTTAATAAGATTTGCCTATCGCAAAACCCATTGACATAGTAGGTCATAGGGTAATATAGTTATCACATCAAAACGAACTAAGAATTTATCAAAAACAAAAACAGACTATATTAACACCCGGAGGACACTATTATGGCAAAGATAACAAAGAGCTTAGAAGAACTTGTAGGAAACACACCACTTTTTGAACCTGTTAATTATGAAAAGAAAAATAATCTTGGAGCAAGCATTCTTGTAAAGCTTGAGTGGTTTAATGCATCAGGAAGTATTAAGGCAAGAGCAGCGCTCAACATGCTTGTTGAAGCTGAGAAGGAAGGCAAAATCAAGCCCGGAGATACAATTGTAGAAGCAACAAGCGGAAATACAGGAATAGCACTTGCAACATTTGCAGCAGCAAGAGGTTACAAGTTTAAAGCATTTCTTGAGAACGGTTCTTCACAGGAGAGATTCGATATCTTAAAGGCATACGGTGCAGAGCCTGCACTTCAGTCTGAAATTCCAAGCATCAAGAAACTCATGGATGAAAATGCTCTTTCCATTGACGGTATCATCGAGGGAGTTAAGAACTATAGCGATGAACACGGGTATTTCTTTATTAACCAGATGCAGAATGAGCACAACCCTGAAGCACACTACAGAACAACAGGTCCTGAGATCTTGGAACAGACGGATGGTAAAGTTGATATCTATGTAGCGATGGTTGGTACAGGCGGAACACTGCTTGGAACCTCCAAGTTCCTCAAGGAAAAGAATCCGGATCTTAAGATTGTAGGCGTTCAGGCTGACGAAGCATCAAGAATCGGTGCTGACAGCGGGCAGGATGCAATTGACGGAGTAGCACCTTTCTCAAACGTTCCCGAGAGATTTACAACTCCTTTCATGCTTGAATCAGGAGATAAATATGATGAAGTTATAGAAGTATCTTCGCTTACAGCATCTAAGACGGCAAAAGAGTTGCTTTCTACAGACGGTCTTTTCCTTGGCTCATCAGCAGCAGGTGCATTTACAGCAGCAAAAGAGCTTGCTAAGAGACCAGAGAATAAGGGAAAAAATATTGTTGTTATCGCTCCTGACGACGGAACAAAGTATATGTCATTGAATCTCTACAAATAATAAGACAATACGCCGGTGAGACCAAAATAGAAGGAAGAGGAAACTGCAATGAGACCTAAGTTAAGAACTGTAAGCGGACTAAACAACATACATGATGAAGACTACCTGGAGGCGTCTCTTTCCATATATAACTGGATCCTTTCCAATAAGGTAGAAGGGAAGGACGGATTATATTTCAAAGTAAATCCCGGCTCTGAGGAAGACTATTCTACCAGAGCGGTCCACGGTAAATACGGCCTGTATTCAGGCTCTGCCGGAATCGGAATCTTTTTTGTAAGACTCTATGAGATAACAGAGGATAAAAAATATCTTGATCATGCAGTATCAGTATTGGAGGAGCTTATAGAAAACGTCCCCGGAAAAGAGTTCTATGAACATAAGCTTAAGACTGCCCTTCAAAGTGACCTTAAAGTCACGGGCTGGCACACGGGGATATATTCAGGACCCTCCGGCGCAGGAATACTGGCACTTACAATCTATGAGTACATTCAGGACAAAAGATATATCGAATTCGCCATAAAACTCGGAAAAGACATTGTTGAAGCAAGTACGGAAACTTCGGATGGCAGATATCTTACCAAGGATACGGATGTTTTTAGCGACGGCGGCTATGTGCTGTACTTTATATCCCTTTATAAAGTAACTAAGGACAGTAAATACCTTGATCTTGCAAGAGACTATGCGAGATACATATATTCTACAGGAAAAAGAGCCGGCGCAGGTATAGAAGGTACATATTATGAAGCAAATGACTTATCAAGAGTTGGACTTCCCAAAGGGAGTATTTTCCCCGGATTTTCTCACGGAACTGCAGGAATAGGATATATCTTTGCGGTGCTTTATGAATACGACAAAAAGGACTGGGAACTTGAAGGCGCCAGACAGGCTGCGGCTTTCCTGGAGAGCATATCTTTAGAGCTTGGAAGCGGAAGAGTAGTTCCTTATCTGTGGGGAGGAGAGACAGGTGAAGACTTTAAAGACAAGTTCTATCTTGGCTTTTGCCATGGACCTGCGGGAACGTCGCTTCTTTTTACAAAGCTCTTTGAAATAACCGGGGAACATCACTATCTCGATATCACCAAAGAGCTGGCTTCCGGCATTCTTGAAGCGGGCGCCCCTGAGCTTAATTCCTGGGGACTTTGGAATAGCTACTGCACATGCTGCGGGACTCCCGGGCTTATAGAATATTTTGAACAGCTATACGAGATTACGGCTGATGAGAAATACCTTACTGCGGCCAAAAGAGCTGCAGCAAGAGTGATAGCGGATTCTTCTGAAGTAGATGGCGGAAGGTGCTTCTTTGGGCACTGGGATAGAACAGATCACAGAAATGTTCAGACCTATACGGGACTTTATACAGGAGCAGCCGGCCCCGGAGCCAATCTTCTTAGATTATACGGACTTCTCAAGAACAAGAAGGTGACTACTCTTTGGGAGTACAGCTACCTGTGAGCCTCATATAAAAAGTAAGTATATGCTTGTAAGTACTATATCCGGCTCAAAAGTCAATCTTGACAACGGGACTTCGTAGTAGAATACTTGGTGTAATATCACAACGTATTACACAAGGAGAGATAAGATGAGAAAACTACTGGTTGTCGTTGATATGCAGAAGGATTTTGTTGACGGAGCGCTTGGAACAAAGGAAGCGCAGGCTGTGATCCCTGCTGTTGTTAAGAAAATCGGCGAGTATGATGGACGAGACATTTTTGTTACCAGAGATACACATCAGACTGATTACATGACTACTCAGGAGGGTAAGAACCTGCCTGTTGAGCATTGTATTGAGGGAAGCAGTGGATGGCAGATAGATAAGACTGTTCAGGCAGCCCTTGATTCCAAGAAGGATGCGGATAAGATCACTTACGTAAATAAGCCGACATTTGGCTCAGTAGATCTTGCAGCCATGATAAAAGAGCTTGCGGACAAGGAAGATATTTCTGTAGAGCTTATCGGCGTATGCACTGATATCTGCGTTGTTTCAAATGCTCTTTTGATAAAGGCCAACATGCCTGAAGTAAGGGTATGTGTTGATGCTTCCTGCTGCGCAGGTGTTACACCCGATAAACACGAGGCAGCGCTTGAAACAATGAGATCATGCCAGATCGCAGTCATCTGATAAAGCTGTTTGCAGGTGTATATTTTTTGAGCATCAGTATAAACGCCGCAGCAAGTATCAGAGCGGAGAACCATATAGTCTTAAGGCCAAATACAGGTGATAAGATACCGCCGATACCTGCACCCAGCGCAAATACAATAATGATACAGTAATAGTTAAGAGCCTTTTTCAGTGAAGAAGGCTCTTTTGTTCTGAAGAAAACAGAAAGGCTCTCGGTGCCGCTTCTGAGATTTCCTATACACATGGTGCTGGCATAGCCATAGCCGTGCATAGTTCTAAAGGACTGAACCTGCATGGCACAGGATAAGGAAACAAGAGCATTTGCCACCATATTAAGAGGCGTGCCGATAAAGCCAACCAGGAACAGTATCAGGATCTCAAACACCAGTACCACCTGTCTCCAGTGGATTCTTTTACCTGTCTTATATCTGCTGCTGATCTGCTCAGCGATGATGATTCCAAGGACAAAAGAAAAAATGGGGAGGAGGTAGCTGAATCCCTTTAGCCATTCACGGGACATAAGGTGCTGGCTCATAAGGACAATGTTACCTGTCTGGGCGTTGGCAAATACCTTATCTCTGAGGTTATAGGTATACGCATCCTGCAGCCCTCCGGAAAAAGAGATCAGGGCGCTTAATATAAATGATTCTGAAGTTTGCATTTTGTCTATATTATTCATACCCAGATTATAGCACCAAATCCAAAATGAAATAAATGAGAAATCTTATCATTTATGCGGGTTTCAAGGCTTTATAAAGAGTGCGTGATGGATACCGCAACAAAGGTTCAGGAGAACTGCGAAGATATCCTTGCTGAGGCTAAGTCTATCAACGAGGAGCGTGCGGCTAAGGAAAACGAGACAGTCGGATAATAAAAGAAGAAAAAGAAAAGTGCTAAATATATCTGACATCAAAGACAATATGTGAAAAATAATATTCAAATGTCCGTGCTGCGCGGACATTTGTTTTTTTATACAATAAAACAATGTAATCGGATGAAAGTTTGGTCAATATTTTACATTGTCTTTGAATTTTATATATGTTAAGTTGTGATTATAATTTTTTATTACTTTACTATGGAAAAGCGGAGAGTGACAAAATGGCTCAACTATGGGGCGGAAGATTTACAGGAAGTATCAACGAACTGGCATGGAATTTTAACGCATCCATCACGTTCGATAAGAGATTTTTGGAAGTGGATGTACGAGGCAGCAAGGCTCATGCAACCATGCTTGCCAAGCAGGGCATTATTACTGAGGAGGAAAAAGACCTTATTGTAAAGGGACTTGATTCAATCCTTGAGGATGTTAAGGCCGGTAAGCTTGAGATCAGTACCAAGTACGAAGATATCCACAGTTTTCTTGAGGCTAACCTCATTGAGAGAGTGGGAGATGCCGGCAAGAAGGTTCACACAGGACGCAGCCGTAACGATCAGGTTGCTCTTGATATGAGACTTTACGCAAGGGGCGAGGTCGAGCATATGGCAGGACTTCTTAAGAATATGCTTGAGACCCTTGATACCATTATGAAGGAGGGCGTAGATACATACATGCCCGGCTTTACACACCTTCAGAAGGCGCAACCCGTTACACTTGCTCACCATGTTGGTGCTTATTTTGAGATGTTTAAAAGAGATCTCCTTAGGATGAAAGATATCTATAACAGGATGAACTATTGTCCTCTTGGAGCGGGAGCACTTGCAGGAACTACATATCCTTTGGATAGAGAGTACACAGCGCAGCTTCTTGATTTCTACGGACCTACACTTAACAGCATGGATTCCGTATCTGACAGAGACTATCTTATAGAGTTTTTGTCAGCTCTTTCTACTATAATGATGCATCTTTCAAGATTCAGCGAAGAGATCATCATCTGGAACAGCAATGAGTACAGATTTGTTGATATAGACGATGCTTATTCGACAGGCAGCAGTATCATGCCTCAGAAGAAAAATCCTGATATTGCGGAGCTTGTAAGGGGTAAAACAGGACGTGTTTACGGTGACCTTATGTCACTTCTTACAACCATGAAGGGTATTCCTCTTGCTTATAACAAGGACATGCAGGAGGACAAGGAGGCAGCCTTTGACGCAATTGATACAGTTTCAAATTGTCTGACACTCTTTGCGGATATGCTTAGAACCATTAAGTTCAACAAAGAACCTATGGAAAAGAGTGCAATGATGGGCTTTACCAATGCAACTGATGCGGCAGATTACCTTGTTAATAAGGGTATGCCGTTTAGAGATGCTCATTCGGTTATCGGAAGGCTTGTTCTTCACTGCATTGACAAGAAATGTGCCATCGACGATCTTACTATAGATGAACTCAAAGGCTTCTCAGAGCTTTTTGATGAGGATATATTTAATGCTATCAGTCTTGAGACCTGCGTAAGTAAGAGACTTACGATAGGAGCGCCCGGACAGGATGCCATGAAGAAGGTTATCGAGCTTAACGGTAAGTTCCTTAATGAGTTCAAGATGTATTGATATTTATAAAAAGTAAAAAGGTAAATTATATTTATTATCCAGGAGGAGTAAAAGTATTATGAGTAACAAGTTACAGGTTGCAGTATTAGGCGGAACAGGAATGGTAGGACAGAGATTTATCTCTATCCTCAACAATCACCCTTGGTTTGAGGTTAAGACAATCGCAGCCAGCCCTCGTTCAGCAGGACAGACTTATGAAGAGGCTGTTGGAAACAGATGGAAGATGGATGGCCCTATTCCCGATTCAGTAAAGAACATCGTTATTAAGGACGTTACTGATGTTAAGGGCGTTTCTGAGGATGTTGATTTTGTTCTTTCAGCTGTAAATATGTCTAAGGATGAGATCAAGGCTATCGAGGAAGAGTACGCTAAGACTGAGACACCTGTTGTTTCCAATAACAGCGCACACAGATGGACTCCCGATGTTCCTATGATCATCCCTGAGATCAACCCTGAGCACATGGATGTTATTGAGTTCCAGAAGAAGAGACTTGGAACAAATGCAGGATTCATCGCTGTTAAGCCCAACTGCTCAATCCAGAGCTACACACCCGCTCTTACAGCATGGAAAGAGTTTGAGCCTTATGAGGTTGTTGCTACAACATATCAGGCTATTTCAGGTGCAGGTAAGAACTTCGAAGAGTGGCCCGAGATGGTTGGCAACGTTATTCCTTTCATTTCAGGTGAGGAAGAGAAGTCAGAGAAAGAACCCCTTAGAATCTGGGGTAAGGTTGAGAACGGCGTGATCGTTCCCGCTGATGATGTTAAGATCACATGTCAGTGTATCAGAATCCCTGTACTTTACGGTCACACAGCAGCAGCTTTCGTTAAATTCAAAAAGAACCCTACAAAGGAGCAGCTCATCGAGAAACTTGAGCAGTTCTCAGGACTTCCTCAGAAACTCGAGCTTCCCAGCGCTCCCAAGCAGTTCATCCAGTACATGCAGGAGGACAACAGACCTCAGATCACACTTGATGTTAATTATGAGAACGGAATGGGCGTAAGCATCGGCAGAATCCGTGAAGACAGCGTATATGACTGGAAGTTTGTAGGTCTTTCACACAACACTCTTCGTGGTGCTGCAGGCGGTGCTGTAGAGTGCGCAGAGCTTCTTAAGGCAAGTGGATACATTAACAAAAAGTGATAAATAGTATAATGATGGAAGCGCAAAGATCAGAAGATTTACGTTTTTTAAACAGATACTATGAGAGCGGACTCTCCAATATTCTTGTTGTCTACGGACACAGGAATATTGAGCATTCTGCTCTTTTGTCCAAATTTACGGAAAACAGAAGGAGCTTTTATTACACTGCCCGCTCTGCATCTGAGAGGGAGCAGCTCTTTTTGTGGACCGGTGAACTTAAGAGTAGCAGGATCGCCATCAAGGATAATCCCACGTACTCTGATATCTTTACAGCCTGCGCAGAATCTGCAGGTAAAGCTCCGTTTATTTTTATAATCAGGAATTTTGAGAATATCATTAAGGCTAGCGATGACTTCATGGAGTCATTGGTGAACTTTGTAAAAGAGCATGGGAGATTCAGACAGATCCTGGTGCTGCTTGTAAGCCACGACATCAACTGGGTTGAGAACAGCATGGTTGGTTCACTTGGAAACTACGCGGCGGATATTGTCGGTTTTAGGAAGATCAAGCCTCTTTCTTTTTATTCTTTGAGGTCTTATTTTCCCAAGATGCCCTATAAAGATGCAGTTCTTACCTATTCGGTACTTGGTGGACAGACAGCCCTTTGGAGATATTTTGATGATTCTTTATCTTTTAAAGAAAATGTCTGCAAGAATATTCTCGATCCTTCCTCATATCTGTATGGTGAGGCACTGCGCCTTACTAACAAGGATCTGAGGGAAACTTCGGTTTATCACACCATTCTCTCTGTTATGGCAAGAGGTATCAATAAGCTAAATGATATATACCATGCCACAGGTTTTTCCAGAGCCAAGATCTCAGTGTATCTTAAGACCTTGATACATCATGATTTTGCATACAAGGTTTATTCCTACGGAAATGCGGGTAGAGAGAACGTTGTAAAGGGAGTATATAAGATAGAAGATCCGCTTTTGGATTTCTATTTCAGATTTATTTTTCCCAATGAAAGCAGTCTCATGCAGATGCCTGTGGAGCAATTTTATGATATATTTATATCGGCAGGAATGCAAAGCTATGCATCGGAATATTTCAAGACGGTTTGCCGTGAATACCTGTACAGGTGCAGGGAGAGAGGTCTTTTCCCCTTTGAAGTTGCTGAAGAGGGAGAATGGATAGGCAAGTCCGGTAATCTTGATATTATTGCACAGAGTGATACGGGAGATACCGCTATCGGAATGTGCTTTTGGCAAAAACAGGCAACTCACGCCGATCTGGAAAGCCTTTGGTCCTGCGCACAAAAAGCAAGACTTGAGGGAGATTATTTCTATCTGTTCTCAACAGTAGGGTTCGACGCGTGGTTAATTGATGCCTCAATGAAGCCCGACAGTAAGTTGAGACTCATAGGTATAGATGAGTTAACAAATGGCTAAAAAAAGCGTTTACATCGCAGAGAAGCCCAGCGTCGCGCAGGCTTTTGCTGCAGCAATGAAAGTCAATTTTTCCAGGAAAGACGGTTATCTGGAGTCTGACGAATCTTATGTAACATGGTGCGTCGGACACCTGGTAACCATGAGCTATCCTGAAGTCTACGATGAGAAGTACAAAAGGTGGTCTCTGGACACCCTTCCTTTTATTCCACAATCTTTTAAATACGAAGTTATAGGGAATGTCTCCAAGCAGTTCAAGATAGTTAAGGGTCTGCTTACAAGGGACGATGTGGACACGATATATATATGCACCGACTCTGGACGAGAGGGAGAGTATATATACCGTCTTGTTGATATGCAGGCAGGAGTTAAGGATAAGGTGAGGAAAAGAGTCTGGATCGATTCCCAGACTGAGGATGAGATTCTTAGAGGTATCCGCGAAGCCAAGGATGATTCCGAGTATGATAACCTTGGTGCCTCAGCATTTCTTAGAGCAAAAGAGGATTACCTCATGGGTATCAATTTCTCAAGGGCTCTTACTCTTAAATATGCCTATTCCATCAAGAATTATCTCAATCTGGACAAATGCGTTATCTCCGTGGGACGAGTTATGACCTGTGTTCTGGGCATTGTTGTTGACAGGGAGAGGGAGATAAGAGAGTTTGTTAAGACACCTTTTTACCGTGTTCTTGCAGGAATCAATATAGGAGGAAAAGAGTGTGATGCCGAGTGGCGCGTTACTTCCGAATCTTTCTATGACAATTCCCCAAAGCTCTACAGTGAGAAGGGCTTTAAGACAGAGGATGATGCCAAGGAACTTATCGCTTCTCTTGGAAGCGTCCCGGTAGAAGCTACGGTACTTAAGTGTGAGAAGAAAAAAGAAGTTAAGAATGCGCCGCTTCTTTATAATCTGGCGGAGCTTCAAAATGACTGCTCAAGATTTTTTAAGATAAATCCGGATGAGACACTTGCGGTTGCTCAGGAATTGTACGAGAAGAAGCTTACGACTTATCCCCGTACCGATGCTCGTGTTATGTCCAGTGCCATTGCTAAGGTTATAAATCAGAATATTAAGGGACTTACGAATTATGAACCCTGCGCGGTTTATGCTAAGGCTATACTTCAGCATGAATCCTATAAGGGTATAGAGAAGACAAGGTATGTCAACGATAAGGCTATAACGGATCACTATGCCATCATACCTACAGGTCAGGGACTATCAGCTCTTGGAAGCCTTAGCCCTACATCTGCCAAGGTTTATGAGATAATAGTAAGGCGTTTTCTGGCTGTCTTTTATCCATCTGCCACATACAGTAAGGTGGCGCTTACGGTGACCATGCCCAATATGACTCATGAAGGCAAGATCGAAAGCTTTTTTGCCAATTTCAAGATACTGACAGGCAAGGGATACCTTCACGTGATGGACTATTCTTTCTTTAAGGATAAGGCAAGTAAGGCGGGAGCTGATGATAAGGATGACGGAAAAGAGAGTGAAGAGGAGACCGTAACTGATGAGGAACTCTTTGAGCATCTTCAAAAGCTCAAAAAAGGAGACAAGCTTCAGGCGGAAAGCTTTAATCTCAAAGAGGGAGAGACCTCTCCTCCTAAGAGATATAACTCAGGAACTATCATTCTTACCATGGAAAATGCAGGTCAGTTTATTGAGGATGAGGAACTCAGGGCTCAGATCAAGGGCTCCGGAATCGGTACAAGTGCTACAAGAGCCGGTATCCTTACTAAGCTTGTGAATATCAAGTACTTAAGCCTTAATAAAAAGACTCAGATAATTACTCCAACTCAGATGGGAGAGATGGTCTATGAGACTGTTGCATGTTCCATGAAACCCATGCTTAACCCGGCACTTACGGCAAGCTGGGAGAAGGGACTTACCGGAGTTGCAAACGGCGAGATCTCAGAAAATGAGTATATGAGTAAGCTGGATGATTTCGTTAGTAAGAGGACCAATCTTGTCAAAGACAATGATTATAGGAATTTGCTCAGATCAAGATTTGATTATGTTGCTTCAAATTACAAGAGCACAACTAAGAGCGGAGCCAAGAAGGCCGGAACAACCAAGAAAGCGACCGGCAATAAGGCTTCCGATAAAGTAAAGGAGAACTGAAATGGAAGAATTTAAGATTAGCAATATGTACGACCTTAATGAGACTATTGCTGCTGATTTTATGAAGACTAAGGAATATCCCTGGGAACTTCTTGCCGGGATCAAGGATTACATCATAGAGCTTGGTAATAAACTTCCTGCTGACAAGTTTGAAAAGCGCGGAGAGAACGTATGGGTAGCTAAAAGTGCCAAGGTTTTTGACTCTGCATACATCGGAGGCCCTTGCATTATTGATGAGGAAGCGGAAGTAAGACAGTGCGCGTTTATCAGAGGAAGCGCTATCGTAGGAAAGGGCGCGGTTGTAGGTAATTCAACGGAGCTTAAGAATGTTATCCTCTTTAATAAGGTTCAGGTTCCTCACTACAACTATGTCGGAGATTCTATCCTCGGATTCAAGTCTCACATGGGCGCAGGCTCAATCACATCCAACGTTAAGAGCGATAAGAAGCTTGTTGTTGTCAAAAACGGTGATAATGACAAGGTGGAGACGGGACTTAAGAAGATGGGAGCTATGCTTGGAGACAACGTAGAGGTTGGCTGTAACAGCGTACTTAACCCCGGAACAGTTATCGGAAGATGGTGCAATGTATATCCTCTTTCTTCCGTAAGAGGCTGTATTCCTGCGCATCATATCTTTAAAGATAAGGATCACATTGTAGAGAAGAAAGAAGACTAAAAAATGTGTTAAAAATATAACATTACCATTGAAATATGCGCAGATTTATGCCAAAATATGTTTTGGCAGATTTATTAGATAGCTCTTTTTACAAGAGATATGTATAAATACCGTCTATGACCGTGCTTGGCAGGCACATTTTATGGTCAATCTATATCAGGTAGTAAGTAATGAATAATTACTTTACAATACGAAAGGAGATTTTCACATGATTTACTCAACAGAGGTAAAGAATATGTGTCCCGTAACACAAGGGGTACATCATGGCGCTGCCCCTATTCCTGAAGAGGCTAAGTGGGTTCAGTCCAAAGAGGTTAAGGATATTTCCGGCTATACACATGGTATCGGCTGGTGTGCACCTCAGCAGGGTTGCTGCAAGCTTTCACTTAACGTTAAGGAAGGTATCATTCAGGAGGCACTTGTAGAGACAATCGGTTGCTCAGGAATGACTCATTCAGCAGCTATGGCTTCTGAGATTCTTCCCGGACTTACAGTACTTGAGGCTCTTAACACAGACCTTGTTTGTGACGCTATCAACACAGCTATGAGAGAGCTCTTCCTTCAGATCGTATACGGAAGAACACAGTCTGCATTCTCAGAGGGCGGACTTGTTATCGGTGCAGGTCTTGAGGATCTTGGTAAGGGAGCACGTTCCATGGTTGGTACAACTTACGGAACACTTGACAAGGGACCTCGTTATCTTGAGCTTACTGATGGTTACATCACAGATGTTGCTCTTGATGAGAACGACGAGATCATCGGATACAAGTATGTTAACTTCGGTAAGATGATGGATTTCATCAAGGCCGGTGATGATGCTAATACAGCGATTGAGAAGGCTAAGGGTCAGTACGGACGTGTTGCTGATGCTGTAAGATTCATCGATCCCAGAAAAGAGTAATTAAGGTAAGGAGGAATTTAAAATGGCTTTATTTGAATCATATGAAAGAAGAGAGCCCCAGATCCTGGCTTGCCTTAAGGAGTATGGGATTTCTTCAGTAGAAGAGTGTAGAGATATTACAATGGCTGCAGGTATCGATGTTTACAAGCTCATCGAGGGTATTCAGCCTATCTGTTTCGAGAACGCTAAGTGGGCTTACACAGTAGGTGCTGCTATCGCAATCAAGAAGGGTTGCCGTAAGGCTTCTGAGGCTGCTGCTGCAATCGGTATCGGTCTTCAGGCTTTCTGTATTCCCGGATCAGTTGCTGACCGCCGTAAGGTAGGTCTTGGACATGGTAACCTTGGTAAGATGCTTCTTGAAGAGGATACAGAGTGCTTCGCATTCCTTGCAGGTCACGAGTCATTCGCTGCTGCTGAGGGTGCTATCGGTATCGCTGAGAAGGCTAACAAGGTTCGTCAGAAACCCCTTAGAGTTATTCTTAACGGTCTTGGAAAAGACGCAGCTCAGATCATTTCTCGTATCAACGGTTTCACATATGTTGAGACTCAGTACGATTATTACACAGGCGAGGTAAAGGAAGTATTCAGAAAGTGCTACTCCAAGGATGCTAACTCACCTCGTGCTAAGGTTAACTGCTACGGCGCTAACGACGTACAGGAAGGTGTTGCTATCATGTGGAAGGAGAACGTTGACGTATCTATCACAGGTAACTCAACCAATCCTACAAGATTCCAGCACCCTGTTGCAGGAACATACAAGAAGGAGCGTACAGAGGCAGGCAAGAAGTACTTCTCAGTTGCTTCAGGTGGTGGTACAGGACGTACACTTCACCCCGATAACATGGCTGCAGGTCCCGCTTCTTACGGTATGACAGATACTATGGGACGTATGCACTCAGATGCTCAGTTCGCAGGATCTTCATCAGTTCCCGCTCACGTTGAGATGATGGGTCTTATCGGCGCAGGTAACAACCCTATGGTTGGTATGACTGTTTCTACAGCCGTTTCTATCGAAGAGGCTGCTAAGGCTGGTAAGTTCTGACCTTGATTACTTAGCGAGGTCCTTTCGAGCTTAGTAAGCAAGGTCGTTCGGGCGAGTGCTTTGCACGAGAGCCGAACATCTACTGAACTTGGTGAGGTTCTTTCGAACCTAGTAAGCAAGGTCGTTCGATCGAGCACGAAGTGCGAGAGTCGAACTTCTACTGATAATAAAATCCCCGGAGGGTTTCCTCCGGGGATTATTTTTATCTCCTCTTTTCAGGATGTGCTTTATAAAAGGCATTTTTATCTTTGTACATGCGCTCGTCAGCGTATCTCATGGCAAGTCGTAGCTTGCCTTCTGTTTCATCATGATAATATCCGATGGCAAAGCTTAGCCAATCGGGGTCACTTGCAAGTTCCCTTAGTTTATCAATCTTTGCTTTGAAATCTTCTTCCGTGCCATGGGTTGATATGATAGAGAACTCATCGCCTCCGGCCCTGTATATATTATCATCTTTAAAGACATCTTTGAGAACATCGGCGGCTGCTACGATTAGCTTATCACCGGCATCGTGGCCCTGATTATCGTTTATGGTCTTAAGACCGTTCAGATCGCAGAAGGCAACAGTGAAAGGTCTTGGATCAAATTCAAATTTAAGCGCAAGCTCGTCTACATCAACGTTCATGCAATTTCTGTTCTTTACACCTGTGAGGATATCCACATTGCTGAGGTATTCAAGTCTTTCAAGGAAAAGATGGTTTGCCATCTCGGCGGATAAGAAGAAAGAAACCATCTCTATTGTTTCTTTAACTCTGGTCAAAGATGCAAGGTCAAACTTGGCAATGTACAGAAATCCTATTATTGCGCCCTGGTGTATAAACGGAACCAAGCACAGGTTTGTTACATCGTTATCCCTAAGGGTTTGGATCCATTCAGGAGCAATCTTGGCATAGTGTTCCATGTCGTTCTCGTCCCTTATGATGACGATATTTGACGTTCTAAACAGCTTTTCCCAACTTGCTACTATAGAGAAAGGGATAGAGGAGAATATCTTTTTTAAACTTATTTGCGGATTATCTGTCGCATCACTTACAACTTCGTATTTTTCAAGATCCGGTTGATAACTCATTACACTGGCTGCGGCAGAATCAGTGTATTCTCTTATATATCTTGTAACGATATCCATGCTTGAATAGAAGTCGTTTTCGTTTCTAAGTTCAAGACATGTTTTTATGACAAAGGATGCGATATCGGGGGATACTCCGGAATACTTATTGGTATCCATCTCCTTGTTAAGAGTGTACATAAACTGACAGAAGGCTTCATTGGGCTCTTTCTCATCATCCGGAACATCAATGGGAATCATGTAATCTTCAGTCCAATAACCATACATCATGGTAGTGTCCACATAGGTGTGTATTGGCTGTTTTTTCCATGCAGCTCTGTAGCAGAAATCTTCAAATTTGGGCTCTTTTGGGACATTGATCGTATATGGTGCGCCCTCCATCTTTTTTTCCAATTCCACTACCTTTTCTTCCAGGCTGAGGTTTTGGCCATCTTCGTTTTGAAAGAACATAGCCATGCAGTCCATGAGAAATGACTTATTCATGGTAAAATAATGCATATCCTTGAAATTTCCATTTTCATCAACTGTAACCTTGAAAATAGCAGATGAAGGAGTCACGGAGTTGACTGCGTTTTTTAACCTCATATAAAGATCACTGCCCATATCCATACCGTCCTTTTCTTTGGTGAATAAAAGCTTTTTATGCCTTACTTGACCATGTCAGGATAGTTGTAATAGAACTCTTCGTTAAATTCACGCTCATACTTGTTGGCGTAGCGCATTGCAGAATGAAGCGCTCCGTCGGTGTTGTCTGTGTAATAACCAACCGTAAAGTATATCCATTCCGGATTGGATGCATTTTCTTTTAGCTTTTCTACCTTGTTTTTGAACTCTGTTTCTGTGGAATTGGTAGAAATAATGGCAAACTCATCACCTGATGATCTGTAAATATAGTCATTTTTAAAGGTGTCCTTAAGCAGCTTGGCGGCTTCTTTAAGTAGTTTGTTGCCGGTTTCATGTCCTTCGTTCTTGTTGATGGTTTTAAGAGTGTTGAGGTAACAGAATGCAACGCTGAAAGGCATGGGCTTAAGATTTAGCTGCGCTGCAAGCTCATCAACTTTATTATTCATGGCATTTCTGTTATACACACCGGTTCTTGCATCGATAAGGCTTAGACTTCTTAGCCTTTCTATGAATATGTGATGAGCTGTCTCAGATGCAAGAAAGACACTGAGTAGCTCAATAGTAGTCTTGATCTTGGTAAGATTTACAACATCAAAGTTTGTGATATAAAGATATCCTATGATCGTGTTCTGATGGATGAAAGGAACCAGGCACAGTGTTTTGACGCTGTTTTCTCTAAGTGTTTTAACCCAATCCGGAGCTTTGGACTCGTAGAACAGCATGTCTTCTTCATTTCTTATAATAATAGAGTTGGTCTCTGTAACAAGATCTTCCCATGACTCGACAATATCATAAGAAACATTGGAAAAAATGTCTTTGAGACATACTTCATTATTAAGAACATTCTCCGAAACAACTTCAAATTGATATAGATCTCTGGAAATTGTCATTATGCTGGCAGCATAGCTACCTGTATATTCGCGGATGTCTTTTGTGACCATGTTCATCTTGGTATAGAAATCATCTTCGCCTCTTAATTTAAGACAAGTTTCTATAACAAAAGAAGCTATGTCCGGAGCAATAATAGAATATTTGCCCGGATCCATCTCTTTAGTCAGGAAATAAGTGAGTTGGCAATAGCCAATATCAGAATCTTTTTCATGAATCAGTGGGATAGTAGTGTTCTCTGTCCAGAATCCATATATCTTTCTGGTGTCGAGATAAGCGTGATATGATTCACCATTAAATGCTGCCCGGTAACATATATCCTCAAACTTGGGATCTTTGGACATATAGTCTGTGTAAATTTTGCCTTCAACATTTTCATTGGTCATGCTAAAGGAATCATTGGCAGCAATAACTTTAATATCTCCGCATATACCATCGCCCTTGCGCTCCACGGATAGAACAGCGCAGGGGGCGTTGCATAAAGAAACATATGCTTTGAAGTTCTCGTATGTGGTCAGTGTCGACAACTCTTTATCCTCCGAAAAAATATGTCTTGGCACAATGCAACACTATATATATATGATAGCTTTAAATTAACTAATAATCAAACATTAAAGATATAAAAAAACATAAAAAAGCATGAAAACATAATAAAAATAGATTTTTTGGCCAAAAGCCTGTATAATACCTGTAATATCGTTTATATCTTATAGGAAGGGGGCATCTATGGATATTTTTTCTACACCGGCTTTTTTCTGGCTGATACTCACGGTTATATTGGCAATAATAGAGTTGGCGACAGTTGGACTTGTGACCATATGGTTCGCAGCGGGTAGTTTTGTAGCCATGTTTTTTGCTGCTTTTGGGGCGAGTCTTCCGGTGCAGATTGCAGTTTTCGTGCTTGTATCGGTGATATGTTTGGCTGCTGTAAGGCCGCTTGCTGCAAAATATCTGAATAACAATATTGAGAAGACCAATATTGACTCTGTTATTGGCAGGAAATTGATCGTTAAGACTCAGATCGATAACCTGAAAGAGTCCGGTAAAGTTGAATATGAAGGTTCTATATGGCTTGCCAGATCAGAGGACAACAATATTATAATTCCGGAAGGAACAGAGGTAACTGTTGTCAGAGTTGATGGAAACAAGCTTATTGTAAGAAGAGAGTTTATGTAAAAGGGAGGAATTATTTTATGTACATCGCAGTAATAGTAGCTATACTGATTGTTATTTTACTTGCAACCAACATTAGGATCGTGCCACAGGCACACTCATACGTAATTGAGAGACTTGGAGCTTATAAGGAGACATGGGATGTAGGTCTTCACTTCAAAGTTCCTTTTATAGACAGAGTTGCAAGACAGGTGGATCTTAAGGAACAGTATTGTGACTTCCCGCCTCAGCCCGTTATCACGCAGGATAACGTAACAATGCAGATTGATTCAATCGTATTCTTTAGAATTTCAGATCCCAAGGCTTATGCTTACGGAGTAAGAAATCCTATCGGAGCTATAGAGAACCTGACAGCTACAACACTTCGTAATGTTATTGGTTCACTTACACTTGATGAGACACTTACATCAAGAGATCAGATCAATGCACAGATGCAGGATGCCCTGGACATTGCTACCGATCCTTGGGGAATCAAGATCACAAGAGTTGAGCTTAAGAACATCAATCCTCCGGAGCAGATTCGTGACGCGATGGAGAAGCAGATGAAGGCTGAGCGTGAAAAGAGAGAGAAAATCCTCTTTGCGGAAGGTGAGAAGCAGTCACAGATCACTGTTGCAGAGGGTGAGAAACAGAGTAAGATTCTTCAGGCTGAAGCTGATAAGCAGGCTACAATCCTTAGGGCTGAAGCTGAGAAGGAAAAGAAAATCAGAGAGGCAGAAGGTCAGGCAGCAGCTATTAAGAGCGTGCAGCAGGCTAATGCAGAGGGTATCAAGATGCTCAAGGAAGCAGGCGCAGATGAGTCTGTTCTTACACTTAAGAGCCTTGAAGCATTTGAGAAAGCTTCTGACGGACAGGCAACCAAGATTATCGTTCCCTCTAATATTCAGGGAATTGCTGGTCTTGCGAATTCTTTAAAAGAGTCTCTTAAGTAAACCGGTTAAGTAAGCTCTTTTACGGGTTAATAACAGCCGTGGCCGCAACTGACCATAGGTTTATACATGAACAATAAATATAAAACAAAATCACAAATGGTCCTCTACTTTCTAAAGGGAAGCGTGATCTTTTTTGTAATAAGCATGATCTGTTCGGTGCTTGTGACGTTTTTTGAACTTGTAAGTCCGAAGCTCGTGCAGTATACAGTTGACTATTTTCTCGTGGACGTTGCTGACAGCAGCGTCCCGAGTTATATAGATTACGTGGTAGATATGCTTGGGGGAAGGGACTATCTGAGAGCACATCTTTATCTCATGGCGGTAGTTGTCGCTGTGTGCGCGGTAGCTACAGCCTTTTTCAGATATTTATTCAAACTTTTTAATTCAATAGCAGCAGAGAAATTTACAAGGCGAATGAGGGATACTCTTTTTGAACACATCATACGTCTTCCGTTTGCATGGCATTCTGAGAACCACACCGGTGATATCATTCAGCGATGTACTTCAGATGTTGATACTATCAAGAATTTCGTTTCCGAGCAGATGATAAATCTTTTTAGAATCAGTGTAAGGATAGCCGTTGCAATGTATTTTATGATCGGAATCAGTAAGTATCTCACTATATTTTCAGCTGTCTTTATCCCGATCATAGTGCTTTATTCATGTCTTTTTCACAGGAGGATAAGCAAGGGCTTTGAAAAGGCTGACAGTGAGGAGGGAAGACTTTCTGCCACTGCGCAGGAGAATCTCACGGGAGTACGTGTTGTAAGAGCCTTTGGAAGAGAAGCTTATGAAAAAGAGAGATTTGAAACGCAGAATTATCATTATACAAACCTTTGGATTGACCTGATCCGTACCTTGTCCGCTTTTTGGGCATCCAATGATCTTATTTCAGGTCTTCAGGTTATGCTTGTCACCATTATCGGAGCTGTGCTGTGTGTGCAGAATGGCATCACCGTGGGTGAGTACATAGCTTTTGTATCGCTTAATGCGATGCTGACATGGCCTGTAAGGGCGCTCGGAAGGATCATCTCAGAGATGAGTAAGGCGGGAGTATCTATTGACAGGCTTCGTTATATTATGAATTCCGAGGAGGAAAAAGACAATGTGGATGCGTTAGAACCACCTATGAACAGGGACATTGTCTTTGAAAATGTGTCGTATAAATATGGAAACGGGACAGAAGATGTTCTTAGCGACGTAAGCTTTAGGATAAAAGCAGGCACTACATTTGGAGTTCTGGGCGGTACAGGCTCAGGTAAGTCTACACTGATGTATCTTATGGACAAGTTATACGACCTTCCGGAATCTGTTGAGGATTCAGGTAGGATCATGATAGGTGATGTGGACATCAAGGATATCAAAAGGAGTTATTTAAGGCGTAACATAGGCCTTGTGCTTCAGGAACCTTTTCTTTTCTCAGGTACTTTGTCCGAAAATATAGCGATAACACAAAGTGACGTTAATCTCAAGGAAGTTAGGGACGCCGCCAAGATTGCGGATCTCGACGAGGCAATACGTAACTTTAACAAAGGTTATGAGACATATGTAGGAGAGAGGGGAGTTACGCTTTCGGGAGGCCAGAAACAAAGGACAGCGATCGCGCAGATGCTTATGGGTAAACCGCCTGTTATGATCTTTGATGATTCACTTTCTGCAGTTGATACGAGGACAGACGCCAGGATCAGGAAAGCTCTCTCCGAGACTACACTCGGTTCAACTGTGATTCTTATCTCACACAGGATTACGACGCTCATGCATGCGGATACGATCCTTGTTCTTGATAAGGGAAGAGTGGCAGAGATCGGATCACACGAAGAACTTGTAGCAAATAACGGAATTTACAAGAGAATATATGATATTCAGAAGCAGGGAATATGAAAAAGGAAAATAGCAATATTACAGGTACTAGTTTGAAATTTTTCGGAATCCCCAAGCTTTATCCTTACATAAAACCATACCTTTGGAAGATTGTTTTTATGGTAAGCCTCGGAGTGCTTAGTTCGCTCCTTGATTCGTTTATACCAATCTTTAACAGGTATGCAATCGACAATTTTGTTGCAAAGGGAACGCTTAAGGGACTTCCGATATTTACAATTTTATATGTTGTCCTTTTGATCGTTTTGGTAGTTGATAACTTTGTCTGCACTTACATCTGTGGACAGGTTGAGATGGGCATGGACAGGGATTTGAGAAATGCTGCATTTAATCATTTGCAGGAACTTTCTTTTGCCTATTTTAACCAAAACAACGTGGGTTACATTCACGCAAGAGTTATGAGCGATACCGGTAAGATTGGCCTTATGGTGTCCTGGAGAATGATGGATATAATATGGAACGGCTCTTTTATCGTTTGTGTTCTCATTATGATGCTGATCCAGAACGTAAAGCTTGCGATCATTGTTATGGCTATTGTGCCGGTTGCTGTTATTGTCGCGACTTATTTTCAGAAAAAACTGATCACCATAAACAGAAAGGTCAGGGAGATCAATTCGACGATCACAGGTAATTTCAATGAAGGAATAACTGGGGCAAAGGCAATAAAAACCCTTGTTGTAGAAGATAAGATTCAGAAGGATTTTGAAAAAGATACTAAGAAGATGTTCAGAACATCTGTAAACGCAGCTCATTTTTCGGCGTTTTTTACTTCGTCGATCACCATGCTTTCGTCTCTTGCACTTGCCCTTGTTTTGTATAAGGGCGGCGTTATGACGATGGAAGGTGTTTTGGGGATCGGTACTCTTTCAGTATTTTTATCTTATGCGCTGGCTCTTATGGAACCTGTGCAGAACGTTATTGTGACATTGTCAGAGCTTATCACGGTTCAGGTAAACGTCGAGAGATTTTTTAAACTTATCGAAGAAGAATCGGATGTTTCCGATACACCCGAAGTTATTGAGAAATACGGAGATACCTTTAATCCCAAGAAAGAGAACTGGGAGGAACTTATAGGTGATATTGAGTTTAAAGATGTGTCTTTCCATTATCCGGACGGAGAGGAGTATGTCCTTGAACACTTTAATCTCAAGGTTCCACAGGGTACCAATGTGGCGATTGTTGGAGAAACAGGTGCAGGTAAGTCTACCTTGGTAAATCTTGTCTGCAGATTTTTTAAACCAACGACAGGTTATGTTCTGATCGATGGAAAAGACGCTGCTGCAAGGTCGCGGCTATGGCTTCACAGTAATATAGGATATGTCCTTCAGACACCGCATCTTTTCTCAGGTACAGTAAGGGATAATTTAAGATATGGTAAGCCTGATGCCACGGATGAGGAGATATGGAAGGCACTTGACCTCGTGGCGGCTTCGGATGTTGTTCGCAAGATGGATAAGGGGCTTGATGCGGACGTTGGAGAGGACGGAGATATGCTCTCTACCGGCGAGAAGCAGCTTCTTTCTTTTGCCAGGGCGATTTTGGCAGATCCAAGGATCTTGATTCTTGATGAAGCAACTTCATCTATTGATGTTGTTACTGAGAAAAAAATACAAGACGCCATAGGAATAGTTACCAAGGGCAGAACCTCTTTTGTTATTGCGCACAGATTATCAACTATTGTTGATGCGGATATCATTTTGGTGGTTCAAGATGGTAAAATAATTGAGAGAGGTAAACATAGTGAGCTGATGGAACAAAAAGGCTACTACTATGAGCTCTTTACAAGACAGTTTGAGGAACGGAGTTTTAACCTTATATGACGGACATTGCGGTTTTTAGCGATATACATGCCAATCATACGGCGCTTCAGGCGTGCATAGATTATGCCATGGCTAAGGGAATAACCAATTTTGCGCTTCTTGGGGATTTTGTAACGGATTGTCCCAATCCTCAGAAGACCATGGAACTTGTATATGTGCTCAAACAGTATTTTAATACCTTTATTGTAAGAGGGAACAGGGAAGAATATCTTCTTGATTATAAGAAAAACGGTACCGGTAATTGGAAGGTTGGCTCAGCCAGCGGATCTTTACTTTATACTTATGAGAATCTTACAGGTAAAGACTTTGAGTTTTTTGAATCCCTTCCCAATTATCAGCTCTGTGAGATCAAGGGGGGCCCTTCGTTTGAAATCTGTCACGGCTCACCGGAGAATACTTCGGAGCTTATGTTCAGGGAAAAGAGAAACACCAAGAGGATAATTGCTCATCTTAAAACGAATCTTTTGCTCCATGGACATAATCATGTTCAGGATACGTATGTCTACAGGGGAAAAAAGGCTGTGAACCCGGGTTCTATAGGTATTCCCTGGTATCACGGCGGAAAGACCCAGTTCTGTGTTCTTCACGGGAATGGGAAGACATGGGAAGAAGAGCAGATTCAGCTTGATTATAATAAGAAAGAGATCATCAGAGAGTTTAAGGCTTCGGACCTTATGACTATGGCTCCTGCCTGGGCGGCGGTTACCATGCATACGATTCGTACCGGCGTCGACCTTAATCAGACCGTGCTGCTTCGTGCAATGAGATTATGCGAGCAGGAGAAAGGGACTGTGCATTGGCCGGATATTCCGGAAAAATACTGGGCTATTGCTTTAAAAGAAAACTACATTGATCTTCACGGAAAAGATATTCCGCGGGAGGTAGAAGAGTAGAAAAGGAGTGGCTAGCCACTCCTTTCTTTTGATATTATAAGGATGTTTCGCTCTCACGCTACGCGTGAGCCGGAACTAAGTAGTACACCTGGCTCGATAGAACCTTGCCGGGTGATTACTTAATGCTTTTTATATTTGAATCTTTTGAATTTATAGGTCTTGGAATTCTTCTTTCCGTACTTGTTCTTTTTGTCATTTTTCTTGTGATGATCGTGCTTGTCGTCTTTTTTGTCTTTCTTGTCCTTACCGTTACAAGAATCTTTTTTGTCCTTGTCTGTTTTGCCCTGATCATCAGTAGAAGCGTCGGTGCCGGGTTCGTCCGTCGATGTAGCAGTGCCGGGCTCATCAGTTGAAGCATCGGTGCCGGGCTGATCGGGAGTTTTGGGCTCATCCGTAGTTTCTTTTACGTCGTCTGATGAAATGCTGATCGTTCCGATCTTGTTGGCGCGAAGATCCTCATCGAAGCAGTCCTTGTTTGCAAAGGCGATACCTGTTTTAGAAACTTCTCCTGTGTCGGTGGCGTTCTTGATCCTTAAATAAACGTCCCAGTCACCGGAGGAGAGTTCCGAAGGTACTTCAAAGCTCCAGTCATAATTCATGGTTGCTAGTGACTTTAGTTCTTTTGCATTAAAGTTATCAATGCTTGAAACGAAGGTGTCATCACCGTTTTTAAGGATTACTTCAGCTTTTTTATCTGTAAGGAAATTACCAAAGCCGGTGTTCTTGATGGCACCTGTCATAGTAAAGGTTCCGTCTGAATCAAGGGTTTCGGACATATCAGATTCTTTTACCAGGAGACGATATCCCATGTGATCGCGGATAAATTCTCTGTAAGACTTGTCGATGTAAGGTGCGAAGTCTTTCTTGTCAGCGCCGGGAAGAATGAAGTCGTCGGAAACAGTGAGCTTATCGAGCTCGCCGGCGATAGTGTGTCCGCTTTCGTTTATATTGTGAAGATATGATAAATGGGTCATGTAGAGCTCACCCATGAGCGCGGGCTCGTCGTAGATGATAGAGCCGTTGCTCTGTAGATCGGATAGGGTAAGATAAGCCATCTCACCGCCGTAAGGAACAGTGTCCATTCTCTGAAGAAGATCCGCTGCTGTCTCACGAGTGATGTAAGAGCCGCTGTTTTCTGCTCCGAAGGTTCCGACATCGGTTGAAGTGCCGAGATAACCGTCGTTGTACATACCAAGTCTTGGATCAAGTCTCAGGCTGCCGTTATCGATAGCTGCTGCAAATTCGTCACCTTTGTCACCAAAGCCGTAATGAGCCATGAGGTGCTTGGGTGCTCTTACCAGAACTTTGATGGCCGGATCCAGATCTTCGATCCAGGCTTTTGACAGAGCACTGTAGTACTGAGGATCATCATACATTGATGTATGCATTTCACCCCAAGGACCGTACATTCCGCATTCTACAGCGAGCACAGTATCTTTGTATTCATTTATTACATTGCTTAATTCTGCGATGTGCTTAACGATAAGTTCTGTATCCGGCTGGGAATTGTCACCCTCTTTGGATGGCTCATTTCCGGCTGTTGCATCACTTGCATAAGAAAATCTTAGAATAATAGAAGTGCCACTGTTTCTGGCATTTTGGAGAGTGGTTTTCAATGAATCAAGGAAATCGGGATGCTCGGAGAGGGATTTGTAACCTCCGCATCCGTTAGCGCTTTGGTAACCATCTTGTGTGTAATTATTACCGTTTGAGAAATACCGAAGATCGTACATGATACTGTACATTCCTCCGGAAGGATAGAGAACCTGAGTAGGACCGTCATTTACGTTGACCCAGGTGTAAGGACATTCTCCTCTTTCCACATTGGTAAGTTCAGCACCTGATTCCTCAAGGCTGATAGTTGAACCTAAGTTGGCGGCTTTTGTGTTCATGTTCATTGTTCCTATCGTTCCCAAAAAAAGACAACAAGACATAAACAGACGCATGACGTTTGTTTTCTTAATCTGCATTTTCACTTCCTTTCCTTTTTGCGTTGTTTGTATATAGTTGCTAATGTATGGCAGCATTTATGTTCCCCAAATATAAAAAATGCACCATATGTTTTTGAATTATAAAGGAATGCTTGAAAAAATGCAAATAAAATGGCGTATTTCAGGCGGGGGTTATGGTTGTTTTTGCACCAAAGGAAATTTGTAGAGTATTTTTGATACAAAAAACCGACAGGTTTAACACCTGTCGGCCCACGTCGGTTTTATGAATCGTAAGATCAAATTGTAGTATCCAGTGATACTGATGTATTTGCTGCTGTTGTCTTAGTAGCTTCTTTGTCATACTGTTTGAGCTGATCATCCAGCCACTGTGATTTAAGCTTTTCGTACTTATCGGCTGTATTTACGCTGCTGTCAGTCTTTTTGGTAGTGGTAGCAGCTGCCTCTTTTGTCAACTCGGAAACAGTCTTTACTGTCTTAACTCTTGAAGTCTTAGCTTCCTCTTTTACAGGCGCTTCTACTGAAGCTGTGGAACCCGTCTTGCGATACGCATCGAGCGCATTCTGATTGCCGACTTTTTTAACATACGATTTCATCAAAGATCCGTATGATCCGTTCTTGATGCTTGAGTAGTCGGACACAAGATTGCTCATATCATTTATATAATTATATGAACCGGATAAGCTACTGAAAATGTTAGCACTCATAGGCAATACCTCCTTGCTAAAGCATTTGCGTATAGCAAATCTCAAAACCTCCGTGTTTTGACTGATATCTAAGTACCTGTATTATGCGCTGTAAAACGATTAATTGCAATTGCTATATAATAAAATAAATCTAAAATAATTCTTACTGCGATAAATTAATCTATAAACTTTGAAAAGGCTTCTTTATATTGGTTTTATCAATGTTTTAGGGCTAAATAGAAGAAAAAGAGAGTAATGAAGAGGATAAAAGAGAATAGATAAGAATTACAGAGTAATTGCGACATATCCGTATTTGCACATACAACTATAAGTAACTAATATATGTTCTTAGAGGTTAGCACTCAATATAGAAGAGTGCTAACAATATATAAAAAAGTAAATAAAACCTATTATATAAAGGAGGCACCATAATGAAGTTACAACCACTTGCAGACAGAGTTGTGCTTAAGGCACTTGAAGCAGAGGAAACAACAAAATCCGGAATCGTTCTTCCCGGAGCAGAGAAGGAGAAGCCCCAGCAGGCTGAAGTTATTGCTGTTGGCCCCGGCGGAGTTGTAGACGGCAAGGAAGTTAAGATGCAGGTTAAGAAGGGTGACAACGTCATCTATTCAAAATATGCCGGAACAGAAGTTAAGCTTGACGATGTAACATACATCATCGTAAAGCAGAACGATATACTTGCAATCATAAAGTGAGTGATATAGCAGACAGAAGTCAAAAAGGTATGTGCTTGCACATATGACTTTTTGACCTCGGGATGCGAACATACATGAGGAAGTAGGCATATTTGCCGGATTCCGAATGTATGTAGGATTGCGATAGCGAAGCGGAGCAATCCGTATATCACACAATATAAAATATAAATCAACCTTGGAGGAAAAAAATAATGGCTAAGACAATTAAGTACGGCGCAGACGCCCGCACAGCTATGGTAGAAGGCGTTAATAAGCTTGCAGATACAGTAAGAGTAACAATCGGACCTAAGGGAAGAAACGTAGTTCTCGACAAGTCATACGGTGCTCCTACAATCACAAATGACGGTGTTACTATTGCAAAAGAGATCGAGCTTGAGGATGCTTATGAGAACATGGGTGCTCAGCTTGTAAAAGAAGTTGCTACAAAGACTAACGATGTTGCAGGTGATGGTACAACAACAGCTACAGTTCTTGCACAGGCTATGATCAATGAAGGTGTTAAGAACCTCGCTGCAGGTGCTAACCCGATCGTACTCAGAAAGGGTATGAAGAAGGCTACAGATTGTGCTGTTGCAGCAATCGGCAAGATGGCTACAAAGGTTAAGGGCAAGGATCAGATCATGAGAGTTGCTGCTGTTTCATCAGGTGATGATGAGGTTGGACAGATGATCGCTGACGCTATGGAGAAGGTTTCAAACGACGGCGTTATCACAATCGAAGAGTCCAAGACAATGCAGACAGAGCTCGACCTTGTAGAAGGAATGCAGTTCGATAGAGGATATATCTCAGCATACATGGCTACAGATATGGACAAGATGGAAGCTAACCTTGAGGATCCTTTCATCCTTATCACAGATAAGAAGATCTCTAACATTCAGGATATCCTTCCTCTTCTTGAGCAGATCGTTAAGTCAGGTGCTAAGCTCCTTATCATCGCTGAGGACGTTGACGGTGAGGCACTTACAACTCTTATCGTTAACAAACTCCGTGGTACATTCAATGTAGTAGCTGTTAAGGCTCCCGGATATGGTGATCGCAGAAAGGCTATGCTTGAGGATATCGCAATCCTTACAGGCGGTAAGGTTATTTCTTCAGACCTCGGCCTTGAGCTTAAGGATACAACAATGGAAGACCTTGGAAGAGCTAAGAGCATCAAGGTAGAAAAAGAGAAGACAACAATCGTTGACGGTCTCGGAGTAAAGAAAGAGATCCAGGCTAGAGTTGCTCAGATCAAAAAGCAGATTGAAGATACAACATCAGATTTCGATAGAGAGAAGCTTCAGGAGCGTCTTGCTAAGCTTGCTGGCGGTGTAGCAGTTATCAGAGTCGGCGCAGCTACAGAGACTGAGATGAAAGAAGCTAAGTATAGAATGGAAGATGCTCTTAACGCTACAAGAGCAGCTGTAGAAGAGGGAATCATCTTCGGTGGTGGTTCAGCTTATATCCACGCTTCCAAGGAAGTTGAGAAGCTTGCTTCTGAACTTGAGGGAGACGAGAAGACAGGTGCTAACGTAGTTCTTAAGGCACTTGAGGCACCTCTTTACAACATCGCTAAGAATGCCGGACTTGACGGATCAGTTATCGTTAACAAGGTAAAAGAGAGCAAGATCGGCGTAGGCTTCAACGCTTATTCAGAGAAGTACGTTGACATGGTTAAGGACGGAATCATCGATCCTGCTAAGGTTACAAGAAGCGCTATCCAGAACGCTACTAGCGTTGCATCAAGCTTCCTTACAACAGAGGCTGCTGTAGCAACAATCAAAGAGCCCGCTCCTGCAATGCCAGCAGGTGCACCCGGCATGGGAATGATGTGAGCGATAACGAGTAAAACTTCAATAGCATACAATCATAAACCACGAAGTGGTTCAATAATAAAAGGAATGCCCCCAAGCTCGCTTGGAAGGGCATTCCTTTTTATTATTGAAAACCGCATCGAAGATGCGGATGATTGTATGCTAATGAGCTTTACGACAACGGACGACAAAAGAAAACGGCACCCCAGAGAACAAAGTAGTTTGTGAAAGAGAGGTGCCGTTTTCTTTTGTATAGGCCAGCCAAAAAGGAATGCCCCCAAGCTCGCTTGGAGCGTTGTAGGAAAATAAATGATTGACTTTTTTATCGAAATAATGTAAACTGCCAAAGTTGTTGTTTATTTTATACCGACAGTTCGTTTGCACCATCCTGTCGTTAAACAAAACCAGGGCTAGTTGGAAATTTAGTGTATTACCATATTTTCTGATAGCTCTGCGTTTGCGCGCAGAGCTATTTCTATTTTTCCCCCTGTAATTCTTTTAAATATAGAGAGGTTAATAATAATGAATCTATACCTTGGCATTTTGGAGCTTTTTGTAGTTTTTTCGGGAGTTCTTGTAATGGACAAGCTTTTTGGCAAGTACGGTCTGTATACTTGGATGGCTATTGCTGTTGTTTTTGCCAATATTCAGGTCTCAAAGCAGGTTGACATTGCAGGCATTTCTACAGCTCTTGGAAACGTAATGTTTGCTTCAACCTACCTTACAACAGACATCTTAAATGAAAAATACGGCGATAAAGCCAGCAAGAACGCAGTTAAGATTGCTGCTGCAGCCCTTGTTTCATACATTATATTTGCGCTCTTTACACAGGCATTTACCCCCAATTCCTTTGACACCGTTGATACCGGAATGAAGAGCATATTTGCAATGTCTGTGAGGATCACAACCGCATCAGGTATTATGTTTATTTTGTCAAACTGGATCGATGTGATCATCTATCAGAAGATCAAGCAAAAGACCCATGGAAAGCACATGTGGTTTAGAAACAATATCTCCACTATCCTTTGCAACTGCGCAGAGAACTTTGGCTTTTCCATACTTGCATTTATAGGAACGTTTCCGCTGGTTTACTGTCTTGAAGTAGCAGTGGCCGGATCAATTATTGAGATGCTGATCGCCATGTGTGATACACCGTTTTTGTATCTTACAGGTCTTTTTAACAAAAAGAGCGGGATTCTTTTGGAAAAAGAAATTAAAGAGCAGAGTATCGACTCCAATAAGGAGGCCGCATGATATACGATCTCATACGATATCAGTTTGTTGACTCACAAACAAGCTCGATGAAAAGAGAAAACGTCCTATTGGTCTCACTTGGCTGCTCCTGGGGGAAATGTGCCTTTTGCGACTATCAGGATGATAAGTCATCTTCTGTTCTTGCCTGCGACACAGTAAATAAAAAGGTTCTATCTGAGGTGAGGGGAAGAGAAGTGGGTTCAGATGTATTGGAAGTCACCTGCTCTGCATCTTATACAGAGCTTCCTTTTACGACAATCAACTATATCAGAGAGACCTGCCGCGAAAAAGGCATAGAAACCGTTATCTTAGAAGGACATTATATCTACAGAGATGCCAATCCTTTTTTTACAGAATTTTTTGGACAGTATGGCATAAAGACTGTTTTTAGATGCGGCGTAGAGACCTTTGATGAGCACATCAGAGAGGATATCCTCCATAAAGGACTTCCGGGGGTCACAGCCAAAGACATCGCCCGTCACTTTAGCTGGATCAATATAATGTTTGGAATGGAAGGGCAGACACTAAGTCAGCTTGAAAAAGATATTGCTATCGGACTTAATTACTTTGACCGTGTTAACCTTAGTATCTATACCACAGTTAAAAATGGCCCCGCCAGAGATAGCCTTGCAATAAATGAGTTTTACGCCAGCGATTTGTATCGAAATTTAAAACAAAATCCGGCTATTGATATTTACGATGAATGGGATGATGATAATGCCCACAAGGTTGGACACGATATATAAATACAAATGATAATTTGTTCTTAGAATAAAGAGGTTGCTTTTTATTAAATAATTTGTTACGATATCCGACATATAAAAGGAAGGATATAAAACAATATGAGAATAAAAGCAATCACCGCATTGATATTATGCGGAGTAATGATGACGGCTTGTGCCGGAAAGACAACTGAACAACATACAGAACAGATCACGGAACAAAATGACAAGCAGAACATAACAAAAAGTGTTGGGCAACAGATTGAAGAAGGATATGATGCGTATCCTGACGATTATTTGACCGATACCAGAGAGGGAAGTTATGAATCTTCATACGACCAGTATGGCACAGGAGATTCAAATTATTCATATGATCAGTATGGCACTGGGGACTCTGAGTATGCGTACGATCAGTATGGCTCAAATAATACGTATACCCAGGATTATACGAATGACACAGGATATTCGGATGTGTATTATTCATTTAATCCTCACGTCTGCGCCGCTTTGGACTATGATTCATACAGAGAAGAAGCCTGGAATGCATTCTTTAATATGTGTGATGCCTTAAGAGAAGGAAGGGACAGTTTTGAATGCGCCGATGAAGTTTCTTTTAACTGGTGCTTTAGTGGCGTTTTGGACAAACTTTTCCCCGGCGTAGCGCCATTTGTTGATTGTGATAATTGCAGCTTTTCTAACGGAGTTGGACATATTGCATATCTGATTCCTGCAGATGAAGTTGTGGTAAAAGAGCAGGAGTTTGAACGCGAGATTGAAAATGTTCTAAGTCAATGCGTTACCAAGGACTACACTGATTTTGAAAAGTGTCTTGCTATATATGAGTATATGGCAAAAAACATTTCATATGATGACGAGAAATCTGATGTCATAAAAGGTGTGGTTGAAGATGATTTAACGGAATATGGATCAGGTGTAAGCAGCTGTCTTTATAATAAAAAAGGTGTGTGTGCTGATATAGCAATTACATATACGTATCTGCTTCTTCAATGCGGAGTTGATGCTATTACTTTTGGATATTCTGGACATATTTGGTCATACGTTAGGATAGATGGAAGTGAGTATCATATTGATCCTACATGGACTACATCACATGGTGATGTCAGACTTAGTTATTTCTTGATGACTGATGAGGAGAGATTGGCTAGTATTGGAAATAGAAAAATATATCCTCTCAAATACAGATATGAGTACTATACCCCTATGAGCTATAGAGCAGATGACACGAGATACGAGGAAATTAACTGTGGTAAATTCATATCTATGGATAGGGATAATAAGATTGTTTATTATGAACTGAATCGTGAGATGCGAGAGTTTCATTATGAATAATCACATACGGTATAAATTATGCAGCGGAGATCATTCTCCGCTGTTTTTTTGAATCAAACAAATCTGGTTATAAAAATAAACATTAAATTGACTATTTTTGTATGTCCAGAAATGGAGTAAAGTTTCATTTAAAATAAATGCTGAAAGGAGCTGGAAACTTGAGGGTTGCAGCGATTAATGATTTATCAGGCTTCGGAAAATGCTCGCTTATTGCGGACATATCCATTTTATCGTCCATGGGAATTGAGGTTTGCCCCGTGCCAACCGCTGTTCTTACTGCACAGACGGGGTTTCCGTCATATTATATGCATGAAACTGAGGATATGATCGGACAAAGCAGGAAAGAATGGACACAGATGGGAGTTCATTTTGACGGTATATTGACAGGCTATATGCCGGATGAAAATGTGGTGAGCAGCGTTCTTGACTTCACAAAGTCTTTTGCCGCAAAAGACACTGTACTTTTGGTTGATCCGGTGATGGGGGATGGAGGTAAGCCTTATCCCAACTATTCTAAGGGAATGCTAGAAGGAATAAAAGAGCTTGTTTCCAAGGCAGATATAATAACTCCGAATCTTACGGAGCTATACTTGCTTGCAGGAGAAGCACCGGAGAAAGCATGTGAAACTAATGTGGCAGATAATATAGAGAAAATCTCCGGGCTCGCTCGCAGCGTCATGACAGGAGAAAACCAGAATGTAGTAGTAACAGGAATTTCTTCCGGCCAAAACGAGCTTATAAACCTTGTTGTTTCTTCAAAGGAAGAACATGTAATAGGATGCAGATATAATGGCAGAAGTTATTCGGGAACGGGAGATCTTTTTGCGGCGCTACTTATTGGGAATATCTTAAATGGCAAAAGAATCGAAGATGCAGCTTTTAGATCTGCTGATTTCATAAGTAGAGCTATTGCTGCAACTACGGAAAAAGATAGGAATTTCGGCGTAAATTTTGAAGAAGTATTAAAGAGAAGATGGGAGGAGTAATGAAATGAAAGACAGAACCAGACTTATGACACTTACCGGAGCAATGACTGCACTTACAATTATTTTTACGGCTTATATATTCCATATACCGGTGGGATTAAACGGAGGATATATTCATTTTGGTGATACGGTGATTTATCTTGCGGCAGCTCTTTTGCCCATGCCTTATGCACTTGTGGTCGGAGCGCTTGGCGGCGGAATTGCAGATATTCTTACAGCGCCCATGTGGACTGTGGCGACAGTGATCATTAAGATGCTGATAGTCCTTCCCTTTACAAGTAAAGGCAGATCAATATTAAATAAACGCAATATGGCTGCGCCAATTATTTCTTTTTTTATCTCAGCTACAGGATACTACATCGCAGAGATGATCATTTTCGGAAGTAAGGCGGCTTTTATATCGGCCCTTTCCGGAAGCCTTGTTCAGTCAGGCGGAAGCGCTCTCTTTTTCTATATTGCGGCAGCTGCCTTTGAGGGTGCCGGTATCAAAAAGATCATATTCAGATTCACGACATAAGGAGATTTAATAATGGCAGACATTTTATATACTTACAAGAATTCGGTGTACGCTAATATAACAAATAAATGCAATTGCAGTTGTACTTTCTGCATTCGCTCCCTAAAAGACGGTGTGGGGAGCGCAGGGAATCTCTGGCATGAAAAGAACCCATCAAAAGAAGATATTATCAAGGCAATAAGAAATTATGATTTCGAAGGGTTCCATGAGCTGGTATTCTGCGGATACGGTGAGCCAACGTGCGCTTTTGATACACTTATTGCAGCTGCAAAAGTCGCCAAGGAAGAGAAACATTTAAAAACACGTCTTAATACCAATGGCCTTGGCAATGCGGAAAATGGAAAAGATATTGTGCCGCAGCTTTCAGAGGTTATAGACAGTGTATCCATAAGCCTTAATGCACCTGACGCTGAGAAATACAAGGAAGTTACAAGACCAAGGTTTGAAAATGCCTTCGAAAAAATGGTGGAGTTTGCTGTTAGTTGTAAGAAGCAGATAAAAGATGTTAAGTGGTCAATCGTTGACGTCCTTTCTGAAGAAGAAATAGATAAATGTAAAAAGATATCTGAGGAAACAGGAGTGGAACTTAGGATAAGGCATTACACGTAATATTGTTTTGCTTAAATTGTTAATGGCTTTGCACAGGCTGTTTTAAAAGAAAAACGATTGGTACTGGACTTTCTTTTTTTAATGTGATAATATGTTATTGAGTTGTTACATTATCTTTACATAAAAGGAAGGAATAATATAATGAAAAGAAAAAATATACTACCAATAGTTTTAGCTACAATGATGCTAACTGCATGTGCAGGAAATGTTGATGGAACAGAAAATGCAAATACTGAAGCTTCTGTAGTTCAGGAGGCAGTAGCAGAAAAAACTACTTCTGAGATTAAAAATGATGATTCTGTCGCTGAGAAATCAGAGGCTGCTGATGCAGCTACAAGCGCAGACACTCAGGAGAGCGCTTCTTTAGCATCTTCTGCAGGTTCAGAAGCAAGTACAGCTGCTTCAAGTGCAAAGACAGATGCTAAGACAGATGCCAAGACTGATTCTAAGTCAAACGGTGCTGCTGTAGTTGATGGAACATGGCAGACAGCGTCTATCGGATATATTGACGGCGATGATATGCAGCCCAACTGGTATGTAGTATTTACAGGATCTACTGTAGATTATGGTCATAAGAAGAACGGCGAGTTTGTTCTTGCTCATTCAGATAAGATTAGTAGCAGCGAGAAGACTTCAAACGGTGTTAAGATTCAGGCGCAGACTTCTGACGGAGCACAGTATACACTAAAGACTGCTGAGGGCGATGCTGATACTTTAGAGTACTATTCAACATGGGAAGAGAGCAGCTTTGCTGATTCTTACAGCGGAAGCTCATCTCTTTGTAAATGTGTGGAGTAAGGAGTGATATTTATGAAAAAATATGCGATTGCAGCCCTTTCATTATGTGCAGTTTTGATGACTGCATGTGCAGAGGATAATAATGAAAATCCTGTGCAGGGCGTTGATACTGAGTCTGTAACCATAGGTAGTGAACAGAACAAAAAAACTGATTCTGTAAAATCAGAAGCAGAGGATGGTGCTGGTGAGCAGGCAAAGGAGTCTCCTGAAACTGATAGTAGCAGTGAAGGGCTCTATGAAAGTTTCCTTGCCGGAGAGGCTAAGGTTCATTTTAATTCAGAGAATATGAACTTTGAAAACTGGAATACAACAAATATAGAGAACAAGGAACTCACAATACAGGAGCTTGCAGATAGTGCCAAGAAGGACTTTGTGGATGAAGAATTCGCATCAGAGTGTGTTTCTGATGTTGAGTATTCTTATATTGACTGCGGAAACGATGGAGTTAAAGAGCTGCTTGTAAAGATCACAGCGGGCATTCCCGAAGGCGTTCAATTTGATAATTATATGATAATCAGGGACAATGCCGGAAGCCTTCAGACTGTATTCGGTGTGGATAGCTGGGATAGAAACTATGTAACAGTAAATGAATACGGCGTTATTAAAACAGATGGCAGCGGAGGCTGGGGAACCTTTTCTTTTAATAAGAGCTATGTAGATGGTAATGGAGCTTTTCATCCTTTATATGGTTCCTATGTTACGGAATATATTGATGCAGGTACTGAAAGAGGAAGCCTTTGGTTCAATGGCAGCAGCCACGAACTTGATGTTAATACCAATGATAGCTATGCATTTTTGGCTTTTAACCTTGATGGAAAAGATGGAGATGAAACATATTCATATGCAAGAATCATAGAAAATCCCGGAGATCAGGATTCTGGTTCAAGAGAGTATTACTATGGATCTTTAGACGATGACGATTCCATCTATGATGACTCCAATTCTCTTAAGCAGTTCTTTGACAGAGAAGGGCTTAAGATTGAAACAATCAAGGATATTGATAAGATGATAGCAGACAGAGAGGCTGCTGAAGGTTTTACCGATGATCTTGATAAGGGCGCGGAAGTTACTACACAGCCCCTTAAGTAATAATTCTTTCTAATGAGAATTTTGTGCAATTATTATTGGGAGAAATGAGTTATAATATCTGTGTTTCGTTGACTATAGTTTTGAGAGGAAAAAGAAATGGCAGATTTTGTAAACATAGATCCTGAAGAGGATGCACTTGCGTATCGCTATGATACACAGCTTCTTATGGACAGAAGAGACGAGGACCTGGATGAAGATGCTATAACAGATTACATCACAGAGCATTTTGAGGGCAACAGTCTGATAGTTGCAGGTGATGAGGATCTTATTAAGATTCATTTTCATACCAACGAACCCTGGAAGGTCCTTGAGTATTGCAATACTGTGGGTGAGATCTACGATATCGTTGTAGAAGATATGATAAGACAATCCGCAGGATTACAGGGTTAACCTCCCACATTAAAATACCGCGCACCTCGCTGAGGCTCCTTTGTTAAGGGGATTTTGGCGGGGTGCGCCTTTTTTGTAGCACAAGACCGGCAAGCGAATGGATGCTTGCATACAAATTCATTTGCCGGTCGTAAGGACATGGAGCACGAAGTGCGGAATGTCTGTGCGCAGAATCGAGTAGGAGTCAGCCTACTCGATTGTGATAGGAAATTTTTTCATAATGTCCTATTACACAAAAAAGGTGGATTTTTAAATAAATATGTGTTAAAATGTTAGATAAATGTTACACTTGGTTTCATAAAAGAAAGGGAAAGAGTATGAAAACAAAGTATATAGTGCCGGTATTAATGGCGGTAATGGCGCTTACGGCATGTGGAAATAATAAAAGTGAAGATAAGCTTGGAATAACGGATGCTGAAGTAGTTCAGGAGGTCGTATCTTCTGAAGCAACTTCAGATGTGGCATCGGATCTGGGGACTTCTGATGCTGCTATTGATGCCGTGCCTACAGGAATGTCTTCAGGAGCAGATGCGGAAGCAGAGTTTGAAGAGATTGAATGGAAGAAAAATTCAACAACGCGTGGATCACAGTTTATGATTCCGGCTAATTTTGAGGATATTTCTCCCGATGTTGCGGCAGCAGGAGAGTGTATAGGATTTTCCAATTCTGATCTTAATATGTCAATCGAGGTGGGTGAAGTGCCCGGGGCACAGACACCTGATGGAGATGCAACAGCTGCTTTTAAATATGACCATGATTACTACGCTGAAAAATTGAATGTAGTATCGGATAATGTTATCGAAGATAAGGAGTTCAAGCTGAAAGGAGAATCAGGGGATTCTATATTCTCATATTATGTAAGGAATCAGGATGACACTATATATCAGGTAACAGTTATTTATCCTAAGGAAAGCAATGACTTAGAGCTTTACGAGAAGATTGAAGAAAAGGTGTTTGACAGCTACATTATCAGTGATAAGTAAAATAAAAGATTTAATGCTTTTAAAAGGAGAGAAACGCTTATGAAAAAGAAAACTATTTTTGCGGCACTTGTTATTTCTGTGCTTGCACTAGCGGGATGTGCTAATGATACTTCAGAAGAAACAAGTAGCTCTATCAATGAAGATATAACGGTTGATTCTGAGAAGGATACTAATAATCAGGATCCTTCAGTTCAGGAAGCTTCAGAAAAGGAAACAACTACTGAGAGCCAGGCAGAGAAGTCATCAGATGCCGGTGCTGAAGCCAAGACACAAAGTGATAGTCAGGCCCAAAACGGAAGCAGCAAAGAGACCGAGAATAAGGCTCAGGTCGATGCTTCGGGCGTAGGTATTACATATGAGATCAAACAGGTGGCTCAGGGCGGATATAACGGACAGCCTTATGAATATCCTGTTTTTACCTCTGATAAATATTCAACTGCAATAGCTTCTATCAATAAGGAGTATGAGGATTATGCGACAGATGATGTTGCAGCAGGCGAGTGCGCACAGAGTGTTTCAAATGTAAGTATCGATGAAGACGCAAAGTTTATATATATTTCGATCAATAGAACTCAGGAACTTGGCGGCCCTCATCCCAATAACTATTTTGAAAGTTTTGTTATAAGCAAAGATACCAAGAATTTTGCCAAGCTTGCAGATGTAGTTACAATTGATGACAAGCTTATAAAAGATATAACTGACGGAGTCTATGAGGAGCATACCGATAAAGACTACGACACAATGAAGGCTGATATTGAGAAAGCAATCAAAAATGACAAGGCCGGCTGGAGAATAGAAGGAAACGATCTTGTGATCTGGTTCGATTATGATGATATAACAGGTGCATATTCAGGTGAAGGTGAGTTTGCAGCTGTAGTACCGATCAAGTAAGATAGGACTTTATAGTACTTCTTATTTTGGCTTTGATTATATAGGTAAATTATTATGGAAAGAAGAATGATTATCGGTGCACTATTATTATCTGTACTTGCACTGATGGGATGCAGCGATGAAACCAAAGTTAATGGTGAAGAGGCTGTTCTTTTAGAAACTAATGAAGTTACAGAACCTGAGAATGCAGGTGAAGAAGATACTTCGGAGGGAGAAACAGCAGAAGATGCGGCTTCAAATGAAACATCTGTAAAAGAGGAAGCTTCAGAAGAAACATCTGCAGAGAATTCTTCAAATGAAGCAGCAAAAGAGGGCTCTTCTGAAGAAAAAACCACATCAGATGCTTCCGGTGAAATGACAACAGGCGAAAAGACTGTTAAGACAAGCAAGGCGGCAGAAGCAGATACTGTGACTCCTTCCGCTAACGCTACAGCAAGTTCAAGCAATACCGTTGAGGTGAATAAACCCAGAGAAAACACGGTAGTAACAACTGCTTCCGTGGCAGAAGAGGCTACAGATAATGCATCAGAGCAAACGACAGCACCTTCTGCAAATGTTCCGGCACCAGGTTCTGCCGGAACGCACAGCGGTCAGAGCGGAGAAACAACTGCTTCTTCTGATGCAGGCATAGCCGTAATGACTAAAACAGAAGCCGGTAATAATGTTTCTTACCAGTATCCGTTTTTTGTTTGCGATAACGGTGAGTACAATAAGGTTGTCTCTGATCTGAACAGAATATTTGAGGACTATAAGACCAGCGATATAAGCGAGGGTGTTTATTATCAGGACGTTTATATGGTAGATATAAACGAAATGGATAAATTTGTCTATATAGAGATATGCAGAACTCAGGAAGCAGGCGGTCCTCATCCAAATAATTATGACGAGACATACGTTATCAGCAAGGAAACCAAGAATTTTGCAAAATTATCGGATGTGTTTGAGCTTGATGATAGCAAGATTCAGGATGCGGCAGATCAGGTATACAGTGCACATAATGATAAAAACTATGATGCTATAGTTGCAGATGTCAAAAAGGCCATCGAGAATGATAAGGTTCATTGGAGACTTGAAGGAGAAAGGCTTGTCCTCTGGTTTGACTATGGAGACATAACAGGTGCAAATCACGGAGATTCTCCCTATACAGCAACTATAACATGGTAAAAGATATAATTAGATGTTTAATGCAGGAGGGGACATGGACAATCTCAAGGAACTTGAACGCACGATCTATAATTGTTATTTTGCGGGGGAGGATTCACCACCGGAGCCTATTTTTGATGTACTTGCGGATGGTATTAGGAATGACATGGATTTTCTTGTTCCAATTGAGACTCCGGAGGAACTTATCAATATGATGGGGGATGCCGGAGATGTACAGCCCGGGGATACTATTACTTCAAAGGAAGATATAGATATCAAATTCAGACATCTTGTTGTTAATGAAAAAGGAGAGTACTTCATACCTCTTTTTACAAGTAAGGAAGAAATGAGCAAAGGCCAGCCTTCATCGCTTATCAATCAGCCGGCAAAAACATTGTTTGAGATGGTTGACAACTGGCCAAAGTGCCTTGGATACATGATCAATCCCTGGGACCGCAAAATAGTTATCAATAAAGATATAATCCATATGATACTTGAATATGACCGCAGTGCATTTATTACAATTGTCCGCGGTGGAGTTCTGGACGTACATGTTGCAGCTATTGTAAACGCAGCCAATAATACGCTGCTTGGAGGAGGCGGTGTTGACGGTGCGATCCACAGAGCCGCCGGCCCCGGACTTTTGGCTGAGTGTAAGACTCTTGGAGGCTGTGATACTGGAGATGCCAAGGTTACAGAGGCTTACAATATAGATTATGCAGATGCTATTATTCATACAGTGGGACCTGTTTACAGCGGATCGGCTGAGGATGCGGATCTTCTGAGCTCCTGTTATCTTAATAGCCTTGATAAAGCCTTTGAAAATGGGTACTCAAGTATTGCATTTCCCTGTATTTCAACGGGAGTTTACGGATATCCTCTCGATGAAGCAGCTATGATAGCTCTTACTGCAATATCCGATTGGCTCAAAGACCATGAGGGAATCCTTATGAATGTGTATGTATGCTGCTTTAGAGATGAGGAACTTGAGGCATATATGAAGCTGATTTCTGATTAAAAGAAACTGATTATAAACAATTAAATTTTACTTTCATAATGAACTAATATATAGTATGATATCTTTACTGTACAATTAGATTTAACTGGGAGTAGTGCGATAACCTCGCACCGCTCCCTTTAGTGTGGTAGGAGGATCGGCAGTTGGACCTTAGCAGACAAAAGAAAGCGCCTGTCTACGAGGCAATAGAGAGATTTCGCAAGCAGAGGGTTGTTCCCTTTGACGTTCCCGGACACAAGAGAGGAAGAGGCAATCCTGAACTTGTGAGTTTTTTGGGTGACAGATGCGTTAGCGTAGATGTTAATTCAATGAAACCGCTTGATAATCTTTGTCATCCTGTTTCTGTTATTAAGGATGCAGAGGAACTCATGGCGGACGCTTTTGGTGCGGCTCACGCTTTTATGATGGTTAATGGTACAACCAGCGCGGTTCAGGCGATGGTTCTTTCTCAGGTTAAGAGCGGAGAGAAGATTATTATGCCCAGAAATGTGCATAAGAGTGCTATTAATGCTCTTATTCTCTGCGGCGCAGTCCCCGTATATATAGATCCTAAGGTGGATACCAAGCTTGGGATTCCTCTGGGAATGGAGATAGCAGACGTTGAGAAGGCTATAAAGGAGAATCCGGATGCAAAAGCGATTCTTATAAACAATCCTTCGTACTACGGAATATGTTCGGACCTTAAGACAATTGTTGATCTTGCCCACAAGCACGGTATGAAGGCGCTTGTTGATGAGGCTCACGGTACGCATCTTTATTTTGGACCGGGTCTTCCTCTTAACGCAATGTCTGCAGGGGCAGATATGGCGGCTATAAGTATGCATAAATCCGGCGGAAGCCTTACTCAGAGTTCCGTTCTTTTGTGCGGAGAAGGGGCTAATGTTGGTTATATCAGCAGAGTAGTAAACCTTACCCAGACTACAAGCGCAAGCTATCTGCTTCTCGGAAGTCTTGATATTTCCAGAAGGAATCTTGCTCTTAACGGTAAAGAGAGCTTTGCTAAGGTTACCAAGATGGCTCAGTACGCCAGAGAAGAGATCAATGATATAGGCGGTTACTACGCTTATGGTAATGAGCTCAAGAACGGCGGCAGCATATATGACTTTGATGAGACCAAACTTGTAGTTAATACAAGGAGTATAGGTCTTACAGGCATTGAGGTTTATGACCTTTTAAGAGATGAATATGATATTCAGATGGAATTTGGAGATCTGTCCAATGTTATGGCATACATTTCTATTGGAGACAGGCTTCAGGATATTGAGAGACTGGCGGGAGCGCTTGCTGATATCAGGAGACTTTATGCAAAGCCTGAGCAGAGCTTTTTCTCGGCAGAATATATCACTCCTATAGTTAAGGCGACACCTCAGGAAGCCTTTTATGCAGAAAAGGAACAGCTTCCTATAGATAAATGTGTCGGCAGGATCAGCGCGGAGTCTGTTATGTGTTATCCTCCGGGAATACCGATTCTTTCCCCCGGAGAGGTTATCACAGGCGATATTCTTGAGTACATCAAGACTGCAATGGAAAAGGGATGTTCTATGCAGGGACCTGAAAGTGAAGATATATCGGAGCTTTTTGTTTTACGGTGATATAATATAAGTAGTTTTCATTATCAGCCATTTTGCTGTAGCGATTAAAGGAGAAGTACCATGGCAGAGATGGATTATTGGTTCAGTGATATGCATACCGGAAATGTTAAGATCAGTATCAGGATCAGCAAGCAGCTTTTTTCCGGTAGCAGTGAATTTCAGAGAATAGATGTTTTTGATTCGCCGGAGTTTGGTAAATTCCTTACTTCCGACGGTAATATTATTTTTTCTGAGAAGGATGAGTTTACTTATGATGAGATGATCGTTCATGTTCCTATGGCTGTTCATCCCAAGGTTCAGAGAGTGCTCGTTCTTGGAGGCGGTGACGGTGGTGTTGCCAGAGAGCTCACTCATTATGAAGAGATCAAGGTTATCGATGTAGTTGAGCCCGACAATATGTTTGTGGATGTATGTAAGCAGTATTTCCCTGATAATGCGGTTGGACTTGAGGATGACAGAGTTCACATTTACTATCAGGATGGACTTAAATACCTTCGTAAATGCGAGGATATGTATGATCTGATCATCAATGATGCCACAGAACCTCTGGGACACGAGGCAGGTCTTTTTACCAAGGAGTTCTATGGAAGCTGCTACAAGGCGCTTCACGATGACGGCATCATGGTTTATCAGCACGGAAGCCCATTCTATGATGAGGATGAGGAGAGCTGCAGAGCTATGCATAGGAAGGCATTCAGAGTATTCCCGGTTAACAGAGTTTATCAGGCGCATATTCCTACTTGCCCTGCCGGATATTGGCTCTTTGGATTTGCCAGCAAAAAGTATCATCCTCTCAAGGATTTCAACCCTGACAGATGGGATGAAAGAGGAATTAAGACGTGGTATTACACCACTCATTTACATAAGGGAGCATTTATGCTTCCCAAGTACGTAGAAGACTTGCTACAGGAAGAGGAGGATATGTCGAGATGAGCAGATTATTGGTTATAGGTTGTGGAGGAGTTGCACAGGTTGCAATCCAGAAATGTTGCCAGAACAGCAAGACATTTACTGAACTTTGTATTGCAAGCCGTACAGTTTCCAAGTGCGATGCTTTGAAGGATAAGATTGAAAAGAGCGGTAGCAGCGTCAAGATTACTACCAAGGCTGTAAATGCTGATGATGTAAACGAGCTTGTTGCTCTTATCAAGGAATATCAGCCTGACGCGGTGCTCAATGTTGCGCTTCCTTATCAGGATCTTACTATCATGGATGCCTGTCTTGAGTGCAAGGTTGATTATATAGATACTGCTAACTACGAGCCTGAGGATACAGACGAGCCGGTGTGGCGAGCAGCTTATGAGAAGAGATGTAAGGAAAAAGGCTTTACAGCTTACTTTGATTACAGTTATCAGTGGGCATATATGGATAAGTTCAAGGAGGCAGGTATAACAGGTCTTCTTGGAACAGGTTTTGATCCCGGTGTTACAAGTGTATTCGTAGCTTACGCTAAGAAACACTATTTTGACGAGATACATACTGTTGATATTCTTGATTGTAATGGCGGCGATCACGGCTATGCTTTTGCGACCAACTTTAATCCTGAGATCAATCTCCGTGAGGTTTCTGCAAACGGAAGCTACTGGGAGGATGGTCACTGGGTAGAGACTAAGCCTATGGAGATCAAAAGAGAGTACAATTTCCCGGAAGTAGGAGATAAGGATATGTACCTTCTTCATCATGAGGAAATCGAGGCTCTTGGAAGAAACTTCCCTGAGATAAAGAGAATACGTTTCTTCATGACCTTTGGCCAGAGCTATTTGGATCATATGCGTTGTCTTGAGAATGTAGGCATGCTTTCAACAACGCCTATTAAGTTTGAAGGTAAGGATATTGTGCCTATCCAGTTCCTTAAGGCGCTTCTTCCCGATCCTGCAAGCCTTGGTCCCAGAACTGTCGGTAAGACCAATATTGGATGTATCTTCCGCGGTGTCAAGGATGGCAAAGAAAAGACAATATACATCTATAATGTATGTGATCATCAGGAATGCTACAAAGAGCTTGGAAGCCAGGCTATCAGTTACACAACAGGTGTGCCTGCTATGATCGGAACAGCTCTTGTTGTATCCGGACAGTGGAAGAAACCCGGTGTATATACTACCGATGAGTTTGATCCTGATCCTTACATGGAGATGCTCAATGAGTACGGACTTCCTTGGGTAGTTGATGAGAATCCCGTTCTCGTTCCTTAATATGAGACAATAATTAGTCGGTGTGCTGATTCGCCCATCTTTACTCATTGTAATCATGGCTGAGCCTGCACACCGAACTTATCATAGGAGATAATTGATGAAGATAAACGATATCACTACTCCTGCTTATGTAATAGATGAAAAGAAATTAATAGATAATCTTAAAATTCTTGACTATGTACAGAAGGAGTCGGGGGCTAAGATATTGCTTGCCCAGAAAGCTTTTTCGGCCTATAAGACTTATCCGCTTGTTGGTGAGTACTTGTCGGGGGCTACAGCTTCAGGATTATATGAGGCAAGGCTATCTTATGAGGAGATGATAACTCCTCTTAAAGGGAAACGCAGAGTAGAGAATCATGTTTTTGAACCTGCATTTAATGACGATGAGATAAAAGAGCTGTGTGATATCTGTGATCATATGGTTTTTAATTCTATTACTCAGCTTGAACACCACAGACCGGTATGGGAAAAACATGTTAAAAATGGCACTCTTTTTGTTGGACTTCGCATAAATCCCGAATACAGCACTCAGGAAGGGCATGAGATATACGATCCTTGCGCAGCAGGGTCCAGACTTGGCATCAGGAAGTGCGATCTTGGAGATAAGCTTCCTAAGGGTGTTTCAGGGCTTCACTTCCATACATTATGTGAGCAGGGATTTGAACCTCTTGAGAAAACGTTTCTTGAAGTAGAAAGATCTTTTGCCACATTCTTCCCAACTCATAAAGGAGAAGAGGGGAAGATAAAGTGGATAAACCTTGGAGGCGGACATCATATCACCAAGGAAGATTATGATGTGGAGGGCCTTATTAAGCTTGTTAAGCGCATTAAGGATACCTATGGTATTGAGGTATATCTGGAGCCGGGAGAGGCCATAGCTCTTGATGCAGGCCTCCTTGTTACTACCGTTATGGACGTGGTTAAGACGGATAATTATCCTGTTTTGATCCTGGATACATCCGCTGCTTGTCATATGCCGGATGTTCTGGAGATGCCATATAGGCCACCTCTTCGTGATAGCGGTGATGCGGGAGAATTTGCCTTTACCTACAGGTTATCATCAAGGACTTGTCTTGCCGGAGATATCATCGGTGATTACAGCTTTTCTAAAGAGGTTGGAATCGGGGATAGGCTGTATTTTGAAGATATGGCAATCTACAGCATGGTCAAGAATAATACCTTTAACGGTATGCCTCTTCCGGATATTGATATTATGCATGAAAATGGTGAGGTGGAAGTGCTTAAGCACTTTGGATACGATGATTTTAAGATGAGACTGTGATCATTTGGACCGCATTTATATATTAGCAATAAGGATTGTTTTATGAAGATTTCTTTTTCCACACCTAAAAAAGACGGTTTTTTCATGCCTGCGGAGTTTGCTAAGCATGACGGAACTCTTATGATATACCCGACTCGCCCCGGAAGCTGGGGGATTGACAGGAGCGGTGCACTTTTTTCTTTTGGCAGGATATATACAGAGATAATAAAGAGAGAGAAGCTATATGTTGCCGCAGATGCAGAGCATTATGATGAAGCCTGCAGGTTTGTTGATGGACTTTTTCCCGCAACAGGTCTTACCAGAGAAGAATTTGATATAAGAAAAGAAGTCATCCAAATAGATTCAGATGATGCCTGGGCAAGGGATGTGGGACCAACATTTGTGACTGATGCAAAGGGGCGTATCAGAGGAATAAACTGGAGCTTTAATGCATGGGGCGGAGAGGTTGACGGACTCTATGCATCCTGGGATAAGGATGATGCGGTTGCGATTAGATTCCTTGAGCACGTGGGAGCTGATTACTATGACGCGGCGCCTTTTGTGCTGGAAGGCGGATCTATCCATTCTGACGGCGAGGGAACCGTTATGGTTACTGAAGCATGTCTTTTAAGTGATGGCAGGAATCCGGCTCTTTCCAGGGAAGAGATAGAAGAGCGGTTAAAAGATTATCTTGGAGCGGAGAAGGTTTTGTGGCTTCCGAGAGGTATATATAACGACGAGACCAATGAACATGTAGATAATGTTTGTGCTTTTGTTTCGCCCGGTGAAGTTGTCCTTGCATGGACTGATGATGAGAATGACCCGCAGTATGAATTGTCTTTTTCCTCGTATGAATATCTAAAGAGTCAGAAAGATGCTAAGGGAAGAGATATAGTAATCCATAAGCTTCCGGTTCCTGATGTTCCTGTGCTTGTTAATCAGAAGGATCTTGACAACTATGAGTTTGAAGAGGGCGAAGACTTCCGTGAAGTGGGAGAGAGACTTGCTGCAAGCTATGTTAATTTCTATTTTGTGAACGGCGCAGCGCTTGTTCCCATGTTTGGCGGAGACAATACTAAGAGCGATGAGAGAGCTATTGATATATTGAAGGGCGTATGCAAAGATAGAGAGATAGTAGGTATTCCCGCAAGAGATATATTGCTTGGGGGCGGCAATATTCATTGCATTACTCAGCAGATTCCATGCTAAAGCGCAGAGTACGTAGTTCTGTGCTATATAAGAAAAGGAGATAGAGATGTCATTTACAAAGGTTGCTTGTATTCAGTTTGCGTGCGGAGCACCGTGTACCTCAGATGATGAGCAGGTAAAAACAAATATAGAAAAGGCTGCAGAACTGGCTGGGAAGGCAGTGAATAACGGCGCTGAGATCATTCTTTTGTCTGAATTATTTGAAAGAAAATACTTTTGTCAAGAGAGAAGATATGATTACTATGAGCTTGCGGTTCCGATTCTGGAGAATCCTGCGGTAATCTTCTTTAGTGAATTTTGTAAAGAAAATAAAGTGGTTATGCCTATCAGCGTTTTTGAGAAGGATGAGAATGTATTCTACAATTCTGTTGCTATGATAGATGCTGACGGTAAGATTGCAGGAGTGTACAGGAAAACTCACATTCCGGACGATCATTATTATCAGGAGAAATTCTATTTTACTCCGGGAAATACAGGTTTTAAGGTATTTGATACGGCTGCAGGAAGGATCGGTATCGGAATATGCTGGGATCAGTGGTTTCCTGAGACTGCAAGATGCCTTGCACTTGCAGGTGCGGATATTATTCTGTATCCTACAGCTATCGGTTCTGAACCAATTCTCGAGGTTGACAGTTCAGGGCATTGGATGAGGACTATGCAGGGACATTCTGCTGCTAATATCATTCCGGTGGCTGCTTCAAACAGAATTGGAAAGGAAGATGTTGAGCCGTGTGAAGAAAACGGAGGACAGAAGTCATCTCTGTGTTTCTACGGTAGCAGTTTTCTTACTGACGAAACTGGAGAAGTTATCGCAAAGGCAAGCCGTGATAAGGAAGAAATAATCTACGCCGAGTATGATTTTGAAGAGAATAGGAAGATGAGAGCATCCTGGGGAATGTTTAGAGACAGAAGACCGGAGTGCTATGGCGAACTTGTAAAATGATAAAAACAAAGAGCACAACACCTTTTAGACCGTATCAAAAGGGTTGTGCTCTTATTATATGATATAGGAAATTTCTCCGAAATTCCTATATCATAAAAAGCGCTCCGCTATGGATGCGCACTCGCGCGATAGGAATATGTTGCCTTCAGCAACCGCGCTCGGCGCGAGAATGTCGCAAGCGACATTCTTTCTTGTATAATAGGAAATTCCTTTCCTATTTCTATGCAATTATATAATTATGTGTTTGTTCCGCCTTGGCGGAGAGATATTAGTTACAATGAAGACGCGTTGTATTATGCAGCGGGCTCGACTTCAGTATCCTCGCTCTGATCAGCGTTGTCCTGTTCGGATGTTTCTGCTGTTTCTTCAGTGCTTGCAGCTTCTGTAGACTGTTCGTTTAGCTCGGAACTGTTATCGCTACTTGCCTCGCTTGTGAACTCTGTAGATTCGTCGCTTGTACTTGCTACAACAGAAGCATCTTCTACAGGCTCTGCAGTCTCTTCGTACTCAGTATCTTCCTCATCATACTCAAAGCCACGCTTGCCGAATCTGCTGTTGTTGTTTTTGCCGTTGTATTTACCATTGTTTTTGCCGCTGTTTCTTCCGGTGTGCTTGCCATCATTACCTCTGCCTGACTTGCCGGGATTGTCGGAGTTGCTCTTCTTATCTACTGCTGCATCTATAGCATTTAGAGTTTCAGTAGCACCATATTTTTCAAGAAAATCTTCAACGCTATTTTCACCTGCTTTGAAATCTTCATACTTATCATCTGCAATAAGATAGCTCTTTTCAATTTCTTTTTTGGAGTTGTCAATTATTGTTATTCCAATGTATTCACACCATATTTTACAAGACATGATAGGAGCCTTGTCCTTTTGGTTAACATCGTTTATCGCTGTATGTGAGTGACCGTCCAGCATGAGGTCTATTCCGTGAATGGTTTCTCCATTATTATTTGGATCGGCGATTTTGACCCTTTCCCATACGTCGGCACTTCGAGTGCCGTCGTTACCAATTGTACCGGGACCTTCACTTGGAGCATATTGATCTTCGAGCCCAAGATGTGAAAGACATATAACAATATCGGCGGGTTTTTCTAATTTTTTTGTGGTGCTACTTTTATCATCATCGAATTTTAGTCCGGTTGGTTCTTCTCCGATTCCGCGTAAGTATTCAACTTCTCTTTTTGCACATTCAATCATTTTATTATCTGTAAGGAAGGTGTATTTTTTTCCTGCGGTATAAACAGCAGCTTCCTTTGTGTCGAGCCCAAAAAAGCCGATCCTTAATGCATTTTCACCTTCTCCAACAGTTCTTATGACGTGAGGAGTGAAAGCAAAATTGCCTTCGCTATCAAAAATATTTGAGTTGATGAGCTTATTACCTGCTTCTTCAACTAACTTATCAAAATCCTTTTTTTGGTTATTAAATTCATGATTGCCCCATGTGATGTAATCATATCCGGCTGCATTCATTATCTTTAATGCCTCAAGACCGTGGGAATCATCTATGTTTCCTTCTTTTTTGTAATCAGCTGGAAACTCTTCTTTATTGTTGAAATACTTACTGTCTTTGTCTTTTCCGAAATCACCGGAATCAACGAGGATTACTTCAGCTGCTTTAAGATCGTTTTTTATATAATTTTTTAGAGCTGCAATATGGGCAAAGTCCTGAATTGCTCCGTGAGAATCGTTTGTTGATAATATGATGGTCTTTCCACTGAGGTCGTGTTTATAGTCATTGGATAAGTCCTCTATTGTTATCACATTTTTGTAATCACCTTCATCTGTTATTTGAGAGCGTTCATAAGATACTATTTCTTCATTTCCTGCTGCATTAGCGTTTAGTGTATTTACGCTCGATAGGGATACCAATCCTGCCATTGCAAGTAACAGCAAGCTTTTAAAAGCGAATTTTTTCTTCAATGTAATTCACCTCCTATGGTGTTGTGTTGTTAGTAGTTGCTAATATGTTGATATAATAAAATCTTCATCCGCCGTAACCGAATTTGAAGTTATATCTGTGGTGCCTCTGGTGATGATGGTCATCGTCTGAATCATTGGAATCATCAATGGACTCAGCGGTAGAATCATTGTCGGAAGAAGTTTCTTGAGAAGATTCTTCTACACTTTTGATGTCTTCAGAAGTCGCGGTTCCGGCAGCATCTTCATTCTCGAGGTTTGCACTACTGGATGCATTGGCTGATTCAACATCATTCTCAGAGAGACTGGCCTCGATAGAAGCAGAGTCATCAGCCTCATCAATGAAATCATGTTTTGTTTTAGATGAAGTCTTGGAAGAGCCGTGCTTATCTGAATAACCCTTTTCTGTGTAGTCTGTATTTGGATCGTAATTCTCTATTTTCTTTCTTGCATCTTCAGCACTCATTTCTTTTTCAGAAACGCGTATTACGTAATCAATATAATTGGTAATCTTTGTGTCTTCTCCGATTTCGCTGTAATGGTCTTCCGGAATTACAAAGTTATCTTCAATCTTATATTTGCCGCTTTCATCCTTGCCGATTATTGTAACACCAATATTTCTAAGCCATATTCCGCATGACTGAACTTTGACATTATCAAAATACTCACTACCTGTCATAGTTGTATGAGAGTGTCCGTCAAGTAGAATATCAATATCATCTACGTCAGCAAATAAGTCGACACTTCTGATTCCGTTTGAATAAAGAGAATCGAAAGCATTTGGGTCTGTTTGAACGTCTTTGCTTTCTTCGACTTTATTCCCTATACTACCGTCCGGTTTAATAAAAAAGAAAGCATCATCTTCATCCGATTTATCTTTATTAGATTTATCTTTATTAGATTTATTATTGGATTTACCTTTGTTTGATCTATCCCTATTGGATTTATGTTGATGTGATTTATTTTTATTGGAATCACCTTTATTAGAATCTTTAAAAGCCCAATTACCGGGTTCATTATCAACTCCGAGATGAGTGAGACCAATTATTATATCTGCACCCTCTTTTCCTTTTAAATCCGAAACCTGCGTCTGGGCAATATCATGTAGGGCGTATCCGCTTTTATCAACTTTGTAATTAAAATTTGGATACCATGCATGATTCTCAAGTGTGTCAAGACCAAAGAAACCAATATTTAACCCTAGATCTTTAAAATCCGCAACTGCATAGGACTTGAGTTCACGAGAGTCCCCGGTTTTTTTGAGATTTGCGTCGACAATTGTATATTTGATTTCATCAATTATTTCCTTTGCATTAGCTTTACCTTTTTCGAACTCATGGTTACCTAAACATCCGTAGTCATAGCCTATGGCGTTCATGATCTTAACAGGTGCAATGCCTTCTGTATTAGTTGCACATAAACCGGCGTCTTTACTCTTTTTTTTGCCAGTGATTTCAGTATAGTTGTCAACTGAATCTTTATCTGTGCTAAAATCTCCTGAGTCTACGAGTAGAACTGTGGCATGATTTTCTTCCAGAATATTTCTAAGCTGCGAAACATAGGTTAGATCTTTAACAGCTCCATGAATGTCGTTAGTAGAAAGAATAACCACCTTTCCACTCATATCCTTATTTAAAAATGCAGACAATCCGGAATTGTTTCCATCTGAATATTCCGTACAATCTTTTGTAACCGTATTAAAGGATACGACTTCGCCTCCTGCAGCAAAAGCTCCAAGGTTTGCAGAGCAGAAGAGTGTTGCTGCTGTCACAACTGACAACATGCCTTTGACAGCAATTTTGTTTTTCAAGTTTAGTACCTCCTATAAGCTTTTTGATTTTGAGGTTAATTGATTTCCTCATAATCTTTTTGACGCAATAAGGAAATAATCTACGGAGGTATGTTATAGATGGGAATCACTTAGCTTTATAAACTTATAAATTGAAATCAGCAATAAAGAATAGTTATTTCTGATTTTCTTGAATTTTAAGAAATAGATCTTTTGACCAGATTAGAACATATTACGTGGAAATCGGCCGTACCATGTACATTGCTGAAACAATGGGTTCCTCATTTTTTCCTCCGTTTGGTAGTTCCTTGTTGCATGGATCTATGTGAAGGTGCGACTTGATATAAGTGGCACCGGATTTTAGTACAAGACCGACAAGTGAATGTATGAACTCATACGGATTCATTTGTCGGTCTCATATCTCTTTCCTTTAATAAGCGCTAAGTGTGTATGGGGAACACTCGTACACCGTAACAAAATCATTTGAACATGTCAAATAAAGGTTACATGAAAAATCTGAATTATTTTTTTGGAGACAAGGTATTTACTGACTAAAAATTGAAATGTGATTTTTTTTTGAACATTTCATGTGAATAGATATCGGAAACTGTTAATAAAATATGAGTTTCCGACTGCAAAAAATATTCTTTGCAATATATTAAAAAAGATGTAGCTTTTTATAAAATTAATGGTAATATAGAAAGGTAATATTAATAGCGCCAAGTATTGTTATAAGAGGGGCAAATACATGGTGGAACACTAAGTAACGCAAAGGAGAGCGTATGAGAAGGAAAGAATTTATTTCAAAAAAATTAGCAGTAATTTTAATGACAGCAACTATGGTGATTACGCCAATTGTGGGAAGCATTGCAATGCCGATGAATTCATTTGCGGCAGGGGATATACTTGCGCAGTATGAGTATGTTTACGGTGGCGAATGGGTAGAGGATAATCCGGAAGGAGAATATGTTGATTTTAACAGACGTGATTATATTATGAGAACCAATGAAGGCGAAATAAGCGCTAACACTGGACTGGTAATTCATAATGCCGAAACTGGAACGATTGAATATAATGCTGGTATTGGAACAGTGATTTTGAATGATGGAAATGTGACAGAGAGCAGTTTCATAGTTGCGTACAACAGTCCTACTGGTACAATTGATTTGAATACTGATGTAGTATATGACAATGATGGTTATATTGGCACTAATGAAGGTGTTGTAAATAATGGTTCCGGAATTGTAGGGGAAAATTGTGAATCTGCTTTGGTTAAAGGAAGTCCCTCTACTACAAAGGATAGAGATGCGAGGAATGATGATTCTGTTGGGATAATTAATGTTAATAACGGAGGGACTGTTCAGAATGGAATCGGAGAAAATGACTCAATCACAATAAAAGAATTTAATTATGGCAATGTAATTACTGATACATTGGATAAAGAAACTGGTGTTTCCAATAAAGGAACAGTTCATATCATTGATAATTATGATAGTAAAGAGTTTAAAGAGAATAATCTTATTCTTGTAGATAATCAGTATCATTCAGTAACGTTTGATAATCTCGAAAATGCGACGGCTCAGTATATGAATTTTGACAAAAATCATTTAGGTGCTACTTTTGAGAAGACTGCAGTCAACAAAGAGGATATTCCTTTAGATGGTGTCATTACACTTAAAGCTAACGATGGCTATAAGATTACTGATGATGGTCAGATGAGCGGAGAGGTTGGAGCTCTTTCTTATAGTCTTGGTAAGAATGATGATGGCTCATATGCGGTCAATATCAATTCACTTCATGGAAATGTCGCACTTACTCCTGAAATGCTTCACCTCATTATTTCAGAACTTACAGGTGATGAGACTCCTACAGAAGTTCAGATTGGCGACACTGTAGTAAAACTTGATGAACTCAAGGATGATGTTGTTGTTATAAGTGGCGGCTCTTCATCAGATAACAATGGCGATTCATCAGCACCTACAGAGTCTTCTGCACCTGCAGGTTACAATCTTTCTGATGAGACTATCAAAGCTATTACAGATCAGGTTCAGAAGCAGGTTGCTGCAAACGGAAATGATATTGCAACTCTTGAAGTTATCGACATCTACTTTGGCGATAAGATTGACATGACACCTGATGTTATCAAGTACCTCTGCGAGAAGGTACCTGTAGCTAAGAGATGCCACTTCGATTACAAGGATCAGGAACACATTCTGTTCATTCCTGCTTTTGACCTTAATGCACCTGCATACGCAGAAGGGCTTGAGACTTTGGCAAAAGAGCCTGCTCATACAGCAGGATTCCTTAGAATCAAAGATATCTTTGTTAAGCTTGGATTTGCTACAAAGGTTGTAGAAGAGGAAGCAGCTGAGTAATAACTGATAAATTAATAGAGAGAATACTGGGGAACACCGGTATTCTCTCTTTTTTTATGTGGAGGGAAAATCTCTGAATTTCCTATCCTCTGTTTTTATCATGCCGGATTTGTATATCAGTGAAGGCTGAGAACATACCTTGTTTATTATGGTCTGTTTTTTGACCTAATAAAAATATAAACAAACATAAGGAGAGAGAAAGATGAGAAACAAATTTTTACCAAAAAAAGTGGCAGCTGTAGTATTGTCAACATCGGTTGTGCTTATGCCGATTACAGCATTCGCAGCAGAGACGGTTCCTGATAACCCGGAGGATGGCTATGTGGAATTCTTGTCACAAAACATGGTCAACAATCGAGGCAACATCAATAAGAATGATGGGTGCGTTGAAAATAACTACGGATTCCTTGAATGGAATTATGCAGAGGAATGGGGAGTAGAAAACAATTACGGAACCGTTGACTATAACGAAATGGGTATACATAACAACTACGGAGAGGTAAATGTCAACTATCATAATGCACTTGTGTTTAACATAAGCGGAAATGTGCTTGATAACAATGAACTAGCCTCTGTAGTCGGTGGCGCTGATTATGATGAGGATGGCAACATGGAAAGGGGCTGCGGAACTGTTACAAATAATAACGGTGGAAGACTCTATGCCGGCTATAATCCTGATGATGAGCTAACTGTAACTAATTATTATTATGGTGAGGTCCTTGGAAACTATGATAATCCGATGAATGATGAAGGTATGGGATGCGGTAAGATTCACATCCTCAATGACTTCTCAGAGGAAGGCGTGTATAAGATTGCTGAGGATGATGGCGTTGAAGACAGAAGCTTTATAACGGTGGATAAGCATTACCACTTTGTGGATGTTAAAGATGCTGATGGTGTAGATGTTTCATATTCCAATTTTGTTCACAGCGATTCGGATAAAAAAGAATATGCACTTGTTGAAGAAAACAATGAACCTGTTGAGGTTAAAGCTTCCATCACGATCAAGGCTAAGCACGGTTATAAACTTTCAAATACCGGAGAAAAGAGTGGTGAAACAGATAAGCTTTCTTACACACTTGATAAACACCACGACGGTTCATATACCGTGAATATTACATCACTTAGCGGAAATGCTGAGGTGTCGCTTGATGACCTTCATCTTAGCGTTTGCAAAAAGCATTGATCAAAGGTTAATGCTCTGATTTAAATCATCATTATTCTTATGAGGGGGATAAAAACGCTTAAAAAGGAGATAAAAATGAGAAGAAAGAAGTTTGTTTCAAAAAAGTTGGCAGTAGTTTTATTATCTGTATCCATGGTGCTTTCACCAATGCTTGGAGTAGTGGCGGCGCCGGTAAATGTATATGCCGCAGAGCAGAGCGCTGATAACGAGGTGGAAGAGGCTGTAGAAGCGATAGCGGAGGAAGGATCAGGAAAGACTTCGGAAGCAGCAGAGGATGTATCTGAAGATACACAGGAACCATCTTCTACGGTTTCAACAAGTGGTTTTATTGAAAACAATGAAGAAAAGATTGATACAAATTATTCCACTATCGGAGTTAATAATGGATTGATACTTGATAACAGAGGACTTGTTTATGAAAATAAAGCTGAGATTATCAATAACAATGATAATGGAGTGATCACTGATAACAATAATAAAATTATTAGCAATAATGGTGTTGTGTCTAATAATTATTATGAGATTACTGACAATAATGGGACTGTTCTTGGAAACAGGAATACTATTGTCAACAGCAATGGCTATGTAAAGACAAATGACAAGAATGCCAAAATAACAGAGAATAACGGGCATGTTTTATGCAATAGCGGCGATGTAGATAATAATTCTTTCATAGTTCAGAATAATGATAATTATGTGAACAACAATTCGCATTTGATAATTAACAATAACGGACACGTTGAAACTAATAGCGGGAATATTGTAAATAATTACGGCAAAACCTATATTGTTGAAGAAGGCGCAGTACAGAATAATTACACAGAAGGTATTGCTTATGGTAGTTCTTTGAATCCTGATGATGAGCGCGTTAGCAACGTCGTTGTTGCGCAAAACAGAGGCGGAACAGTAGTAAGTGGAGTGAAGCCGGGAGATCTTTTGACTATTAGAAATTATTATTATGGAGATCTCCAAAATGTTGCGAAAGCCCCCGGTAAGGAAATTGCTTGCAATGGTAAGATTCAGATTACCAATAAGTTTGGAGAAAAAGGAGATACCGACAAGGACTTTGTTACTGTAGAGAATCAGTACAACAGTGTTGAAGTATATGATGCAGACAACACAGATGTTACATTCGATGGATTTGTGCGTGATGATGTTGACTATACTCAGTATATACAGACAGCTAAAAACGGAGAACCTGTTGAGATTACCGGTACGATTACACTTAAGGCAAAAGAGGGCTATTCACTTTCTGATAATGGCGAGCTTTCGGGAAGTGTGGATAAGCTTGTTTATGGTCTTAGTAAGAATGAGGATGGCTCTTACACTGTAAGCATTTCTTCTCTTACGGGAGATGTTGCAATCTCACCTGAGATGATTAATCTTATTGTTTCTGAAATTAGCGATGATCAGACCGAAGTAAAAGATGTTGTGGTTGAAAACGGAGAAGCTTCGGAAAACATTGAGATCTCTGATGTTGGAGGAGATGGCCCCGGCGCAGAAGATAATGCAGTTGCTAAGGGGAATCTTCCTAATAACCAAAAGGGCGTGAGAATGGATAAAGTCGCTGACGGTGAAGTTATGGACATTAATTTGGGCTACGTAGACAGGAACGAAGGCACGATCAATAACAACGCTGACAATAGCGCGATCGTACAGAATAACTACGGAACCATAAACGCCAACAATGCTATTGTGCCTTTCAACTTTGGCAAAATAAACGATAATAATGCGCTTGTTTTTAATCCAACAGGAACGGTTGTAAATAATAACGCCGGTGGACAGGTTATAGGTGGTAGAAACGGATACGATACTGACGGAGAGGGCAACGGAGACAATCACATTATCAATAACCTCGGCGGAGAGGTATATAGTGGAAGAATGCCTGATAATAACTGCGTTATTACCAATTTCTATTCCGGAGAAATAAAGGAATATGATGAGCTTAACCCTGAACAAAAGACTGATGATCCGCTTGGACACGGAACTATTTGCGTTAAAAACAGTTATAGCGATGAAGATTTTACGGAAAGAGATTATCTGACTGTAGAAAAGCAGTTCCATTCTGTGGAGATAAAAGACGCTGAAAATATTGATGTAAGCTATTACGGATTTGATCAGAGTGATGTTGATAATAAGTGGTATACACAGACTAAGGCAAATTCAGAGCCTGTCGAGATAAAAGGAACTATTACGCTTAAGGCTGGTGAGGGCTATGAGCTTTCGGATGACGGACGGCACATCGGACAAACGGATAAAGTTACTTACAGCATTAGTAAAAACGAGGATGGATCATATACTGTAGGCATTTATTCTCTTGCCGGAAATGTTTCTCTCACACCACAGATGCTTCATCTTAAGGTGACAGAAGCTAAGAATGAATGTGAGGAAGGCAAAGCCGGTGATAATTCCGCTAACGGCGTTTCTACAGGCACGCAATCTGATACAATCTCTGTTCCGGGAGTTGAAAATTCAGGCGCAGGCATGGTATACGGCATTGGCGACGGCCCGAGGGTATATGTCCCATACACAACTAAGACAGTAGCTCCCAGAGGCGGAAGTGATGCTCATTCATATAAAATAGTCGAGTTTGATTTTGGCGATAACATCAATCTCACAGCACAAGTTGTAAAGACTCTTTGCGAAGGACCTCAGCTTGCTAAGAGATGCCTATTTAACTATGAGGGAAAACAATATGTTATGAATGTGCCTGTTGTTGATGCTACATCTTCAGAGTATACGAAGGCAATTGATGAACTGGAAAAAGAGTATGGCCAGGCTGCCGGATTTATGAGAATCACGAAAATGTTTGAGAATGTAGGTTTTACGGTTTCTGAAGTTGCACAATAAAAATGATATAGTTCATTGGCTGTAATTATGAGCGGAGAAGTTGCTCCCGGTTTTAATTCAAAAGATCTTTTGACCGTAACCAACTATTATTATGGCGATATATCCAAGAGCAGCGATGAGCAGAAGGGTAAGATCAGTATCGTCAACGATTTCTCTGAAGAGAAGTGAATGATTTAAGACTTACTTTGAAAGCGCTGCATTGTAGATAGAAAGCAGGCAGGGTGAAAAAGCTTGGAATTCCTGCCTATAATCGGGGAAAATGGAAAAATAGGCAGGTAAAAGAGCATGTACCGCGGAGTTTGCAGTACATGCTCTTTTTAAAGTGCGCCTAGCGGCGCACGTTTAGAACTTGAATTATTTAGCCTTAAGTTCTTGTCCTACCCTGATATGCAACACATGTTGCATTTTGTTAAGAAGAGTTAAAATGTATTTTGACCATATAATCCCTAGAAAACACTGATATTTTCTAGGGATTATTTTTGCTGCTTATTATAAAATGAACTTCAAATAAAATAAATATAAAAATATTATTAAAAAATAGTTGCATTATTTAATTATTGTGTTATTATATAAAAAGATTATTAACAAACGCCAAACATCTTTGTTTACAAAGGGGGATAGATGCGCGGCTCAACGCAAGTAAAGGAGAAAGTATGAGAAGAAGTAAGATTGTTTCAAAAAAGTTAGCAGTAGTTTTGTTGTCAGCATCTTTGGGGATTACACCTGTTGTCACGTCAGTTGCAATGCCGGTAACTGTATTCGCAGCTGAACAGCCAGATAATCAAGAAGGTGAAGCGATTCTTGAGCTGAATGCAAACGACGATATGGAGAACAACAATGGAAAAATAGTCACCAATAACGGTTCTATTGAGAACAATAATGGTGATGTAGAGGTTAATAATGGGTTTATAGACCTCAATAACGGTACAGTGGAAAAAAACACCAGCTTTATCACAGATAATTCAGAAACAGGCATAGTAAAAACAAATGAAAAAGAGGTCGCAAATAATAAGGGCACTGTAGAAACAAATAATCATTGGATTGTCAATAACAATGGTTCTGTTGGTGAGAATGATCAGCATATAGAGAACAATAGCGGTATCGTTGATGATAATAATGGTTCTATTAGCGTGAATACGGAAGAAGGAAAGGTTGTTAATAACAATCAGACCATTACACAGAATGATGGTGAAGTTAAGAATAATAAAATGGTAGTTACAATTAACGATGGCCAGATAGACTCTAATTACGGTATTGTGGCAAAAAACAATGAATGCGTAATTGAGAATTATGGCCAGGTATCACTTTTGGATGGATATGTAACTTATAATAATGAAGATGGTACTGTTTATGGAAGTGAGAATAATCCCGGTAGTACTGAAATCGGAAATGGAAAGATCTTTTACAATGTCGGTGGAACAGTAATCAGCGGATACAAACAGGAAGACACAATAGAGATTGAAAACTACTATTATGGAGATTTAAATAACAGCGTATATGCCGGTGGAGAAGATATTCTTTGTGACGGACAGATCATCATTAAGAATAGCTTTGGCGAAGAAGAAGATACTGCCAAGGACTTTGTTACAGTTGAAAAGCAGTTTAACCTTATCGAAGTAGTAGATGCTGAAAATGTAGATGTAACATATAATAATTTCTCGCAGGATGACATATATGGTTATTGGTTTGTTCAGACCAAAGAGAATTCTCAGCCTGTTGAAATTACAGGAACTATCAACCTTAAGGCTAAGGAAGGTTATAAACTTTCTGATAACGGACAGCTTGAAGGTGAAGTTGGAAAACTTGTATATGGACTTAGCAGAAATGAAGATGGTTCTTATACAGTAAATATCGCCTCACTTACAGGAAATATAGGCATTACTCCTGAGATGCTCAATCTTATTGTTTCCGAGATCAGCAAGGAGCACGGAGAAGTTACAAATGTAGTTGTTAATAACGCTACATCATCAGGCGACAGCTCTGACAAAAAGGATAGCTCAGATAAAAAAGATTCTTCTGATAACAGCCGGGAAAATTCAGGTGAGAGCGCAGCACCTTCAACTGTAAACTTTAATGACGTTGTAATTAAGGATATTGCAGATCAGGTTCAGGCACAGATGAACAAAGCCGGACAGGATGCAGCTTCACTTGAGGTTGTAGACATTTACTTTAAGGATAAGATTGCTATGTCACCTAATATGATCAAGTATCTTTGCGAGAGTATTCCTGTAGCAAAGAGATGCCACTTTGATTATCAGGGAAAAGAGCATGTGTTGTTTATTCCCGCTTTTGATGTGACAGCTCCTGCATATGCAGAAGGCCTTAAAACACTTGAAAATGAACCTTCTAGGACAGCAGGATTCTATAGGATCAAAGATATTTTCAAGGATCTGAAGTTTGATGCAAAGATTGTAGAAACACCCGTTGAGGAAACTACACAGGATTGATACTATTAACAGCGCTTGTATTACGGAAGGATAGACGCTATGGGGAAAGAGGTATTTATCAATTCACATGTACAGACAGTAAAAGGCAGATATGTTTTTCTGGATGAGCTTGAAAAAACCAAAAATGGTGAAGGCGAATCGGGAGCTTTGTTACATAAAGAAAAAACACCTTGGCATTCACAATGCATATTGGCAAAGCTTTGTAGGAAAAATTACTGATGGCTTTATAGCATGAAAAAACTCCTAAGACTTTTGGGAAAAGTCTTAGGAGTTTTATTGAATTGGATTAAACACTTGAGATTATTACTTTGTCTTTAATTCCTGACCTACAAGGATATTGTTGGCATCCTTGATAACGTCTTTGTTTAGTTCGTAGAGGTCTTTCCACTTATTTCCGTCACCGTATACTGCAGCTGCAATCTTCCAGAGATTGTCGCCGGATACTACAACGTAAGTGTCAGCTGAAGGCTGTGTCTCAGTGCTTGCAGCGTCAGAAGCAGGAGAGGTCTCGGAAGCAGCCTTTGCCTCTTCCTTTGAAGTTTCGGCGGCGTTAGCCTCAGCCTTTGCTTCTTCCTTTGCGGCTTCAGCAGCAGTAGCCTCGGCTTTAGTCTCCTCAGCCTTAGCTTCTTCAGCAGTGGGAGCCTCGGCTTTAGCCTCGGCGGGAGCAGCAGCCTGAGTGCTTTCTCCGGAACCGCTTTGAACAGCTGCCTTAGCATCTGCTATTGTGGCAGCGTCGGTTTCTGAGGTGATGATAGTCTGATCGCCACGAGTCTTGCCATACTGAGCGGAAGTTACGTTTCCGCCAAGAACTTCTTTTACATAGTCCATAACAGCCTCATCCATGACGATACCGGTATCGAACTGTGAACTTGCATTTGCAAAAGCATAGTATGTATCGCCGCCGGCTGCACAGAAGTTGTTGGTAACAACTGCATAAGTGTCATTCATGTTAAATGGCTGATCGTTAATGCTCTGGATAGTCACACGACTAATCTTGGAAGGTGAGTAGTAGGTTGACTTGGGGTAAGCAGCACCCTGAGCATAAGGCTTGGTTGTATCAAGTATGAACTTGATTCCTGATGTCTGAGGATATCCTCCGATTGCTTCGGGTGTTGAGAATGTAGAAGCTTCAAGTGCTTCAAGAAGCTCTGAACCCTTTACATATACAACAGCGATTGTGTTTCCGAAAGGAAGAACTGTGTTAAGGTCAGCCTTTGTAACATCGCCTGCCTTAATGGTAGCTCTGATACCACCGCCGTTAGTAATTGCAACCACATGATCCTTATCTACTGTTACTGCACCGTCGGTTTTAAGAACACTCCATTTAAGTGCATCTGTAATAAGATCACCAAGGTTGGTTTCCTGTGTTCTGTTTCCGGGAGCCTTGTTTCCGTCAAGGAGAACTTCGCTCTTTGCGAATTTAACATTGTACTCAGCATCAACTTTTTTGATGATCTCTGTAGCTGCAGTATTTGATGTAACTTCAGGCTGAAGTCCATCAAGGGAGATAAGATACTTATCTTCAATCTTCTTGGAAGCATCGTCGATCACAACAACACCAATGTTCTCAATCTTGGTTCCTGTAGAAAGAACGGGCTCATTCTTGGCACCCTTAGTCATTACTGTGTGAGAGTGGCCATCAAGAATGAGATCAATGCCCTTGGTCTTGCCGTACATATCTACGCTTCGGTGTCCGTCGGGAGCTGACTCCTCGTCAACGCCGAGATGGGCAAGGCATACTACAAGATCTGCGCCTTGAGATTTAAGAGCGTCTGTCTGTTTCTGAGCACATTTATAGATATCAGACTTAGAAAGGAATGAAATTCCCTGAATGAGACCGGGATTAACCTTGGTCTGAGTTTCGGGAGTCTCCATTCCAAAGAAACCTAACTTAAGTCCTGACTTTGTTACATACATGTAGTTGGGATCAAGGATTGGATTGCCGTTTCCATCGAGGACATCGGCGCAGAGAACCTTGAACTTGGCCTGTGCAAGATTCGATCTAAGCTGATCATAGCCAAAATCAAATTCATGATTTCCAAGTGTTACGATATCATAACCTGCGGCATTCATCATTGTGATGGCAGATAATCCTTTAGAAGTACTTACATAAGGAGTTCCCTGGCTGAAGTCACCTGAATCAACAAGGATAACCTCGGCGCCCCTTCCTGTAAGATTTTGCTTAACTGAAGCAACATATGCGTATTTACCGATCGCACCGTGTACATCATTGGTCTGAAGGATAACGGTCTTGCCGGTAAGATCCGCAGGAATGTCTGCGATTGTTTTGACATCAGCGGGAGCATCATATGCAAAGGTCACTGACGCAGGGATAATGATTGTAAAGAAAAGCGCCATTGCCAAAGCAGATGCGATAAGCTTTGTCATTTTAGTAAAACTCTTCATACTAAACCTCCTTATTATTATGAATATAAACATAATTATACTCCATATCTCATAAGATTATGCAAAAAAAGTCATCACCTGCTAAGACTTATCCTGCAGAAGATGACTCTTGATATTTCCTTATATATTCTTATTTTGCGCGTTCTCTTATTGCTTTTAGATCATCCGGAGAAAAAGTGTATTTCTTATTGCAGAAATGACAGCATACATCAAAGTCCTTGTTTTCTTCGATCATTTCATCAAGCTCTTTTTTGCCTATGAGCGTGAGAGCTCTTTCCACTCTGTCCTTATCGCAGTTACAGTAGAAATTAAGATCAACCGTATCTGTGATCTCAATATCAAAACCATCTAGCAGTATATTGAGAAGTTCTTCAGGAGTCTTGCCTGCCTTTAGAATATCTGTAACAGAAGTAAATTTCTTGAGGTTTTCTTCGAGGTGATCGATAGTCTCGTCATCGGCGAAAGGCAGAAGCTGAATGATAAATCCTCCTGCAGCAATTACATTTAGGTTTTCTCTTTCAACCAAAACTCCCAGACCTACTGAAGAGGGGGTTTGTTCAGACTTGGAAAAATAGTATGTGAGATCCTCTGCGACTTCTCCTGTATAAAGAGGAACCTGGCCTACATAGGGCTCTTTTAACCCCATATCCCTTATGACAGTAAGAGTTCCCTCACCAAAGCCTCCGCCAACATTAAGGTGACCCTGGGCATTGGGCTCCATCACCACGTAAGGGTTGATCACATATCCCTTTACATTACCGTTTCTGTCTGCAGTCGCAAGCGCCCCCTTCATGGGGCCGTCGCCGTCTATTTTAACTGTGATAAGATCATTATCTTCATCCATCATAGTTCCCATCATAACAGTGCCTGTCATAAGTCTTCCCAAAGCAGCGGCAGCAATAGGAGACAGACCATGGGCTTTCCTTCCGTATTCCGCAAGATCTTTGGTTGTCGCGGCAAAAGCTCTAATCTGCGCATTTGCGGCGGTTGCTCTTACCATATAATCTTTATAAGACATAAATAAAACCTCTTTCTGATTATTGCATTTCAAGTAGTAATCCATTTTGCTCTTCAATATGATAATAGTTTTCTCTTCTGATGTAAACGTGAATAATTTTAATCAAAAAAGGCAAACTTGTACAGAAACTGATCAAGGAACTTGCAGGAGCTTGCCGGCAATCTGACAGATGCAATAAGCTACTTTAAACCGTAATTTTCCATGCTGAATAATCAGACTTTTTATGATAATTAGTACTAATTGTTAGACTATAGAAAATGCAAGAAATGTTATTGAAGCCGTAAACAAAATGACGTATAATATGTCAAGAAGTTTTATATAAAAGTATGAAAAAAGGTTTTTTAGGAGGAAAACAAAATGTCATTTTCAGAGGCGGTACAATCGGTATTTTCTAACTATGCAGTGTTTGAGGGAAGAGCTCGTAGAAGCGAGTATTGGTACTTCTTCCTTCTCCAGATGATAGTTAACGTGGTAGTAAGAATTCTGGTTAATGTTTCAGGTGTATTTTCAATTTTATCTATTATTTGGGCATTAGCTACATTGGTTCCCGGAATTGCGGTTGGTGTAAGAAGACTTCATGATACAGGAAAGTCAGGATGGTTCCTTTTACTTGGATTGATTCCTGTAGTTGGTGGAATTATTGTTCTTGTATTCATGGTTTCAGATTCACTGCCGGGCGATAACCAGTATGGCCCCAATCCTAAGGGATTTGGCGGATCTGACCAGCAGACAATCTGATAATATATAACAACTATTTAGGACCTTATGGTACAATTCCATAAGGTCCTTTTATTATGTATAGGAATTTCTTTTTTAGGAGAAGGTGACATGACTACGATAATTAAGACTGGAAAGATTACGGTGAAAGATACGGGGGCGCGTCTTATGGTTCCTGCTGAGATAGATAATAAGATCAAGGATAACTGGAATGAACTTTTAAAGATCCATCCGTTTCTTTTTAACGGACCTGTTTTTTCTACAGCAAACATAATAAATCAAGACGGAGAAGTTACGCTTGAATGTGAGTTGTCTGATTACGCCAATTACCAATATGTACAAAAATATGATATCGGTGAGTACTCCTGCAAGAATACATACGCAGGATGTCTTTTGAAATCTGCGGATGACAGAATCTTTGTATCTCTAAACGGTTCAGGCTCTGAGAATGAAGGTAAGATACAGTTTATTGGCGGAGTGATTGATTCGGAAGACAGAAATGAGAGCGGAGATCTTGATCCAATAATAGCAGCCAAAAGGGAACTTTTTGAAGAGGCGGGAGCGGTCATAAGAGACAGCATAGTATCTTATGGCAGCACGTACCTTATTACCGATGGAAGCAAATACGGTATTCAGACTATATTTAGTTCAAAGCTTAATTCTAAAGAGATACTGGCGGCATTTGATGAATTTAAGAACAGCTCTGACAATACCGAAATTGCAAGGATTATTTCTTTTGGAAAAGATAATGCAAATGAACTTATGCGCTACGAAAAGAGGCATGATCTTGGTGTGATCGACCTTATGAAGGAAGTAATAGCGGGTCTTTGAGAGATGAAAACATTTCTGTTTGACACAAGTTTAACGGACATATATAATTGAATTGTGGAATTCTTAACAATCCATTCGGATGGCTCTACAGAGGTGATGAGAGCTGTTCCACATATCAAAAATGAGGAGGAGCGGAATATGGCAGAAAAAGAGATTTCTCAAGCCGTCATAGGGAGACTCCCACGTTATTTCAGATATTTAGGTGACCTTAAGGAGAAGGGTGTCGAGAGAATATCATCTCAGGAACTCAGCGATATAATGAAGGTTACTGCATCCCAGATCAGGCAGGATTTCAATAATTTTGGCGGATTTGGACAGCAGGGATATGGTTATAATGTCGGCTATCTTTATGATGAGATCAGTAAGATACTTGGCATTGATAAGGAGCACAGTCTTGTTATCATAGGTGCAGGACACCTTGGCAAGGCTATCGCCGGATATACCAATTTTACAAGAAGAGGCTTTGTTTTTAAGGGTGCGTTCGATCGAGATCCCAAGCTTTTTGGCACCAAGATAAGAGATGTTGAGGTCCGCCCCATTGATGAGGTTGAGGACTTTGTTCGCAAGAACAAGATCGAGATCGCGGTACTTACGATTCCCAAAGACCAGGCTGTGCCTATGGCTCATAGGCTTTCTGAGTGTGGCATCAAGGCTATATGGAATTTTGCACACGTAGACCTTGAAGTGCCCAGCAGTATACAGGTTGAGAACGTACATTTATCTGACAGTTTGATGAAATTATCGTATAATATTAACAGGTACGAACAAACATTGAACCCGGGTGAGAAAAAGTAATGGCAAAAGACAGCAAAGTCTACATGTCTGCGCTTGAAGGGAAGAAGATTCCCATTCTGACGCTTGATAACAAATGGCATCAGCTTTTTACCCAGACGGATATGACGCCTGAGATCAAAGAGCTGGCGGATCAACTTAATGCGCTTGTTGAGAGGGACTCCAAGCTTCGCGGAGAGACCAAGGACATCAAGAAACTCAAGAAGAAGCTCCTTGGGGAGATAGTGCCCCTTCGCGACAAGGCGGCCAAGAGCGGTGATTCACCTGCTATCGAAAAAGAGATACAGGACAGGACCAGGCTTATCTCAGAGTGCAATGACAGACTTGATTCTTACAGCGATGAGCTCAAGGACCTTTCAAGAGAAATCTACGATGTGGATTATAAGCTCATGGTTGAGACCATGAATGTCTGCTATGAGAGACTTCATGATAATACCGAGTATATTCTGGAGCTTGATGACTGGGTATCCAAGGTGAGAGTGGAGCTCAAGAAGAATATTATCCATATGCAGGAAGCGGAGATGGAGAATTACAATCTCTATTCTTACATGCATCAGATCTTCGGACCTGAGGTTATGGAGATATTTGATCTCAAATACGATCCCAACAGAAGGCATCCCATCAGGAGACCCAGAAGCACTCAGGATGGCGATTTTATAGAATAATAGTGTTCATTATAGGCTGCCCTTCAAGGCAGCCTATTTAGCAGGTAACAGCGTTGATAAAAGGGGAAAGATATGAGATATGCGGTTAGCAGTAGTGAAATGAAACAGTACGACAGGAACACTTCAGAAGCTTTTGGTATATCAACGGATATACTGATGGAGCGCGCATCACTTGCGGTCTGTGATGAGATAGACAGGTATATCACAGATAAGAAAATCACAAGAAAATGCAGAGTGTTAGTGTTTGCCGGTGTTGGCAACAATGGCGGCGACGGAGCATGTATAGCAAGGCTTCTTAAACAAAGAGGATACCTTGTTAATCTGTGTATAATAGGTGACCCCACTAAGTGTACAGACCTTCTGATCAAGCAGCTCAAGATTTGCGCTTCTTACGGGATCACACCTGACACTTTTTCCAATATAAGAGACAACAAAAGCGTTTCTGATTGGGATATCATAGTAGATGCAATGTTCGGTATAGGTCTTTCCAGACCGGTGATAGGAAGCTACGAGGAAGCTATCTCATATATTAACGACAGCAAAAAAGAGCGTTTGGATGGACTTTACGTTGTTTCTGTAGATATTCCGTCGGGAATCAATGCTGACAACGGCAGAGTTATGGGCTGCGCGGTAATGGCTGATACTACAGTTACTTTTAATCAGGTCAAAATAGGTCATCTTCTCTATCCGGGATGCGAATATATCGGAAATCTCCTTGTGAGGGATGCGGGTATCACCCAAGAGAGTTTTTGCGGCAAAGAACCTACATACATCTGGTACGATGACGAAGTGAGAGCTCTTTTACCTGAGAGAAAAAAGGATTCTAACAAGGGAACGAACGGGAAAGTCCTGATAATAGCAGGTTCCAAGACAATCAGCGGAGCATGCATTTTGTCAGCTTCAGCTTGTCTTAAGTCGGGAGCGGGCATGGTGATGGTATTTACCGCAGCCGAGAACGCCGATGCGGTTAAGACTCTTTTGCCTGAAGCTCTTCTAAGTACCTACGAGGATTTTGAACCTATACTTCCCAGATTGTCAGAAGCGATGAAGTGGTCATCCTGTGCAGTGATAGGTCCCGGTATCGGAACAGAAGGAAGGGGAGCTGAGCTTGTCAGAACTCTTTTTGACAATTACGACAAGGACATTGTAGCTGATGCAGATGCTCTTAATATTATTGCAGGTGATGAGGAGCTTAGAAGCATTGTTTCCAATTATGCCACAGGCGGCAAGAGACTTATCATCACGCCGCACCTTGGAGAATTTTCGAGACTATTTAAGAGGGATATAAAGGACTGCAAGGAACATATCCTTGAGTATCCCAAAGACCTTGCAAATGAGCTGCACTGCACTGTTGTCTGTAAGGATGCAAGGAGCATCGTAAGTGACAGCAATGAGAAAAAGATATATATTAATATGAGCGGTAACGACGGAATGGCAACCGCAGGAAGCGGAGATGTGCTCACCGGTGTGATCGGGGCGCTTCTTAGTTATAATATTTCCGCTTTTGAGGCGGCTTGTCTTGGAACGTATATACACGGCTGTGCGGGAAATGCTTCGGCAAACGGCCACGGTAGACTGTCGATGACAGCTTCCGATATAGTTGATGAGCTTGAGAACACACTTAAATAAATGCTGGCGGGCTCATCTCAAATAATAGATTTGGATGGAATTGTAATGTATAACGAGTTTTTGAGAGTATGTGCCAAAATTGACCTTGGCGCGGTAGAGTATAACCTGGAGTCCATGCGTGCTAATATTCCCGCAGGGACCAAGATTATGGCGGTTATCAAAACAGATGCATATGGTCACGGAGCTGTTGAGATCGCTAAGGATTTGGAGAATAAGGACTATATCTGGGGATACGCTACAGCTACTGCAGAAGAGGCATTTGAACTTAGGGACAATGACATACATAAGCCTATTTTGATCCTGGGTTATACTTTCCCTTACGCCTATGAGAGAATGCTAAAGGAAGGTATCAGGCCTACAGTTTTCAGACAGGACATGGTAAAAGAGCTTTCTAAATGCGCAGCAGAACTTATTAAAAGCGGCAAGATTGAAGGACCTGCTCCCATTCATATAGCTGTTGATACCGGGATGTCCAGAATAGGTATACACCCTGATGAAGCCGGTATTTCTTTTGTGGAAGAGTGTGAAAAAGAGAAATCTCTCAAGGTTGAAGGTATCTTTACCCACTTTGCAAGGGCTGATGAAAAAGATCTTACAAATGTAAAAGAGAGAGAACTTGTATTTGCAAGCTTTGTAGATAAGGCAGAAGAGAAACTCGGAAGGAAGATCGAGCTTAGACACTGTGCTAATTCCGCTAGTATAATCGCTGTTCCCGAATCCTCCATGGATATGGTCAGAGCGGGAGTTACAATGTACGGAATGTGGCCTTCTGATGAAGTTCCAAAGACAATCGTCGATCTTAAGCCTGTTATGGAACTTACAAGTCATATTGTCATGATCAAGGAAGTGGAAGAGGGAACTCCTGTAAGCTATGGTGGAACTCATGTATGTGACAAGAAGACCGTAATAGCCACTGTTCCTGTAGGATACGGGGATGGCTATCCAAGAAGTCTTTCAGGCAAGGGATATGTACTTATTCACGGAAAGAGAGCGAATATCCTTGGAAGAGTGTGCATGGATCAGTTTATGGTTGATGTTACTGATATTCCTGAAGCCAAAGAGGGAGATGAAGTTGTTCTTCTTGGTAGGGACAAGACCAGCGGAGAAGAGATATCAGCAGAGCTTTTGGGTGATATGAGCGGAAGATTCAACTACGAGCTCACCTGTGATATCAACAAGAGAGTTCCAAGAATGTTCGTAAAGTGAAAATAAAATTTATACGCATAATAACAGCGCTCAGGGCTATTTGCCCCGGGCGCTGCTTCTTTTTTTGTGATCAGATCAGGCTTTCAATCTCAGATCTGATGGTAGGATCGTAGATCCCGTCCTTTGCTTTCTCACCGGCATCCAGCTTCTCATAAGGAATCAGGAGATTGTGCTTTCTCATGGCATTATCTCTTTTCTCTGCGTAGGACCAGTGGTTTATGAAGTGGAATCTGCTCCACCTGATGTGCTCTATCTTAAGAGCATCTTCGTCCTCGTCGGTGAGGATGCCGTCTTCCTTAAGCTTTTTCTCAATCCAGTAGTGATCTGCTCTGGCGATACTGGAGCTTTTCTTAAATCCGCTTAGCTTTCTCCATTCTTTTTCCATCTGTGATTCGTAGTCTCTAGGAGCATTGGCCTCTGCATATCTTAGTGCGTAGTCGTAGTTAAACAGCTTACCAAGTCGGTAAAGGCTCTCGTTCTTAACGCTGTCTTCCGTAAGGAGCTTATCCAGATTACCAAAAGCAATGATTCTATCAGAATCGTAGATGTCTTCATAGCTGGTCTCTTCTTTGAAATAGCAGTGTATCTCAGCTTTTGGATTGACATATAGGATCATCTGGATCATGTCAATGCTGTTCTCTTCACAGCAATAAATAATCCTGTTAATATCAGTAAATTCATCTGCTGATTCAAAAGCACTTTCACTGTGGATTATGATCTTATCCTTGTTTTCTGTAGGGAGATTTCCGATAAATTTAGCCTTGGCTCCGGTGATTCCCCATATATGATACTCAAAAGACTGCTCCAAGGTATAAAGGTTATTAAGATAGCCGTATTTGAATATTGCATCAGAGATGGCATTATCACCTATGATCGCAATCTTATAGGTCTTATCCTTTTGCTCATAAAGGTTGTGGGTTTTCCAATAATCCCTTGCCATGAGTTCATTTGTATTAAAAAAGTGCAGATCTGCTTCCGAAGTATCGGTTGCCTTTATCAAAGTTGAATCAAGCTCGGTCATCATCATGTAGACTTTCTTATCCTTAAGCCTTTTTTCATTTTGGCTGTAGAAGGTGATGTTCTTGGCATCGTCATCGAACATGATGATGTGACTGTTTACTTTTTCAGGTCTTGAGTCGTTGTCCGTAGCATAGCCGTGTTTGAGAGAAGCGGCAAGAGTCCGTCCCATCTCGGTATCCGTGTAAACAACAGTAGAGTCCTTTCTCATTCTTATAAAAAAGTGCTCAATCTTGGCGTAAGCATATTTTAAAACACTTAAGATAATGCTCGCCGTTACGATTACAGAAGTGATCTCGCCGAAAAGAATGAAGGCATTTACATCTTCGGATACGGGATTTACGAAGTATATCGCAATAGCCGCGTAGACCATTTCCCAGAAAGTATAATTACCTGTTATGTGGTATCCATAGCATGCAACCACAAAGGGTATTAGTGCTGCAATGTAAATAAGCAGCGGATGCCTCTTAAAAAAGTTCTTAATCTTCCCCATTTTCAATCCTTCCTTTCATACCTGATCAAACCGGAAATTTAAGTTTAGCTTTGCCGTATTGTACATTTATCTCCTGGAGAGCGGCGGTGTCGCCGTCCATATTATCGGGATGGTATAGCTTTACAAGTGACTTATATTTTTTGTCTACACTGTCTCTGCTGTTACAGCCTGCAAAGAAATCAAAGGTGCCGGAAAAGGCAGCTTGCGCGCCATAAGAAGAGGAGTGTTCATTGCCGCTTGATGTCTTGTCTTTTGGCACATCATAAGATGAATCATCATAATCTTCATATTCCCTGTCATCATAGTACTCGTCATCTTCGTAGTAGTCGCCCTCTTCATAGTAGTCTTCATCTTCATAGTAGTCTTCATCTTCATAGAGGTCTTCATCTTCATAGAGGTCTTCATCACCGTCGTAGAAAGAATCGGCTCTGCGCTTTTTCTGAAGCTCCGGATCATTTGCATACTCTTTGTTTTTGAGCCATTTTTTATAATCGCTTTCGTAAATCTTTTTACCTGCTTCAGGGAACATCTTTACATAGCGCCCCTTGAACTGCTCAGTGAAACTCTTGCCGAGTATAGCTCTTAGAACATATACGACTACGTCAACCACGATTCCGGCAAAAAGAACGATCCCGTATGATTCAAATACTGTAATGCACAAAAGAACTGTTACTACCGGGATGAACATGATGATGGTAAGAAGAAGCAAAAAGATATAAGCAATGCTTCCTTTATAGTCAGAAACCGCTAAGGTCCACCATTCTCTGACACTGCTATATGTATCAAGTACGTTCTTGTTTCCAAAAAGTAAAAGAGCTTTTGCTTCATTTCTGATTTCTTCATTGGAAATGGATTTGGATGAATTTACAAGTCTTTCGACACTTCCTGTAATAAGGATAAAAATATTAACGCCAAGAAGTGCAACGAATACCATCGCAGTAGCAGGTAGTAAGCAAAACAGCATCTTGAGCGCTTTAAAAAAAAGCCCAAAGAACCATGAAATCATGGAAAACAGGGCTTTTAGTACCGATATAAAAAGACTTGCAACGGCTCCTGCCGCCATAGACAAGATTGAAATCATCAGTGAAAAACTACTCCCTTACAACTTTTTTCCCACTTCTAAAATTTTATACGAATTAACGGGCTATGTCGAGTGAATTGTTGGATAAAAGGGGAGTTTCATGTGAATAAGACCAAAGTCACGCAACAATACTTGATTGTTAGTTGTGTATTAAAATGAAAATTGCCCCCACTAGCGTGGGGGGCAAAAACATGGTATAGTTTAATTTGATATTCTGCGTGTATTTTGAGCATTTTCTTATTTAGGAGGACGGACTATGGACGAAGGCTTGCCTTCTGTCAGTATTATTTTATTTTTCATTATTCTTTTGACGGATATTTTTGTACACGGTTTTTGCGTGGCAATAGCCCATGTCAAAGAGGATGATATTGAGAAAGACAATCAGGAGAAGAAGAGTTTTATTGGAAGCGGGATCTTAAGACTTTTGGAGAATCCCAAAAGACACATGTTTGATGAAGCAATCCAGCTTATCTGTATGCTTATAAATATGATTCTTGGAGCCGTTGTTACAGCCGGTATTTCAAGATTTTTTGTAAAGCTTTGCGGATTTCAGGATAGCTTTTGTATGAATCTCATTACGTGTATAGTGACTTGTATCGTCATTGTCTTTTTGATCATGTGCTTTGGAATTGCGATTCCATCAAGGCTTGCAGGTAGAAAGGCAAGACAATGGGCGTATGTTTGCTATTGTCCCGTTAAATTCCTGCAGATTCTCTTTTATCCATTTGTACTTCTGATCCACGGCTTTTCGGGAGCTGTCCTGTATCTCTTTGGAGTAAGGGGAGATGACGGACTTGATGACGTTACCGAGGAAGAAATAAAGTCAATGGTATCGGAAGGTCAGGAGCAGGGCGTACTTCAGGAAACTGAAGCAGATATGATCACCAATATTTTTGAGTTTTCCGATAAGGAAGCTCAGGATATCATGACCAACAGAAATGCCATGGTGGCAATAGATGCTAATCTTACGCTTAAGCAGGCTGTTAACTTTATGATGGATACCAATAACTCAAGATTCCCTGTGTATCTTGATGATATTGATCATATCATAGGTATCATGCATATAAGAGATGCCATGAAAAAACTCTCAGAGGAGACAGACAATGACCTTCCCATCAGGAAGATCAAGGGACTGCTTCGTCAGCCCAAGTTTGTTCCTGAGACCAGAAACATTGACTCTCTTTTCCATAACATGCAGTCTTCCAAGACACAGATGGTCATCGTTATTGATGAGTACGGTCAGACTGCAGGACTGGTATCCATGGAGGATATCCTTGAGGAAATAGTGGGTAACATTCTTGATGAGTACGATGAGGATGAGAACTATATCAAGCCCACTAAAAATCAGGGTGAGTTTATCGTTGACGGTATGACACCCCTTGAAGTACTTGAGAACAAATTTGAGATGTCTTTTGACGACACACAGTTTGAGACTCTCAACGGTTTCCTTATTTCCAAGCTTGACAGGATCCCGGAAGAAGACGTTGATTTCAGCGTCGATGTAGAAGGCTATAGTTTCACGATTCTTTCTGTTGAAAATCATAAGATACAGAGTGTGCTTATGAAGAAACTCCCCAAAGAGGAGCCCAAAGAGCAGGACGACGAAGTTGAAATAGCAAAATAGATTTATTAACGAAAGGAAGTTTTTATGTCAGGACATTCAAAGTTTGCCAACATCAAACATAAGAAAGAAAAGAATGATGCGGCAAAGGGAAAAATTTTCACTATCATTGGTAGAGAGATTGCTGTAGCTGTTAAGGAAGGCGGTCCCGATCCCAACAATAACTTTAAGCTTGCGACAGTAATTGCTAAGGCTAAGGCCAACAACATGCCCAACGACACTATTGAGCGTGGTATCAAAAAGGCTTCCGGCGCAGAAGGCGGAGTTGATTACAAGAGCATTACTTATGAAGGATACGGCCCCGGCGGAACAGCTATCATTGTTGAGGCTCTTACAGATAATCAGAATAGAACTGCAGCTAACGTAAAGAGTGCATTTACCAAGGGTAACGGTAACGTTGGTACTCCCGGCTGCGTATCTTATATGTTTGATAACAAGGGTCAGATCCTTATCGATAAAGAAGTTTGCAGCATGTCATCTGACGATCTTATGATGCTTGTTCTTGATGCTGGTGCTGATGATTTCAACGAGGAAGAGGATAGCTATGAGATCCTTACAACTCCGGAGAATTTCCAGGCTGTTGTTGAGGCTCTTAGTAAAGAGAATATCGAGACAGCTTCTGCTGAGGTTACTATGATTCCTCAGAACTATGTACAGGTTACAGATCCTGAGACTGTTAAGTATCTCCAGAGAATTCTTGATCTTCTCGATGAAGACGACGATGTTCAGGCTGTTTACCACAACTGGGAAGAGCCGGAGGAGTAATTTAAAAGATGCGATCACTGTGCAGGTGATTGTTATCACAGCAGAGTTTGTAATTCAAATCTAGAGAAAAAGGGGAGTCCTGAAATGAAATTAAAGCATAAATGGCCGGCAATAATCATCTGGGTGTTATTCGTTATTTTTGATGTGCTTATGGTGGCGGGGTCCGGTTTTACATCAGGACTTTTCCCTAATAATGTTCTTTTATATACCGCAGTACTTACTGTACTTGGTGTAGCTGTTGTAAATGTCATTACATTTTTCCTCGGGAAAATGAGTGATTCCAAGGAAATTTACAAGGCAAGCGATAAGAAGGCCTGTAACGTAATATATACCGTGATGATGGTTATTATTGTCATCGGGGCGTATATTACTAGGTTTTTCTGCCTTGCAAATTCCAATGCCGATATTTCCGGACAGATATCTCTCTACAAGAATGCCGTTATAGGAGGCACTGAGAAAGTTCCGGACAATGGGCTTTTATCAATGACTTTTTCAAAGATTCTGAGCGGTATACTTCTTTTTACCGGTAACAGACCTTCCGTAGCGTATATTTTTTCCGCTGTTTTATCCTGTGTCTTCATAATAATCACCGCATTGGCGATTAAGCTTCTTTTGGGAAAATTGGCTTCTCTTGTGTATGCCGGATATATAGCTTTTATGCCTGCTTTTTATGAGAGTTTCATGAAGCTTGAACTTACAACTGACCCTCTTTTTCTTTGTATGTTTGGAATAGAGCTTTTATTCGTTGCTATTTACCTGCGCAAAGCTTCCGATGGAGAATATGAAGGTAGTAACTGGACTGCATGGTATATTCTTGTGGGTGCAGTTATCGGATTTATGGGATATGTGGACGCGGGCACGTTTGTGGTCATCCTTCCGCTTGTAATCTCAACACTTTTCATATTTAACAGTACGATTGGAAAAGAGTTTGTCAGGTTGGTATTTATTTTGGCAGGAGCACTTCTTGCTTTCTTTGGAATGTTATTTCAGGAAGGCGGAGTGGTTTATTTTTCATCAGTCTTTGATAACTGGCACAGATATTTTTTCCACAACGTAAATACTTTTGATACTTTCTGGACTTACACCGATTACAAGATTGTCTATCTTGTAACTGTTATTGTTATGTCCGGAGTTTTTGTCGGTTTCTGGAAAAACAGAGACATGGACAGGGTTTCACCTTTTCTTTTCTCTATGCTTGTTCTCTTTGCAACAACACCTTTTATGGGAGCAACCAAGATGAACAGCCAGCTTATGATCTCCGTATTCTACGGAATTATTCTTGCCTGTGTTGCGGCGCTTATAGTAATGGAGCCCGTGCCTATAGAGGAATACGATGAAGAGGAGTTGGAAGACGATTACGAAGAAGGCGGAGCAGGTGTTAAATCATACGTTGTAACGCCTGAAACCTATGAAGATAGACAGGAAGAAGCTGCAAGCGAAGAATATGTCGATGAACATGACATTGAGAATTCAAGCGATGATTACGCCGATGAGCGCGATATCAATTCCGAAGAGCAAGATATCAATGCTGCAGAGGAAGAAATTTCCGATGAGCGTGAAGACGAGGCTGAAGATTACGCAGAGGAAGATGAAGATAATAACGAAGAGGTTGAGGATACAGATGAAATCGACTCCAAACCTTATGAGGAGGAATCTGTGAAAGAAGAACAGCCCGCAGAAGATAATAAGGCTACAGTGAAAGAGGAACGTTTTGTTCCGGAAGGCATGGTGCTTCCAGAGGAGACAGAAGCTGACAGCGATGTAGTCAGACATGAAAGACCCAAGAAGAGACTGCCTAAATTTGAGGGCATGATCTCCCTTAACAGAAAAGAAGATGATAAATACGATAATAAAGAGACATCAGAAAGGGAGTACAAGGATGACTTTGACATTCAGTTCGACCCTGATGATGACTTTGACTTATAAATAAAAAAATATGAGGGAAGGCACATTAACATATGAAAAATATTAACTCACCTGCTTACGAACTTGTGGAGAGCAGAAGAATAGACGATCTCAATTCCGAGAGTTTCGTCTTGAGACATAAGAAGACAGGAGCGAGAGTTGCTCTTTTGTCTAATGATGATGAGAACAAGGTCTTTGCAATAGGCTTTAGAACTCCACCCAAGGATTCCACCGGAGTTGCACACATTATCGAACATACCGTTCTTTGCGGATCCAGAGAATTTCCTATAAAGGATCCTTTTGTAGAACTTGTAAAAGGCTCACTTAATACATTTATAAATGCAATGACTTTTCCGGATAAGACCGTATATCCCGTAGCAAGTTGCAATGATACGGATTTCCAGAATCTTATGCATGTTTATCTTGATGCGGTTTTTTATCCCAATATCTACAAGACGAATAAGATATTCCGTCAGGAAGGCTGGCACTATGAGATGGAGGATGAATCTTCTGATCTTACCATCAACGGAGTAGTGTACAACGAGATGAAGGGAGCATTTTCATCAGCTGACGATGTTCTTTCAAGAGAAATACAGTGTTCTCTTTATCCTGATATCACATATGGAATAGAGTCAGGCGGAGATCCTGATGTGATCCCGTCGCTCACATACGAGGATTACCTTGATTTCCATAGAAAGTACTATCATCCGTCCAACAGCTATATCTATCTTTATGGCAACATGGATATGGAAGAGAAACTTGATTATATCGATAAGGCTTATCTTTCAGCCTTTGATAAGATTGAAGTTGATTCAGCTATCGGAAGACAGAAAGCTTTTGACGCTCCAAAAGAGATTGTTAAACCATATTCTGTTCTCTCCAAGGAAGAGACAACCAGAAATACATATCTTTCATATAATTGCAGCGTAGGATCAACACTTGATAAGAAGCTTTATATTGCTTTTGATATCCTTGATTATGCGCTTTGTTCCGCTCCCGGAGCACCAATTAAGAAGGCGCTTATCGACAAGGGAATCGGTCAGGATGTTTACAGTGAATACGACAACAGCATTCAGCAGCCTGTGTTTTCAATTATTGCCAAGAATGCTGACAAGGACCAGAAGGATGAGTTTGTAAAGACCATTAGAGAGATCCTTGAGGAGCAGGCTACAAATGGTATTGATAAGAAGGCTCTTTTGGCAGGTCTTAGTCTTGATGAGTTCAAGTACAGAGAAGCTGATTTCGGAAGATATCCCAAGGGCCTGCTTTATGGACTTCAGACCTTTGACAGCTGGCTTTATGATGACAAGCTTCCCTGGATCAATGTGGAAGCAAATGAGACTTTTGCCGAGCTTAGGAAAGAAGCAGAGGGAAATTATTTTGAGAACCTTATAAAGGAATATCTTCTTGATAACAACCACAGAACAGTGGTCATGCTTGAGCCTGAGCCGGGTCTCTCAGCCAAAAAGGAAGAGGAGCTCAAGAACAAGCTTGCAGAATACAAGAAGTCTCTTAGCGCTGATGAGATCAAGACCATTGTCAGGGAGACAAGAGAGCTTAAGGAATATCAGGATGCTCCCGACGATCCCGAGGATCTTAAGAAGATTCCGCTTCTTAAGCTTGAAGACCTTAAGAAAACTTCAGAACAGTTTGTATATGAGAAAAAGAATGAAGGCGGAGTTGATATTCTTTTCCATGATATCTTTACAAACGGAATTGATTATCTGACTTTTGTTTTTGACCTTAAAAATATAGATGCAGATCTCATTCCTTATGCGGCAACTCTTAAGAAAGTGCTGGGAATGCTCAATACCAAAAACTATTCCTACAAGGATCTGTATAACGAGATCAATATCCGCACCGGCGGTATCAGCGGAGCAATCAGTACTTATACTGATGCGGATGATTGCAGGAAGTTCAAGACAGTATTTGAGGTAAGTGTAAAGGTTCTTCACGGAAACCTTAACCACGCTTTTGACTTGGTAAAAGAGATCCTTACCAATTCTCTTTTCGATGATTCAAAGAGAATTTCGGAAATACTGGAAGAACAGTATGCAAGACTCCAGTCAGACCTTGCTTCAGCAGGACATCAGACGGCTGCCATAAGAGCTATGAGCTATGTATCTCCTGCTGCTATGGTTTCTGATTATGTCAGCGGTATCGGCTATTTCAGACATCTTGAGAAAATGCTTTCTATGATGAAGACACAGGAAGGTGCAAAAGAAATCTCGGATACTCTCAGTAAGCTTACTAGAGAAATCTTCAGACCTGAGAATCTTCTTGTAGATGTTACCGGAACCAAGGCAGAGTATGAGGGCGTTCCCGAAGAGAGTGCCAAGTTTGTGAAAGCTCTTTTCACTGATGATTATGAGAAAAAAGAGCTTGTGTTTAAGCCTGTTAAGAAGAACGAGGCCTTTAAGACAGCAGGCCAGGTGCAGTACGTTTGCCGAGCAGGTAATTTTGCAAACAAGGGCTTTGCTTATAACGGAGCTTTGAGAGTTCTGAAGGTAATGATGGGTTACGATTATCTTTGGAAGAATATAAGAGTTCTGGGTGGTGCTTACGGATGCATGAGTAGCTATGCCAAGAACGGAGACGCTGCGTTTGTGACATACAGAGATCCCAATCTGGATAACAGTATCAAGGTATTTGAGAAAGCTTCGGATTATCTTAGAAGCTTTGATGAGGATGACAGAGTTATCCTTCAGTACATCATCGGAGCAATTTCCGATCTTGATACTCCTAAGACTCCTTCAGGTAAAGGAACATACGGCCTTACAGCTTATATGTGCAATGCCAAGATGGAGAACATCCAAAGGAACAGAGATCAGCTTCTTGGAACTACAAAGGAGACTATAAGAGGTCTTGCAGATTATGTTGATGCCTTTATGTCTGATGAGTGCCTGTGCGTAATAGGCGCCGCAGATAAGATAGAGAAGAGCAAAAAGTTATTTGATAATATTGAGCAGCTTGTAAATAAGGGACAGTAATATTGCCCAAGGGGGACGAATTATGAAAAAGAGAATAGGTATTATTGTTGCAACTGTAATGTCAGCGGCGATCGTGTTATCAGCCTGCGGAGGCGCAAATAGCGCATCAAGTGATAATTATGCGGTAACGAGTTCCAAGAATGCGGCACCGGAGGAAGCCGGTGGAGTTTATGATGTTGCTATGGCAACTGAAGAGAGCGCTGATTATAACGGTGAAGGATCAGGGCAAGCCGATTTTACCCCGGACCCCACAAGGAAGCTTATTACAACAGTAAATATATCCGCTGAATCTGAGAATCTTGACGATACTATTTCTAAGGTGACTGGAAAAGTATCAGAGCTTGGCGGTTATGTTGAATCCAGCAATATCTATAACGGAAGTAAGTACAATTCCGGAAGAGAGGTAAGGAATGCCGATTTTACCATCAGGATTCCTGCCGAAAAGCTTGACAGTTTTATCGATACTATTGAAAATGCCTCCAATATCACCAGCAAGTCATCGAATGTAGAAGATGTAACTTTAAGTTATGTGGATATTGAGAGCAAGAAAAATGCTCTTTTGGCAGAAGAAAAGAGTCTTCTTGGTATTCTTGAATCTGCTGAGAAGATCGAAGATATACTGGCTGTCCAGGAGAAACTTGCTGATGTCAGATATCAGATTGAGAGTGCTGAGTCGCAGCTTCGCACCTATGACAACAAGGTAAATTACAGCACGGTATACCTTGGGCTTAATGAGGTTATTCAGTATACTCCTTCCGGTGAAAAGGGCGCATTTGAGAGAATGGGCGAGGGCTTTATCAAGAGTCTTAAAAGCGTAGGAAACGGATTTAAGGAACTTCTTATCTGGCTTGTTATCCATATCCCTCAGCTTGTTATTCTTGGAATAATAGCCTTTATTGTTGTTTTTATTATAAAGAGAAACAACAAAAAGATCGCTGCTAAGCGCGAAGAAATGATAAAGAAGAGTGTGAATAACACATCTAAGGAAGAAACAGAAGGAAAAGATGGAAAATAATTTTAAGGCAGGTTTTGTTACTTTGATAGGGCGTCCAAATGTTGGTAAGTCGACTCTTATGAATCAGCTTATCGGGCAGAAGATAGCCATCACATCAAGTAAGCCACAGACCACAAGGAACAGAATAATGACGGTTTATACCGATGACACATGTCAGATGGTATTTCTTGATACTCCGGGTATCCATGAGAGTAAGAATAAGCTCGGTGAATACATGACCAAGGCAGCCAAGAGTACCATCGATGAAGTGGATGTTGTATTGTGGCTTGTGGAGCCAAGTACATTTATAGGTGCCGGAGAAAAAGGAATAATCGAAGAGCTGAAGAAGTGCAAGAAGCCGGTTATTCTGGTTATAAATAAAATTGATACCGTGGAAAAAGAGAACCTTTCAAAGTTTGAAGATGCCTACAGAAGCCAAATGGATTTTGCCAAGGTCGTTCATACAGCGGCGCTTCGCAGGATCAATATTGACGAAGTTATGGAAGCTATAAAAGAGTTCCTGCCATACGGTCCGGCATTCTATGACGAAGATACTCTCACAGATCAGCCCGAGAGGCAGATTGCAGCTGAGATTATCAGAGAGAAAGCCTTAAGGCTTATGAAGGACGAGGTTCCTCACGGAATAGCCGTGACCATTGAGAGAATGCGCCAGAGAGAAGATAAGGAACTTATGGATATCGAGGCGACTATTATCTGCGAGCGCGATTCGCACAAGGGTATTGTAATAGGAAAAGGCGGATCAATGCTCAAGAAGATAGGAAGCACGGCAAGGCGTGATATAGAAGAGCTTGTGGGAATGAAAGTCAACCTGCAGCTTTGGGTTAAGGTAAGGAAAGACTGGCGTGATGACAAGGCTCAGATGAAGAGTTTTGGATACGACGTTAGAGATTATAAGTGATGCCGGGTAGATAACAATGGAAGATTTGGTGATCGTAAGAGGCATTGTCCTTAAACATTCGCCCACAGGAGATTACGACTGGGTAGTTACCATATTTACTGCTGACAGAGGCAAGATAACAGCCTTTGCAAGAAGTGCAAGGAAACCCGGCAGTAAGCTTGGCGGGTGTGTTGAGCCTTTTTGCTTTGGGACTTTCAAGCTTTTTGCTTCAAAGACATCGTATACAATAGTAGAAGCTGATATTGATAATTATTTCGAAGGCTTTAGACAGAACCTGGAAGCCGCATTTTACGGAACGTATCTTTTAGAGCTGGCAAGTTATTATACAAGAGAGAACAACGAAGATGTTGAGCTTTTAAATCTTTTGTATATTTCCTTGAAAGCTCTTTTGAATGATAAGATCCCCAACAGGCTTGTAAGGTGCGTATATGAGCTTAGAACCCTTTCGATTGAAGGAGAATATCCGGGGATTCCCACGAACCGAAGGCTTCTTGATGCTACTATGTACACAATGGATTATATAGTAAAGAGTCCGTTGGAAAAGCTTTATTCTTTTACGGTAAAAGACGAGGTTCTAAAGGAACTGATAGAGATTACGGATGAATTCAGACGCAAGTTTATAGACAGACCACTTAAGAGTCTTGAAATGCTTGAAGGTATTTGATAGCCTTAAAAGTTGAAAAAGAAAAACGATTTGGATATAATAACTTTGTTTGCTTAAAAACTGATATTTTGGAGTAGATTTATTTGGATATGACATTGATGGCAAATAAGAGAAAAATATATAATAATTTAGCTAAGCTTGTGACTATGATCATGGTTGCGATGCTTGGTCTTATGCTTTGTGCATGTGGTAAGGAAGATGACACCACAAGGATTGAGATTTCTAAGGAAGGCGCGGTTAAGAGCGTTATCAGTGAGAATTTTACTGAGCCCAATTATGATATCAATGAGCTTTCAGAGTTGGCTACTTCGGATATAGCCGATTATAATTCTGAATATCTTAGTACCAAGATTTCTTTAGATTCACTTAAGTACAACGAGAAGACCGGCATGATCAAGATGATCATGTCTTATAACAGTGCGTATGACTACGCTGCTTTTAACCATGAAACTCTTTTCTATGGAACTGTTACTGAGGCTATAGAGAAGGGATATCAGCTTTCCGGCGATATGGTGGGAACAGGGGATGACAAGCTTCCCGATGACTGGAAAGAGGAATACAAGGATAAGCATATAGTTATCTGTGAGGAGAAGATCAAGGTCAAGACTCCTTACAAGATCGAATATACGACACAGGGTGTCAATGTAAAAGGCAAAAAGGAGGCTGTCCTTTCGGAGGAATCCGGTGATATGGTTCAGCTTCTTCTTTCAAAATAAAATTTTTAGCTGCAGGAATGGAGAAAGTTATGGAAAACAGTGCTAAGACAATGGAAAAAATTATAGCTCTTGCAAAGGGAAGAGGCTTTATTTACCCCGGATCTGAGATTTATGGAGGTCTTGCCAATACATGGGATTACGGTAACCTCGGTGTTGAGCTCAAAAACAATGTTAAGAAGGCATGGTGGCAGAAATTTGTTCAGGAGAGCCCTTACAATGTGGGGGTTGACTGTGCGATTCTTATGAACCCTCAGACATGGGTAGCCAGCGGACACCTTTCAAGCTTTTCCGATCCTCTTATGGACTGTAAAGAGTGTCATGAGAGATTCCGTGCAGACAAGATTATAGAGGATTATGCTGAAGAGAATGGAATCACACTTGATGGCAGCGTTGATGCTTGGAGCAATGAGAAGATGATGCAGTTCATCGAGGATAACAATGTTCCTTGTCCTTCTTGCGGTAAGCACAACTTTACAGATATCCGCCAGTTCAACCTTATGTTCAAGACCTTCCAGGGTGTAACAGAGGATGCCAAGAATACGGTATACCTTCGTCCCGAGACAGCACAGGGTATCTTCGTTAACTTCAAGAATGTACAGAGAACATCACGTAAGAAGATTCCTTTCGGTATCGGCCAGATCGGTAAGTCATTCAGAAACGAGATCACTCCCGGTAACTTCACTTTCAGAACAAGAGAATTTGAGCAGATGGAGCTTGAATTTTTCTGTGAGCCCGATACAGACCTTGAGTGGTTTGCATATTGGAAAGAATACTGCATCAATTGGCTTAAGAGTCTTGGAATGAAGGAAGACGAGATGCGCGTTAGAGATCACGAGAAAGAAGAGCTTTCCTTCTACAGTAAGGCTACAAGTGATATCGAATTCCTCTTCCCCTTCGGATGGGGCGAGCTCTGGGGTATTGCTGACAGAACAGATTACGATCTTACAAGACATCAGGAGACTTCAAGTGAAGATCTCAGCTATTTTGATGATGTTCAGAATAAGAGATACATTCCTTATGTTATCGAGCCTTCACTGGGTGCAGACCGTGTTGTACTTGCATTCCTTTGCGGCGCTTACGATGAAGAGGAGATTGGTGAAGGCGATGTGAGAACAGTTCTTCATTTCCATCCCGCACTTGCACCTGTTAAGATTGGTATTCTTCCTCTTTCCAAGAAGCTCAACGAGGGCGCTGAGAAGATTTATGCTACTCTTTCCAAGAAGTACAACTGCGAGTTTGATGACCGCGGCAATATTGGTAAGAGATATCGTCGTCAGGACGAGATCGGAACACCTTTCTGCATCACTTATGACTTTGATTCTGAGACAGACGGCAAGGTTACAGTGAGATTCAGAGACAGCATGGAGCAGGAGCGTGTTGCTATTGATGAGCTTGAGGCATATTTTGCGGACAAATTTACTTTCTAAGACTTTCTATACTGAAGGAGCATTAGTATTATGAGACAATTTACAGCTAACGAACTGCGTAAAACATGGAAGCAGTTCTATATAGACCGCGGACATGTAGACGTTGGAGCGGTTTCACTTGTATCTGACGGTTCCACCGGTGTTATGTTCAACGTAGCGGGTATGCAGCCTCTTATGCCTTATCTTCTTGGTAAGAAGCATCCACTTGGAACAAGACTTTGCAATGTTCAGGGATGTGTTCGTACCAATGATATCGATTCTGTAGGAGATAAGAGCCACGTTACTTTCTTTGAGATGATGGGTAGCTGGAGCCTTGGAGATTATTTCAAGGAAGAGCGTTGCAAGTGGAGCTTTGAACTCCTCACTGAAGTTTTTGGATTTGATGCAGATCACCTTGCTGCAACTGTTTTTGCAGGTGACGAGAACGCTCCCAGAGATGAAGAGGGTGCTCAGTATCGTATCGCATCAGGTTTCAAGAAAGAGAATATATACTATCTTCCTGCCGAGGATAACTGGTGGGGACTTGAATACGGTCCCTGTGGCCCTGACAGTGAGATGTTCTATATAGCTGATAAGCCGGACTGCGGCCCTGATTGTGGCCCCGGATGCTCATGTGGCAAATACACCGAGCTTGGTAACGATGTATTTATGCAGTATGAGAAGCATCATGACGGTTCTCTTACACCTCTTTCACAGAAGAATGTGGATACAGGTTGGGGACTTGAGCGTATCCTTGCTTTCCTTAACGGAACCAAGGATGTATATCAGGTTGATGTGTTTGTCCCTGCTGTTAAGTATATTGAGCAGAATGCGGGCGTTAAGTACAACGAGGATGAGAAGACAACAAGATCTATTCGTATCCTTGCTGATCATATCCGTACATCTGTTATGCTTATCGGCGATGAGGCTAAGCTCCTTCCTTCAAACACAGGAGCAGGTTACATCTTGAGAAGACTTATCCGTCGTGCCGTAAGACATGCCAGAGCTCTTTCTCTTAACAAAGATCAGATTCTTGGAATCGCAGCTATATTCATTGATGAGGTTTATAACGAAAGCTATCCTCTTCTTGTTAAGAACCGCGAGTATGTTCTTACAGAGCTTTCTCGTGAGATTGCCCGTTTCGAGAGCACTCTTGAGAACGGCATGAAAGAGTTTAAGAAGATTCTTGATAAGACAAGAGAAGAGGGCAAGAAGGAAATTAGCGGTAAGGACGCATTTTTCCTTTATGATACATACGGATTCCCTGTTGAGCTTACTGTAGAGCTTGCAGAGGAAGAAGGACTTCTTGTTGATGAGAAGGGCTTTGCTGAATCAATGGAAGAGCAGAAGCAGAAGGCAAGAGATAATCAGAACTTCTCAGCTAATCTTGAAGCAGGTAAGAATGTATATGATTCACTTGATGAGTCACTTACATGTGAATTTGTAGGATATACAGAGCTCGAAGCTGATGCAAAGGTAGTTGCAATGGCTGATGAGAATGGTCTTACTGATGAGCTTGCACAGGGCTCTAAGGGTAGCATAATTACTGACAAGACACCTTTCTACGGAACAATGGGTGGACAGATCGGTGATATCGGTACTATCTCAGGTGACGACTTTGAGTTCAAGGTTGAAGAGACTATCCATGTTGCAGGTGGCAGAATTGCTCATGTAGGTCAGGTTGTAAAGGGTAGTATCAAGAACGGCACTTTGGTTAAGCTTTCTGTAGATGAACAGAACAGAGCAAAGACATGTCGCAACCACTCAGCTACTCACCTTCTTCAGAAGGCACTCAGAGTTGTCCTTGGAGATCATGTTGAGCAGGCCGGATCATATCAGGATCCCGATAAGACAAGATTTGACTTTAGTCATCACCAGGCTATGACTGCCGAGGAACTTCAGAAGGTAGAAGATCTTGTTAATGAGAAGATTTTAGAGGCACTTCCTGTAGTTACTCAGGAGATGTCTATGGAAGACGCCAAGAAGACAGGTGCTATGGCACTTTTTGGTGAGAAATACGGTGATGTTGTAAGAGTAGTTAAGATGGGAGAATTCTCAACTGAGCTCTGCGGTGGTACACATGTTGCCAATACAAGCAACATCGGAATATTTAAGATTGTTTCCGAGAGCGGTGTTGCCGCGGGTGTTCGTAGAATTGAGGCTCTTACAGGAAGTAATGCAAGAGAGTATTACAAGAATACAGAGAATAAGCTCAATGAAGCTGCTAAGGCACTTAAAGCCAACTCATCGGATATTGCGGAGCACATCAAGAAACTTCAGGATGAGCTTAAGGCACTTAGGAGTGAGAATGAGTCTCTTAAGAGCAAGGAAGCACAGGCTGCACTTGGCGACGTAACTGATAAGGTTGAGGAAGTTAAGGGAGTTAAGCTTCTTGCTGTATCACTTAAGGGAGTTGATATGAATGGCTTGAGAGATCTTGGAGATCAGATGAAGACCAAGATTGGAGAGGGCGTTGTAGTTCTTATCTCTGAGTGTGATGGTAAGGTTAACCTTGTTACCATGGCTACTGACGAAGCTATGAGCAAGGGCGCTCATGCCGGTAATCTTGTTAAGGCTATCGCACCTAAGGTTGGAGGAGGCGGCGGTGGTCGTCCCAACATGGCGCAGGCCGGTGGTAAGAATCCTGCCGGAATCGCTGATGCTATTGCTGAAGCCAAGGCTGTACTTGAGAGTCAGATTGGCTGATTGATATGATGGATTGAAAGTGAGGTCACTTAGTACAAAAATTAATTGTATTAAGTGACCTCTGTTTTTTATAAAAAGTTGACAATTTGATGGAAAAATGTTATAAAACAAGTGTTGCAAAACAAATGTTTTTGCTTCAATGCTTTTAAAGTTTTTATTTCTATTTTTCTTTTTGCAAAGGCGTTGTTTGCGATAATTTTTTATGAGGTGAGGGATGGAATCTACGGATTCCCGAAAAAGGATGCCAGGAGAGGGGCATCTTTTTTTGTGGCACAAGAAAGGGAAAACTCGATTGGAATTCAATCTATATTTCGAGGGCAGTTCAGCCCAAAATCCAATTTATAAAATAATCATTAAATCAGCATAAAATTATCGATATTGTGCTTTCAAGACGCACAATAGTGCTATAATTTAATAAAACTGATGCTCTAAACGGATATTTAATTGTTTTTATGAATAATTGTGGTTGAATAGTGCACAATACAATATATTTTACACAATTCCGAGCGGGAAAGGAGCATGACATGAAGAACACGAAGGTTGCCAACAAGCATGGACAGAAACTTTTGATCAACGTCATCATGATAGTTATTGCTGTTGTTATACTTATAGCGACTATTTTGACAATTGTTTCTTCCAATACCATCAAAAACACGTACAACAAACTTATTGTTGAGGAATTGAAAGCAACATGTGAGCACCTTAATAGTGAAACCGGTGGGCTCGAGGACGGTGCTGACTGGTCATATGTTGATGGTAGGGTCATCAAGGGCGAAGGAGATGTAACCGAAGAAATCGGAGCAATGATAGATAAACTTCATGCTCAGACAGGTATTGATTACACAATATTCTATGGTGACACGCGTATTCTTACCACCATCATGAAAAAGGGAACAAACGAAAGGCTTGTTGGAACCAAGGCCTCCGATGCGGTAATAAAGGCAACACTTAACGGCAAGAGCGATTATCATTCAACTTCTCTTAAGATTGAGGGAATGCCCTATTATGGATATTACACGCCGATTATAAATTCCGATGGCACAGTATTTGGAATGGTATTCTCCGGAAGAGAAAGTTCAGACGTTAAAGCTTCCATTGCAGGAAGTACATCTAACATGATCGCGCTTGCGATAATTCTTACAATTCTTATTTCCGCAGGCGGATTATTCCTTGCTTTCCGTGTTTCAAAGCAGATGCAGGGAATCGCAAAGTTTGTTGATGATATTGCCAGTGGATCACTTAAGAGCGATTTTGATGAAAAGATAATTGATAATAAAAACGAGATTGGTGCTATTGCTGAGAGCGCTGCAATCCTCAGCAAGAAGTTTGATGAGGTTATTTCAAGAACCAAGGATATGTCGGCAAATCTTAATAGCGCAGGACTTGAGCTTTCGGAGTCATCATCTCAGGCTGCAGCCGCTTCTTCTCAGGTTACAGATGCAATCGGAGAAGTAAGTAAAGGTGCGGTATCACAGGCTGAGAGCGTTCAGAATGCTGCTTCCAGTACTGATACTATCGGAAATAACATAGATCTTATATCAGAAAAGGTTATAACTCTTGACGAAGCTGCCAAGAAGATGCAGGAAAGCTGTGATAAGGCTACAGGAGCTCTGGTTGAGATCGTCACACAGAACACTGCTGTTGCAGAAGCTGTAAGCGAGATAGGAACGACAATTAACGCAACTAACAGTAGTGCAAATGAGATTGCTAAGTTCTCTGATGCTATCAATGAGATCGCATCCCAGACCAATCTTTTGTCATTGAATGCAAGTATAGAGGCAGCAAGAGCCGGTGAAGCAGGTAAAGGCTTTGCGGTTGTTGCCGATGAGATCAGGCAGCTCGCCGATCAGTCCAAGAACAGCGCGGACGAGATCAAGGCTATTGTAGAAAAGCTTCTTGAAGATGCACAGGCTTCCGTTAAGGTTATGGATTCCCTTAATAACAGTATTGCACTTCAGGGAGAGAGCATTACTTCTACTCAGAATGATATGGCTGAAATGTCTGACAACGTAGGCGTAGTAACAGAGAATACAAGAAATATCGCAGGTATGGTAGATGCTCTTAATGATGCTAAGGTTGCACTTGTGGAGATAGTTCAGGATCTGTCTGCTATATCCGAAGAAAACGCAGCTTCTTCACAGGAAACCAATGCTTCTATGCAGGAGCTTAATGCTACATTTACTATAATTGATGAAGCAGCAAGAAAACTTCAGGATCTTTCGGGAGAACTGGAAGATACCATTAGCTACTTCAAATAATAAGTGCTTAAGAGATCCTTTCCATCTCAGCAAAGGCTGCCCGGGCGACCATGAGTCGTTCGGGTGGTTTTTTTACGAAAATTAACGAAAACACAGGCTTCTACTCTTTGTTTTATCGGATTTTTGCATTATAATTAGAGTGTGATATAGTAGTCACACCCATTTATATAATAATTGAAAAGAGATTATTTCTATGCCCCCTAAACCACGATTTACAAGAGAAGAAATGGTAGAAGCGGCCTTGGATATTGTACGCAAAAAAGGCGTCGAGGCTCTTACTGCCAGAGAACTTGCGGATGTTCTTGGATGCTCCGCAAGGCCTATTTTTACTGCGTTTGAAAATATGGATGATCTAAAACAGGAAGTAAGAAAAGCTGTTGGACGTATCATCGAAGAATACGCCAGTAAGTCAATGGATTACGATCCTCCTTTTAAGAAGGCAGGCTTGCAGATTATTCAATTTGCGATTAATGAGCCTAATCTTTATAAGATGATATTTATGTCTTCTGTCAAGCGTCCTTTAAGTTTTCAGGAATTATTCAAGATGCACACCGGAGATAATAATTTCGAAGATGTGCTAATAAATGCGCATCATATTACAAGGGAACAGGCCACATATCTTTTTGAACATATGTGGATATATACCTATGGTATCAGCGTCCTTTGTGCTCTTAATATGTGCAAATTCAGTGACGACGAACTTAGCAATATGCTTGGGATTGAGTTCTGGTCTCTCCTTCAGTATGTCAAGAATAATAATCTAAACATACAGATGGTACCGCCTGAAAAAGTAAGAGGCTGATATGATTAAAGACAAGAAGATAAAGATAATACTCATTATAATCTGTGTTTTCATTGTTGCTTTTCAGGGTGTAAATCTGTTTTTTGACCTAAAATACTATGGTGAAGCCAGACAGAAGTATGATTTTATACGAGAAATCTATGTGGATGATGCAATCAATGAGGATGACAGCGGTGAAGGTTATCCAAGACTTGATATAGATATGGACAAGCTTCGCGCTATGAACGAGGATTTTACAGGATGGATATATTTTCCTTATCTTGCCCTTAGTTATCCTGTGGTAAAAGAAAAAGAGATTGACGAGTATATGTATAAGACATTCGATGGTTCGAGAAACAAAGCGGGCTGTCTGTATGAAGATATACTAAGTGATTCAAATTTCTGCGGAAGACACGATATTATTTTTGGCCACAATATGAAGGATGGCTCTATGTTTGGTGCATTAAACACTTTAAACGGATCCAAAGGGAACTTCATGACAGGGGACAATGCCAGATTTTATGTCTATACTGACGACAAGGTGTATCAATACAGGGTTTTTGCTTATTATGTGACTTCGAGCGGAAGCGGTGCATACAGCGTTGTCGGAAGCGATAAGGAATACGACAATTTCATATCTTTTATCAAGATGAATAATGCCATGACGATTCCTTCGGATATTGATTTTTCCAAAAGAGATTCAATCCTTACTTTGTCTACCTGCAGTGGTAAGTCAGGAGGAGATGGAAGGTTCGTTGTTCATTCCGTCAAAACAGATACCTGGGATATGGACTGATATATATTCTCAATTTAAAATGCAAACAATTTGCAAATGCTATTGACAAGTGGTTTTATGGTTGCTAAAATCAAAAACTGCAAGCGATTTGCAAATGTGTTGCATTTTTTGTTTGCGTAAAATTATAAGATCACGCGTGAGAATATAGATTTGACGGAGGATTAGGGCAATTATGAAAAAATGTTTTGCTGTAGTTATGGCCGCAGTACTTTCACTTGGCGTTTTGTCGGCTTGTGGAAATGCAGGTACGAGCGAAAATACAGATACCAAGGAAGAAGCGACTCTTTCTAAGCTTGATAACCAGGCTGCAAGTGAGGAAGCTTCCCAAAAGGCAGAAGATGCCAAGATCAGTGTAGTAACCACTATTTTCCCTGAGTACGACTGGGTTAAGGTTATAAGTGGTGATGCTTCTGATAATGTTGATATTTCCATGCTTCTTGATAACGGTGTTGATCTTCACAGTTTTCAGCCTACTGCTGATGATATTATGAAGATTGCAACCTGTGATATGTTCATCTATGTTGGCGGCGAATCCGATGAGTGGGTTGAAGATGCACTCAAGGAAGCAACCAATAAAGACATGGTTGTGATTAACCTTCTTGATGTTCTTGGTGGTAATGTAAAAGAGGAAGAAGTAATAGAAGGTATGGAAGCTGAAGAAGAGCATGAGCATGGCGAAGAACATGAAGATTCCGATGAGCATGAACATGAAGAAGGTGACGAGCACGAGGAAGGAGAAGAGGAAGAGGTAGAGTATGACGAGCACGTATGGCTTTCTCTTTCAAATGCTTCACTTATCTGTGATGCGATCGCAGACGGACTTTCCAAGGTGGATCCTGACAATGCAGGAACTTATGCTGAGAATGCAAATGCTTATAAGCAAAAACTTATGACTCTGGATTCGGAATATAAGAACGTTGTTAGCAGTGCTACCAACAAGACACTTCTTTTTGGCGACAGATTCCCTTTCAGATATCTTGTTGATGATTACGGGCTTGATTATTACGCTGCTTTTGTTGGATGCTCTGCAGAGACTGAAGCAAGCTTTGAAACTGTAGCTTTCCTTTCAGGAAAAGTTGACGAGCTTGGACTTAAGAGTGTTATGACTATTGAAAGTTCTGACAAGAAGATTGCAGAGACCATCATTAATAATACAAAGACCAAGGATCAGAATATCCTTACTCTTGATTCCATGCAGTCTACAACCTCCGAAGATGTATCAGCCGGAACAACTTATCTTACAATTATGCAGTCTAATCTTGAAGTGTTAAAAGAAGCACTTAATTAAAGTGTTAAAATAATGCTTGACGCCCAAATTTTTTATGATATAATTATTCATGTTATGTGAGCTTATAGGCTCGGAGCATAATAAATAACCCAATCAGTCATGTACTTGAAGGGACTGAAGGGAGGGTAAGAGTAGAGATGTCAACTGTAGTAGTAAAAGAAAACGAGACTTTGGATAGCGCGCTTCGTCGCTTCAAGAGAAGTTGTGCAAAGGCTGGTATCCAGCAGGAAATTCGTAAGAGAGAGCATTACGAGAAGCCTAGCGTTAGACGCAAGAAAAAGTCTGAGGCAGCTAGAAAGCGCAAATATAACTAAGTCAGATATGAAAAATCCTTGGATCATTCCAAGGATTTTTTTTATAAAAAAAGAAATTCAGATGAATTTCTTGTTTTTATAAAAAAAAATCGCTCCGCTTTGGATGCGCATCGACGCGTAAGGAAATATTGCATAAATGCAACCGCGTCTCGCGCGAGAATGTTGCAAGCAACATTCTATGTATGATATAGGTGTCGAAAAGCAAGCGCGGCTCAGCTTTGAATGCTTGCATTCGAAAGCTGAGCCACGTTTGCTTTAACGACCCTAACAAACATGAGGAAAAAAGCTGTTTGCGCAGCAAATCAGCGATTTCCGAATGTTTGTAGAATTGCGAGAATGGCGTAAGCCATGGAGCAATTCGTATATCATACAATATAAACATCAAAATTATGCGTTAAGTGATAGAATTGCGAGAATGGCGCAAGCCATGGAGCAATTAGTATATCATACAATGAATTTAATGTGCTGAGTTTGCACAGCGGCTAAGTCCAACACAACTAAAATTCTTAAGAAATTTCTTTTGACCCGTCTTATAATATGCTAAAATATTCTTGCTGCTCTGAAATGAGATTAAGGATATAGATTATGATTTTGTATATTTGTATCGCTGCAATTGCAGCGCTTATTATATTATGTATAGCAGTCATTTACCACGATACACATAACTTTGTTGTTCGTAGCTACGATATAGATACGGACAAGATATCCGGGGACTACACCATGGTTTTTCTTTCTGACCTCCATGGATATGTCTACGGGAACAACAATGACAGCCTTATAAAGGCGATTGACGACATTGCTCCTGATGCTGTGATGTGTGCGGGAGATATGTTTATCGGCACTAGGATCCACGGAAGGATACAGTACGAAGCGGGACTCCATGTGCTTACAGAGCTGGCCGGCAGATACAAGGTGTATATGGCCAACGGCAATCATGAGAAGAAAATCAAGACATTTACTAAGAAATACGGCAACTTTTATGACAGATACAAGGATACTCTCAAAAGGGCGGGGGTGATCGTTCTTGAGAATGATTCCGTTAATATTGAGAATACAGCTATAAGAGTTACAGGCCTCGATCTACCACTTGAGTATTTCAAGAAGATAAGAAAGAGACACATGAATGCCGGTTATATTGATAGACTTGTGGGGGCTGCTTTCAAGGACAAATATCAGATCCTTATAGGACACAATCCCCAGTATTTTCCGGAATATGCGGCTTGGGGAGCGGATCTTTCTCTTGCGGGGCATGTCCACGGCGGCATAATAAGACTTCCTTTTCTTGGGGGAGTTATCTCTCCTTCGATAGCTCTTTTTCCCAAATATGACGGGGGAGAGTTCAGAATTGGAAACAGGCGTATGATCCTTTCAAGAGGGCTGGGAACGCACACAATCCACGTTAGGATGTTTAATCCCGGAGAAGTTGATGTTATAAGATTACATGAGGTAAAAGATGTCACTTGAGATCAAACTTCAGGTGTTTGAAGGACCTATGGACCTTCTCATGCATCTGATAGATAAAAACCAAATAGATATCTACGATATTCCTATTGTTACCATAACTGAGCAGTACATGGAATATATCAATGCCATGCACAAGGAAGATATGGAAGTTACCAGTGAGTTCCTTGTTATGGCAGCGACTCTTATTGATATTAAGTGCAAGATGCTTCTTCCCAAGGAAGTCAATGAAGAGGGTGAGGAAGAAGATCCCAGAGCAGAGCTTGTTGAGAAACTTCTTGAGTACAAGATGTACAAGTACATGGCTTATGAGCTCAAGGACAGGCAGATGGACGCTGATATGCAGTGGTACAGGCAAAAAGATATTCCGCAGGAAGTAAAGGAATATGAGGTGCCCATAGATTTCTCAGAGCTTTTGGGAGATGCTACCCTTACCAAGCTTAACTCAATCTTCCAGGAACTTCTTAAGAGACAAGAAGATAAGGTGGATCCTATTCGTAGTAAGTTTGGTAACATAGAAAAAGAGGAAGTGGATATGGATGCCAAGACTCTTTACATCAAGGCTTATATCCGCGAGCATAAGAGGTTCAGCTTCAGAAATCTTCTTGAGAAGCAGCACAGCAAGACAGAGATCATTGTTACTTTCCTTGTGGTACTTGAAGAGATGAAGCTTGGAGAGATAGAGATCGAACAGGAAGATACGTTCGGAGATATTATTATTACTTCGAGAAAGGCAAGTTAAAAGATATGACGAGTAGAGAAGGCGCAGCTATTATAGAGGCCATTCTTTTTGCAATGGGTGATTCTGTTGAGATAAATACCCTGTCTAAAGCGATGGAGATAAGTGTCAGAGAGGTAAAAGATCATATTGATTATCTCAAGAATAAATACGAGCAGGACGACAGTGGAATAGGTCTTATCGAGCTTGAGAATGCGGTTCAGCTCTGTACCAAGAAGGAAATGTATGAGTATCTTGTTAAGATAGCCAAGACTCCCAAGAAGGCAGTGCTTACGGATTCTCTCATGGAGACATTGTCCATTATTGCATACAAACAGCCTATAACAAGGCTTGAAGTAGAGAAGATAAGAGGAGTTAACAGTGATCATGCGGTTAACAGGCTTGTGGAATTTGGGCTGGTAAAAGAGCTGGGAAGGCTTGATGCACCCGGAAGACCCCTTCTGTTTGGTACTACGGAAGAGTTCCTTAGAAGCTTTGGAGTAAGGTCTCTCGAGGAGCTTCCTACCATAGGAACCGTGCAGGTTGAGGAATTTAAGGCTCAGGCAGAAAAAGAGATTGATGTAAAACTTGATATTTAAGTGTCTTTTATAGAGGGTAAACGCCGAAAAAAATGTGCGTTTTCCCTTTTTTTTTGGAGCTTTTATGTTATACTATACTCTGTGTTAAGTTGCGTTCATTTTAGGAATAAGCATTACTTAAATATATTTACGGAGGTTAAAAAAATGAGTAGTTCTTCACAAGCGAGTCAGAGAATTAACTCTTTGCTCGACGAAAACAGTTTCGTTGAAATTGGTGCTCTTGTGACAGCCAGAAACACAGATTTCAATCTGAAACAGGAAGAAACACCATCAGACGGCGTTGTTACCGGTTATGGTGTTATCGACGGTAATCTGGTGTATGTATACAGCCAGGATGCGTCAGTACTTGGCGGATCTATCGGCGAGATGCATGCTAAGAAGATCGTTCGCCTGTATGAACTGGCAATCAAGACAGGTTCTCCTGTTATCGGTCTTATCGATTCAGCAGGACTTCGTCTTCAGGAGGCAACAGATGCGCTCAACGCATTTGGCGAGATTTATCTTAAGCAGGTGGAGGCATCAGGTGTTGTTCCTCAGATCACAGCTGTTTTCGGTTCATGTGGCGGCGGACTTGCTCTGATTCCTTCTATTACAGATTTTACTTTCATGGAGTCTTCTAAGGGTAAGCTTTTCGTTAACTCACCTAACGCTCTTGAGGGTAATTATAAAGAGAAGTGTGATACATCGAGCGCAGAGTGGCAGAGCTCCAACACAGGTCTTGTTGATGTTGTGGCTGATGAGGCTTCTATCTACGCTCAGATCAGAGAGCTCGTATCTCTTCTTCCTTCTAACAACGAGGATGGAGATTCATACGAGGAGTGTTCTGACGATCTTAACAGAGATTGCGAGAATCTTGATGGAGCAGTTGCTGATCCTTCAATTATCGCAAGACAGATTTCAGATAACGGAATCTTCTTTGAGACAAAGAGAGATTTCGCTAAGAGCATGGTTACAGGATTCATCAGACTCAACGGAGCAACTGTTGGTCTTGTTGGTAATCGTACAGCTATGTTCGATGAGAACGGTAAAGAGGCAGAGAAGTTCGGCGATAAGCTTGGCGCACATGCTTGCGACAAGGCTGCTGAGTTCGTTAACTTCTGCGATGCTTTCGATATCCCTGTTCTTACACTTACAAATGCAACAGGCTTCTGCACATGCATGTGCGGTGAGAAGAACCTTGCAAAGGCTGCAGGTAAGCTTGTTTATGCACTTGCCAATGCTACTGTGCCCAAGGTTAACCTTATCACAGGCAAGGCTTTTGGAAGTGCTTATGTGATCATGAATTCCAAGGCTATCGGTGCAGACGTTACAATCAGCTGGCCTGATGCTCAGATTGGTACTATGGATGCTAACCTTGCTGCTAAGATCATCTGCGATGGCAAGGATGCAGATACTGTTTCCAAGACTGCTGCAGAGTATGCACAGCTTCAGAATAATGTGAAGAGCGCAGCTGCAAGAGGATATGTTGATGAGATCATCGAGGCTGCTGACACAAGAAAGTATGTAATCGGAGCATTCGAGATGCTTTTTACAAAAAGAGATGAGCGTCCTGCCAAGAAACACGGCACAGTTTAATGAAGGGAGCACTCGTGATGAAACGTAAAATATTAGTTTTAGGCGTTATGCTTAGCTGCCTTCTTTGTTTTACCGGTTGCGGAGAGCAACAGCAGGTAGCTCAGAATAACATAGATGCTAACAGATTTTCGCCCGAGGCATACAATGAGGAATCATTGGGTGAGTTGGTAAAAGTCATTGAGGACAATTACTTCGAGTCATGGTATTTGGATGGAGTTACACCTGAGAATTTCGAGGAAAAACTTTATCTTAAACTTGGAGCAAACGCCCCTGATGACAGTATGTATGATACATTTAGTAAAGGATACGAGAGCTGGTTTAAGGCTGTTGATGAGATCGGATACAACTCAATCGATTCATTTGCTGATGATATCAGTGTCAAGGGTGTTACATATGACATGGACAACAAGAAGGGACTGCTTGTTGTAACCGGTAAGCTTCAGGGAACCAAGCATGCTGCTGACATGGTCATCTATATGGACAACAGAGCAAATCTTACCGATATCGGCGTAACTGCTGATAAGACAGTGGCTGAGAAGCTTGAGAACGCCGGTCTTAATACTCTTCTTGGAATGGGAATGGCATTTTCCATCCTGATCCTTATTTCGCTCATTATTTCTCTTTTCCCTGTACTCTTTGGAGAAAAGAAGAAAAAGAGCAATAAGGCTATTACAGAGAAGGCGATTGATAACACAGTTAATCAGATTGCCGAGCAGGAAGATCTTTCAAGTGATGCAGAGCTTGTTGCAGTTATTGCAGCAGCAATCGCAGCGTATGAGGGAAGCGGAAGCACAGACGGTTTCCGTGTAAGGTCTATCAGAAAAGTAAATAATAATTGGAAAAGATTCTAATAAGAACATCGTACACGTCCAAGATATGGATGTGTGATGAAAGGAGAAACAATGAAGAACTATACAATAACCGTAAACGGAAACGTATATGATGTAACAGTAGAAGAAGGCGCAGGAAGCGTAGCTACTTCTGCACCCGCAGCAGCTCCTGCAGTCAAGGCACCCGCAGCACCTGTTAAGAAGGCAAGCGCAGGCGCAGGCTCTGTAAAGGTTGAGGCCGGAGCAGCAGGTAAGGTACTTAAGATCAATGCCAGCGTTGGACAGGCAGTTAAGAAGGGTGACACTGTTATCACTCTTGAGTCTATGAAGATGGAGATCCCTATGGTTGCTCCTTCTGATGGAACAGTTGCCAGCATCGACGTAGCTGCAGGTGATGCAGTTGAGGCAGGAACAGTTCTTGCAACTCTTAACTAATGTCAGAGAATCATAAATTTGCGTAAAGAGAAATGAGGATAAAAAATGGATTACGTTGTTAATACATTAACCAATCTCTGGCATCAGACAGCATTTACAACAATGTCACCGGGTAACTATGTCATGGTAGTTGTTGCCCTTGTGTTCTTGTATCTGGCTATTGCCAAGGGATTTGAGCCTTTGCTTTTGGTACCGATCTCATTCGGTATGCTTCTTGTTAATATTTATCCCGAGATTATGGCTGAACCTGTGGGAGGCGCCGCAGGTGGACTTCTCCATTATTTCTATATTTTGGATGAGTGGGCTATCCTTCCTTCACTTATTTTCATGGGTGTAGGAGCGATGACTGACTTTGGTCCCCTTATTGCCAATCCTATAAGTTTCCTTATGGGTGCCGGCGCTCAGTTCGGTATTTTCGCAGCTTACTTCATGGCTATCGCATTTGGTTTCAATGATCAGCAGGCTGCAGCAGTATCAATCATCGGAGGAGCAGATGGTCCTACATCTATCTTCCTTGCATCCAAACTTCATCAGACTTCGATCCTCGGACCTATCGCGGTCGCAGCGTACTCATACATGGCGCTGGTACCTATGATCCAGCCTCCGATCATGAAGCTCCTTACAACCAAGAGGGAGAGAACTATCAGGATGCAGCAGCTTCGCGAAGTATCTAAGCTTGAGAAGATTCTTTTCCCTGTTATAGTTACTATCGTTGTAAGCATGATACTTCCTACAACTGCACCTCTTATCGGTATGCTTATGCTTGGTAATATCTTTAGAGAGTCAGGAGTAGTTCGTCAGCTTCAGGAGACAGCTTCCAATGCACTTATGTACATCGTAGTTATCCTTCTTGGAACTTCTGTTGGTGCTACAACAAGTGCTGAGGCTTTCCTTAACAAGACAACTATTATCATTGTTGTTCTCGGACTTATTGCTTTTGCTTTCGGTACTGCGGCAGGATGTCTTCTTGGTAAACTGCTTTGCTTCATTACCCGAGGCAAGATCAATCCGCTTATTGGTTCTGCGGGCGTATCTGCCGTTCCTATGGCAGCCCGTGTATCACAGAAGGTGGGAGCGGAATACGATCCTTCCAACTTCCTTCTGATGCATGCTATGGGACCTAACGTTGCCGGTGTTATCGGAACAGCGGTTGTTGCCGGTACATTTATGGCGGTATTTGGTGTATAAGCACCAATACAATGATTTTTTGATAAATCAGAAAGGATGATTACAGATATGGCAGATATGGTAAAGAAACCAATTCGTATCAATGAGACAGTACTCCGTGACGCTCATCAGTCCCTTATCGCGACTAGAATGCCTACAGAGGTTATGCTTCCCATTATTGATACAATGGATCAGGTTGGATATAACGCAGTAGAGTGCTGGGGCGGTGCTACATTCGACGCTTGCATGAGATTCCTTAAGGAAGATCCTTGGGAGAGACTTCGTAAGTTAAGAGCAGGCTTCAAGAACACCAAGCTTCAGATGCTCCTTCGTGGACAGAATATTTTGGGATACAAGCACTATCCTGATGACGTTGTAGATTACTTCGTTCAGAAGTCAATTGCCAACGGTATTGATATTATCAGAATTTTCGACTGTCTTAATGACCTTAGAAACCTTGAGGCTTCAGTTAAGGCATGTAAGAAAGAGGGCGGACATGCTCAGATCGCTCTTGCATACACACTTGGTGATGCTTATACAGAAGAGTACTGGATGAATATCGCTAAGGATATCGAGTCTATGGGTGCAGATTCTATCTGTATCAAGGACATGGCAGGACTTCTTCTTCCTTACGAGGCAGAGAAGCTTGTTAAGGCTCTTAAGAGCGCTACAAGTCTTCCTATCGACCTTCATACACATTACACTTCAGGTGTTGCCAGCATGACATACATGAAGGCAGCTGAGGCAGGAGTTGATATCATTGACTGTGCTATTTCACCTTTTGCACTTGGTACATCACAGCCTGCTACAGAAGTTATGGTAGAAGCATTTAAGGGACAGCCTTTCGAGACAGGTCTTGATCAGAAGCTTCTTGCTAAGATTGCTGATCACTTCAGACCTTACAGAGAGGAATGCCTTGCAAGCGGACTTATGGATCCTAAGGTTCTTGGTGTTAATATCAAGACTCTTATGTATCAGGTTCCCGGCGGAATGCTTTCTAACATGGTTAGCCAGCTCAAGGAGCAGAACGCAAGCGACAAGTACGACACAGTGCTTGAGGAGATCCCTCAGGTTCGTAAGGACTTTGGTGAGCCTCCGCTTGTTACACCTTCTTCACAGATCGTTGGTACACAGGCAGTTATGAACGTACTTATGGGCGAGAGATACAAGGTCGCTACTGATCAGACCAAGGATCTTCTTGCAGGTGAGTATGGTAAGACAATCAAGCCTTTCAATCCTGAAGTTCAGAAGAAGATTATCGGCGACAGAGAAGTTATCACATGCAGACCTGCAGACAAGCTTGAGCCCGGACTTAAGAAGTTCGAAGAGGATGTTAAGCAGTGGAAGCAGCAGGATGAGGACGTTCTTTCATACGCACTCTTCCCTCAGGTTGCTACAGATTTCTTCAAGTATCGTATGGCTCAGCAAACATCTGTTGATGTATCAGAAGCTGATACCAAGAACGGTGCATATCCTGTTTAATTATTGAATTAAATAAACAAGTTATTAAAACGGCTGTTTTTCGTTAAACAGCCGTTTTTTTGACGGATAAATATTAAATAATGTGGTAAAATTAATGCATGAATGAGTTTAAAAGAGGTAGATTCGGTAAAAATAAGATGGATGTGAATGAGCATCATGCCGAAGTGCTGGGTGAAGCAGAAGCAGGTAGAGAACTGGTATCTCTCGATACTGTAAATGGCTTCAGAGTAAGGCCCGGTCTCTACAGCATGTATGGAGCAACTGCGCTTGAAGAGCAAAATGCTGTAAACTTCACTGTTTATTCGAATGGTGCTACTTCTATAACACTGCTCTTGTATCACAGAGGCGATGAGAAGCCCTTTGCGGAGATTCCTTTTCCCAATTGGTATAAGATAGGCAAAGTGTATTCTATGATCGTTTTTGACCTTGATATTGAGACTCTGGAGTACAATTACAGCGTTGACGGTCCTTGGGATCCGCAGAAAGGTCTTTTGTTTGATAAGACCAATACTCTTCTCGATCCCTTCGCTAAGGCTGTTTCAGGTCAGCGAATATGGGGCGAGACTACATATGGACAAAATGAATACAGAGCAAGAGTAGTAAGAGATTATTTTGAATGGAATGTCACTAGGAATCCTGAGATACCCATGTGCGATTCCATTATATACGAGATGCATGTAAGAGGCTTTACCAAGGATAAATCTTCGGGAGTATCCCATGGTGGCACCTTTGAAGGCATAAAAGAAAAGGCTGATTATCTCAAAAAACTTGGTATAACAGCCGTTGAACTTATGCCTATTTTTGAATTTGATGAGACAAGAGACAGAAGAGAACACGACGGAAATATTCTCCTTGATTACTGGGGATATAATACCGTCAGCTTTTTTGCCCCAAATACAAGCTATGCCTGTGAGGCAGAACACAACATGGAAGGGCTTGAACTCAAACAGATGATCAACGCCCTTAAAGCCAATGATATTGAGGTTATTTTGGACGTTGTGTTTAATCATACAGCAGAGGGAAATGAGCAGGGCCCTTTTATTTCATTTAAGGGCTTTGACAACAATATATACTATCTCCTTACTCCTAACGGTGAGTACTACAATTTCAGCGGATGCGGCAATACCATGAACTGTAATCATCCTATGGTACAGGAGTTTATTGTCCAGTGCCTTAGATATTGGGTTGAAGAGTACAGGGTAGATGGTTTTAGATTTGACCTTGCAAGTATTCTTGGAAGAGATCAGGATGGGGCTCCCATGGATAGGCCGCCTCTTTTACAGAGAATTGCGTATGACCCTATTCTTGGTGATGTTAAGCTTATTGCTGAGGCTTGGGATGCCGGAGGCGTATACCAGGTCGGTAACTTCCCTGCCTGGAAGAGATGGGCTGAGTGGAACGGCAAATACAGAGACGACATCAGATCTTACCTTAAAGGGGATATCTGGGCTGCGCCTGAAGCTGTTAAGAGAATTACAGGCTCCATGGACCTATACGGAGGATCATATCTTGGATATGAGTCATCGGTTAACTTTATTACCTGCCACGATGGCTTTACACTTTATGACCTTTATTCTTATAATGGTAAGCATAACGAAGATAATGGATGGAACAATACGGACGGTGCCAATGATAACAGAAGCTGGAACTGCGGCTGTGAAGGCGATACCGATGATCCGGGAGTTCTTGATCTTCGTTTCAGAATGATGAGAAATGCCATTACTGTTCTTATGTGTAGCAGAGGAACACCTATGTTGTGTGCAGGAGATGAGTTTGGCAATACTCAGTTTGGCAATAACAATGCGTATTGTCAGGACAATGAGATATCCTGGCTTGACTGGAGCCTTATTGAAAAGAACAGGGATTATTATGACTATTACAGGAACATAATCCAGTTTAGAAGAAAGCATCCCAGTATCAGAAAGGATTTGGAACCTGCCAAGTGCGGGCTTCCGTTTATTTCGGTGCATACCGAGAATCCGGATAATGGCAATATAACCAAGGATTCTAAGGTGATATGCATAAGATACGCAGGGTATTATGATAAAAAAGGACATGACGACATAGTATATGTCGCGATAAACGCTTATTGGGAAGATGTTCAGATCATGCTTCCGGGACCTCCTGCAGGTTCTTATTGGACACTTTGTGCCGATACCGGAGGAGAGGAAGGAAAGTATTATTTCAACAGACCAAAGCCCTTGGCTTGGAGAAACAAAACCTTAAAAGCAAGGAGCGTAAGCGTATTTACCGTGGCATACGGAGCAGAATATGGCTGATAATAATAATTCAGATGGCAATTTCATAGTCGGCGGTTATGAGTTTATAAGTCAGGAGGACGCTCAAAAAGCGTCTATGGACGAGTCTAAGATAAAACTCCTGGAGGCGAGGGTTAATGCAAGCCGCCCTGCTGATATTAAGGCTGTTTATGAAAAAGCTATAGAGAATAAGATATTCAAATCGCCCATAGGTTGGCAATATCTTGCTAATCTCAGAAATAAGCTTATTGAAAGCGGATATACTGATGATGATATTATACCGATCCCGCTTGGCGTATCTATTACAAGACACTCTGCTTTTGAAAACCTTGCGGTAAAGCAGAGGGTTAAGCCTGCACCAAGTGAAGAAAAAGTGGACTTTGGTAAAATTTTTTCCATAGTACTTAACGTAGTACTTGTTATAATGGTTATTGTGATGTTTGTCATAGCGTCCAAGAGCGACAGCGACAACATCATCAACTATAAAAGGAATATAACGAATCGTTATTCGACCTGGGATGAGGAGCTTAAGGAAAGAGAAAAAGCGGTTCGGGAGGCAGAAAAAAAACTTGGCATCGAATCACCACGGGTTTATGATGGTGGTAATGGTGAAGACTGATTTAGGAGGGACTAACAGTGGATGACTTGAAGATTTTGGTAGTTGATGACGAGAGCCGTATGCGTAAGCTCGTCAAAGACTTTCTTATAAAGGATGGTTATATTGTACTTGAGGCCGGAGACGGCCAGCAGGCGCTTGATATGTTTTACGAGGATAAAGATATTTCTCTTATTATTCTTGATGTCATGATGCCCAAAAGAGACGGCTGGGAAGTGTGCCGAGAGATAAGGAACAATTCTAAGGTTCCTATCATCATGCTTACAGCAAAATCAGAGGAAAGAGATGAGCTCCTTGGCTTTGAACTTGGAGTTGATGAGTATATATCCAAGCCTTTCAGCCCTAAGATTCTTGCGGCAAGAGTTTCCGCAATACTTCGTAGGACCAATCAGGCTGTCAACAATCAGGTTATGGAAGCCGGAGGTATTACTATCAACAAGGTTGCTCATAGCGTATTTGTTGACGACAAAGAGGTCGATCTTAGTTATAAAGAATTTGAGCTTCTCAGCTTCTTTTTTGAAAATAAGGGAGTGGCTCTTTCAAGAGAAAAAATACTTAATAACGTGTGGAACTATGATTACTTTGGTGACGCGCGTACTATCGATACCCATGTCAAGAAACTTAGAGGTAAGCTTGGAAACAAGGGCGACCTGATCAAGACGATCTGGGGAATGGGGTATAAATTTGAAACAAACCAGTGATGCCGGATATACCAAAAAAATTACTCATTCTATACGTCTTGAGATAAGCTTGGCTTTCTTGCTGACTATGATCATCGCATTTGGCTTCAGTATTGTGATGAATGTTCTTTTCATGGACAAGTACTACATCAGAAACAAGAAAGACACCATTTTGGAGGCTTACAAGGACGTTCAGAGTGCTATTTCCCACGGCGAGAATATTTCTACAGACTACTTTAATGAGAAGATTCATCAGATCTGTGAGAGATACAATATTGAACTTTTGGTTTTTGAGGCGAGTAACAAACATATTACTTTGTCTTCTATGTCTGATAAAACCGGACGATCCATGGTGGATGCCATTGTAAGCTATATTTCTGAAGATGAGCTTGATGATCCAAACAGGGAAATTAAGGTCATTTCTCCCCCGGGAGAGAGCTATACCCTTCAGATGAACAAGGATAACACTACCGGAATAGAGTATATGGAGATGTGGGGCGTAGTAGAATCTGAGTACTTTGTGTTCGTAAGGACTACAATGCAGAGTATCAGAGATAACGTTTCAATATCCAATACTTTCATGGCGATGACCGCTTTTACTGCGCTTTCTATCGGCGCTATACTGGTTCTTTTTATATCCAAAAAAGTCACAGACCCCATCAAGAAACTCTATCAGATTTCTGATGAGATGAAGAGGCTTAATTTCGAAGCAAAATATATTGATGATGATAAACATACAAATGAAATAGATATCCTTGGACAGAACATGAATGAGCTGTCAGAGATTCTTGAGTCATCCATTAAGGATCTTAAGAATGCCAATATAGCTTTGAGGCGTGATATTGAGCACAAGGAAGAAGTTGATGAGATGCGTAAGGAATTTCTTTCCAACGTTTCTCATGAGCTTAAAACTCCCATAGCGCTTATTCAAGGTTATGCTGAGGGCCTTAAAGAGGGTATCAACGATGATGCTGAGAGCAGAGAGTTTTATTGTGAAGTCATAATGGATGAGGCATCCAAGATGAACATCATGGTTAAAAAACTGCTTACTCTCAATCAGCTTGAATTTGGCGATGATAACGCCGACATGGAGCGCTTTGATATCGTTGAGCTTGTAACCAACTATATAAAATCGGCGGAACTTCTTGCCAATCAGAAGGATGTTACAGTTAAACTTGCTGATTATAAGCCGATATTTGTATGGGGAGATGAATTTAGAGTTGAAGAGGTGCTGCAGAATTACTACAGCAACGCTCTTAACCATATAGGCGGTGAGAGAATCGTAGAGGTTAAGATCACTGAAAAAGACAATAAGGTAAGAGTATCTGTATTTAACACAGGTAATCCCATTCCCGAAGACAGCATAGGACACATCTGGGAGAAGTTCTACAAAGTCGATAAAGCCAGAACAAGAGAATACGGCGGAAGCGGCGTTGGCTTGTCCATAGTTAAGGCTATTATGGAGAGCATGAATCAAGATTACGGCGTCATCAATTATGATAACGGCGTTGAGTTCTATTTTGAACTCGAGACCAAATAATATGAGGGATATCTTATGAAGGCAAAAAAGTATTTGGGACTTGCTATACTTATCAGTGCGGGACTTGCTCTTTCCGGATGCGGAGAGCAGTTTCCTACACTAACAGAAGAGGAATATAACCAGACCGTGGAATACGCGGTGGGTCTTTTGATGAAATATTCTGCCAATGCAGAGAGTAAACTGACATATGTCGATCCGGCTTTTGCGAAAGAAGTTATTGAACAGGAAAAGCAAAAGAATGAACAAGAAATACAGAATGCTTTTGAGAACGCAACCGACTGGACCAGTGATGTACCGGATAGCGGAAGCTCTTTTGCATCAGGAGAAGAATCAGGTGAACCGGGAGAAGGTTCCTCCAAAGACAGCTCTTTTGCCCAAAATGACGATAATGACAAAGATGCAGCCAAAGAAGATGATGCTGTAAGCGGAAAGTCTTCCGGAAGCGAAACATCTGACTTAAGCAATGCGGATAACAGCGCTTCAGATTCAGGCAACGGATCATTTAGTGATGATTCAGGCGCAGTGGTCATGTCAGACGATGAGTCCAGAGAGATAATGGATGATATATTCCTTTCTTATCAGGGATATTCCATCTCCAAGACATATCCGGAAAGCTCCAAGAGCTACGTTGTCAATGCGGATAAGGGAAAGCGACTTCTTGTACTTAGATTTGATCTTTACAACGCTTCCGATAATTCCAAGAGTGTAAATATGTTAAAGCTTAATCTGTTGTTCCAGATTGTTTTAAACGGCAAGAATCTTGGATATACTTCGGTTACATTCCTTCCAAACGACCTGTCATCTTATATCGGCACTATTGATTCAAGGGCGCATGAGAGCCTTGTGGTGCTGACACAGATAGATGAAAAGAGTACATCCAACGTGGAGACTTTGGGACTTATAGTTACAAGAGATGGCAAAGATACAAAGGTAATACTAAGATAAAGAATTAAAAGGCCGACATGATCGGCCTTTTTAAGCATATGACATAATGAATAAGGAGCACATAAATGGTAAAAATACTTGCAGACAGTACCTGTGACTTGTCTAAAGAACTTATAGATAAATATGATATCGCTATAATCCCTCTGTATGTAAGGCTTGGTGATGATGAATACCTCGACGGAGTAAATGTTACACCACAGGAACTCTATGACTGGTCCGATAAGAACGGAGAAACTCCAAAGACTGCGGCTGCATCGGTTGCGGATATCATGGATATAATAGAAAAGAATAAGGCAGATGAATACGTGATCTTTACTATATCTGCATCTATGTCTGCGAATAATTCCAATTGCAGACTTGCAGCAGAAGAACTTGGGATAACTGAAAAGGTGCACGTAATAGATTCACAGAACCTTTCAACGGGGATTGGACTTCAGATAATAGAAGCCTGTGAGCTTGCAAGCGCCGGGAAAAGCGGCACGGAAATAGAAGAGTATATTCTTGCACTTAGAGATAAGGTGCGGGCTAGTTTTGTAATTGATACACTTACCTATCTGTATAGAGGCGGAAGATGTTCAGGGCTTGCTGCTCTTCTTGGAAATGCTCTTAAGCTACATCCAAGGATTGCGGTAAAAGAGGGCGCTATGGGGCCGGAGAAGAAATACAGAGGTCTTCCCAAGAAGTATATAATGGACTATGTAAAAGATATGGAGGCTGAATTAAAGACCGCCAAGAAAAACAGAGTGTTTATCACTCATTCCGGGTGCGACAGAGAAGTGGTTGAAATGGTGCGTGAATATCTGAAGGGTCTTGGCAGATTCGATGAGATACTTGAGACTCGCGCCGGGGCAGTCGTTTCATCACATTGTGGTCCGGGAACACTTGGAGTTCTCTTTATAGATGAGGCTTAAAACCGCCTGTAGAGCGGGCTTTAACTGTTGATAACAGCATAAATGGTGAATGTGTTCATAAAAGTGCACAACCAAAGCATTGAAAAAATGCCGTGGTTGTGCATTTCTACTATAGAAAAAAGAAATTTAAAAAAATTGGATTTTTTTTAAAAATAGTTGTTGACATTAAAGATTTGCGGTGATATATTTATATTCGTTGCTGATGCAGGCAGAAACGTCGCAAACGCAGCACTGGAGCGGGTTTTAGGCTCCTTGTACCTTGACAAATAAACAGTAATGCAACCCTGAAAGATTCCAAGAGAATTATTCAGAATAAAATAGTAAATTAACGGACAGAACAAAAGCCAAGCTTAGTTTTGACCGGATCAACAATCATATTTAAACGTGAGAGTTCGATCCTGGCTCAGGATGAACGCTGGCGGCGTGCCTAACACATGCAAGTCGAACGGAGATTTAACGCTGACGAGACTTCGGTCAAATCTTGTTAAATCTTAGTGGCGGACGGGTGAGTAACGCGTGGGCAACCTGCCTCATACTGGGGGATAGCAGTTGGAAACGACTGATAATACCGCATAAGCGCACAGCATCGCATGATGCAGTGTGAAAAACTCCGGTGGTATGAGATGGGCCCGCGTCAGATTAGCCAGTTGGCAGGGTAACGGCCTACCAAAGCAACGATCTGTAGCCGGCCTGAGAGGGCGGACGGCCACATTGGGACTGAGACACGGCCCAAACTCCTACGGGAGGCAGCAGTGGGGGATATTGCACAATGGAGGAAACTCTGATGCAGCGACGCCGCGTGAGTGAAGAAGTATTTCGGTATGTA
>JAEEXE010000026.1 GCA_016291375.1 Butyrivibrio sp.
GGTCACGCATCGCAATCTTAAATCCGCTTCCGAGATCCGTAAACTCTCTGATCGCAGAAAGTCTTTTCTCCGCAACCTCTTTTAGCATCTTATCTCTTTTGTACATAAGGAATGCATAAGCTGTCCTGTTGGATCTTCCGACTCTTCCTCTAAGCTGATAGAGCTGTGACAGTCCCATCTTGTCGGAGTCGTGAATGATCATTGTATTTACATTCGGAATATCAAGTCCTGTCTCAATGATTGTCGTCGACACGAGTACGTCGATTGTTCCGTCGATGAAATCATACATGATCCTCTCAAGCTCGGACTCTTTCATCTGTCCGTGAGCAAAAGCAACGTTGGCTTCCGGAACAAGCTTCTGAATCTGCGCAGCGGTATCTGCAATTGTATTTACCCTGTTATATACGTAATAAACCTGCCCGCCTCTTGAAAGCTCTCTTACAATGGCTTCTCTTACAAGTTCATCGTTGTACTCCATGACATAAGTCTGAATGGGCAGTCTGTCGTTTGGAGCCTCCTCCAAAACAGACATCTCTCTGATGCCTACAAGTGACATGTGAAGGGTACGTGGAATAGGCGTTGCCGTAAGTGTGAGAACGTCAACGCTTTCTTTCATGGTCTTGATCTTTTCCTTGTGTGTTACGCCAAATCTTTGCTCCTCATCCACAATAAGAAGCCCAAGATCTTTATATGCCACATCCTTTGAAAGAAGTCTGTGGGTTCCGATAACAATATCAACAAGTCCCTTCTTAAGATCTTCAACAGTCTTCTTCTGTTCTGACGCAGTTCTGAATCTGGACATAAGGTCCACTCTCACAGGGAAATTGCGCATACGCTCAGAAAAAGTGTTGTAATGCTGCTGTGCAAGGATAGTAGTAGGTACAAGCACCGCTACCTGCTTGCCGTCCTGAACCGCCTTAAATGCAGCTCTTATAGCAATCTCTGTCTTTCCGAATCCAACGTCTCCGCAGATAAGTCTGTCCATGATAACAGGAGATTCCATATCTCTCTTGGTATCTTCGATAGCTGTCAGCTGATCTTCTGTCTCCTGATAGGGAAAAGAATCCTCAAACTCCTGCTGCCACACTGTATCACTGCTAAATTCATGGCCCTTGGTCTGCTGCCTCTTGGCATATAATTCAACCAGATCCTGAGCAACTTCTTCCACCGCAGCTTTAACCTTATTCTTGGTATGAGTCCATTCCAAAGTTCCAAGTTTGTTTAGCTTAGGTTTGTGTCCGTGATCATCATCACCGCCGGATGCATACTTTTGGATAACACCTAGTCCGGTTGCGAGAATATATAGATTGCCGCCTCCGCCATACTCAACCTTTATATAATCACGAACAACATGGTCAGTCTCAACCTTCTCTATGCCTCTGTATATTCCAAGCCCGTGTTCCTCATGAACCACATAGTCACCGATCTTAAGGTCTGCAAAATCAGAAATCTTTTCTCCGGTGTATTTACTCTTTTTCTTCTTTTTCTTTTTAACATGCTCTGTGAAAATATCACTCTCAGCAATAACCGCGAACTTTATGTCAGGATACTCAAAGCCTTTAAGTATCCTGCCGTAGTAAGTCATTATCTCGCCGGGCTGCAGAACTCTTCCGGGATCTTCACTGTAAAAAGCGGTAACAAGATTATCTCTTAGATCTTCGACGATTCTTTTGGCTCTTGTCCTTGATCCTGACAGAATAAGAACCCTGTATCCGTTTCTGGAATAATTCTTAAGATCGGACACAAGGGAATCAAAACTATTATTATACGGAGCAACGCTTCTTGCTCTGATATCCCAGCTTTTTTCCGGATTAAAAGGATTCTGGTTCTTGGGCATCTGCAGAGAAGATATGAGAACTCTTCTTCCGTTTCCCATTCTGGCGATACAATTATCCACAGAATAAAGAATGTCCATCTGCCCCGGAAGCACATATCCTTTTTCTGCTCTGTGAGTCATGCTCTCTTTGAACTCAAGCTCAACCGCACTTGCATGTTCAAAAACTCTCTGGGGTTCATCTATAAAAATGCAGCTTTTTCCCTTAGGAAACATCTCCTGCATAGTGACAGTGTCATCGTAAAAATATCTGATGTAGCTCTCAAGATTCACCATGGAATGAAGCTCAAAGAGCTGCTCTCTAAGCTCCTCAGTTAGTTTTTTAAGCTGATGCGCCTCTTTAGTTTTAAACTCACTTCTCAAAGTCTCATAAGCTTTTTCTGTCTCTTCCTCTATTCTCGCCATTCCCTTTTCAAGGCGCTTATCATCAAGAATGATCTCCGATGCCGGATAGATATCTATCGATTCAAGCTTTTCAAGTGATCTCTGCGACAGGATGTCAAAGCTTCTTATCGACTGTATCTCATCTCCCCAAAGCTCAATTCTGTATGGGTTATCTTCTGTTAGGTCAAAGACATCAACAATATCTCCTCTTACAGAAAATTCACCCGGCCCTTCAACCTGATAGTTTCTTACATAGCCCATTGCAACAAGTTTTTTGGCGATCGCCTTTTCATCTATGGGGACATGCTTGTCGATACTTAAGATGCTCTCTTTAATTACCTCAGGCCTGATCTGAGGTGACATAAGAGCTGAAAATGTAGTGACTACCGTAACAGGGCGCCCTTCCAGAAGTCTTCTCATGCAGCGTATTCTCTGTCTTACAACTTCATTACTGTGGACATCTGCCTGATAAAAGATAAGGTCTTTTGCGGGATATACTGTGACATTGCGGTCATAGAATTTATAATCCTCATATATTTCTTTTGCCCTAAGATCACTGTAGGTGACAATTATCCTGTACTTAAAATCCGCACCGAGTCCGTCTATCATGTGAAGTTTTTGCGAATCAACACAGCCCGTTACCTCCGCACAGGCAAATGGCTTTTCAAGATATGTATTTATTTCATCAAACTCTTTTAATTCCTTAAGAGGACTCGTTATTGCTCTCATTATCTTTTACCGTTATATTTGTTCATGGCACTGTCAACGCCGTTTTCAATTATCTCTTCTATCGCTGCAACAGCTCTTTCTTTTCCTTCTTTTATAAGAACTGCAGCCTCGCCCTCAAAGTGGCCAAGCACCCAGTTCACCATATCGTATTCCTTGGGTTTCTTGCCGACACCAACTCTTACTCTGCTAAACTCATCATGTCCAAGCAGTTTGATTATATTCTTAAGTCCGTTGTGCCCGCCTGCGCTTCCCTTAGGTCTAACTCTGATGTTCCCCTCATCAAGCTCCACATCGTCGGATATCACTATGAGATCGGATGTTGTATCAACCTTGAAATAATCGCACAAAGGTCTGATCGCTTCTCCGCTTAGGTTCATATATGTAAGAGGTTTTACCAGAATAACCCTCTCATTTCCGATTCTTCCTTTTCCATAAGCTGCTTTAAACTTAGTCTCAGTAAGTTCTATATTGTATTTGTCAGACAATGCGTCAATAACATCAAATCCGATGTTGTGCCTTGTTCCGAAATATTTTTTCTCGGGATTACCAAGTCCCGCTATAACTATCATTTTACCTGTTTCCTCTTCTTTATTTCCAAATAGCTTTTTCAGTATTCCTAACACTACTACAACTCCTCCCAAAAAACAAATCTTTTCCCACTACATGATATCATAAAAAGAATGCCAAAAATTAATCCGGGAATCATATCCCCGGATTCATTAGCATTATTCAAAATTGTGTACTTTCATTATTACTTAGCGGTTTATTGAAGTATATATTCAATAAAAAAATTGAATATTCATTTTTTATTACTGTGTATCCCACCACCTTTTCTCGGAATTGTTAGTTGAACAAAATTCTCTCTTTTGCAACAATTTGAAAAATACACGCGTAATTGTCACACATTTATGCTAGAATTATTTTAGTGTATACACAAAAACAAAAATTTTAAGGAGGGTTTTATGAAGAAAATATTGTTTTCAATCTGCTTATTTGCTTTTTCATTCATAGCATTCAAGCAAACAGCTATTGCGGCTGAACCAACAGTCATCAATACAAGCAATCTTACTGATGATCAGGTATTAGAGCTTCAGGAAGATACTATTCTGAATATTGATACCGATAAAAGACTTACAAAAATCACCCTAACAGATTGCGACCTTACAATTGAGGGTGATGGAACGTTGACACTTGGTTTACCCGGGCCGGATTATTGGGACAATTTGGTGTCCACCGGTTTAGGGAAAATCACCATAAACAGCGGTTCTATTATAGCTAAAAAACTTGAGGGCAATTTTATAATAAATGGCGGAAATATAAGTATCCCTAATACCGGTCCAAGTTTTTGCAATTACTCGGATGATGGATATTTCATCATGAATGGCGGGGAAGTAGATATTTCTAGTCTCAATTACTCAGGAGAAAACTCTAAAATTGCCATAAATGGTGGACACCTCAAACTCCACTTCGTATATGATGAAAAAATCGATATTGGCGATAACGAATGTTCTATGTCCATGTTGCCTATGGGCATAGAAGTACTGCCCAGATCCGAATTTACTCCCGTAGAAGGTATTTCTTTTGATAAGTCCACATATACACTCATAAAATATGATAATGTACGACTTGACGAGGCTATTAAATTCTATCCAGAAAACGCAACAAACAAAAAAATCACATGGACTACCAGTGATCCTTCAATATTATATGTTTATGAAGGCGATGTTGTAGGCGTAGGTTATGGTACTGCTACTGTCACCGCAACAACGGAAGATGGAAACTTCTCAGCTTCATGTGAAGTAACTGTTGAAGACACTTCACCTTCAGAGAATAATGGCCTTCGCTTGGAATTTAAAGAAATTCCCAAATTAGAAGGCATAAAGTTCAACGGCGTGGCTCTTGAAAAAGGTAAAGACTATTTTATACGCTATGATGAAGCAACAGGACTATACAATTTAGATTTTGAAAACTTTGCTCCAAAGAATTAAGTAATCGGATAAAAAAAGGAGGCTACGCTGAAGATTAAATCCTCAAAAATCGTAAGCCTCCTTTATCACTAATTTAATTTTATATAACAGGCTCTTCCTCGCCTTCTTCTACAGCGGCTTTATCGTAAGCCTCAAGGATCGTATCCTGCAGAACCTTTCTGGTATCAGAATTGATGGGATGGGCAATATCTCTGTACTCGCCGTCAGTTGATTTTTTGCTGGGCATTGCGATAAATAGTCCTCTTTCGCCCTCGATTACCTTGATGTCATGAACTACAAATTCATTATCAAAAGTAACTGAAACTACCGCCCTCATCTTACCTTGCTTAGCAACCTTTCTTACTCTCACGTCTGTAATTTTCATCGTGTAACCCCCTCTTGGTTAATCTGCTCTAGAAAACTAGATTACATAGCGTTCATTATTTTCTACCACTATCTTGATGCCGTTATCTTCCTTGTAGTAGGAGTTTGCCTGTATCGTACCATGGCTTTCCACAATACAGTTCTCGATATGCGTGTTGTCTCCGATATAAACATCATTCAAGATGATAGAATTCTTAATATAACAGTTATTACCTACAAAAGCTCCTTTAAATATCACCGAGTCTTCTATAGTTCCGTTTATGATACAGCCACTGGAAATAAGGCTGTTCTTCACATTTACTCCGACGTTATATTTTGCCGGAGGAAGATCGACGATCTTGGTGTAGATTCCCGGATATTCTCTAAAAAAGTACTCTCTTACTTCCGGTTTTAGGAAATCCATATTTGTTCTGAAATAATCCTCAACCGAAGCTATGTTATTCCAGTACTCCTTGATCTTGTATCCGTAGATACGCTTCATGTCCTTGTACCTTACAAGGATATCTCTAACAAAGTCGTATCTTTCCTCTTCTTCAGCTCTTTCTATCAGTTCTATCAGTTGTCTTCTCCTGATGACATATATTCCGCAGGAAATAGTATTGGATCTTGATACTACAGGTTTTTCTTCAAACTCTTCGATCCGGCTCTCTTCGTTCATTCTCACAGTTCCGAATCTCTCGGTATCAATGCTGGCCGGCATGTCTTTGCAGACCACCGTGATGTCCGCCTGCTTCTGAATGTGATACTCAAGAAGTTTTCCAAAATCCATCTTGTATACACAGTCGCCGGATGTTATCACAACATAAGGCTCGTGACAGCTTCTTAGGAAATCAAGATTCTGCGCTATTGCATCTGCCGTTCCTCTATACCACAGATTTCCCGATGCCTTAACCGCCGGAGTGAAAACATAAAGTCCACCCTGCTTTCTACCAAAGTCCCACCACTTGGAGGAACTAAGGTGTGAGTTAAGGCTTCCTGCGTTGTACTGAGTAAAAACGGCAACTGTCTGGATATGTGAATTTGTCATGTTGCTGAGCGCAAAATCGATACTTCTGTAAAATCCGGCAACAGGCATGGCACAGATAGCTCTTTTCTTGGATAACTCCTGCATTCTGCTACTGCTTCCGCCGGCTAAAATAATGCCAATCGCCCTCATGTCAATCACCTGCCTTGTCTAGTGTTCTTCCGCTGTCAAGCACACCATCCGGATAGTCCTCGGGAGTTGTCTTGCCGGAAATCATGGTATTCTTGCCGATGGTTACATTACTTGGAATCTCCGACTTCTCGCCTATGGTACAGATTCCTTCACAATAGATACCGGGCTTAGTCTCATTAGGCTTTTCATCAAATGCGCCTATATGCACATTGTTTCCTATCTTAACCTTCTCAGCTATGATGCCTTTTTCTATGTTGCATCCTTCGCCGATCTCGGTTTCGTTCATTATTATGGAGTGGCTTACCACAGTGTCTTTTCCTATTTTTACTCCGGGACCTATGATGGAGTTGTATACCTTTCCGTATATCTCACATCCCTCCCCGGCTATGCATCTCTCCATAGCGCTTTCAGGTCCAAGATACTGAGGCGGCTGCATTCCGCTGGATGTATATATCTTCCAGTATTCTTCGTAGAGGTTGAATTCCGGAACTATATCTATAAGCTCCATGTTGGCCTGCCAATATGAGGTAAGCGTTCCAACATCCTTCCAATATCCGTCAAATTCGTAAGCATACAGAGACTGCCCCTGCTCCTTGCAATAAGGAATAATATGCTTACCAAAATCTAGTCCGGATAAGTCTTTATTCTTTATAAGTGCGTTTTTGAGAACTTCCCATGAAAAGATATAGATACCCATGGAAGCCAGATTGCTTCTTGGATGCTCCGGTTTCTCCTCGAAATCAACGATCTTTTTGTTCTCATCGGTTATCATGATTCCGAATCTGCAAGCCTCCTCAATGGGCACAGGCATAACGGCAATGGTAACATCTGAGTTACTTGCCTTATGAAAATCAAGCATGGTCTCATAATCCATCTTGTATATGTGATCACCCGAAAGGATCAGCACATAGTCCGGATCATAATTTTCCATGTATTCAAGATTCTGGTAAATGGCATTGGCGGTACCGGTATACCACTCACTGTTAGCACTTTTCTCGTAAGGAGGAAGCACAGTTACACCACCAAAATTACGGTCCAAATCCCAAGGTATACCAATTCCAATGTGAGAATTAAGTCTAAGGGGACGATACTGTGTAAGAACGCCCACAGTGTCCACTCCGGAATTTATACAATTACTGAGCGGAAAGTCAATTATCCTGTACTTTCCCCCAAAAGATACTGCCGGCTTAGCCATATTGGCTGTCAGCACTCCCAGTCTGCTACCCTGGCCCCCCGCCAGTAGCATGGCGATCATTTCTTTCTTTATCATGTTCCACCTCATGCAGCAATTAAAGTCGCAACTATAATGCAGTCAAATCACCAGACTAACTGTAGTATTTCGCAAAGAAAATCGCATTTTCTTATAATAAAAGTATAACATTAATTAAGCTAAATATGATACTGTTTTGTTTGTTTTTTCGCTTAAACTCAAAGTTAGTATTTTTTTGACTTTAAGTAGATACGTGTTAAAATATATTGCGTTATATCTTTATTATTAATTAGAAAAGAAACGAGGATCAAAATGTACACTATAGACTTCAATAAGCCCGTACATATATACTTCATGGGAATCGGCGGAATCTCAATGAGCGGGCTTGCTCATATTCTCATAGAAAAAGGCTTCAAAGTTTCAGGTTCGGATTCAAAAGAATCTGCTATGACCAGGACTTTAGCCGACAACGGCGTTACCGTATTCTACGGACAGTGTGCACAGAACATTGAAAACTCGGAACATATAGACGCAGTTGTTTATACTGCTGCGGTTCATCCGGATAATCCGGAATTTATTGCGGTCAAGAACGCAGGAATCCCCATGATGACAAGAGCTGAACTTCTTGGACAGATCATGAAGGAATATAAACTCCCCGTTGCCATCAGCGGAACTCATGGAAAGACTACAACAACTTCCATGCTCTCTAAGATACTTCTTGAAGCCGGTACTGATCCGACTCTCTCTATAGGTGGTGTATTTAAGGATATCGGAGGAAATATAAGAGTTGGTAATTCAGACTTCTTTGTGACAGAAGCCTGCGAGTACACTAACAGCTTCCTTAGTTTTTTCCCTAAGATAAGTGTTATTTCCAACATAGATGCCGATCATCTTGATTTCTTTAAAGATCTTGATGATATCAGACATTCCTTCAAAAAATTCGCTGCTCTTCTTCCAGATGACGGAACACTTGTAATTAACGGCGATATTGAGAATGTTGGAGAGATAACCGGAGGTTTATCCTGCTCAATCATAACTTATGGTTCCAAGGATACCTATGATTACTATCCTACTGATATTACTTACGATGAGAAGGGCAACCCTTCCTACAAGGCACATTTGCCCGGTGGAAAAGTACTCGATATAAAGCTTGCGGTTCCGGGTATTCACAACGTATACAACTCACTTGCTGCCATTGCTGTGAGCAATGTACTTGGAATAGATGAAAGCCATATGATAACGGCTCTTTCTCTTTTCGGAGGAACAAGTCGCAGATTTGAGCACAAAGGTGATATTCATGGAGTGACAATAATCGATGATTACGCTCATCATCCCACTGAGATTAAGGCCACTCTCACAGCAGCTCAGAACTATCCTCACAATAAGATCTGGTGCGTATTCCAGCCCCACACTTATACAAGGACCAAGGCTCTTCTGAATGAGTTTGCAGACGCTCTTTCTCTTGCAGATCACGTTATCCTTGCAGATATTTACGCAGCAAGAGAAACCGATAACCTAGGCATCAGCTCCAGAACGCTTCGCGACAAGATCGTTGAACTTGGGCATGAATGCAATTATTTCCCCACTATTCAGGGCTTTGGAGAGATAGAAAAATTTCTTTTGCAAAATTGCACTAAAGGAGATTTGTTGATAACCATGGGTGCCGGAGATGTAGTTAAAATCGGGGATGAACTCCTTGGCAAATGATACTTATCCACATATCCACTTTTAGTTTGGAATTTATGTAAATCATTTTTGGTGGATAACAGCCAACCGTTTTGTGACCACTTATTTTCATTGGTCAACTAGGCGGATTGGCTGTTTTTTATTATCAAAGCAAAAAATAATCCACGTTATCCACATTGTCCACAAAGAAATCGACAATCCCGAAACGCCCGTCACTGCTGGATTTCTTCGTCACTTTTCCCATATCTTTTAAAAAATCACCATGCTATAATCGAACCTGTGATGAAAAAGTAAAGCAGGTGATTATTTAAGATGATGGGGCGTGTAACGATTAGTCATAACCTTGGGGAGGATTCAACGAATGTTTCCAACATATTTATTGACGAGTATATGCAGGACGCAAATGATGCGCAGATTAAAATCTACCTTTATTTGCTGAGAATGATGAATGCAAATTTACCTACCAGTGTTTCTGCATTGGCGGATAAGTTTAACCATACAGAAAAAGATGTAATCAGAGCTCTTAAGTATTGGGAAAAGAAAGAGCTTATCAGTTTGGAATATGATGCCATGGGCAACCTCACAGGCATCCACATGGAAGATATATTATCTCCTACAAGATCTTCCAGAAAGAGAAACGATACTGTTCTTAAACCGGTTCATTCTGCTAAGGAAGAATCTGTAGATAACGGTATCCCGGAGAAACCAAGTTATTCCGCAGCACAGCTTCGTTCCTTCAAGCAGTCTTCGGAATCAAGTATTCTCTTTCCCGCAGAACAGTATTTTAACAGACCTCTTACTTCAACAGAGATCATGACACTGTTCTATATCAAAGATGAACTTAAGTTTTCCGATGATCTATTGGACTATCTGATGCAGTATTGCGTCGATAATCATAAAGCTGATTTCAGGTATGTGGAAAAGGTGGCCATTAACTGGGCTCAGCAAGGCATCAAGACGCCAAAACAGGCTCGCGTGGAGAACTACAAACGTGACCCCGAAATCGTCGAGGTCATGAAAGCACTCGGTATGGAGAACAGCCCTACTGAAAAGGAAGGAAACTTTATCCGTTCCTGGCGTGGGGAGTTGGGATTTTCAATGGAGATTATATTGGAAGCCTGCGACCGTACAGTTTTGGCAACACAGAAGAATCGCCTTAGATACTGCGACGGCATTCTTCGAAGCTGGCATGAGAGTAAAGTCAAAAATAGGGAGGATATTGCCAGACTAGATGCTGATTTCACCGCGGATCTTCGTAAAAAGAGATCTAAGGCTTCCGTATCATCCATTGACAGTAAACTCCGCTCTGACGAATCATATATTCGCCACGGCGGCGCCCAGAACCGTTTCAATCAGTTCCAGCAAAATACTTATGATTTTGCAGAACTTGAGCAGAAACTTCTGGACAACTAAGACTCCTATCTGGTTGGGGAATCAGTTGGAGTTACACACAAGCAAGCCCTGTACTTTGGTTTGGCGGCGGCAGATCCAGCCTTCCCCAAAACACGTGCAGGGCATAACTGTGTGAAATGAGGAGAATCACATGGCATTAACCAACGCACAATTTGATGAAATAATGCATGAATATGAAGAAAGGCGCTCTCTCCACAGGCAAGAGCTTGAAGAGAGACAGCGTTACGTATATGAGACAGTTCCCGGCTACAAGGAACTTGAAGATAAGACTGCTTCAGCCAGTGTAGATTTCGGCAAGAGGCTTCTTTCCGGAGAGAGACTGGATAAAAGTGCTCTCAGGCGCGAACTCGAGGAACTTGCTCGCCAGAAGCTCACTCTTTTGACCGAGGCTGGTTTTTCAAACGATTATCTTGATATGGGTTATACCTGCAGTGACTGTAAGGATACCGGCTATATCGGCAACGAGAAATGTCACTGTTTCAAACAGAAGATCATAGAAACTCTCTATGACCGTTCCAATCTTAAAGCTTTAGCCAAAACAGCCAATTTCAAACTCCTTACCGATAAATATTATCAAGGCGAGGATTTAAAGCGTTTTCAGGGCGCAGTTGCAGCTTCTCAAAAATTTATAAATAATTTTAACTCTGACTACCAAAATCTATTCATTTATGGTACAGTTGGTGTTGGCAAATCATTCCTGTCTACTTGTGTTGCCAATGAATTGCTCAAAAAAGGGCATTCTGTTATTTATTTTAGTTCTTCGGGACTGTTCGAGCTTCTGGCCGAGAACTCATTCGACTATCGTAACAAGCAGGAACTTAAGGGTATATATGATGATATATACAATTGCGAACTGCTGATAATTGACGATCTCGGAACAGAGCGCACTAACAGTTTTGTGGCATCTGAGCTTTTCTCATGCCTCAACGAGAGAGATTTGAGGAAAAAGTCTACTGTCATTACTACTAACCTTTCTCTGGAAGAATTGCAGGCAACCTATTCGGATCGAATCTTTTCGCGAGTAACAAGTAACTACACGCTTCTTAAACTAACCGGACAGGACATTCGTAAAATCAAAAAGATTGCCAGAAAAGAAAGTGAGGATTTTCAGTAATGCCAAAAAGAGAAGAGAAACGTAATCTGGAGACAATTCCTGTAGGTTCCCTAGGGATTATTCCACTTAAGGGAGTTAAGCCTTTAGCAGAAAAAGTCGATTACTACCTCGTAAAATGGAGAGCAGAAAGGGAAAACGAGCACAAAGGAAGCTTAGCCTTTACCGGTTATGAGCGTCCCTCTTATATCTTAAACGCTGAAGTTCCAAGATTTGGAACCGGTGAAGCCAAGGGCGTTATCAAAGCATCCGTTCGTGGCGATGATCTTTATCTGCTTGTTGATGTATGTAACTACTCACAAACCTATTCTCTTTTCGGACAGGAAAATCATATGTCTCCTGATGATCATTATCAGGATCTTAAAAGAATAATCGCTGCTGTCGGCGGAAAAGCAAGAAGAATTACCGTTATCATGCCTTTCCTCTACGAGTCAAGACAGCACAAAAGAAGTTCAAGAGAGTCTCTCGACTGTGCTATCGCTCTTCAGGAGCTTGTAAACATGGGTGTAGACAATATCATCACCTTTGATGCACATGATCCGAGAGTTCAGAATGCTATTCCACTTAATGGTTTTGAAACCGTAAGAACAACATATCAGTTTATTAAAGCTCTTCTTAGAAATGTATGGGATCTCAAGATTGATTCTGACAACATGATGGTTATCTCCCCTGATGAAGGTGGTATGAGCAGAGCTATCTATCTTGCCAGTGTACTTGGTCTTGATGTTGGTATGTTCTATAAGAGACGCGACTACACACAGGTTGTAGACGGAAGAAATCCCATCGTATCACATGAGTTCCTTGGAACAAGTGTAGAAGGTAAATCCGTTATCATCGTTGATGATATGATTTCCTCAGGAGAAAGTATCCTTGATGTTGCCAAAGCTCTCAAACAGCGTAAGGCTGCAAGAATCTATGCTTTCTCAACATTTGGTCTTTTCACAGGCGGTCTTGCTGCCTTTGATAAAGCTTATGAAGAAGGTCTTATCGACAGAGTATTCACTACTAACCTTGTTTATCAGACACCTGAGCTTCTTTCTCGTGAATGGTACATCAGCTGCGATATGAGTAAGTACATTGCTTACCTCATCGATACTCTTAACCACGACGCTTCTATCAGCGATCTTCTCAATCCTGTTGAGCGTATCAACAACATCATTGAGAGATATAACAGCGGCGAACTTAGAGCTTCTCTTGAGGCTGAGAAAAAAGTTCCCTGATCATCATCAGGTTATCTAATCTTGCATAGAGTTTTTTCTTAAGTTCATCATCCGGTTCTGTGAGATCCGGAATCATAATGACATTACACCCGGCCAGATATGCGCTTGTCACACCGTTTGGAGAATCTTCCACAGCGAAGGTTCTCTTGGGTGGCAGCTTTAGTTCTTCACAAGCAAAAGCGTAAATATCAGGTGCGGGTTTTCCTTTTTCTACCATGTTTGCACATATTATCTTGTCAAAATACTCAAAAAGACCAATCTTTTTAAGATATCTTTCTGTTCTCTGATAATCGTTTGCTGTTGCTAGTGCCGTCAGTATCCCGTTATCACGTAGCCATGTAAGTATCTCTTTTGCCCCCGGTTTAAGAGGAATCCCGTTTTCTTTGATTATCTCTTCCACCAAACCTTTTCTGTATTCCCTGACCTTCTGATAATCAAAATCTTCACCAAACCAGTCTTTGAATTGTCTTGGAGCAAAAGGTCTTCCCAGAGAGCGCAGCTTAAGCGGCATTTCTTTATCCATGGTGTACCCAAAGTGTTCCAGAGCTTTGGGCCATGCTGTCTGATAGTATTTTTCTGTGTCTGTAAGTGTACCGTCAAGGTCAAAGATCACTGCATCTGCTGTTCTGTTTATCTGCATCTCTACTCCTATTATGCTAACGCACAAACTTTTTTCATAAATTTATATACAGTAATTGTTATTGTGCACTATATCATTGTATTATATGAATTGGCAAGAAACATCACTCCGATTTCGGGGACGTAATCAACTTATCATTTGGAGGTTCTTATGGAAATCAACGAAAATATCACCAAGAGAAACAATCTCTTATCCCAGAAAGTCATTGAGGGTCTTAAATCACGCAATATGACCGGCTACTATGCCAAAGATAGAGATGAAGCTTTAAAGCTTGCATTAAGCATAATTCCCGAAAACAGCACTGTTACAATGGGCGGTTGCATGAGCGCCGTTGAGATTGGTCTGGTAGATACACTCAAAAAAGGCAATTACAACTTCATAGATAGAAATGAAATCGAAGATAAGCGCGCTGCTATGCTTGCTGCTTATGATGCTGATGTATTCCTTGCAAGTGCAAACGCCATGACCGAGGATGGCATCCTTGTTAATATTGATGGTAATTCCAACCGCGTATCTGCCATCGCACAGGGGCCTAAGAAAGTTGTATTCATAGTTAGCATGAACAAGGTCTGCGACGATGTTGATGGTGCTCTAAAGCGCGCAAGAAATGTGGCTGCTCCCATCAATGCACAGCGCTTTGGTCTTTCTACACCTTGTGCCAAAACAGGCTCTTGCATGAATTGCAAATCCCCTGATACCATCTGCTGCCAGTTTCTTATTACACGCTTCTCAAAACACAAGGACAGAATTCATGTCATTCTTGTAAACGATAGTCTGGGATTCTGATATCCTTTTTTTACCTAACTTATATAGCAAAGGGTGCAAACAATTATGTTTGCGCCCTTTTATTGTTGCAACTAAATCCGAAATCTCAAAGCCCCTTAAAGCTAAATACAAATGAAAGCGGCTTATCACTTGGAAGAAGAAATTCTTCATGGGTTTTAGATCCCCAAGTATCATCACCGGCTATTCCCATCTGCATAAGGCTGCACCTTGCTATTGTCTTACACACTCTTGGAAGTTCGTATGGATGAGCCGCCGCTTCAAGTTCCTCCGGAGTATATGGTATTGCGCTGAAGTTCATTGTATCGGGAGCTTCAAACAAAATACCTCTTCCTTTGTCATCTGTTATCTTAGCCCATCTAACATCCACCCTGTTTCCTGTTTCCTGAGGACGAAGATAATTCTCGACGCTCTTTTTTGTGGTGGTATTAAACACTCCAAGCTTTGCCCCCTTGCATCTATCTACATAGTTCTCTTCGGGGCCTTTCCCGTAGTATTCAACATTTTCAAAATCAGCGCTGAATCTAAACAGCATTCCGTATTCGGGCATAGGAGACAATTCCTCATTTGGATCATAGTCCTCTTTTACCCACACTCTTCCATCTCCGGTAACCATATAAGTTATCAGAACTGTACTCTCAGGTGTTGTGGGAAGAGTAAACCTATAACTTACTGAAACGCTGTTATCTTCTTCACTTACCTCTTCAAGCTGTGAAGTAGCATACATGCTTGCTATTTTCCATTGTGCGTAGCGCTGAGGCTCTCTGTTTCCTCTGTCATTATCTACAGGCGCTCTCCAGAAGTTAGGTCTTGGAAGGCCTTCCAGCAGCTCTTTTCCCCCATAATTATAAGAAACAATGTTTCCCTTATCCTTAGAAAAAAGAACCGAGAAATCCTTGCCTTTAACTCCAATATTGTACGTTCCGTGTACAACCTCCATGGGGCTGCTTGTAATATAGGTTGCTGCAGCATTCCTAAATATCCCCTGGCCAAAAGAAACTTCATGTCCTCTATTTGCCCAAAGCGTATCGTCTCTTAATCTGAATGAAACTGTTATAACATACTCATCAAGAGGGAACGGTCCGTTTTCATCAAATGCTCCTGTTCCCGCAACCATCATCTTATTGATTATTGCTTCCGGAAGATCGTATTCTTTCTCGGAAAGAGGTTCAACATCTGTAGCCATACGCTTTCTGAGAATTTCTTTGCCGTCTCTGTACAGGATCACCTCACAGTCATATTCCCATGTTCCCGTAAAGAGGCTCGTATTAACAATCCTAACTTTGCGCTCATCCACATAGACCTTAATGTCTCTGTAGTTGTATTTAACCTCTTGCATCTTGGCATAGGGTTCTCTGTTTGCGTCAACTATACCGTTTCCGCTAAAGTTATAGTCACATGGTCTTTCTCCAAAATCTCCTCCGTAAGCCATGTAATCTTCACCAAATCTGTTTTTCTTTCGAATTGCCTGATCCACATAATCCCATATAAAGCCGCCCTGGTATCGCGGTTCTCTGTCCGCAAGCTCTGTGTACTTGAACATCGCTCCACAAGAGTTTCCCATAGCATGTGTGTATTCACAGCATATAAACGGCTTTTCATCGTGCTCTGCCAGGTATTTCTCAATATTTTTGACAGATGAATACATCTGACTTTCCATATCGCTAGTGTCATTGTATCTTCTGTCATTAAAGATTCCCTCATAATGAACAAGCCTGTCGGGATCAAGCTTCCTAAAGAGCATGCTCATCTCGTGAGTTACTTCACCGCCAAAAGATTCATTTCCTATAGACCATATAAGAACGCTGGGATGGTTCTTATCAAGCTGATAGGTGGAATTAACTCTATCCAGCATGACCTCCATACACTCTTTTCTATCTCCCGGAAGGGCGGTCTTTCTACGCTCCTCTTCATCCCAGGTATATGTCCATGTTCCATGAGTCTCCATATTGTTTTCTGCGATCATATAAAGCCCATAGATATCACAAAGCTCATAGATCTTGGATGAATTCTGGTAATGACTGGTTCTTATAGCATTTATATTATTTCTTTTCATGGTGATGATATCTTTAAGAGTATCCTCATCAGAAACAACTCTTCCATTATCGCAGGTAAATTCATGCCTGTTTACGCCCTTAAAAACTATGCGCTTTCCGTTTATGAGCATAAGGCCGTTTTTTAATTCAAACTTTCTAAAGCCAATATTTTGCCTTATTACTTCGCATAGCTCATCTTTATCGCTGTTTACATGTAAAATAAGCTGATAAAGTTGAGGGTCTTCCGCACTCCACAAAACAGGATTAGCTACAATCTGGCTTATAACAACCTCTTCGCTATTTACCACAGTTCCTTTAAGAACGGTATGTCCGTACCTAAGAAGCTCATAATCAGTAACCCCATTACCTGTAAATCTTAAAGTCACTTCCAGTTCTGCTTCAGAAAAATCCTCATTCAAAAGAGTCCTCACCTTAATATCCTCAAGGTGAGAATCGGGAATCATCTTTAAGAAAACATTCCTGTATATACCTGAAAATCTAAAGAAATCCTGATCTTCAAACCAGCTTCCGCTCGTGTATTTAAACACCTGAACAGCAAGCTTGTTCTCACCCGTTTTTAAGAAAGGAGTAAGATCAAACTCAGATGGAGTAAAAGAATCCTCGCTATAGCCCACGTAACTTCCGTTAAGCCAAAGTGCGTACCCACTTTCTACTCCGTCAAAGACAATATGCACTTCTTTGTTCTCCCAAATAAGTGGCAAAGTGAAATATTTGACGTAACTTCCCACAGGATTAAACTTCGTGGGAATCTCACCAAATTCAATATCCTCATGACCATCCCAGGGATACTGATAATTTACATAAGAAGGAATATCATATCCCTCAAGCTGTATGTGGGACGGAACCTTTATTTCGTCCCATGATCTGCAGTCATATTCAGCTTTTTCGAACCCCGGTATAGTTGCACTGTACTCTTTCGCATAGTGAAATTTCCACTGTCCGTTCAAAGACACCATAAGAGAACTTGCGCCCTCTTCCAGTTCATCAACAGATGCATAGGCTCTGTGATCAGAGTGTGCCTTCAGGACTCCCTCCTTGAATATCTCGGGATTGCTAACTATACCGTAGTCGAAAGCTTTCATTTTATTTATCCTCCGTGATATAGGTTATAAAATGATTTCCATTCTCTTCAAACAACTTTTCGGAATCGTTCATTCCGTATTTATATACGCTTCCTGTCTTAGGGTTAACAAGAACAGTATTAAGATCGTTAAATCCAATAACCAGCACCGCATCTCCATTAGTGAGCTTGGCCATAACGGGAAGATCCTTATTAACATAGTACAGTATCGATGAAAGAGAGCATCCATCAAGGTCTATAACATCTGCTTCAGGAAGTGATTCCTCAAGTATCTGTCCCACACTTTTGCCGCCGGAAAGAAGTGATTCTATGTTCCTGTTCACTCCCTCAAATTGAAGCATCAGATCTATGCATACTGCGGTGGAATCCTTCTCGGTCATTCCCTCATAGCTCTCAGCAATCCTAGTAAGTGCCATTATCTGATTGGACTTGAGCCGGTTTCCTTTATACCATACGTACCTGTTGGAATCTCCAACCACCACGCCGGATACTCTTTCTGCTTCCTTGACAGCTTTGGCAGGATCCGTATATACCTTAGCATTTCCGGCAATATCATAAACATAATACAAAGGATTCTTTTCCACATCTCTTTCCAAAGAAATTGCTACTTTTCTGTCTCCCTCGTATAGCGTTTGATTTGGTGTCAGAACTCTAAGCTCTTTTACCTTGATCTCGCTCTTGGTGCTTATCTGAGTAATGGTCTCAAGCTTCTCTACCGATGCAGTAGTTAATAAATTACTTCCTTTTTCATCTTCCAAAGTAAGCATGATCTGGTCATCTTCTATAGGAACGTATGAACCGGTCTCCGCATCCATTTTTACAAGTGTGAGATTGAGAAGATCGTCACGTAAACTTACGCTTGTTACAAATCCGTCATCCGGACGATAGTCTTCAGCAATATCACCGTTGTAGCTCTGAATCTTAACGCTGTACATTGCGTAGATAGGATTTCCCATCTGATCGTTTTTGATATCATCGGGTCTGACTGCGCCGTAAACCAGATCCTCACCTGTGAAATCAAGAACTATTATATATTCTCCGGGTTCTGCCTTAACTTCGGACATTGCTCTGGTGTTAAGATTCATAACACTGAGCGTTGTAAGGTCTTCTCCCTGCCATGCAATCGTGCTTCCGGATTCAGATATCTTGTATGTGCCTGATCCTACATCCTCCACCACTGCATTAGCCGTTCTGTCCAAAAGATCTATCTCATAAATATCCTGATCCATCATCACGTAGAAAATATCGTTACCGCTAGCATAAGCAAGTTTATCCACATAGCTCATTATAAGCTCAGGCGACCTGTTGATCTCTACAAAAGCCTGCTCCTCAACAGCGTTAATGGATGCATCATAATCATACACAGCAATTCCGGTCTGTCCTTCGTGTATGCCTCTGTTCATGTAACCGGAAACAGCGAACTTTATATTACCTGCTTCATCAACCGTTAGTATCTTAATACTGTTTCTGTTCCATCTGGTCCTGATATCATCATTTTTTTCATCAAAGAATCCAAATAGATAAGCTAGCTTGTTCTCGGTATTATTGTAAGAGTACAGCCTGTTCCCACTAACAAAAGCAAAGGCACTACCACTGCTACTCTCTTTCATATCCACATGATTGGATATTCCAAGGAATATTCCGCTGGGACTTATAGAATAAGACTCTGAATCAAATACATAATCCATATGTCTCTCATAATCCAAAAGATACAATCTGTCCGTAGTGTATCTTACCCTGAAATCCTCGGTAACATCGTAAGTTCTGGTATATGTTCCGTCCTGAACACGAACCCTGTACTGCAACTCATAGCATCCGGTCTGTTCATGTAGATCGGTAATATAGATCTCAGGATCTGTGTGCTTAACAATGCCAAGCTTGCCCCAGGTAAGCTGATCAAAGCTGCTGTGGATAGTAACCTTACTGAAGGTTGCCTTGTCACTCTCTGAATTAGTCTCCAGATATTTGGCATATTCCTGCGCCTTGTCCTTATCAAAGGTTGCAGCAGAAAAATCAAGTATAAAAGACAACTCATCCCGTACGTTATAGCGCTTATCATCATTTGTCCAAACAAATCTTGTATAGTACTTAGCTTTACCAAGATCCGTATTCATAAATACTATAAGCATATATTCTTTTCCGGGATCAATAAGATCCTTGAGCTGAATATTGGCATATATATTATCAGAATCTTCCTTATAATCGGTAATCATTGCGCTCTCAACAAGGTTGTTGCCTACGCTTCTTACTTCATAGCCAAGATCGGTTACTTTCTCTCCGAATGTTTTGACTTTGAAAGACAATGACCTGTCAGGATCTATAGGCGTGATAGCCCCTCTTATATATCCCACGTCAATGTCGGAAATATAGCCATGCATGGTATTGATTTCCTTGTTACCCTCAAGGAAAGTAATAACAGGAAGTGTCGCTTCCGGCATGGTCGCAGTCATATCCGCATGATCTCCTTTGGCAAGATGACCTATTATCATCACTGTCAAAAGAAATACTGCCAAAAAATATACTATTTTGATTATCGTTTTTTTGATTGAATTATCTCGCATAATTGACTTTCATTTTCTTTAATAGTAAGATTTTCATAATATAGATTCGGAAAGGAATATTATGAAAAAACCTATCCTTTATCGTAAACGTTTCATTCCGGATGAACTCATTGAATTAAAAAACGATGAGATCCTTGAATGCAATGATTCTATATTAGTCACCAAATGGGAAACCTTGGGAAAGGTGCACGACTTTTCCTATGGTTATTCTTGCCATTTTCTCAAAGAAGGCTTTAAGATCAGCAAATTCCTCAAATCAGACGGTTCCCTATATTGCTGGTACTGTGACATAGTTACTTATGATTATAACAGAGCCGTCAACTCTCTTACCACTATTGATCTTCTTGCCGATGTAATAATCTATCCCGACGGCAAACTCAAGGTTGTAGATCTGGATGAACTCACGGAAGCTTTTGATAAAAAACTTATTGATGAGTCTCTTCTTAAAAAGAGCCTGCTCACACTGAACAGACTCCTTAACGAAATCTACGAAAATGGCATGACCAACCTTGTCAGTCCTATAGAAAAAAATATTTCCCGTTAATTTCTGTAAATTATTATTAGTAGAAAACGTGTCCTCCGATATTGGTTCCGGAAAGTCCCGGTATCGGTGTTCTAAAGTACACGCAGTTTCCAACATTGGAATAACCTTTCATGGCTTCATCCGCAGCCTGAAAACAAGACGCCGTAGCCCTTCCTTCTGCCAGCGCAAGCGCAAGTCTCCCGCTTGCAACAGGCGAAAACTGCCTGTTCTGATATATTACTCCAACCACAGTATCAGGGTAAACCGAACTTAGTACCCTATTAATTACAACGGCTCCTACCGCAACTTTTCCCTCGTATGGCTCAGAACCCGCCTCACAATATATTAGATTTGCCAGAAGATATCTGTCTCCCTCAGCAAAGGAAACCTCGGAAATATCTCTCCAAGTGGATGCTGCAGCAAGCTTAGACATCCTCATCTCTTCCGCAAGCTTTGCCTCAAGCTGCTTGATATCTTTATCCTGTGCTTTTATCTGTTCCTCAAGGGCCTGCGCCTTGGATTCCGCATCGGAAATATCATTGGCGTACTGCTTGATAGAACCTGAAGTCTGACTTACCAGTCCCGATACTCTGCTCTGTTCCGCCTTCTGCTGTGTTCGATAATCTTCCAGCTGTACACGCTCAGCTTCAAGCGTTGCCTCTTTTTCTTCGATAAGTTCTCTAGTCTCTATGTATTGAAGAAACATCTTCCTATCATAGGCTGAAAGCTCTTCTATGAAATGGTTTTGATTAAGAAACGCCGCAAAATCCGTCGCACCAAGGAGCATGTCCACGAGAACAAAATTCTGTTTCTCATATATGAACTGAACTCTCTTTTTCATGGAAGCGTATTGGTTCTCTTCTGTTTCACGCGCAGCATCAAGTTCAGCCAGGGTATTTTCTATTTCTGTCTCTTTATCTCCAATCTGCTCTTCAATGGTTTCCAGATTGTTGCTAACTTCCGTAAGCTGATTATTAAGTGTATTGAGCTGGCCCTGCAGTGATGATTTTTCCTCATTCATCTCAGCAATATTATCTTTGGTATCATTCAGTTCGTTCTGAGATTGAGCTTTTTTCTCTTTTGCTTCCTCGAGCTTTTTCCTGGTAGAATCTGTTGCATAGGAATCAGTTCCAATACAAAATGACAAGAAGATCACGCTCATAAAGAGCGCAATAATTCTTGTTATAATGCCCCCGATATTATTGTTTTTTAAACAATTAACCCCTCTTATTTTCATAATCCCAAACTGTAATTATATTGTGATCTTGATGTTCCTTCCGCTAGGTTGATATTGATAATAGCGGACCCCCGCAGCATCAAACATTCTCTTTGCAGCTTTGGTCGATGCAGATGAACTGTATTTGTCACTGTCATATACTACTGTTCTGATTCCCGCCTGAATTATCGCCTTGGCACACTCATTGCATGGAAATAACGACACATACAATTTGGAGCCGACAAGACTTCCTCCTCTGTAATTCAGAATGGCATTAAGCTCACTGTGAGTAACAAACGGATATTTGGTACTAAGCTCATCTTCACCGTCTCTTTCCCATGGAAAGTCTTCATCGGAGCATCCCTTCGGGAGTCCGTTGTAACCCATGGATAAAATATTGTTATCTTCACTGACTATACAACTTCCCACTTGGGTATTTGGGTCCTTGGACCTCATGGCAGCCAGTTTGGCAACGCCCATGAAATACTCATCCCAGGTTATATAATCCTCTCTTTTCATCTATTCTCCTTATTATTTGGTGCCGAAAATCCTGTCTCCTGCATCTCCGAGTCCCGGAACAATATATCCGTGTTCATTGAGCTTCTCATCAAGAGATCCCACATAGATATCTACATCAGGATGTGCTTCCTGCATAGCCTTAAGTCCCTCAGGAGCAGCTATTATACACATGAAATGAATATGTTTACAGCCTCTGTCCTTGAGCATCTGTATAGCTGCCACAGATGATCCTCCTGTAGCAAGCATAGGATCTACCACAAAAATCTCTCTTTCTGTAATGTCTGCAGGCATCTTGCAATAATACTCTACAGGCTTTAATGTCTCTGGATCCCTATAAAGGCCGATATGTCCAACCTTTGCAGCGGGAATTAACGCGAGCATTCCGTCTACCATACCAAGACCTGCTCTCAAAATAGGAACAACGCAAAGCTTTCTTCCTTTTAATTCTTTTACTGTAGTCTTACAAATAGGAGTCTCTATCTGGACATCCTGGAGCTGAAGATCTCTTGTTGCTTCATAACATATAAGCATTGCGATCTCACTGATGGTCTGTCTGAAGTCCTTAGTACCTGTGTCAATTCTTCTGATATAACCAATCTTGTGCTGAATAAGCGGATGATCCATTATTACAACTTTTCCCATAGTGTCCTCCTTAAATAATAATCATAAAATTTATGATCAAGATATTACTGCTCTCCTGCAGCTATCTTGGATATTCTGCGACTATGCTTCTCAAGCCCTGAAAAAGGAGTGTCAAGAAATGTATCAACAATTTCCAGCGCGAGAAGTTCTCCCACAAGTCCGCCTCCCATAGCAAGCATGTTAGCATCATTGTGCTCCCTTGTAAGTCTTGCACTTGTTGTCTCTGAGCAAAGCGCACATCTGATTCCTTTGACTTTATTTGCAACAATGCTGATGCCTATACCTGTAGTGCATATAACTATGCCTTTCTCACACTCCCCGTTTGCAACAGCCTCTGCGGCCGCTCTTCCAAAATCCGGATAATCGCAGGAACTCTTGTCATATGTACCAAAGTCCTTTACTTCCAGCCCCCTCTCTTCCAGATGCTTCTTAACAGCCTCTTTCAAGTCAAATCCGCCGTGGTCACTTGCTAACGCGATCATTTGTACACCTCTTTTCATATAATTATAGTACTTATATTTTCACAGGACTATAACATTATGTCCTGCTGCCTTCAAAAGTCTGTTCATGATAGCCTGTCCGATCCCGCTGTCGTCAAAAGACTCAGAAAACATGATATCAACCTTGTCATCATCAAACTCTCTAAGCGCCTTGAAAAGTTCATGCGCGATGGTATTCTCATCTTCTCTGTTTCCAAGGCTTTTCACCACATCAGCCTCATATTTGTCTTTTGTGGCATCAGTTCCGATCACACCTACTCTTTTCCCTTCCCGACTTGCAGAAGCGGCCTTATCGTTAATGTAATCTATAACCTTCTCCATAGGTCCCTGCACGATAGTGAGCTCGCCCTTTGGCGCATAATGCTTGTACTTCATGCCCGGTGCCTTGGGTTTTAATGTGGATGTACTATCAATTATGGTCTTATCAATGCTAACCTGACCCAAAACATCCTTGATCATGTCTGCAGTAATATAGCCCGGTCTTAGGATCATCGGGATATCAGAAGTGAGATCCACAATTGTAGACTCAAGCCCTATTCCTACCTGGCCACCATCAATTATCATTTCTATCTTACCCGAGAGATCCTCAACACAGTATCTTGCTACTGTGGGGCTTGGCCTTCCGGATGTATTGGCACTTGGAGCTGCTATGTAGCCGCCCGAAGCCTCTATAAGCGCGAGCGCTATCTTATTATTGGGCATCCTTATCGCTACAGTATCAAGCCCTCCCGTTGTCTCATAGGGAACTGCTTCTGTTTTATTCATTATCATGGTAAGCGGTCCCGGCCAAAATGCATCGGCCAGTTTCCTGGCTGCTTCAGGAACTTCTTTTACTATCTTATCAAGTGCGTCCATATTGGAAATGTGGACTATGAGCGGATTATCGGAAGGTCGACCCTTCGCCGCGTATATTTTCTTGGAAGATTGCCTGTTAAGAGCATCTCCTCCCAGCCCATATACAGTCTCTGTCGGGAAAGCAACCAGTCCACCCTCCGCAATAATGCTGCCGGCTCTCTTAATAGAAGCTCTGGCATCATCATCTATATTCTTTTCATCAATTACTACCAGTTCAGTATCCAATTTTTATCCCTCGACATAAGCGGAAATCAGATCCCATACATCAGATGTTTCCATACCAAGTGCCCACTCTGCTACTCCGCCAATATTATTTGCCTGCATAACAGTAAGCTTCTGCTGAAGTGAGGCCTTATCTTCCATCCATACCTGATAAAGTGTTCCATCGGAAGTGTATTCTCCGTAATTCTGCCCACATTCATCATCCCACTCCATTTCAATAGAGTGATTACTTATGAATTCCGCGGCATTTTTCATCGGATATGCCTTACTTGAAACCTTTCCGTCCTTGGTCTGCCATATTCTTGTATAGAAAGGAAGTGCGTTGATAACCTTGGAAGGATCAACTTTTTCTACTGTACTGATTATTCCGTTCTCAACATATCCAATAGAAGCAACAGAACCCACGTCAGATCCGTTGTAATGCTCATCATATCCCATGATAATAACGTAATCTGCAACTATTCCCTGTTCTCTGAGGTTATAGTGGTCATTGAAGTGCATGGGCACATAATTATCAATGGAAAAGACAAGTCCATTTGCCCTGCACGCAATGGAAAGCTCACGAACAAACTCAATAAATGCCTGTCCGTCTTCATTGGCAATCTGCTCAAAATCAAGGTTGATTCCATCAGCTCCGCAGTTAAGTGTCTCTTTTACTGCTGAATCGATCATTGCTTTTCTTGACTGCGCATGAGAGAGCACCTCTGATGAGGAAATCTCATTAGATCCGGCAAAATTCCTAAAGAGAACCCACACCTCAAGCCCTTTATTATGTGCAGCTTGAACATAGCTTGAAGAAGCATAGCTTGTAACTCCGCCGGAATTGTCAGATACCGTAAGCCATGTCGGAGATATAACATTAAGGCTCTTAGTCTGTGATACAAATTCAGAAAAAGTATCATTACCTGAAGGTCCACTTATACTGTGAAATCCAAGGTTGATCTTGTGATCTCTCTTAAGAGAAGTATATTCAGGTTCTGCATAATCTGTAACGGGAATAGGATTAATTGTTTTCTTATCTTCCAGTTTTTTGTTCTCTACATAGCCTATAAACGCATCAGCGCTCATGACTTTACTCCATTTTTCCATTTCTTCGAGAACAACCACCGTGTCGCCTTTAGCCAATTCCTCTATTATCTCGCTCTTTACTCCACCTCTGACTCTAAGCTCAGTATTGGATGAAATTGTTGCTACAGTCTGCTCATCCCAAGAAGTCTCAAGCTGGATATGGTTAGGCGCTGAAAACGCCTTATATGAGAAATTCGTATATTTTTTTACATAATCAAGAGCCACAAGAAGTCTTCCTTCCTCGTCAACTCTTGTTATCTGGTAATTTTCCTCTTTTGCACCATCTTTGGTACTCTCGTAGCTATTAGTACCAATCTTGGTTGAAATTATCGCGTCAGGAGTAGTATATAGAAGCTCCTCGTCAGCTTTTCCATAATAAAATCTGCTATTCAAATACTTTTGAACGGCTCCAAACTCCATATAGTATGTTCCGTCAAGTAATCTTGCTCTTTCCTCGAGGTACTTACTGCCCAAAAAGAGTGCTACATCCGCGTCATCCGTGATGTCGAAATACTGATTTAAATCTTTTCTGTCTGTACTATAGGAAAAATGCTCCAGGTAAAGCTGAAATGCATAAAAAGCACCTGTAATAAAAATAAGGGCGATTATAATAATCGCCGGAATCACCTTTTTCTTCATGTTCTAGCTCCTTTACAATCGCCCTTTATTATAGCAGACTATTATGTTTACGTCATTATGAAAGTCAATAACTCAGGGAAAAAACAACCCATTAAGTGTATGTCATGGCGGGGTCCATTTATAAACTTTTAATAATTGATTGTTTTTATGAATTATTTTACGTTTTTAGAGGTTATTTAAGGACCAAAAGGCCGATAATCGTGATAATTCCATGCTTGCTTTTTTATACCCATAATAACCCTTTTGACGTATTTTAATCTTTGTAAGATACCAAGCTCAAATCCTATGTTTTGACGCAAGAAAGCGCCTTCAATTATGCTATAATGTAAGTGTAAACATAATATCTTTTTATTTATGTACTGTCGTTATTTGATTGCTTTTTAAATAGGAAAATTATTATTAGAAACTAATATAGACATTCCGCTGACGGCGGAACGATAGAAAGTTTAAAATAATACCTATATCGCCTCCCTTCCGGATTTATATCCTTGCGAGGCATCTCACAAAGATAATCATATCAGACAAATCTTAAGAAATACCGTCGAAAATTCTTAAGATTTTATGTAGTAGCTGATTTATTTTTAAAATATGTCGATACATCTATTGACATAGATTTATCTTTAAATTAGTATCTATTTATTCCAAAGTCAGGAGGTGAGCATCATGAAAATTGAAAAAGTCAATGACCATCAGATCAGATGCACCCTTACCAGAGATGACCTTGCGAAGCGTGATCTTAAGATTACAGAGCTTGCATATGGAACGGATAAAGCCAAGGAGCTTTTTCACGACATGATGCAGCAGGCTAATTTAGAATATGGATTCGATGCAGAGGATACTCCTCTTATGATAGAGGCTATTCCTATTAATTCAGAATGTATTGTTCTTATTATTACCAAGGTTGATGACCCGGAAGAACTCGATACCAGATATTCCAACTTCGCTCCTTCTGTTCACGAAGAAGACGAGGAGGATGAGGACGAGTACGACGAATATGATGACGATTCCTACGAAGATGACGAGGATGAAGACGTTGCCAACCTCTTCAAGAGATTGCAGCACAGCAACATGTCCGATTTTACCGAATCTTCACTAGCCGGTTCATCAGCAGACGCTAAGAAGGTAAAAGAGAAAACAACAGGTGCAAAGAGAAAGAATCAGCCCGCAAGACGTGGTTCCAGAATTTTTTCCTTTGACTCCATGCACGAAGTTACAAGGTTCGCTTCAATAGTAAGCAGGAAATTCAATGGTGAGAATACATTATACAAGAATGACGTCAAGGGTAAGTATTATCTGATACTTCACCAGGGCGAGATCGAGGATAATGTATTTGCAAATATCTGCTCAATTCTTACAGAATATGGCAAGACAGAGCTCGGAAGCACTGCTGAAGAGCAATATCTTTCAGAGCATTATGAAGTAGTTATCAAAGATAACGCTGTACAGACTCTTGCTAAGATCTGATGAAACTGATCAAACTAATAAGAGGCCGGTCCATTTGGACCGGCCCCTTTTTTATGCCTTTTGGCTTTTATGACTTATTATTTGTCTCCGTAAAGAGTAACAAGCTTTTCAAGATAAGCTCTGTGCTCCTTAGCGTGCTCAGCAGCCATAGCATTGAGCTTAGCAGCTCTCTCAGGATTCTTGAGCTTAAGTGAAAGGTATCTAACCTCTCCATCAAGGAAGCTCTGGAAGTCTTCTGTTGCAGGCTTAGAATCAAGAGTGAACTTCTGCTCAGCCTGAGGATTGAATCTGAACATATCCCAATATCCTGTTGCTACAGCCTTCTTCTCCTCATCCATAACCTTGTTCATGCCGGCCTTAAGACCCTGGTTGATACAAGGCGCATATGCGATGATAAGTGAAGGTCCGGGATAAGCCTCAGCCTCTGCAATAGCTTTAAGTGTCTGGTTCATATCAGCACCCATAGCAATCTGTGCTACATATACGTAACCATAGCTCATTGCGATAGAAGCAAGATCCTTCTGCTTGATCTCTTTACCACCTGCAGCAAACTGTGCAACAGCACCTGTAGGTGTAGCCTTAGATGACTGTCCGCCTGTATTTGAGTAAACCTCAGTGTTAACAACGAGAACGTTTACATCCTTACCGGAAGCAAGTACATGATCGAGACCACCGAATCCGATATCGAATGCCCATCCGTCACCACCAAAGATCCACTGTGACTTCTTAGCAGCAAAGTCTTTATTCTTAATGATGTACTTAGCAGCATCTGAGCTGTCGCCCTTAAGTGCTTCGATAAGTGCATCTGTAGCAGCTGTGTTCTCAGCACCGTTACTGAATGTATCAAGCCACTTCTGAGCAGCATCCTTTGCAGCTCCGCCTGCAGCTACAACTGCCTCAACCTGCTCCTTGATCGCATCACGAAGTGCGTTCTGAGCAAGTACCATACCCATACCAAACTCAGCGTTATCCTCGAACAATGAGTTATCCCATGCAGGGCCATGTCCCTTGGCATTTACTGTGTAAGGTGTTGAAGGTGAAGAGTTACCCCAGATAGAGGTACATCCTGTTGCGTTAGCAACATACATTCTGTCACCGAACAACTGAGTAACAAGTTTAACATAAGGTGTCTCACCACAACCTGCACAAGCTCCTGAGAACTCAAGGAGAGGCTGCTTGAACTGAGATCCTCTGATTGTTGTTTCTTTAAGCTTCTCGATAACTTCTGTCTTCTCAGGAAGAGTAACAGCATAATCGAAGTACTTCTGCTCATCCTTATTATCTGCGATAGCGCCCATCTTAAGAGTCTCGCCTGCCTTGTTTCCTACGCAGACATTAGCGCAAGATCCGCAACCTGTACAGTCAAGGGCAGAGATAACAACTGAGAACTTGTATCCGGGTACACCGTTAACATCCTTAGTCTGAAGTCCTTCAGGTGCCTTAGCAACTTCGTCGTCTGTAAGAGCAACTGTACGGATAGCAGCGTGAGGACAAACAAGTGAACAGAATCCACACTCTACGCACTTTGTAGCATCCCACTTAGGAACGTTAACTGCAATACCTCTCTTCTCGTAAGCAGCTGATCCTGAAGGTGTTGCACCATCAACGTAAGGAAGACAATCAGATACCTTAAGGTTGTTACCTTCCTGAGCGTTAACCTTAGTCTGGATGTTATTAACGAAGTCGATAACGTCCTTTCTGGATCCCTCTGCTTTCTTGAAGTCAAGGCCTTCATCCTTAGCATCCTTCCAAGACTCAGGGATTTCAACCTTAATAAGGTTCTTAGGATCTGCACCTGCATCGATAGCAGCCCAGTTCTTCTTAACAACATCTTCACCCTTACGTCCGTATGTCTTCTGAGCAGCGTCCTTCATGAACTTGATCGCATCCTCTTCAGGAATGATCTTTGTGATATTAAAGAATGCTGACTGAAGAATTGTGTTAATTCTTGTAGGTCCCATACCAACTTCAACACCGATCTTAGAACCGTTCATGATATAGAAGTTGATCTTGTGGTCATACATAAACTTCTTAACCTGTCCGGGTATCTCAGTCTCAAGCTGCTCTACTGTCCAAGGGCAGTTAAGAAGGAATGATCCTCCGTCCACAATTTCCTGAACCATATTGAACTTGCGGATATATGAAGGATTGTGGCAAGCTACGAAATCTGCCTTCTTGATAAGGTATGTAGACTTGATAGGAGTCTTACCAAATCTAAGGTGAGACATTGTAACACCACCTGACTTCTTAGAGTCATAATCAAAGTATGCCTGAGCATACATATCAGTGTTATCACCGATGATCTTGATAGAGTTCTTGTTAGCACCAACAGTACCGTCAGCACCAAGTCCCCAGAACTTACAGTTTGTTGTTCCCTCGGGAGTTGTAACCAAAGGAGCTCCAACCTTAAGAGAAAGGTTAGTAACATCATCCTCGATACCGATTGTGAACTCTTCTTTTTCTGTATTCTCAAATACTGCAACGATCTGTGCAGGAGTTGTATCTTTTGAACCAAGTCCGTAACGTCCGCAATATACAGGAACGCTCTCAAACTTTGTTCCCTTAAGAGCTGCGATAACATCAAGAGCAAGAGGCTCACGATATGATCCGGGCTCCTTTGTTCTGTCAAGAACCTGGATTCTCTTAACAGAATCAGGAATAGCAGCTACAAGAGCTTTTGCTGAGAAAGGTCTGAAAAGTCTTACCTTAACAACGCCGACCTTCTTGCCCTGCTTCTCAAGGTAATCTATTGTCTCTTCAATAGTATCGTTTACAGAACCCATAGCAACGATAACTACTTCAGCATTGGGATCTCCATAGTAGTTAAAGAGCTTATAATCTGTACCGATCTTAGCGTTAACCTTGTCCATGTACTTCTGTACAATGTCAGGAAGTTCATTATAGCCTGTGTTACAAGCTTCTCTTGTCTGGAAGAAAATGTCAGGATTCTGAGCTGAACCCATCTGGCAAGGATGATTAGGATTCAAAGCATTAGCCTTGAATGCATCTATTGCCTCATGATTTACCATCTCATCAAGATCCTTGTAGTCCCAAACCTCGATCTTCTGAATCTCATGGGATGTACGGAATCCATCAAAGAAGTTAATGAAAGGAATACGTCCTTCGATAGCTGCGCAATAAGCAACAGGTGTTAAGTCCATAACTTCCTGTACACTTGAATCGCAAAGCATTGCAGCACCTGTCTGACGACAAGCATAAACGTCAGAGTGGTCTCCAAAAATGTTGAGCGCGTGTGAAGCTACACAACGAGCTGATACGTTAAATACTCCGGGGAGTCTCTCACCGGCAACCTTATAGATGTCGGGAATCATCAGAAGAAGTCCCTGAGAAGCTGTGTATGTAGATGTAAGCGCACCTACAACGAGTGAGCCGTGAACTGCTCCGGCTGCACCTGCCTCAGACTGCATCTCTGTAATCTGAACAGTACGTCCAAAGATGTTCTTCTTGCCTGCAGTTGCCCACTCATCTACATGCTCAGGCATTACTGATGAGGGTGTGATTGGGTACATGGCTGCAACTTCGGTAAACGCATATGAAGCATATGCTGCTGCCTCGTTACCGTCCATGGTTTTCATGTTTCTTGCCATTTGGTTTCCTCCTACCTTCTATTTTGGAATAATTTTGGCTGCAATATTAAATTGTATAGATAATCTTTGAAATAGCGCAAAAACACCGTTCACACTGTTTCTCCCATTGAAACAGATGTGACGGATAGATTTTTACTCGTATTCTGCCAATTCCAATAGTATCATTTTAATGTACTGCATGTCAATGTAATTGGGCTTTTATGCGGCTTTAGAGCAACTTATTCAAAGTAGCGTGTTTATCGCAATTATCTGTCAATTTATATTTTTTTAACGTTTTCATCTGATAAAAGTTTTCGTTTATGCTATTGCTAAAAAAATATTCTTATTATATCATTATCATGTATCTAAGATTGGTAACGGCAAAGCCAGTCTGCTTGGTGATACACAGTATATTATGAACCAGATTATGGAAGGAGATTAATTATGGCATACGTTATAAGTGATGGTTGCATCAGCTGCGGATCATGTGCAGCTCAGTGTCCTGTATCAGCTATTTCTCAGGGAGACTCACAGTTCGTTATCGACGCTAACACATGCATCGACTGCGGATCATGTGCAGCTCAGTGCCCTGTAGGTGCTATCACTCAGGGCTAAAGACAAGCAAGAAAATAAACAAAGAGCATTTTCCAAGTTTACTTGGAAAAATGCTCTTTTTTATTTTCATATTTGGCGCAGTCGAATGAACGAGGAAATGCATAGCATTTTCGAGTGCTCAGCTTGGTTTTAGCCCTGGTTAGTGACCTTTCTCCAAGTTTGCAAACTTCGTAAATTCAGGGAGCCACAATAGATCCACTGTTCCGATCGGGCCATTTCTTTGCTTGGCTATGATTATATCTGCAATGCCCTTCTTCTCAGTATCTTTATTGTAATAGTCATCTCTGTAGATGAACATTACCATGTCAGCATCCTGCTCGATAGCTCCGGATTCTCGAAGATCGGACAACATAGGCCTGTGATCAGGTCTTTGCTCAACCGCACGAGATAGCTGAGAAAGTGCTACTACAGGAACATTAAGCTCTCTGGCAAGAGCCTTAAGTGATCTGGAAATATCTGAAATCTCCTGCTGCCTTGATTCGGAACTTCTGCCTGATCCACCGGTCATAAGCTGAAGATAGTCGATCATGATTATCTGAAGGTCGTGCTCCATCTTATATTTTCTGCACTTTGAGCGAAGCTCCTGAATTGAAATACCCGGAGTGTCATCAATAATAAGCTTGGAACTGCCCACAACATCCGCACTCTCAATAAGTTTTTCCCAGTCCATATCTGACATGTTACCTGTTCTGATATGCTGAGAATCTACATGAGATTCCATGGCAAGAAGTCTGTTTACGAGCTGTTCCTTGGACATTTCCAAAGAAAAAATAGCAACGCATTTGTCATCATGAAAAGCCATATGTTCTGCAATATTAAGAACAAAGGCAGTCTTACCCATTGAAGGACGGGCAGCGATAAGGATAAGGTCAGATGGCTGGAATCCCGCTGTACTGTAATCCAGATCCAAAAATCCTGTTGAAAGTCCCGTCACATTGCCTTTCATCTTGCTGGCTTTTTCTATTCTGTTAAGAGCATTCATTACGATCTGATCGATCGAAACAAATTCTCCTATATTTCTTTTCTGAGTAATCTTAAACACGCTCTTTTCAACGTCGTTAAGAATACCCTCCATATCTTCTCCACCTGAATAACAGGTATTGATAGTATCCTCACTTACGTGAATAAGCTTTCGGAGCGTTGATTTATCCGCAACAATCTGAGCATAGTACTTGATGTTGGCTGAAGTCGGAACAGCCGAAACAAGTTCTCCTATGTATTCAGCACTGCTAACCTGCGGCGGCACATTCTTTTCCCTAAGGCGGTTCTGCAAGGTGACAAAATCGACTGCGCTTCCCTCTTTATTGAGTTCCACCATTGTCTCAAATATTGTACCCAGCTGTTTATTGTAAAAATCCTCCGGGAATATGATTTCGGATGCAATTTCTATCGCCTCTTTATCCATCAGCATAGCACCGACAACGGACTGTTCAGCCTCCAAGCTGTTGGGAGAAACGCGCTTTATAGGGGTTTCATCTGCCATCTTTTATTGTTCCTTTACGCAAACCTTTATTGTAGTGGTAACCTGTGGATGTAACTTAACCGGAATCTCGTATGTTCCAAAAGATTTGATCGGTTCCGGCATGCTAAGTTTCTTTTTATCTATATCAAATCCAAACTGCTCCTTCGCAGCAGTTACTATCTCTTTTGAAGATACAGAGCCGAATACTCTTCCGCCCTCACCGGCTTTCATTGTCAGCTGTATTGTTTCTTTACTGATCTTCTCTCCGTATTCCTTTGCTGCATCAAGCTGCTGCTTTGCAACTATTGAATCTCTCTTCTGCTGGTTTTTAAGTTCATTCAAGTTCTTCTGTGTAGCCTCTACTCCAAGCTTCTTGGGAATGACAAAGTTTTTGGCATATCCGTCACTTACTTTGACAACTTCCCCTTTCTTTCCAAGGCTCTTTACATCTTCTAGTAATATTACCTGCATTTATGATAACTCTCCTTCTTCTATCATATCGTCAATCGTACGCTTAACGACTTCTATAGCCTCTTCAACAGATACATCCTGCATCTGGGTTCCTGCTGAGCTCATATGGCCACCGCCACCCATTCTCTCCATGATGACCTGAACATTGACCTCATCAATAGATCTGGCACTTACATACACCTGATTCTGATATTCGGTACATACAAAGCTTGCTCTGACTCCTTTAATATTAAGAAGCTCATTTGCAGCCTGAGCACCTATAATTGTAGGACTCTCAACATCTCCTGTCCTAAGAACTGAAATAGCATATCTGTCACGATAAATCTCTGCCTGACCAACTGCATCAGCCTTTGCTTTATATTCGCTGGCGTCCTCTCTAAAGAGCTTGCGTACCCTTGTGACATCGGCACCGTTTCTTCTAAGGAAAGCTGCCGCCTCAAAGGTTCTGACACCGGTCTTATTCATGAAATTATTAGTATCTACGACCATTCCGGAATATAAGCTGTCTGCTTCTTCATTATGGATCTTAACGTTCTCCCCAATATACTGAAGAATCTCAGATACCATCTCGCACGCAGATGATGCATAGGGCTCTACATACGACAAAGTAGCATTCTCGATAACCTCTGTGCCTTGTCTATGATGATCAAGCACAACTATTGTCTTACAGAATCTTAAAAGCTCAGGGCACTCTGTAATACTGGGTTTATTAACATCAACAACTACAAGCACAGTATTGCTACCTGCAATATCTATTGCTTGCTGGTTGGTAATTATCATATCATCTTCATAATCAGGATTACTTCTGAAAAGATCTACGAGCGGTGCCATGGAAGCAGTCACATCATTAAGTACAATGTGGCATTTTCTATCCAAAGTCTTGGCTATCCTATATATACCAACAGATGCGCCAAAGCTATCCACATCACCCATTCTGTGTCCCATAACAATAACGGAATCTTTTCCGGATATAATCTCTCGAAGGGCATGTGCTTTAACTCTTGCCTTAACTCTGGTACTCTTCTCAATCTGCTGGCTCTTTCCACCATAGTATGAGATATTATCTGCGCTCTTAACTACGGCCTGATCACCGCCTCTACCAAGTGCCAAATCGATGGCATTTCTTGCAAACTCATAATTCTGAGCATAAGAAAGACCATTTATACCTATTCCAATACTAAGCGTAACCGCCATCTCATTACCGATATTTACAGTCTTAACATCCTCCAGAATATCAAAACGCTGCTCTGTAAGAATCTCACATGACTTCTTAGGCATAACAACAAAGTATTTATCTTTTTCTATCTTCTTGGCAATTCCGTTACAAGAAGCTATATACTTATTAATCTTTCTATCTATAAGAGCAGTCAAAAGAGATCTTCTAACTTCCTCGACACTATCAAGCGCCTCATCGTAGTTATCAAGATAAATAAGACCTGCTGCCAAAGACTGATTGTCAACTTCTTGAATGGCAAGTCGAAGTGCTGTCTCATCGTACAAGTAAATCGCGATAAGGCTGCCCTCATAGTCCTCTTCATCGATAATATCACTGTTCATTGCCATCTCTCTTAAAGATATTCTCTTAAGCTTGATGGTATAATTACTGTCTTCATAATCCAGCTTATAGGAAACTTCTTCGTTTCCATGCGGGAATTTATCTGCTGTTATAGAAGGGAAAAGAGAAAAGATAGTCTTTTTAAACCCCTTCTCCTGATGTACTATTCGCTCGAAAGCAAGGTTTGTCCAAACAAATTTGCCCGAATCATCCAAAACGGCATGTGGAAGATCCAGCTCTCTAAGAAGTCTCTTTTGAATCTGACCATATTCCGTAGCAAAGCTTACCAGCTCATTCATAATAATGGGCTTATTATAAAAATTCAGATAAACGATGGCGATGAAATACAAAGCTGTAAATGCCAGCAATATAAAGCCTGCAGCCAGATCCATAGTAAATACAGCGATGTTGACAAGTGCCAGTAAGATTCCTAAATATGAGAAAATCCTTAGATAAGATTTTAGTTTACCTTTAAGTTTGATTCTGTTCTTATTTGACATTACTTGGTCCTCTTCCTGTCCAATGGACATTCCAAGTTTTATTATAACATAAAGCGAGGCTTCTACGAAAATATTCGCAGATGCCCCGCTAAATCTATTTCATATTTTTGTGCGCAATATTACTTAACGCCTGTCCACTTCCACTCAGCAACTTCAGGCATATCAACACCTACATCGTGAATGTAAGCCTTGTGCTCAACGAGCTTATCCTTCATCTTCTGGATAAGGAATGCTCCCTTATTGCCAAGCTGAGGCATATTGTTGAGCATTGCGATAACAAGATTGAAACGGTCGATCTTGTTCTGAACTCTCATATCAAAAGGAGTTGTGATTGTTCCTTCCTCATGATAACCATATACATGGATATTTCTGTTTGTTCTTGTATATGTAAGCTCATGGATAAGAGTAGGATATCCATGGAATGCAAATACAATAGGCTTATCTTTTGTAAAGATAGTATCGTACTCCACATCAGAAAGTCCGTGAGGATGCTTATTCTTGGGCTCCATCTTCATAAGGTCAACTACGTTGACAAAACGAACCTTGATCTCAGGCATCTCCTTATGAAGAATATCAACTGCAGCAAGAGCCTCAAGTGTAGGTGTATCACCACAGCAAGCAAGTACGATATCGGGCTCTTCACCTGTATCTGTTGAAGCCCAATCCCAAATACCAATACCCTGTGTACAGTGCTTAACAGCCTGCTCCATTGTGAGCCACTGAGGTCTGGGATGCTTACTTGCAACGATAGCATTTACATAGTTCTTACTCTTAAGGCAATGATCCATTGTTGAGAGCAAGCAGTTAGCATCGGGTGGAAGATAAAGTCTTACAACGTCTGCCTTCTTATTTGAAATATGGTCAAGGAATCCGGGATCCTGATGTGTGAATCCGTTGTGATCCTGCTGCCATACATTTGATGTAAGAAGAAGGTTAAGAGATGCAATAGGACGTCTCCATGAAAGACCATTGCAAACCTTAAGCCACTTAGCATGCTGCGCTGCCATTGAATCTATGATACGAATGAATGCTTCGTAACTTGCAAAGAATCCATGTCTACCTGTAAGAAGGTATCCCTCAAGCCATCCTTCGCACATATGCTCAGAAAGCATTGAATCCATTACTCGTCCGTCAGAAGCAAGGAACTGATCTGTATCCTTGTCGATAGCATTGTTCCAATCACGGTTTGTTACTTCAAATACCTTATTAAGACGGTTAGACATTGTCTCATCAGGTCCAAAGATACGGAAGTTCTTCTGATCATCATTGAGTTTGAATACGTCTCTGATGTATCCGCCAAGCTCGATCATATCCTGCTTCTCAACAGAACCGGGAGTAGGAACATCGATAGCATAATCACGGAAATCAGGAAGTCTAAGGTCATGAAGAAGCTTACCTCCATTTGCATGAGGGTTAGCACCGATACGCTTGTCTCCCTTAGGTGCAAGTTCTTCAAGCTCAGGAATAAGACGTCCGTTCTTATCAAAGAGCTCCTCAGGATGATAGCTCTCAAGCCAATCCTTAAGGATCTGAAGGTGCTCAGGCTTATCCATCATTACGGGAACCTGATGTGCCTGGAAAGATCCCTCAATCTTATTTCCGTCTACAACCTTAGGACCAGTCCATCCCTTAGGTGTACGAAGAACGATCATAGGCCATACAGGTCTTGTAGAATCGCCTGTTGTTCTTGCCTTATTCTGAATTGCCTTGATCTCATCCATAGCCTTATCAAGAGTCTCAGCCATCTTGCGGTGCATTTCCTTAGGATCTGAACCTTCTACAAAGTAAGGCTTCCATCCCATACCTGTGAAGAATGACTCAAGCTCTTCATGTGAAAGGCGAGCAAGAATTGTAGGATTTGAAATCTTAAAGCCGTTAAGATGAAGAATAGGAAGAACTGCTCCATCAGAAACAGGATTAAGGAATTTGTTTGACTGCCATGATGTTGCAAGAGGTCCTGTTTCTGCCTCACCATCACCTACTACACATGTAGCTATAAGATCAGGGTTGTCAAATACTGCACCAAAAGCATGTGCAATAGAGTAACCAAGCTCACCACCCTCATGAATAGAACCGGGAGTCTCGGGAGCTACGTGGCTTGAGATACCGCCGGGGAATGAGAACTGCTTACAAAGCTTCTGTAAACCATCCATGTCACGGCTTACATTTGGATATACTTCACTATAAGATCCCTCAAGATATGTATTGGCTACGAAGAAGTTCCCGCCGTGACCGGGACCAGAAATAAGGATCATATCCTGATCATACTTATTGATGACACGGTTGAGATGTACATAGATAAAGTTCTGTCCGGGAACTGTACCCCAGTGTCCAACGATTTTCTTCTTAATATGTTCCTTCTTAAGAGGCTCACGAAGAAGTGGGTTCTCAAGAAGATATAACTGTGCTGCAGCGAGATAGTTAGTCGCACGCCAATAGGCGTCCATTTTGGCTAAGTACTCGTCTGTTAATTCTTTATGGTTCATACTTACCTCTCCTTTGCTTGTTTGCATCGTATTGTACGATAAAATATTTCAGCTCCTTTTACTATACAGATTATTGCTAAATTATTGTCAATTAATGCTATCACCATTTTACAGCACAAAAAAAGACACTTTTTAGAATATTTTCTAAAAAGTGTCTAAATTTTTTAATATAACTGCTAATTACTCAGCTACGTAAGGCATAAGTGCAAGATGTCTTGCTCTCTTGATAGCAGATGTAAGCTCTCTCTGGTGCTTAGCGCAGTTACCTGTGATTCTTCTGGGAAGAATCTTGCCGCTCTCAGAAACGAACTTCTTAAGCTTAGCTACATCCTTATAATCAATAACATTATCTTTGCCACAGAATACGCAAACTTTCTTTCTTCTGTGCATTCCACCCTTTCTCCTTACAGGAGCATCGGATTTCTCAGACTTTGTGAAAGCCATTGTTTATTCCTCCTTAACTACGGATAACGCTTACATAACTGTGATGGTCATGCCAAAGCAATATCCTCGAATCAGTTAAACGGCAGCTCCTCATCAATTCCATCAGGAATATTCATGAAGCCATCGCTTGCTGCAGCAGGAGCCGGTGCTTCAGCTGAAAAATCAGAATCAAATGATCCACCATTACTGGAAGATGCGTTCTTGGATTCAGCAAACTCCTGGTCCTCCGCAACTACATCAGTTGTGTATACCTTAACGCCATCCTTGTTGGTATAGCTACCTGTCTGGATGCGTCCTGTTACGATAACCTTAGTGCCCTTCTTAAGATACTTCTCTGCAAACTCACCAGATCTTCCAAATGCAACAATACTGATAAAATCAGCTGTCTGAGCATCCTGCTGGTCTCTTCTTGCAAATCTTCTGTCAACAGCAAGAGTATATCTTGCGACTGCTGTTGCTGTTTCTCCCTGTGAATATCTAACATCAGGGTCTCTTGTCAAACGTCCCACTAGTATAACTTTATTCATATTTTCGTCCTCTTGTATTTAAGCCTCGTTCTTAACGCATAAATATCTGATGACGCCGTCCATGATACGCATGCGAGTCTCAATCTCTGCTGGAGTTGTTGACTCACCATCGAACTGGATGAAATAGTAGAAGCCTTCTGTCATCTTCTCGATCTCATAAGCGAGCTTCTTCTTACCCCAATCATCAACGTTGGTAATCTGACCACCATGCTTCTCGATAGTCTTCTTAACCTTCTCGATGAGGGCTGTTCTGGCATCGTCCTCGATCTTTGCACTAACAACAACGGCTAATTCGTATTTGTTCATGCTATTTGTTACCTCCTTTTGGTCTCTGGCTACTTGTATCAGTCAAGCAGCAAGGAATTTATCACAGGATGATATGTTATCATATCCCTATAATTAATGCAAGCATTTTATCGTATCCCTCTGATGTTTTTCTCAACATTTTTCCTGGATACCATTATCTGATGACCACAGCCAAGACATTTAAGTCTAAAATCTGCTCCAACTCGCAAAACTTCCCATTCAAAGCTACCGCAAGGATGTTGTTTTTTTAATTTAATTATATTTCCTACTTGAATATCCATTAAATCTGATCCAAAATCTCCCCTATGGGACCCTGCACTACCAAATCTGCCTGATTATCCCTAGGCGTTGCAGACTTATTGATCAATACAAGCTTATTACCACTATAATAATCTATAAGTCCGGCTGCAGGATAAACAGCCAATGAAGTGCCACCTATAATAAGTACATCCGCATTTCTTATATAATTAACAGACTCTTCTATAACCTGCATATCAAGGCCTTCTTCATATAAGACAACATCGGGTTTAACTCTTCCACCGCATTCACAGGTAGGAATACCGTCATAATTAACCATAAAATCAAAACCATAGAACTTATGACATCTTTCACAATAGTTCCTATGTACACTGCCATGTAATTCAAGAACTTTCTCGCTTCCGGCAGCTTGATGTAACCCATCTATGTTTTGAGTTATCACAGCCTTTAATTTACCCTTTTTTTCAAGCTCTGCAAGCTTAAGATGTGCTTTATTAGGTTTAACACCGGTAATCAAAAGTTTATCCCTATAAAATCTAAAAAATTCTTCAGGCATACGTTCATAAAAAGTATGACTTAGAATCTGCTCCGGTGGATACTTATACTTCTGATGATATAAACCATCCTCGCTTCTAAAATCAGGTACGCCGCTTTCAGTAGAAACACCGGCACCACCAAAGAAAACTATATTATCAGATCCATCTATAAGCTCTTTTAGTTTTCTTACCTCTTCCTCCATAGACCCTCCTTTCATCATAAGAGATGACTATGAAAATTATAACATTTTCTATCATAATCGAGTAGTCTGACCACTACTGGAATCCATTCGCTTGCCGGTCTTGTGCAAATCGAGTAGGAGGAATTTCTCTTAATTGAGAAATTCCGACCTCTCACACCACCGTGCGTACCGTTCGGTACACGGCGGTTCAATCAACTTAACAAGTAACACACCTTTTGGTGTAGTAGTCTACCA
>JAEEXE010000005.1 GCA_016291375.1 Butyrivibrio sp.
AGTCTCGTCAGCGTTAAATCTCCGTTCGACTTGCATGTGTTAGGCACGCCGCCAGCGTTCATCCTGAGCCAGGATCGAACTCTCACGTTTAAAAGTTTGATCTGGCCAGAACTCAAGCTTGGCTTTTGTTCTGTCCGTTAATTTACTATTTTGTTCTGAATTATTCTCTTGGAATCTTTCAGGGTTGCATTACTGTTTATTTGTCAAGGTACTGTGCTGCGCTGTCCTCAGCGACAGCTTATTTAGAATATCACAGGGTTATACCTGTGTCAATAACTTTTTTTATTATTTTATAAAAGTTTTCTGAATGTGCTCAAACACGCTTAAACACACGGTTTTGAACGTGTCAAGCAACTCTATTTTTGTAATAAACTGAACAAGATAAATTATCAAAAAAGCCTCCGCTGCGCCAAAAACAGCTCCAAAAAGTCTATTGATGCCGCTTAAAACGGGAACTTCTTTTACCTTGGAAAACGCTTCTCCTATGGCCTTCATGACGCCATATATTAAGAACGCCACCACCAAATATCCTATCTTTGTGATAACCGTACCAAAATTGGCATTTATAACATCTCCGGCTATCTTCATTACGTAATATATGGAAATAAATGCCGCCAAAACAGAAACAAGGCCCGCCGCTTCCGCAAACAGGCCATTGTTGGCGCCATACGACATTCTCCACAAAAACAGGCAAACGACAACTGTCGTTATCACCACTTGTGAGATATCTAAATTCATGACTGTCTCCTTATTTAAGAATCAATGTATCTGCGCTTGTCTTAGTAGCAAGGATAAATTTACTCATTGTATCCGTAGGCACAACTGTTCTCACCGGATTCTCAAAAGCACCCTGATATTTAATATGTCCGTTCATATCCTTTAAGATTAATTCATCCTCATTGTATATTACAATCTGTTTGTTGCTGAATATAATCTCTGAATACTCAATATCAAAATAAGTCGTAAGCACCAGATTTCCGGATGTGTTATAAACCTGTAGTCTATAGGCCCCGTCGGTAGTATTGTTTGAAAATACCAATCCAACATAATTTTCATTATAGTATACCGATCTAACCTCATCATCTCCGGTGAAGTTCTCCGTCAGGCTCACAGGCTTCTCTGCGCCGCTAAAAAACATCACTCTATCATCCGATACTGCAAAGAGTTTATCTGCTGTCATAAACTGCACATACGGAACAACAACTCCGGGATAATCATATCCACTGACATAGTTATCTATTGCATTCTGTCCTACCGACCCAAAGTTAAAGAAAGCCACACTGGTCTTAACCACTCCGTCTTTTGGATACAGATAAGAAACGCATGCCAGTTCTCCGTTAGGCGAAATGCTTATGCTAAGAGGATATCCGCTGTCCTTCATTGTTGTCTTAGAGTTGGCAAGAACATTGCCTTGCGCGTCATATAAGTAGATCCATGTGACATTGGTTCCGTCCAAAACAGCTGCAACTACGCCTTGAGAGGATACACAAAAATCTCTTATAGGAAGATTGGTCTCCACCTCACCCAGTGCTCCGTTTACATTATTGACATAGATATTATGTCCGTTGTAATCACCTATCGCTATGGCATTTCCACACGTCCTTGCTATCGGACTCTGCATCTCATAGGTCTGATTCCATAGCGCCTGCCCGTTTGCATCCAAGCAACTGACACCGTCTTTACTATATTGAACAATACATCCGCCCAAGCCGATAATCTTGGAGTCGCTTCCGTTTGTTATTGGAGCGCCCTTGGAATATACCGCCTCAGAATATTCCTTATCTCTCCAGCTTACATATATAACAAAAGTAAGCAGTGATATAGTCGCCACTATGATTATTGTTCTAAAAAAGACAATAAGCTTATGGCTTCTTATCCTTTCCTTATAGGAAGTCCCTCTATCGGAAGAATCCTGCAGACCTGCTTTATTAACTTTTCCCGCATATGTACTAAAATCACGTACTTCTGCCAATTCTCGCCTCCAAAAAACCAGCCTCTAAACGCTCAATACAAGCATCAAACAAACTGGTAAATAGTTGTTGTATCGTAATCCTTGCCGGGACCAAATACAGGATCAGGGAATCCGGCTTCATTTATAGAATTAGGATAGAACTGGGTTTCAAGACAAACACCATCTCTTGCCTTGTACTCAATTCCGCCCTTTGCATTCTTGGCTGAAAGGAAATTACCGGCATAAAGCTGCACTCCGGGAAGATCTGTAAAGCACTTCATTGATATACCGGTCTTGGAAGATGACAAAGTAGCAAACGCTCTCATAGTTCCGTCCGCTTCATCAATAACGTAATTGTGATCATATCCTCCAACTGCCTTAAGCTGCTCGTTATCAGCATTAATATCCTGTCCTATTGTCTTCTCCTGAGTAAAATCAAAAGGAGTTCCCTTAACAGTTGCAATCTCACCTGTAGGTATAGCAGCAGAATCAATTACAGGTGTATAGTTAGAAGCACTGAGTAAAAGAGAATGATCAAGGATTGACCCAGATGCCTGACCGCCAAGGTTGAAATATGAATGGTTGGTCATGTTGATAAGAGTATCCGCGTCACTTGTTGCATGATAGTGAATTGAAAGCGCATTATCATCCGTAAAAGTATATGTGATATTGAAAACTCTGTTTCCTGAAAATCCCATATCACCATCTGCTGAATTAAGTGTAAACTTCACAAAGTTGTCACCCTCTTCTGCATCCCAGATTCTCTTGTGGAATCCTTTATCCATATCTGTGTGAAGGTTGTTGGGTCCGTCGTTAACAGGAAGAGAAAACTCTTTTCCATTAATCTTATACTTCGCATTTGCGATTCTGTTAGCTGTAGGTCCTACTGCCGCTCCAAGGAAACAGCTGTTTTCAAAATATCCTGTAACATCATCGAATCCAAGAACAACGTCCACCTTGTTGCCATTATTATCTTTTACAAAAATGTTCTTAATGATACATCCATAATTAAGTATTACAGCTTCAGCATCATTGCCATTTGTGATGTGAAACGCATAAATAGTCTCGTTCTGTGGAGTTACCCCAACTTGCTCTTTTCTTACTGCCATAATAATAACCTCCGTTTGGTATAAAAATAATGTGTCAAAGCTCCGTTCTACCTTCCAATGCCCTTAGAAGTGTAACTTCATCTATATACTCAAGGTCTCCTCCCACAGGAACGCCACTGGCGATCCTGGTAACCTTGATACCTGTCGGTTTGATGAGTTTGCTGATATACATAGCCGTGGTCTCACCCTCAAGACTTGAATTGGTAGCAACTATAACCTCTTTAATGTCTTCAGTCTGAAGCCTCTGCATCAGCTCGGTTAGCCTGATATCTCCGGGGCCAATCCCCAACATGGGTGATATTGCCCCATGGAGAACATGATATACCCCGTCATATTTACCCGTCTTCTCATATGCTGCTAAATCCCTAGCATTTTCTACAACCATGATCGTACTGTGATCCCTTGCGGAATTACTGCAGATAGGGCAGACGTCATCATCCGTAAGTGTGCAACACACCTTACAGTAATGTACATTCTCCCTTGCGCTGGTAATAGAATCTGCCAATTTGGCAACTCTGTCTTTGGGCAGGTTTATTATATAGAAAGCCAGCCTCTGGGCCGACTTACCTCCTATTCCCGGAAGAGCCGCCAGCTCATCGATCAGCCGGTTAATATGTCCGCTGTAAAGATCCATTAGAAAGGAAATCCTCCGCCTAAGCCACCTGTCATCTTTCCGATCATTGCTCCGCTTGCTTCATCAGCCTGCTTCATTGCTTCGTTAACAGCAGCAACAATCATGTCCTGGAGCATCTCAACATCATCGGGGTCAACCGCTTCAGGTGAGATCACAACGCTCTTAAGTGTTTTGCTTCCAAGAACAGTGGCCTCAACTGCACCACCGCCAGCCTTTGCAGTAAACTCCTTGGTCTCAAGTTCCTTCTGACTTTCCTCCATCTGGCGCTGCATTCTCTGCGCCTGCTTCATCAAATTGTTCATGTTTCCCGGCATTCCGCCTCCGGGAAATCCACCACGTCTTCCCATTCTTAGTTCTCCTTTTCTTCATCTTCAGTAACAATATCAAATTTGATTGCCTGTAAATTTACGTAGTTCTCTTCAAAAGACTGTTGTTGTTCCAAAAATCTTGTTTCAAATTCAACATGCTTGCCTGAGGCTTGCTCAAGCACATTCATAAGATCCTCCGCAGACTGCCCGGCAGAGTATTTATCTGCCAATTGCTTATTGTCAAAGACAATCTGTAAAACATCGTTGTTCCCAAGGCTGAGCCTTGCTCTTTGCATGTATGTCTTCATAGGATTCTCCATCCTTGCAAGAATCCTTGGCCATTCCTTCACAAGCTTTTGTATATCTTCCGGCACTGCTCTGTCAAGAACTTTCTTAACCTTAGGCTGCGCCTGAACTCCGGGGGCCGCAGCACCTGAAACCGCAACAGCAACCTGCCCGGATCTGATACCATCCAAAATCTTACCATTTTCCTCATCATGCTGCTCAAGCACTCTGATCCTGTCCTCAAGAGATTCATCAGACTCATCCATCTGAGGCTTGCACATCTTGATAAGAGTTATTTCTATCAATATACGCTTCTGAGTGGCATATCTTAGCTGTGAAGACAGTTCCGAAAAAATACGGATATATCTGATTATTGTATCTGTCTCAGCTCCTTCTGCCTGCTGCTTTAGATCCTTAAGGTTGTCAGACGAAACATCCACAACATCCTCCATCTGATCCGAAGCTTTTACAAGCATAAGGTTTCTTAAATACCAGACAAAATCATTTACAAACTGCGCCAATTCCCTTCCCTGTATAACAACATCGGAGAGCACAGTAAGTGCAGAATTGGCATCCTGATTATATAATGCGGAAAAGAGCTTGCTAAAAACCTCTGTGTCAACGGCTCCAAGCACATTGAGCACCTTGTCATATGTAAGTTCCTCTCCGTAATTAAATGCTACGCACTGGTCAAGAAGACTAAGAGAATCTCTCATCGAACCATCAGCAGTCTTAGCGATATATCTAAGTGCTTTCTCCTCAACCTGTATTCCCTCGGCGTCAACAACTTCTCGAAGTCTTCCTTCTATGGTATCTATAGTGATCCTGTGGAAATCATATCTCTGGCACCTTGAGAGAATCGTTATGGGAATCTTCTGCACTTCCGTTGTAGCCAAAATAAACATAACGTATTCCGGAGGTTCTTCCAAAGTCTTTAAAAGCGCATTAAAAGCACCGGCGGATAGCATATGCACCTCGTCGATGATATATACTTTGCGCTTTCCTTTTGTAGGGGAATACGACACCTCATCAATAATCTCACGGATATTATCTACACCGTTGTTGGATGCGGCGTCTATCTCGATAACATTCATGCTGTTGCCGGCGGCAATAGACTTGCACATCTCACATTCGCCACAAGGGCTTCCGTCAACCGGATGTTCACAGTTAACTGCTCTTGCCAGAATCTTGGCAACAGAAGTCTTACCTGTTCCGCGCGTTCCGCAAAACAGGTAAGCATGTCCGACTCTGTTAGATTTAATTTGATTTTTTAAAGTGGTTATTATATGGTCCTGGCCCTTAACGTCCTCGAAAACAGGAGGCCTGAACTTTCTGTATAAAGCTACATAACTCATCTGGAAAAATACTCCGCCACCAAAACCCGTTTAGATGTATGCGTCAATCCCCAAAGCATACACCAAGCATCTTGGCTTCTTTGATAATACTTGCATCAGGAGAAACAGATTTAAGCTTGCCTGCGATCTCGCTAAGAGGCACCTTTACAATCTCTCTGTTCTTATAGGCAACCATGAAGCCATACTCTTTTTTGAGAATAAGACGACCTGCTTCTGCCCCGAGTCTTGATGCAAAGACTCTGTCATAAGGATCCGGCGCTCCACCTCTTTGCATGTGTCCCGGAACCGTAACTCTCACTTCGTGTCCTGTGCGCTTCTGAATAGCTTCTGCAATCTCATAAGAAACAGAAGGATATTTGGATTTCTCCAATTTCTCCTTATACTCTTTCTTGGAAAGCTTAGCATCCTTCTTGGAAATAGCACCTTCCGCAACAGCTATGATCGTAAATCTGCTGCCTCTTCGGTCTCTTCCCTCAATAGCTTCGCACACCTTGTCTATATCATATGGAATCTCAGGGATAAGAATTACATCTGCTCCACCCGCAATACCGGCGTTTAGCGTAAGCCATCCAACCTTGTGTCCCATAACTTCAATGATGAAAACTCGTCCATGAGAATCAGCCGTAGTATGTATGTTATCTATCACTCCCGTAGCTACATCCACAGCACTCTGGAAACCAAATGTCATATCTGTTCCCCACAGATCGTTATCAATGGTCTTGGGAAGAGATACTATATTAAGTCCCTCCTGAGAAAGCAGATTGGCTGTCTTCTGAGAACCGTTACCTCCAAGAACCACAAGGCAGTCAAGCTTGAGCTTGTAATAGTTCTGCTTCATAGCCTCGACCTTGTCCAGACCATTTTCATCAGGTTCTTTGATGGTCTTAAAAGGAGTTCTGGAGCTTCCAAGGATTGTTCCGCCCTTGGTAAGAATTCCCGAAAAATCATGAGATGTCAGCATGCGGAAATCGCTGTAGATAAGCCCTCTGTAACCATTCAAAAAGCCATAAAATTCAACTTCTTCGCCGCTGTTCGCAATGCATTTAACTACAGCTCGCATAGCTGCATTTAACGCCTGACAATCGCCGCCACTGGTCAGCATACCTATTCTCATCATGTGAAAAGTCCTCCTTTGGATTCCTTTTTTATTAAAACACACACTACTAACAATTATACAAAAGAATGGCTGTACTGCCAAGTAATACGCATTGACGTGAACTTTATAAAAAAGTATAATAAAAAACGCTTTGGAAAACCCAAAGCGTTAGGAGTTGTACCCAAGTGGTTGAAGGGTCCGGATTCGAAATCCGGTAGGTCGGTTTTGCCGGCGCAGGGGTTCAAATCCCCTCAACTCCGTTCTTTTTTATCATTAAAAATCCCCTGATAAATCAAAACATATTTATTTTAAATCAACATAAAGCGTTCCATAAACGCCATTCCCATAGCGAAGAAAACCATGACAATCACAAGAAATATTGCCCCTTTGTCATAGACAAGCTTTTCTCCTGTGAAATTGGATATCATAAGTTCAATCCCAAGTCCTATTAAGATAAGCGGCCACATATGGAAAATGAATTCATAACTGATCTTTCCCAGAAACATATGCGCCAAAAACGCATTTCCAAAGCTTATTAAACATATTCCTGTTGTTATGGTGCCGACTCTGTGCACCCTCACGCTCTTTTCCATTTAGCCCTCCTTAGTTTGCTCAGCGATCAATGTAGTATTTTCTACAGTTTCCTCCTCAAACTTCTTTTTTCTGCCCTTGATAAGTTTAACGCCGATAACTACAAATAGTATTGCGATCACAAGCTGAGGCAGTTCCCTTATAGGAAGGTACAGATCATTCCAATATTCATCAGGAATCTGTCTGATCAGAATTCCGGAAACATAATTCCATATTGCTGATGCGCCTAATACTATAAGAGCTATAGGAGCAGCCTTTTTCACAAAGCCATCAGGAATAGAACTTTTCCTTTCATCTACAAAATCTTTCCAGATATATCCATCTTCCATCTGAGCTAAACGCTCCGGACTCTGAGAATAGATATTCCAACCATGAAAAAAGGCATATATCCAAGTCACTATTGCGAAAGCTATAAAAAAGCCCTCAAGAAGTCCCGGCAAGAAGCTGGAAAGCACAATAGATGTCGCAAAAATCAACAATATACTAAATCCGCTCTTCATAAGTCCCATATACATCTCAACTGCTCCGGGAACAAAAGAAAATATAAATGTAAAAAAGCCGTTCTTTTTCTTAATCTCCATTTTTAAATCCTCCTATTTACTGATACAACTCTTCTATCTTTGACTGCAATTCCGACTGTAGCCTTTCAATACGCTCACGCCCCGTCGGTCTATTTAACACTTCATCTTTTTTGCCTGTATATTCCTTTGAAAGAAGCTCTTCCTTGCTAAGGGGTTCTTCTTGTACTACCACCTCTTCTTTAGCCGGAATACTATGATTATTTCCTTTAACCACAGGCAAAAGAACTAAAATAAAAACTGCGGCAGCCATTGAAGCCACTACTTTTGCGCAATAGATATAATAGCTTATCTTTTCACTCTTTTTGTTGTTCCTTTTATCCACGTACACAAGTACTGACTCTTCAATACTGCAAGGAGCAACCTTTTCGCCTTCCTCTTCTATTTCCGTGATAAGCTTGTTAAGCTCTTCATCAGACAAGTATTCATTATAATTACTCATGCAAGCAGGTCCTCCTTTCTTATATTTTTCCTCAACATCTCTCTTGCTCTGTAGATTTTGGTCTGTGTCGTCTTTAAAGGGATCCCAAGTTTTTGTGATATTTCTGCCGCCTTAAAGCCTTTGATAAAGTACATGTTAGCTATATTAGAATATCCATCGGGAAGGGCATTGCACTTTTTCTCCACATGCTCTATAACATCTCTTTTGACAGCTTCTTGCTCCGGACCTTCTTTAGAAAAGCTTTCTGCCGATATCTGTACATCTTCAGAAGGCGCTGTTTTTCTATCTGCTGCCCGCAGATAATCAACACATTTGTTACTTGCTATCCTGCAGATCCAAGCTTTGTCATTGTTCCCATCAAACTCACCCAAATGCTCATAAGCAGAGATAAATGTTTCCTGCGTGATATCTTCCGCAACAAAATAATCACCGGTCATCTTGATACACAGTGAGAAAACCAGATTCTTGTACTTGGCCATAATCTCTATTAACTTTTCCTTAGAATCGATTTTTCTCACCTTCTTCTTTGTATGACATGTCCTACATATAATATAACGAAGCAGCCACACAAAAATCTTCACTTTTTTTATAAAAAATTTTTATGCAAAAAAAGCTTCGGAAAACAGAATCTAAATCCGTTTCCCGAAGCTCTTTTAAATCAATATATTATTATCCCTTGAAATCTATTGTCTGTCCTATTGTTTTCTCATAAGGCGTCTTTATCGTATCTGCTCTATATGCAAAGTTATAATCATCTATTTTCTTTATAAGATCCTCCACAGAGCTCGCCATGAGAATTACATAGTCCTCCTCATCATCGATAACTGTATCCGCAGATTTTTCCTGTATTTTCTCAAGCTGTTCCTCTTTGGCTTCTTTCTTAGCCTCAGCTTTTTTAGCTGCTTTTTCCTCTGCCTTCTTCTCTGCTCTCTTTTCTGCCAGCTTCTCTGTCATCTCCTGAGATGACTTGCGCATAACCGCAAAGAATGACGCAGTGCCGTTATCTTCAACCTGCATTCCTATGGTCTTAACATTACCCTTGGTCTGCATAATAGACTTAAGCTCTGGCATCTTATTCTGAGCCTGTGCGATAAGTCCTTCGTACTTTGCACGGTACTCAGAGTCTGTAGCCATTCGTTCTATCTTTTCCTCATCGATAAGGACAACCATCCTATTGGCGTTTCCATACGAGCTGGCATTCTGCTTGGCATAGTCCTTCATGTCTGCACTTACAAGGACAAAATCCATTCCGGAGAATTTTTTCTTAAGCTCCTCATAGTACTTGGCTCCCTCTTCGGAGAGTTTGGCCTTACCTATAGTCTTGCCATAATTACCATATGTCTTTTCGGTTTTATTGACCTGGGGATTTTCGTACGTTCCGGATATTCCGGCAGATAATTCAGATATATTACTCATGGTTCCCTCCATTTCTCAAGAATAATCTTGCAGGCTTCCTTGCCTATTCGTTTCTTTTAAATATATCGGATGATACCAGCCAAAATATAAGTATCTTTTATACGTTTTTTGATTTCAAAAAAGTTTTGCTCATATGATATAAAAAATAGGAGCAAAGAGTCGCTTTCAACTCTTCGCTCCCACATTCATTTCCACATATCAAGAGAAAAATACATAAGCGCCGCCCAAGTAAAAATGGAATAGAAATGACCTCTGTCATCCACGCCATCCTTAAGAAGCTTCTTGGCTTCATCTTTGGTTATAAGCGAAAATCCATCAAAACACTCCTGGCCTTCCGCCCCATCCTGAGATAATCCCGAAAGATCATGATCCTTAAGAACCACACAAACAAGTGCATTGCTCTCATCTGTCATCCCCGGAGTACTGAAAAGAAGAGGATTGATAACCTTAACGTCATCCTTGCTCTCATCAACAACTATTCCGGTTTCTTCATGAATCTCTCTTATAGCTGTTGCAACAACAGGTTCCTTCTCTGCAGCGTCGCATGGGTCCAGAAGCCCTGCCGGAACACTCAAAAGAAATCTTCCGGTAGGATATCTGTACTCGTAGGATAAAAGGAGTCTTGGCTCCTCACCGGTTTTCTCTGAAATAACCACACAGCTAACCGCATCAGGAAGCATTTTTTTAAACTCCTCATCGGTCTTTGTGGCAACTATATTGTCTAAAGGTCTCCTTGTCGCATCAAAATAATGCTTTCCTTCAGCATACTGAAGATCAAATACCCTTAAGAACTTCTTGTCTGTAACTTCCACTACACAATCTTTTGTAATATTGGGTCCCTGCATAGTTTCTCTCGTTTTAATCGTTATTTTACTGTTACTTTTGTGATGTGAGGGTTAACTCCCTGATACCAGTAAAGGAATCCTTCAAGATCCACTGTCTGACCAACTTCAAGTCCCTCAACAGCCTTATATGCATCTGAATCCTTGTCGCAAAGGTAGGACTCAACGGTAAAGTTATATGTCTTTCCATCAACAGAAACGTTGAAGTAAAGATCATCACCCTGTGAACCTGAACCATCCCATTTATAAAGGAATGCAACCTCGTTGCCGTTTGCATCAGTTGAAGGCTCAACCGTCATTCCGCTGAATGAAACAAACTTATTCTGCTTGTCAATAATCGCATCTGTTCCAAGCATTGATGTAACATCCTCTGCTGTAGCAACATAGTTGCCGTCCTCAATTTCAAATGTTGCATCTGCAATCTCAACTTCGCCTTCCCACTCAGACTTATAGCCTGTAACCTTGATCTTGGTTCCGGGAGTGAGCTTAGCATAATCTTCCTCAGAGCAAGCCATATCGTAAAGGAAATAAGCTCCGTCCTGATCCTGTGTATAAACAGTTGCTTTGTTTTCCCACCATGACTGCTTAGCCTGTACATAAGTCTCAACAACAACTTCGCTGTCGATATCTGCCGCAACATACTCTGCGTATGTCATAACGCCTTCTGACTTAGCTTCAGGAGCTATCTCTTCTGCAACTGATGCTGCTTCGCTCGCGATCTCTGCCGCCTCTGAAGCTGCTTCACTTGCTGCCTCTACTGCCTGATCAGCCTTCTTGGGTGTGCATCCGATAACAGACAATGCAAGACCCATTGTCAAAACAAGTGCCAATGTCTTCTTCATAATATTCCTCCCTGGTTCGTGCATGCGCACATTAGTGTCGCGGCAATCCGCGCCTTTTCAAACAATGAAATTATACTAGATATTATTAAAAATAAAAACAATTATTTAAGTAACAACAAGTTCCTATTTATGAATTCTTTTTGTCCGAAGATAATCTTTCACGGAGCGCATATGCACCAATCAATATCCAGGCAAGGGCAATAACTGTCAAAAGAGCTATCGACGCTGCCGGAAGTTTCCCAAGCTCCGCTTTTCCTCCAACATTTTCACCGCCATGATCAAGATGATATAAGGAACGAACGTCTTTATAGAGCCCATCGATATAAGCATCATCCACCGTCTTCTTACGCCTTACGGATTTTACAACATTCTCTATGAGCTGTCCCGAAGCATCCCTCACAGAAGCCGAGCCGTTAAACACAGGAGTGACAAAAGTATTCCCGGTATTAGCCATAAGAAGCTCCGCAGCTTCTATCTTTACATCATAGTGTTCTTTGTTATCCGCTCCTTTTTTACCCAGATAATCCCTGTACGCCGGATCATTCTGAGCTTTACTTGTTACCGGCACATATCCTTCAGTCTGAGAATATGCTATCTGAACATCATTGGTCAAAAGATATTGCGCAAAGAGCCAGGATGCCAGCACTTCCTGAGGATCTCTTTTATTAAACACGCAGATAGAAGGCCCCTGTGAGATCATGCAAGGATTGCTTGGATCATACTGCGGAACCGTCATAACCTTCGTATCAAAATCCACCATCTTCTCTTTTGCTATATCAACCAGCGGCGCATTTGATCCCATCCAGGACGCCCCCGCCGTAGAATCCACCGCAAATATACACTGCCCCGCATTTAAAAAGTTGGCAGGATAACCCGATATCTTAAATGTGGAAAAAGAGCCTGTTTTAGCATGTTCAGAAATATTCTTTAGAATATTTCTGGTATCATCGTTAAAAAGAAGAACATTACCGTTATCATCAGAATAACCTGCGTTCAGCTGCCGAAGGCTCTGTATCATCATGTTATCTGTAGATTTATAGATAAAAGGAATCATTACCTGCTGCCCGTTTACCTTAAAAGTCCCATCGGCATTTTTCTCCATGGCAGCCTCCGAAACCTCCCAAACAAAATCCCAGGTAAGAACATCCGGAAGCTCGTATCCAAGCTTCTTAACATAAGTCTCATTTACATAACACGCTTCTGTAGACCTCATATAGGGAATTGCGTAATGCTTACCCTCAATAGCACACTCTTTCAAAAATTCAGGAACTATCTCCTCTTTAGATGGAGAGTCAAACTTAAGTTCAGAACCTCCAAGTCCATATTTCTCATCATCAAAAAGCGCGTCAAGGGACAGCACCGTATTATTACCCGTAAGATAAGTAGCGATGTGATCCGGATAAGTGACACACACATTTGGCGTGGTACCTGTCGAAATATTGGTGATAACATCGTTGTATATCTTGCCGTAATCGGTATAAAACCTGACATTTACTTTAATATTGGGATAGAGCTTCTCAAAATCCGCTATTGCCTTGGAATAAATCCTGGTCTGATTGACATTGGTGTCATTCTTGGCCCAGAAGGTGAGCTCTATATTTTTTGATTCATCAAACTCATCCGGAATATCAAATTCCGCAGACTCTCTTGCCCCGTGACATCCAGTAAGGAGCACGGTCATAGCAACGATGAGCGTCAGTTTTTTTATTAATCTCATCTCGTTTCTCACCCCTTCGTTCCGCCTCTGGCAACACCCGCCATAATCTTATGTCTAAAGATCAAGAACAACACTACAAGCGGAAAAGAAATTACTACAACCGCAGCCATCATCGCAGGAACATTCTCTCTTCCAAAGCCGTTTTCTCTAATCTCCTGAATGCCGTTTGAAACCAGGAAATAATTGGAATTGTCCGTTATAAGTCTTGGCCATACGTATGAATTCCAGCACTCTATAACCTTAAGGATCGTTATAGTCACGATCGTAGGTTTTGATATAGGAAGCATAACTTTCCACAGATATCTAAAATCTGATGTACCGTCCACCTTGGCCGCCTTATACAGTTCTTCCGGAATCTGTTCAAAATTCTCTTTTAAAAGATATATATAAAAAACCGAAGTAACTGAAGGAAGAATCAGTCCCGTAAAAGTGTTTCTAAGATTAAGATTTGTTATGGTAACAAAATTTGTGATGATAACAAGCTCATTTGGAATCATCATAAGAGAAAGAAACAGCGAAAACACAATATTTTTTCCCTTGAAATCAAGTCTTGCAAAAGCAAATGCTGAAAGGATAACGACTAGCATCATTATGCATGTAGTAACAAGGGTAAAAATAAGGGTATTGGCAAAATATCTCGCAAGAGGAACCGCCGTGAAAGCTGTAACATAGTTCTCCAGAGTAGGACTTGTGGTAAAAAATCTGGGCACATATTCCGAATTATATGAGCCATAACTTTTAACGGAACTTAGTAGCATCCAGTAGAACGGAAACAAGACAATGATACCCCAGATCGACAAAAACATATATGTTCCCGTCTTTCGAAGCCTATCCGTTATCCCTGCTCTTATCTCAATTTTCCTGTTATCTTTTTCGTTCATACAAATCTCCAACCCCTCAGTTGTAGTACACTGTCTTCCTGCTCACCATCAGGTTTATGGTCGTAATAGTAAATACTATGATAAAAAGAATTAGCGCCGCCGCTGAAGCATACGAAGGATAACCTCCGCTGTTACCGTAAAGCATGTCATAGACATATCCGACTATTGTATTCATACCCGCAGCATTTAGGTCAGTTCCAAACAAAGCAACCTCGTCGCTATATGCCTTGAATGCGCCGATAAATCCGGTGATAACCAGATAGAAAACCATAGGTGATATCATCGGAAGTGTTATCTTCCAAAAAACTCTCCACTTAGGAGTAGCGTCTACCTGAGCCGCTTTATAATACATGGGATTAACCGACGCAAGGGAAGAAGTAAGGATCAATATCTTAAAAGGAAGGACTATCCAAATAGTGTAAAAACACATAACAAACATTTTGGCCCAATAAGGTCCTCCTATAAAATCAACAGAAGGGCCGCCAAAAACCTGTATCAGTAAAGAAATAAGTCCGTCCGAATATGCTGTTTTTTTGAAAAGGATCATGAAAACAAGACCAACCGCCAAAGTGTTGGTTACATACGGAAGAAAATAAACTGTCTGAAAAAAATCTCTCAAAGCTTTGATGGAACTTAGCTCCATGGAGATCAAAAGAGCAATTCCCGTGGAAAGAGGAACTGTTATGATGACTATAATAAAGGTATTCTTCAGTGCCTGGATAAAGTAGGGGTCGTGAAGAACATAGGAATAGTTGTATAGTCCTGTTCCCCAGAATCTTCCCGATGCAAAATTATATCCTTCTTCAAAGGAATAGATAAAAACATCGAAAAGGGGATATACCATAAATACCAAAAGAAATAGCAAGGCCGGAAGAAGGCACAGCCATGCGATAAGATTCTTTTTCATAGCTTGATCCTCTCCTCGGTTGTTTTATTAAACAACCTCACTTTGAATGGTTTTAAAGAAAAGGACACTGTTCCGTCTTCGTGATCAACCACCTCTTCGGACGGAATGATCGCTCTGATATTGTCCCCAAGAAATCTATCATGAAGCGCCACAACACTCGTATCTCGCCCCATTACTTCGCGATTTACGAATCTGCATTTAAGAGGGCCGTTTTTATCAACAATAAACCCTTCGGGTCTTATGGCAACATAAACGTCCTGATCTGATATTCCGGGTGCATCAAGCACGGATCTGTCATCTATATATACTTTGCCACCTGATATCTTACCTTCAAACACATTGATCTGAGGTGTTCCAAGAAACTTGGCAACAAAGAGATTAACAGGCTCATCGTATATCTCCTGAGGTTTACCCATCTGCTGAAGAAGTCCGTCCTTCATAACAACGATCGTATCGGAAATGCTCATGGCTTCTTCCTGATCGTGAGTTACAAAGACTGTCGTTATGCCTGTCTCAACCTGTATCCTTTTGAGTTCCTCCCTTGTCTGGAGACGAAGTCTTGCATCAAGATTGGAAAGAGGCTCATCAAGTAAAAGAACTTTTGGCATCTTAACAAGAGCTCTTGCAATAGCAACTCTCTGCTGCTGTCCGCCAGACATCTCCGATGGTCTTCTCTCAAGTAGTTCTGATATCTGCACAAGCGCTGCCGCTTCCTGAACTCTTTTTTCCATCTCTTCTTTGGAGAGTTTATCTTTTCCTCTGAAATTCTCAAGAGGAAATCTTATATTTTCACGCACTGTAAGATGAGGATAAAGGGCGTAGTTTTGAAATACAAGTCCAACTCCTCTGTTTTCCGGAGGAAGATTTGTAACATCGATATCGTCAAAAAAGATTTTGCCTTCGGTAGGTTTTTCCAGGCCACAGATAAGGTTGAGGGCCGTGCTTTTACCGCACCCCGACGGGCCCAGAAGTCCTATGAGTTTGCCGCCCTCTATTTCGAAGTTAAAGTCGTTTACGGCTATAACATCCTCTTTTATCTTCTTATTCCTATTGGGAAATCTCTTGGTAAGATGTTTTAAAACTATTTTCATAACTATCCTCTTCTGCGCTAGCGCGACATTGGAAATCCGCACTGCCGTGCTCCTTTCTCATGTACGTTCAGTCCTTTCATAAATCCAATGTCTCGCGCTAGCGCGACATTGGATTTACTCAGTCCTTATATCGCTCACATCTGATGTCTGACTACTTTGTATTCGTCGTCGTCCTGGTAGTAGGGGCACTCTTTGGAGCCGCCGCTCATGAATCTTGCATAGTCATCTTCGTCCATGTTCACCATGCAAGTGTAGCATTCCCAATCTTCGTCATAAACATAATTTGCGCATGTATCACAGATCATACAAAATCCTCTCTCATGGGATTAAAGATATCAAGAAGTACTCCCTTTTCAAGGCAGACACAACCATGTACCACGTCATTTGTTTTAAGCATTGTATCTCCGGCGCGAACAATCTTTTTGACACCGTCAATCTCAAACTCGAATTCACCACTTACAATGTATGTTATCTGAGTATGGGGATGGTGATGAAGTGCCCCAACAGCACCCTTTTCAAAAGAATTCTCAACGCACATAAGGTCTTTGCTGTAAGCAAGAACTCGTCTTGTCACACCGCCTCCCATATCCTGCGGCTCTACATCTTTATAAAACACCCATCTATCGTCCTGCATAATAACCTCCTACAATTAGGTTCCGGGGCAAAAGAAATATTATGCCCCAACTGATGACATCATAGTATCAAAAATTCATTGCCTCAACAAAAAATTCATCAAAGTCGTCTTTATTTGCAAGAATCAGTTCAACCGCTGACTCTTTTATTGCCAGAAGCTTTTCAGTTTCTTGTTTCTCTTGTTCATGTCCCATAAGGGCAGATAAAAGATATTTCAAAGCGCCCTTTAAAGCTGTATTCCCGGCGCCAACAAAGGCTCCCTCAATTGATTCAGGAAAAAGCTTAAGGAATCTGATAGAATCATAGTCTATATTGGTCCCAAAACCTCCGGATACAAAGACTTTTCCCGGCACATCCCCGTCCAAAAGCTGCTTTATCCCGGAATGAACTGCAGCTTTGGCAAGCTGAACATTTCTGATATCTTCCTGTCTTATCCTGATGTTTCCATCTTCCGTAACAGGAAAACCTTCTTCAAAATATTGATCTTGTAAAAGCCCTTCCGGTGAGACAATCCCAACTCTCACAAGCTCTGATACAGCCTCCATTACACCTGTTCCGCACAATCCGATAGGAGCTTTGTTTCCTATTGTCTCATAACTTACTCCGTTTCCTTCATCAGCTATCTTAATATGAGATATTGCTCCCGGGACAGATGCTACTCCGCAGGATATGGTTCCGCCCTCGAACACCGGACCTGCGGCGGTAGAGCATATCTTTAGCTCTTTTTGGTTATAATATGCCATCTCTCCGTTGGTGCCAAGGTCAAGAAGAAGTCTCTTTTCTCCCTCCCCGGAAAGCCTGGTATAATATACGCCGGATAAAATATCTCCGCCCACAAAGGCAGTAAATCCCGGCATTATCACTGTCTTTATCCCACAAAAATCTATATTGTCAATATCAAGTCCCGTTGTTTTATAAGGATATCTTCCAAGACTCTCAACACTTATATTTCTGAAAATGTGCAGCATTGTGGTATTTCCTGTTATTACCATCAGTAAAACCTCCGGGCTCACATCGGATACAAGCTCATCCACAAGCTCTTTTACATCAAAAACGACTATCTCGTTAAGTTTCTTAAGTCCCGCCTCATCAGATGCGTAGGAGATCCTTGATATTACATCATCCCCGTACTGTCTCTGGTGATTGACCGTAGAGGCAGTTCTTAATACAGAACTCTCTCCGGATGTATTTACCCCAAGAAGAGCCGCTGCAATGGTGGTGGTTCCTATATCTACTGCAATCCCAAGCCTGTCATAGTCTTGTACCGCGACAGCTTCTTTCGTGACAGCATCCCTGATATCAACACTCTCTGCTACAATACTGTCTTCATCGACTTTATCGGCGATATCCACTTCGCAGTCATTTTCAACAACACTTCTGCACAGGAGCCTAAAGCCCTGCGAAAGCTCTTTTTCCGTAAAAAAGCTCTTATCCAATGAGGTCACCTTCGATGGCCCCTCAAGAAAACGCACCTTACATTTACCGCATCGTCCGGTTCCACCGCAAGGGAGCTTATATGAGATCTTAGCTGCATCAAAAACGTCCTTTAAAAGCTTACCTTTAAAGGTCTCTGTGACAAAAGATCTGTTTGAAGTATTAATCTTAACCTTTATCTTCTTCACGATATCTCCGATCAATAAAAGCCTACTAAACATAATGATATCACAAAGGCTACATTTTTTTGCTGCGTTATGGTTTTTTAAATACAAATGTGCGAAAATAGATAATATCGGTGAATCCACCGAAAAACCTCGATAATAATGTATGGTTATGAAAGGAGATAGTTATGGGGCTTATACATGCAGCAATGGCAGCAGGCGGAAGCGTGCTTGCAGATCAATGGAGAGAATACTTTTACTGTCCTGCTCTTTCAAATGATGTTCTTCTTACAAAGGGCGAAAAAAAGGCAGGCAGAGGATCAAATAAGAAAGGCAATGATAATGTTATTTCCGACGGTTCCATCATCGCAATAAACGAAGGTCAGTGCATGATCCTTGTTGACCAGGGACAGATAACTGAAATCTGTGCAGAAGCAGGTGAGTTCATTTATGACACATCAAGCGAGCCTTCCATCTTCTATGGAGACCTTGGCGAAGCCATCGTGAACAGTTTCAAGCAGTTTGGTAAAAGACTTGGCTTTGGCGGAGATGCAGCCAAGGACCAGCGAGTATATTTCATCAATACAAAAGAGATTCTGGGAAATAAGTACGGAACGGTTAATCCCATTCCTTTCCGTGTAGTTGACACAAATATCGGTCTTGATATGGACGTTAGTATCAAGTGCCACGGCGAATACAGCTATAGAGTTATCGATCCTGTGCTGTTCTACAAGAACATTTGCGGAAATGTATCCGGTGAATTCAGAAAGGATCAGATAGATTCACAGCTTAAGAGCGAACTTCTTACTGCTCTTCAGCCTGCATTTGCCAAGATCTCTGAAATGGGCATCCGTTACAGCGCTCTTCCGGGACATACAACCGAGATCGCCAACGCCCTCAACGAAGTTCTTTCAGATAAGTGGGATGATTTCTATGGAATCAAGATCTCAAGCTTTGGCGTAAGCTCTGTTGTGGCAGATGAAGAAGATGAGAAGACCATAAAAGAGCTTCAGAAAGCCGGAGCTCTTCGTAATCCCAACATGGCAGCAGCAACACTTGCAAGTGCACAGGCTCAGGCTATGCAAGACGCAGCCAAGAATACTTCAGCAGGCCCTATGATGGCATTTGCAGGAATGAACATGGCTCAGCAGGCAGGAGGCATGAATCCCAATCAGCTGTTTAATATGGGCGCTGCTCAGACAGCTCCTCAGGCAAACGCCGGCACATGGACATGTTCATGCGGAAACGTAAATACAGGAAACTTCTGCCCTAACTGCGGATCAGCCAGACCCGCCAACTGATCATAGAGGATAATATGGCTTTACAAGAATATGAATGCCCCGCCTGTGGCGGGGCAATGGAATTTAATCCGCATACACAAAAACTCAAATGTCCCTACTGTGATTCTGAATTTGATGTAAAAGACTATGTTGCCAACCACAACTCTTCTTCACAGGGAGAGGCCGTGGAAAAACCTTCTTCTGAAGAAAATGCCTCTTCAGGCGAGCAGCTATATGTCTATTCCTGCGGTTCCTGTGGCGGTGAGATTCTGGCTACAGAATCACTTGGCTCTACCAAATGCCCTTTCTGCAATAACAACATTGTAGTAAAAGAGAAATTTACAGGCGAGTTCAAACCGGATTACATCATCCCTTTTCAGAAGACCAAAGAAGATGCTGTTGAGATATATAGAAACTATGTCAAATCCAAACGGCTCGTTCCTTCTGTCTTCCTTGAAGAGAATCACATCGACGAGATAAAAGGAGTATACGTTCCTTTCTGGTTGTTCGATGGCAAAGAAAGCTTTAACGGACAGTACGAGGCAACCAAGATAAGAACCTGGAGTGATGCGGCCTACAACTACAGAGAGACCAAATATTATAGCGTATCCCGTGCAGGCACAGAATCTTTTGAAAAAGTGCCCTGTGACGGTTCTAAGGAGATGCCCGACGATCTTATGGAATCTCTTGAGCCTTTTGATCACTCTAAGATGGTTCCCTTTAACATGGGGTACCTTGCCGGCTTTTTTGCCAACAAATACAATGTAGGCGCTTTGGAATGTAAGGCTCATGCCCTAAAGAGAATGGACGTTACGACTGCAGCTGATTTTAGAAACACCATCTCCGGATACACTTCTGTTATGCCTGTATCCGAGCACTGCGGAACCGTCACTTCTTCACACAAGTATGCGCTTTACCCCGTGTACATGCTAAGCACTACATGGAACAACAATAACTATATATTTGCAATGAACGGACAAAACGGAAGATTTGTGGGTGACCTGCCCTTTAGTATTAAGCAGGCGCTAAAATACTATATTCCCATTGGTCTTATTGCCTCTGTTGTCGGATTCATTTGCATGTATCTTTTTAGATGACTTATAACGGAACGATTATCTATATGAATAAAAAAAGATTATTAGCAAGATTCATCCTGACCATTTTTATGGTTGCATTTATCGGAATACTCTGCCTTGAAACGGATTCCTATGCGGATTCCTCCGATCTGTGGGACAGCTACAACATCCCTTCATCAAGACAAAAACCAAGGCTCCTTGATAACGCAGATCTTCTTTCTACGGATGAAGAAAAAGCTCTGGAAGCCAATCTTGATGCACTTAGCCAAAAATGGAAAAGCAATGTCTGCATACTTACAGTAGACTCGCATTCCGGTCCCATTCAGGCTTTCGCCGATGATTATTTTGACTACAACGGATTTGGTGCTGACTACAACGACAGCGGTGTTCTGTTTATGCTTAGTATGAGGGACAGAGAATGGGCCATAAGTACTTCCGGAAGTGCCATCCAGGTATATACGGATTATGGTCAGTCCGAGATGATGGATCAGATGATTCCTTATCTCAAGGACAGATCCTACTATGGTGCCTTTAATAAATTTCTAGAGATATCGGATCGGTATTATGACCTTTATTCAAAGGGAACTCCCTTTGATGTTGGTTATAAGCCACCTCTTACAAGAAATGACATCATACAGATGATCCTCATAAGCCTTGCCATAGGTTTTGGAATTGCCATAATACCTATTGTTGTTATGGCCTCACATCTTAAAACAGTAAAGAGACAGCTTGCCGCCAACGATTACAGATCTCATGACGGACTAGTTGTAAGTACACACCTTGACACCTTTATAAGAAGCAGCGTGACACGTCATCGCAGGGACACTGACAGCGGTGGTAGCAGGGGCGGCCACTACGGCGGCGGAAGCTCCACGCATCATTCAAGTTCTGGCCATTCCCACGGCGGAAGTCATGGACACTTTTGATTCTTATATCATCTTTTTGTTATCTAAATACAGTACAAAGCTTCCTCATTTTGAGCTATACTAGATATGTAGCATAGGAGGATCGTCTTTGAAAATCAGAACTAGGATGCAGGCAGCTGTGTTATCGATCCTCGCGATTGTTATAACAGCTGCCGCAGTTATCTTCTTAGGCGGAGATAAATACAATACACCAAACAAACATCCTATAGTTCAGCTTGAAGAAGGCTGGACTCTTTATCGTGGAGATTCTTCCTATCCCATTGAACATCTGTCATCCACAAGCATTGATATGATGGATAAGTATGACAAGATTACTCTTATAAGCACTCTTCCAAGATCAGATCTTAAACCGGCAACCCTCCATTTTCGCTCTTTTCTGTCCACAGTTGATGTGTTTGTAGATGGAAAAAAGATTTATTCTTTTGGAAAAGAATATGCCGATAAGCAAAAGATGATTCCAAAAGTGCACAACTTCATTCCGCTTCCCGATAACTATGGAGGAAAAGAAATAAGGATCGTCATAAAATCCTATGAAAACAATGCTTTCTCAGGACTTCCCACCATTTCATTGGGTGACTGCGAAGATATATCAAAATCTCTTTTGCAACAGCACAGGCTCCCTTTGGTAGTCGGTGTATTTATGTGCGTCTTTGGTTTTTTGACACTTATCCTTTCTCCGTATATCATCTTTTACAATCACCATGACTACAGCATCATCCTCAGCGCTTTCGTAACATTGATACTGGGGCTTTATGTTCTGTGCTTTAACGATCTCTTTTCACAGATTTCCAATAAACCCGGTATTTTTTCTTTTATAGAATATCTGGCTCTTTTCATGATTCCGGGAACTATACTCGCATTTGTGCTTGCAGCTGATCAGCTGGATCAGAAATATCTGGGATATATCATACTCATCTTCAATTCCATGTTTGTGGTTGCTACAGCGCTTCTTCACATTTTAAACATCTGTCATATATGCGCCTTTGTTTCCTGGCTCCACATATTATCAATCATTGAAGGTATTCTTGTAATATCGATCATCATCGTCAATAACGTAAGAAAGGCCAGATCCAACAAAGAGGATCTTCGCAAAAGAGCCATGTCCACAAATATACTCGTGGCCGGCCTGATAATCACTCTTTTGTTCTCGATAATAGACATTGTTAAATACAATATTCTCAAATACATTGGCATGAAAGAGGTTAATGCAAATATTGATTTTATGACAGTTGGTGCCCTTATCTTCTCCATATGTCTACTACTTAATTACTTCTACCACTGTATAGAATATATAAGCGAAGAGTCAGTCAAGAATCAGCTGGAGGGCTTAGCATACACAGATCCCCTCACCGGACTATATAACAGGACTAAATGCGAGCTGACACTTGCTTCTCTCAAGGGAAAATATACAATAATCAGTTTCGATCTTGATTACCTTAAATACACTAACGATAACTACGGGCACGCCGCAGGAGATGAACTTCTCAAAGGTTTTGCTGATCTTCTGAGACAGAGCTTTTTTGACTCCTCAATAATCGGAAGGATGGGCGGCGACGAGTTCATTGTTATTCTTCCTTACGTAGACGATAATCGAACAGAAAACGGGCTTGCCCTTCTAACAGATCTTATGACGGACAAAAACAATAACGAATCCACCTTAAGATATTCTGCTTCCTGGGGCTATGCAAGTAGTGAATCAGCCAAAATCAAATTCACGTCTGAGGCACAGTCTGTATATCTTCTTGCGGATAAGCGCATGTATACAATGAAAAAGGCTCATCACAACGAATCTTTGGGTCGTTTATATGAAGACCTTATTAAGAGTGTAGATCCGGAGGGAGGTGCGCAATATGCTAAATAGAAAGCGTATCATCGCAACACTCCTTTCAATACTTGTGATGATATCCATAATCTCACTCTGTCACTATGCCCTCACAACAAGTCACGATTATCCTATTGAAATATTGGACGAAGGCTGGGATGTCGCAATTAATGGCGAAAATTATCACAATGTTAAGATGTCGGAAGTTTATTCCGTTATGAATGGAAAGCTAAAACACGGAGATATCATCTCCATGTCCAGAGATCTTCCGGATCTTGGCGCAATACCGTTCCCTGCCATATCCTTCAGAAGCAGATACACTACACTTGAATGTTTTGTGGACAACCGGACTGTATATCAATACGGGCTCAAACAGTTTGCTCAGGATAAATTTATAGGAAAGAGCATACACTTTATCACACTTCCAAATGACTACGCCGGAAGGCGCCTTACTTTGTTTATGCATGCGGAAGAAAACGATGCCTTTACTGTTCTTGAAGGTCCATCTCTGGGCTCCACGCCAGAACTTCGTATGAATTATATTAATTCACACATATTTATTATCTCCGCCGGCATGGCACTGTTCATTTTCGGAATCGTATTTCTAATGCTGAGCCTTTTATTTGTAACCGCAATCCCGGATATCGCAGTCCAGCTCTACACTTCACTTATGTGTATCAACCTGGGTGTATGGCTGCTTTCTTACTACAATGTTTTGTCACTGTTTGTTTTTGCCCCTGTGGAAACTCAACTTGAGTACTTCACACTGTATCTTATAGTTCCGTTCTGCTATATCATTTTGTACTACATACAAAAGCCAAAGAGAAAGAAGCTGTTTATACTGGCGCTTATAGTCAGCAGCCTTGTACCGTTTTTCCAGTTTATGCTTCATTTCTGCTTTAACATACATTTGAGAGCAACTCTCCCAATGTATCATATAGACTGCATTGTGGGCTTTATTGTTGTGGTTTCTTATACTGTCAGAAATGTTGTCAAAAAAGATATCCCTGTTCCCGACATGATACAGATGGCAGGCCTGTTTATCTTTACTCTGGCGGAATTTATTCACCTTGTTGTATATGCCCTAGGTCCCCAGAAAGCACAGATAACTTCGTTTTCTGCCAAAGTAATTATTGCAGGAGGATGTCTGTTCTTTGTAATCTGCCAGATTGCATATTATCTTTTGTTTATAACCCAGACCTTTGCTCAGAGACAAGAATATGCGTCACTTTCCCGTCTTGCTTATGCTGACGGACTTACCAATCTTCCAAACAGAGCCAAATCCGATAAAGCACTTTTGGATCTGAATGATATCAAGACCGATTACTGCATAATCAGCATCGATCTAAACGGACTAAAGCCCATAAACGATAAATACGGCCATCTCTCCGGAGATAAGTATATAAAAGACTTCGCAAATGTTCTCACCAATACCTTTGCAGAGCTTGGACTGTGTGCGAGAATAGGAGGCGATGAATTCCTAGTTATAATTGAGGACGCCTCGGATATTGAAGTTGATGCGCTCGTAGGAAGAATGAACAGCGCTCTTAATGTCATGAATGTTCTTTATCCTGAATATCAAAGAAGCGTAGCCACCGGCTACGCTTATAAGCACGAATGTCCGGACAAGGATTCACATGAAGTTTACCTTCTCGCAGACCAGCGCATGTATGAAAACAAAAGACGAATGCACGAAGAACTTGGAATCACTGCCCGCGTGTAAGTGCTGCTATTACTTGACCATCACTTGCAGAGCACTGCATTCCTAAGTACAGGATATGTCTCACCATCCTCGTCATATACGTCAAAGACACCCTCTACAACTATTTCTTCCCCATCAGAAGGATAATCGTCGGGAAATTTGTATTCATCTTTCAATTCAAATTCAAGACCCTGAGTACAGCACGCTGTTGCATCCGTAACAAGACATGCAAAATAGTGTCTGTCTCTTTCTTCTATATACATGTCTGAATATGCTCCTTTTATCTTAATGGTCTTACCCATAAAGTTATCACGATACATACTCATATTGAAAATAAAAGTGTATACCATAGATGACGGTTCCGCACTCAGATCTATATAGTCACCTGTAGGTACACTTTCTTTCTCAGGAGCATCAGACTGCGCACTATCCTCTGCAGAAGGTGTATCTGTAGTTTCATCCTCTATATCTTCTCCGGCGTCCTGCGCCTCTACTTTCTCTTCCACACTATCGCTTCCCTGTGGATTTCTGGAAGACGTACCTGCCACCTCTCCGCAGCCGCAAAGGCACAGCACAGAGATCAGCATCAGTATGACCATTCTTTTACTCATCATGCACCTCCCTTTATCGCACCTATTCCGGATATTATTGCAAAAGCAAGGACATCTGTCACAACAATCGTAGATCCAACAGGTGTTCCCGTAAGTATTGAAATGATCATGCCCGCAAATGCACATACTACTGAGAGAACCGCTGAGAAAATCGTTACACCTCTAAAGCTGTTAAAGAGCCTCATGGCAGATATTGCAGGGAATATAACCAGAGCAGAGATAAGAAGCGATCCCACAAGATTCATGGAAATCACGATTATAAGCGCTATCATTATGGCGATCATAAGATTATATACATCAGCCCTTACTCCCGTTGCCCTTGAAAAATTCTCATCAAAAGTAACCGCAAAGATTTTGTTGTATAGTAATATAAACATCACAACAACCACTGCGGAAAGTACAGCGCAAAGAACCACTTCATCTTTGGTAAGCGTAAGTATAGATGCTGAGCCAAAAAGAGTACTGCACACATCACCGGAAACATTTGCTGATGCCGAAAAAACATTCATCAGAATATAACCAAAGGCAAGAGATCCCACTGATAACATTGCTATTGCAGCATCTCCCTTGATCATTGCTCTCTGTCCGGTTCTAAGAAGCACAATAGCGCACAGAACCGTAACGGGAAGAATGAGTAATTCCTGATTTGCTATTTTGAGTACACTTGCAACTGCCATGGCTCCAAATGCCACATGCGACAGTCCGTCACCTATATATGAAAAACGCTTAAGCACCAAAGTAACACCCAAAAGAGATGATGAAAGGGCGATAAATACACCAACTATCAGAGCGTATCTGACATAAGGGAAACTCATATATAAAGTAAGCTTATCTATCATGCCAGATCACCTCCGTTTCTAAGGAAAAATCTTCCCTCTTCACTGTTTACATACTCTTCTTTGGTGCCAAAATATACTTCCTTTCCTATATGCAGGATATGGCTTGCATATCTGACTGCTGCCTGAATATCATGAGATATCATGATAATAGTGATACCACTGTCGTTTAATTCTTTGATAAGCTCATACATCTCCGCAGTGACCTTAGGATCAAGTCCCGAAACAGGCTCATCAAGCAAAAGAACTTTTCTTGTAGCACACAGCGCCCTTGCCAGAAGGACTCTTTGCTGCTGTCCCCCGGAAAGCTCTCTGTAGCTTCTTTTCTTAAACTCGGATATGCCCATGTGCGCCATATTTTCAAGAGCGATCTTTTTCTCTTCCGCTGTGTAAAAAGGTCTCAGTCCCATATGTGACTGAAAACCGGAAAGAACAATCTCCCACACGGATGCCGGGAAGTCTCTCTGTACCACGGTCTGCTGCGGAAGATAACCTATCTCATCGGCTTTTAATCCATCACCGACTTCAATGCTGCCACTGATGGGTGCTTGTAAATGCAAAAGAGTTTTCATAAGAGTACTCTTCCCTGAGCCGTTTTCACCAACTATGCAAAGATAATCGCCCTCATTAACTTCAAAATTGATCCCATCTGCCACAGTCATCCTGTCATAACCAAGTGCGAGATCTTTTATGGAAATAAGTGCCATATAATCAGCCTCCTAAACATAATGCATGACAGCGCTGCCTTGCATTATCACAAAAAACTGTGCAACACCACCATACAGATAAGCATAATGACGTTAACAGCAGTAAATCTGAGCAAATAAGCTCCTTTTTTATCGGAATACTCATTTGCATAATTCTTATAAGATATCAGACTTGCCATAGATGCGATCAGCGTTCCGAGTCCTCCCACATTAACACCTGCAATTATCTCCCTGATATCAGATGCAAATCCTATAAGAAGGAAGGTTGCGGGAACATTGCTTATTACCTGACTTGCAAGTATGGAGACAATGAATTCTCTGCCTCTAACAACATCTTTTAATATCTCTGATAAGCGATCTATCCTGCCAAGATTACCTGTAAACACAAAGAAACCTATAAATGTAAGAAGCAGGACGTAGTCTGCTCTAAACAGAATCTTGGGGTCCATGCCCAGTACAACAACAAAGATCGCTGCCACAGAAATATACCATGGAATATATCCAAGAACAGTCATAAGCGCAGCTGCGAATAAAATTCCATAGACTATGATCTGCCTTGATGATCCGAACTTCTCAACCGTACTTACTTCTTCTTTTAATCTGATGGGCTCGGCTCCTCTTGGCAAAAGGAATACTCCGCCCAATATGATCACAAAAGAAAGTACTGTATACGGAAGAGTCACTGCCATAAATCCGGCAAGTCCCATGCCACTTGTTCCGTACAGATACAGATTCTGCGGATTCCCCAAAGGAGTGAGCATACTTCCCAGATTGGCCGCAACGGTCTGAAGTATCACAACCCACACCGTAAGATCTTCCCTCTTGCAGCTACTTAGCATCATGAGTGCAAAAGGAACAAATGTTATAAGCGCAACATCATTGGTGATAAACATACTGCTGAAAAAGCAAAGAAAAACGAGAGTCGCTGAAAGCTGACGTCCGTTTTTTACTTTGGATAAAAGCGCTGTTGCTATTTTCTCAAACACAGAATTCTCTTTGAAGCCCTGTATAACTACCATAAGCCCCCACAATATACCAAGAGACCTAAAATCTATATAACCTATGTACTCTTTTCCGGGCTTTACTATAAAAGCAGAGATTACAGCAAGAATACATGCTATACACAAAACAGGATCCACAGAGATCTTACGCTTTTCTTTTTCCATTTCAATGTCCAATCCAATATTCTTAATTGTTTTTCCGTGACATATTATATGCTGACATTTTAAAAAGGTCAAAGGAATTTGCTAATAATTTGCAAATTTATCACAATATAACAAAAAAGCGCAGCAGCCATTAAACTGCTACGCCTTGATATATCTAAAGTTGTTATGGTGTAAGTATCGTCGTTGTGTGAAGTCCTATCAGATATCAACCTCAGTTGTTCCGCCAAGGAAAGTCGGAAGCGATTTGCCGTCTCTCTTCCACTGAGCATACTCAGCAGTTGCGGCAAACATAACGTCTCCCGATGAATTAAGTGCTGTCTCGACAGAATCCTGAACAACACCGATTATAAATCCTACTGCTACAACCTGCATAGCAACGTCCGGATTTACTCCAAAGAGTGAGCATGCCATCGGTATAAGAAGGAGTGATCCTCCTGCAACACCTGACGCTCCGCAAGCTGCAAGTGTTGATATAACAGCAAGTATAAGCGCTGTTACAAATGACACCTGAATTCCAACAGTATTTGCGGCGGCAAGAGCCATAACAGCGATTGTGATCGCCGCACCGTCCATGTTGATGGTTGCTCCAAGCGGAATAGAAACAGCATACAATTCTTTATCCATTCCAAGCTTCTCGCAAAGCTCCATATTTACAGGGATGTTTGCAGCTGAACTTCTTGTAAAGAAAGCGGTAACCCCCGATTCTCTCAAGCATCTGAATACAAGCGGATAAGGATTGACCTTAAGTGTTATAGCCGCAAGAAGAGGATCTATAACAAGTGCAACAACAAGCATGCATCCAACAAGAAGTGCCAGGAGTTTTCCGTAATCCGTAAAGATCGCAAGACCGTTGGTTGAAACATTCTCATAAACAAGTCCCATTATTCCAAAGGGTGCAAGATTGATTATCCACTTAACCGCTGTGGAAACCATCTTTGAAAAATCTTCAAGTACCTTCTTGGTGCTGTCGCTTGCGACTCTCTTAGCCGCAACCCCCAAGATAACAGCCCAGAACAGTATACCTATATATCTGCCCTCAAGAAGTGCTCCAATAGGGTTGGCAACCATATTTATCAATAGATTGGAAAGCACTTCTCCGACTCCCGTAGGAACAGCCTCTGCTGTGGCTGCCTCGCTCAGCATAATAGTCTGAGGAAAGATATAGCTTCCAACAACCGCTACCACTGATGCGAGAAGTGTACTTACCATATACAAAACTATTACAGAAACAAATCTTCTGTCGAGCTTGTCGTTGCCCTGTGCAAGAGCCGAAACAACAAGCACAAATACAAGTACCGGAGCAACTGCCTTAAGTGCTCCTACAAATATCTTTCCAAGAAGTGCAATAACTGCTATATCCTTGAAAAGTAACCCCAAAATTGTTCCAAGCACTAGACCGCATAAAATACGAATAATCAAACTTACGCTGTTATAAGCCTTTACTATTTTCATACCTTCTCCTTTCTAGTTAACATAGGATAATTTTAACACTTCAACATGATAGCGTACAATAGGCTCATACCAAAGATATGACCCATCCAAATATAGGTGACAACGCCATCATAACGATTGAGAAGGTAAAAGAATTGATTGATACAAGTGTTGCACGTTGCTCAGAAGGGATCATGGTATTTAGATGTACATCGCTTCTGACACAAAGCACGGTATCCGAAAAAGAACCTATCATTCCGCCTATTATCATGAGATAACAATTTCCCGTAAACATAGAGACAATAGCAATTATTACGCCTATAATTCCGATCTTACAGACAAGTTCAAATCTGCTCCCTGCCATGTGTTTTGCTACAAACGCTCCAATAACGGCTCCCATTCCCATAATAAACAGCGCCGGTCCAAGCAGTATTTGAGGCAATCCGACAAGAGGAAGCTTAGCCTGCAAAAAGAATAGAATAAGCGTCGCCGATGCTCCTACCACTGCGTTAAGTATGATAATAAGCCTTGCTTCTCTGTTCCCTCTGATAAATGAAGCGCTCTTCTTAGCGACCTCTACAAATCTTTTTTTAATGTTTGTTTCCTTGAAAAGATCCGTCTCTACCTCTTTTAAGGATAGCGCCACCGCAACACATAGCATTCCTATAAACACATCGATCGCATACGCTCTTTTGTATCCAAGCATCAATGCAACACCAGCAAGAAGCGTTGCAATTGAACTTGTAATCTTATAGACCACCATATCCGCTGAGGCGAATCCGTCATATTCTTTTTCTATACCAGCTTCCTTAAGACTATCAAAAGCAAGGGCTTCTCTTGTTCCGGATGCCAGATTATAACTAAGGGCACATGGGATCATTGCAAGTGCGATTATCCAAAACGAATCTGACACGATCATAATGATTCCGGATATTACTGACATGACCCTGGCGGCCACCATTACCTTCTTTCGTCCAAAGACATCAGCAACAGCTCCCGACGGAACCTCAAATATCATGCTGGCAACATGAAATATGCTTTCCGCAAATCCTATCTCAACCATGGAAAAGCCTCTCGCCGCAAGAAGCGCAACCCATGAGGCTCCCGCCAGCATCAAAGCTCCCGCTCCGTCCAACAACAATAATTTCTTTATCTGATTTCTCGCAATATTTTTATTCATAAAAAAACTCCTTATCTTTTTTGTTCAAAAAATAAGGAGATAAATACGCTTTATAGATGTTGATATAATCTGAATTCACCTAAAAAAGAGCGCACTATCCCCGTAAACCGCCAAAAAGTTGCCTTTCATCAGATGAATATTGGTTGTTTTCCAGGACATTCATGTGCTCCTTTCCTTGAAAAATTAAATCTTGATAAAGTCTAAAACAATATATGATTTTAGTCAACCTACACTAGATATTGTGGTATGATTAATCATAGGAACTATATTTCTGTTTATTTCAATTAATCCACAGGAGGCCAATATGTACGCTGAAAAATTAGCAGTTATTTTTCCGGGTATCGGTTACACCCACGACAAGCCTCTTTTATACTATGCAAAAGAGATGGCTAGAGAGCATGGGTATAAGATTATCGAAATAACCTACAAATTGCCCTATAAAGCCCACGAAGTAAAGGGAAAAGAAGAAATGATGCATGCGGTCTTCGATATTGCGCTTAAGCAGACTATCGAGCAGCTCTCACATGTAGAATTTGATAGATACGAGGAAGTGCTCTTTATAGGAAAGAGCATCGGAACCACCATTGCAGGCTACTATGCTTGGAAAAATGAACTAAATACAACTCAGGTAGTACTCACTCCTGTTGCTGAAACTTTTAAATTCCTCGAGAATGTAAAGGCAATAGTCTTTCACGGAACGGCTGATGCCTGGTGCGATACTGACCTTGCCAGGAAACAATGCAACGAACTCAATCTTCCGCTTCATGAATTCCAAGGTGCAAACCACTCCCTTGAGACAAAAGAGACTATAAAAGACATCAAAAATCTTAAAGTAATATTCAAACAAATAGAGGTCTTTTTGTTTTGAGCTTACTTATGAAAGTGCAAGCATTATTCTGCTCTCTCTAAGTGTCTTGGACTGCTCGTAGTCGTATTCTATCGTGTTGATATTTGCCTCAGGATACATCTGCCGAAGCTTTTTTAGAATCCCTCTCTCCGCGACATGGCTTACAAGACACCCAAACGGATGCACTATCAGTATCTTGTCATATCCCTTTTGAAGCATATCGATCACTTCCGCAAGAACAAGCCAGCCGTCACCTATGTTGTAATACTCGCTTAGAAGTTCATTTGCCTTTTCTTTCATTTCATAAAACGATCCGTCAGCAATAAATCCGTTTTGCTCCAAAAGCTCTTTTATCTTATTCTGCATCTTGATCATTCGATCCATAAAAAACTTATAGGCTTTCAACATTGCTTTGGGCGCCATATTGAGTTCTGCAGATTTCATCTCTGTATAAACGACATAAATACAGTAATTTAAAAAGCCTCCCATTCTGTAATCCATGTCGTGGTCTTTAAGAAAATCCTCAAGATGCCTGTTTCCTATAGGTGAGCATTTTATATATATTTCTCCTGCCACACCGACTTTGGTAAGCATTCTCTCATCCTTGGAATAACAAGGTATCTTTTGGAATTCGGAAATGATCTCCTGATAAATATTGTCCTTTAATAATATATTTTTCCCTATGGAAATATACCCGGAAAGCTTGTCGATCCATTTGTGATAAAGCAATTCCGTCTCCCCCTTATTCTTTTCATAGGGTCTTATCTGCTGATAAAGGCTCATTAGAAGGTCGCCATAGCACACTGCTGCGATCGCGCCAAAGAGCATCTTTAGATTTATCTTAAACCCGGGGTGACTCTCCGCACCCCTAAAGTTTAAGGAAAGAACAGGAATCTTGTATCCGCTCTTTTTCATACATTGAATGATAAGATCATAATAATTACCTGCTCTACATGCGCCTCCGGCCTGAGGTTCAAGTATCGCGGTCCTAGCAGGATCAACATTCCCCGATGCAATATGTGCCAGAAGATTTCCGATAATATCTATCGCACAAGTGCAGTAGGAAGAGTTGATAAATCTAAATGCATTCTCTGGGACTCTTTTATACTCAGGCACAACCGCAAGGTCATAGCCACCATATTTAAACGCCGCAATAAGAAGCTCATTGTGATAATGGAGCATATCCGGCATGTATATGGTATATGTCTTTTTCATTTTTTGAGTAAAAAGCGTGTTGTCCCTGTTCAATTCACAATTCCTTGTCCAAATAGTTAATCGGGAAGATCGATCTTCACACCATCCCTGTGCATCGAGAATTTATCCATAGGATATTTCTTGAGATTCTCAAGCACTTTTCTGTCATCAGCCTTTGAAAGAAGGCTCTCTCTTGCCTTGGTTATCTCTATCTCGGTCTTGTGCTTGGAAGGTCCTCCAACGCATCCTCCCGGACAGATCATTCCCTCTATAAAATCATCCGGGAATCTTCCGGCCTTTAGAAGAAGCAAGGCTTTCTTACACTCGGTACCACCTGCAACTTGATGAAGCTTAAGTCCGCTTACATCTTCACCGCGTTCTTTCATGCATTCTAGAACAGCATTCGCAACTCCGCCGCTTGTTGCAAAACGCTTGCCCCAAATAGATGATTCCTGGTACTCATCGGTTACAGGCTCAAAATCTATATCTTTTGATCTCATAAGAGCACGTAGCTCACCATAAGTCACTACATAATCTGCATTTCCGGGAACACTTTCATCCAGTGCTTCTGACTTTTTGGCTATACAAGGGCCCACGAATACCGTAACGCATCCGGGACGAGTTGCCTTAAGATACCTGGATATTGCGCACATGGGAGAAACTGTAGAGGACATATTCTCCTTAAACTGCTCTGGGAAGTGTTTTTTTAGCATATTGATAAATGCCGGGCAGCAGGAAGTTGTCATCTTCTTACCTTCCGCATATGCTTCAGCCCACTCTTTTGACTCATAAGCTGCTGTCATATCGCCGCCAAGTCCTACCTCCACCATATCAGCAAATCCAAGCTTAATAAGAGCATTCTTAACTGAAGCCATGGTGATATCTTCTCCAAACTGTCCTTCAGTTGCAGGCGCACACATTGCTATAACTTCTTTGCCGGATCTGATGGCTTCTATTATCTGAACAAGAAATGTCTTGGAGCCGATAGCGCCGAAAGGACAGCTGTGAATACAATGTCCGCACTGAATACACTTGCTCTCATCAATCTTACAATAACCGTTTTCATCATATGTGATGGCGCCTACTGGGCATGCCTTGTGGCATGGTCTCTCAAGATGAACGATTGCTCCATAGGGACAAGCATTTGAACACATTCCGCACTCTTTACACTTGGCAGAATCGATATGCATCTTGACTTCTCCGGGATGAATCGCATCAAACTTACATGAATTCTGACAAGCCTTTCCCATACAGAAACGACAATTATCGGTTACAGAAAAAGCATGGATAGGGCACTCATCACAAGCAGGATCAATTACCTGCACTATGTTCTTGGATCCCTCATTGTATGTTGTACTCTGCCCGCAGGCAAGGCGTATTCTCTGTCGCACGATCTCGCGCTCTTTGTATACGCAGCATCTGTAAACAGGCTTTGGTCCCGGAGCAAGTTCATATACAAGCTTATCCTTATGCTCCTCATCAAGCTCGCCTTTCCATGCCAGCCTGCAGACCTCTTCCATGATCCTGTGTTTAAACCCTACAAGTCCCTTATCATTTGTAATCATAATATTCTCCCACCTGATATATTATTTAGTTTCTTGCCAAACCTTTAGTTACAAATAATCTTACGTGTATGAAATTATTAAAGCTTTAGTGTGCGGCATTGCCGGTACCGCCACTTACTGTCAGAACTCTTTTACCAGCCCCACATGAAGCTGCTCGAGTTTATCTCCAAGTTCCTCTTTCATAATTTTATAAGCTCTGTTCATAGTGCAGTGACCGGTACAAACATATTCAATACCCGTACCCAGTATGTTCTTTGCCACTTCCTCAACTTCGCTCTTACTCTTATTATACAGGTGAAATCCACCTATGAGTCCATAAATATGCTTATCCGGAAATGTATCTTTTATTTCATTTATGATATTAACTGCTCCTGCGTGTGAACAGCTGTTAAAGATAACCAATCCTTTTTCCGTTTCCACAACAAGGCTTTGTTCATGAGAAAAATTATCGGGTATCAGCCTTCTTCCAACTTTAGTATACATTTTTTCGCGCTTACCTATTAGGTCCAGGCAGGGCGTTTTGTGCGGTATCAGATATACTCCCTCGCACAGCTTGTAATCACCGGAAACAAATTCTATCCGCTCTCTGTAATCTCTGATAACATTCCTGGGAATGCCTATATATCTCCTGAAAATAAGATAATCTATCGCAAAACAGTTCTCTGCAGTTGTCTCTCTTAGATAAAACTTAGCCTTCTTATTATCCCTAAAAAATCTCGGCATTCCGTTGGCATGATCATAATGCGCATGGCTAAGCACCGCATAATCTATGTCTTTGATATCAAATCCCAACTTTTGTAGATTTTCCGCAAACAGTTCTGATCCTCCGGCATCGAGAAGTATCTTTTTATCATCTCGCTCGATCAGGATTGATAAGCCCCACTCTCCGTCTAGTTCGTCGCTCTTTACGTTATCTACTACCACTGTAAATTTAGTCATTTATGTTCCCTTTCATGCTGTCTTATCACAATGTACTCCTTTATTGTCCAATAACAATTATACGCGCACACGGCGTTCCCGCCAATGAGCCGTCAATCTGATTTTGAGAATTTTTATATTAAAAAAACCCGGATTATGGACAAAACAAGTTTTTTTGCTATAAGATAGCTTTATCTTTTTACAGCATAGGAGGAGACCTGATGGAATACAGAATTGCAACAATCGATGACATTGATATGCTTACAACTACGCGCATTGAAGTACTGCGTGCAGCCAACAAACTTGATAACCTTACCGATATGGCGGAAGTTGAAGCCGCATCAAGAGATTATTATAAAAAAGCTTTAGAAGACGGTTCACACGTTGCCATTCTGGTAACGGACGGTGATACTTTTGTCGGGGCTGGCGGTGTAAGTTATTACGAAGTAATGCCAACCTATCACAATCCAAGCGGCAAAAAGGCGTATATCATGAACATGTACACCAATCCACAATACAGAAGACAAGGCATCGCCATAAAAACTTTGGACATGCTTGTAAAGGATGCCAAAGGCAAGGGAATTGAGCAGATTTCACTTGAAGCAACAGATATGGGAAAACCCCTTTATGAAAAATACGGATTCACTCCTATGAACGCAGAAATGGAACTGGTAAACGCTGATTGATTCAGCGCTTCCGGCTCCATTATATTTACTATTGGTCTTTTAATTTTTTAGTTTTTTCCTTACTGACTCCCAGTAGCTATTTCCCTTCATATAATCGAATCTCTTTTCATCACGGAAAAGTTCCTCCAAAGTGGCTCGTACTTTTTCACCGGATTCCTTGCTGTAATTTGTTTTTTCCAGATGAGAAAACAGCTTAGATTTTTGGTAATCAAGGATAGAATCACAGCTCTTAAAAAGAATCTTCATAATTCTCACAGTCTCCTCAACATCCTTTTCTAGTGCTGCCAGTTCAAGCTTAGTATGGTTTTCCTGATACGGTCCCAGCCCAAAACATTTGGCTATGCAACTTCCTGTATCCGCCGCAGCATGTGCAAATTCATAGTTTTCTTCTTGCTGACCAAACGCCTGCAGAGCGTAAATTATTATTTGAAGTCTCATTACTTCTTCCAGCAGCAGTGACTCATATGCGGCATAGGCCATATCTGCGCTCTTAGTCTTAGCACATAAATTAGCCTGATTCAGCTTACGCTCAAAAGAATCCTCCGGTATATATTCAAGGCACTTCTCTGCATTCTTATAATCCCCTTTTCCATAGTATACGCCGAAAAGATATTCCGCTGATCTTCTCCTGATGTTATCATCTTCTGATTTTAATAACTGAGATAGCCATGAACAGACAACCTTATCGTATTTTTCCCTGTTCTTATTTGGAACATGGAGACGGACGAAACACAGCAGTAATGCCGCTTTCCATTTTAAGTTCTCGTTATTGGGATATTCTTTTACTTTCTTTTGAACTTCTTTAAAGATATCCTCATAATTCTCGCTTCTTAACTTTCCATGTATTCCTTTTATGAAAATATCTATCTCTGTATCTGATATATCCCCTTTAAAAGACAGAAGTTCATCAGTTGTTATCCCGAGAAGCCTTGCAATCGGCACAAGCAAACTGATGTCAGGGAGCGCATTTCCGTTTTCCCATTTGTTAACTGCAGGTGTTGTTACTCCAAGCCTTGAAGCCATATCCTCCTGCGTTAATCCCATTTCTTTTCGATGGTCTCTTATTATCTTTCCTATATTCATCTCTTTTCCTCCAAGCGTTATTGGAACCGATTCAATAATCATGATACATTTCTTTTTAAAAAAATACTATTGAATCTCGGTTAATTATTAGGAAAATTATTTAATCCATAAGAAACCCATTGATTATTGTTGTATTATGGATTATTGTAGAAAAAAGATTGGAACTATACTTGAGTATAAAGTTCCCATGGAAATCACTAAGGAAAAAGATCAATATGACAAGCTTTCTACTGATTGGTTTTTTAATAATGGTCTGTTATGGCAGGTACAACAGCTTTAGGATCATGAAAATAGCCATGCAGGATATAACTGAATTGTTTAACTATGCATTCCTGCGGCAAACACACATCAGTACTTCTTTATCAGTGCAGACATAATATAACATCAAAAGAAAGAGGTACTTACAATGAAGACCAAGATAACACATATCGGAATATATACTATTGATTTAGAGAGAATGAAGGATTTTTACGTAAAATACTTTGATGCAAAGTGTAATGATAAGTACGTAAATCAAAAAGGTTTCTCAAGCTATTTTCTTACTTTTGACAGCGACGTCAGAATCGAGATAATGGCCAATACAAATCTCTCATATCATGAATTTAGAGATCTGGATTCAGGACTGAATCACTTAGCTTTTTCAGTCGGTTCTAAAGAAAATGTCATCGCGCTTACCAAACAGCTTGAAGATGATGGATACAATATCATCTCCCAGCCTCGAACAACGGGCGATGGATATTTTGAAAGTAAGATTGCGGATCCTGACGGAAACAGTATTGAAATAACAGAATAAACAAGAAAAGTACAGCAGCGCATTAATCATATGCTTTGCTGTACTTTTTTACAAACTCATATACTTTTTCTGACCAGCTCCAGATATCTTTACAATCATTATCCAGATAAAACGTTCTCTCCTCCAACTCAGGTTGCAAGAAGTCGCGCCATCCGGTCTCCTCAGCGAATCCGACAAAAGGTAACATAATAAGGAATCCCAGCGGCATCAAATACCATGGTGAACCATTCGGCTCGCCGCAAGCAAGCGCTTATATAAAAGCACATACGCAAAAAATCCCGTTATCAATATCGTTTTGATTTTATAGGGAGTCTTAAAGAAACGTCTCAAAAATTCTTTTACCGTGATCTGTTCTTCTTTTCATCAACCCACATTTTTTCACTCTTTCATAATTCCTTCAATCTCTCCCACCATGTATCCGGCATATTCTTTCGCAAGATTCATATTATAAGATATACCAGCCCCATCAGCATACTCGTTCATTGCTTCCTGTATCAAGCTATGATATCTTTCAGGAACATTTTTAAGTGCCCATTCGCCGCCTTCCTTTTTGGAAAGGACTAAGCCGTCTTTCAAATACGCATGTACTCTAGCGAGATTCAATATCAGATACATCGGATTATCTATAATTTCTTCCTCCGCATCAGCAATATCATTCCAGATGGAATCTATGTAATCCTGTGTCGGCACATCTGCAAACGTATCCTTGATAGAGGCACCGTAAAGGCACTTACCCCTATGTGTTATGATCGTAAAATGCGCTGCAAGGTCTTTATCTTCACCCTTCATTTTGGAAATATAATTATCAAGATCTTTTCTATACCAATCAATATGTGCAACGGAAAAATGCAGTTCAAAAGGAGTAGGATAAACAAAAGGTTTGCAAACACTCTTTTTAACAATACTCATTTCTATTCCTTTTGATGGTCCCTTACTGTTTAATTCCACCACCATATCCATAAAGGATCTTTTAACTGCTTCCGTCATAGGATCATTAACCACAACTATCAGATCAAGGTCGCTCTTGTCAGGATTGTAGCATCCCATAACAGCAGATCCATGAAGATATATTCCCACAAGATTGTCCTTAAGGATTTCTTGTGATCTTTTCACAAAGCTATCTATAACTGTATCCATTTGTTTACTTATCCATTCCCAGCCATTGTATAAATGCTGTTTTATCGCTGCTGTTATATCCCGCCTTTTCATAAAAATGGCGTGTCTCCGGCTTTTTGTTGCAAGAATAGCGCATCCCTACATCTTTGGCGACATATATCTCGCCCTCAACGTTTGAAGTAGTTCCTGTGCCGGAATAACCATATCGTTATCGATCCATTTTGTCAGCAGACTAAACACACCACCTATGCTGTACGACAAGAGGTACGGGAGCAACAAAGAGTTTTTCTGTGCCGTTTCCTTGGAGTAGACAGACTCAAACACCTTGATTGCGTTGTCCTCAATATATTCGAAAAAAAACGAGATAACATTGTGCTTCTTCAGAAGTAAAATCATGTCTTTATTTTGCTCGCAGAAATCGAAGTAGCACCGAACCACATCCCAATAGCTATGGAGCTGCTCTTCTATCACGTGCTCATAAATTTGGCTGAACCATTTCTCACTCTGATATCTCAAGATATCATCCTTTGTAGAAAAAAGCCTGTAAAATGTTTTTCTCGAGAGTCCGGCCTCTTGGGCAATCTGGGTAACGGTTATTTCCCTGTAATCATACTGTTCCATTATGGTAAAAAGAGCCTGCGCCATTTTCCGCCTTGACTGTTCCGATATTTTCCCATTTGTATTATTCACAGCCATCTTGTCCCTCTGTCACACTTTTTATAAATGTGTGACACATTAAACAATCCTGTTGATTTCAGCTAAAAACATCATATAATACTGATAAGTGCAGCGCAAGTGTGACACATTAGAAGAGGTGTAAATATGTTAGAAATAAACATTCAGATGATTGTAGGATTCCTTACTTTATGCTGGATTATTACCAGATTAACGGTAATCCTATTAAAGAGAAAATTTATTATTTTAAGAGAAGTGCAGCTCATCCTCGTCTATATCTGCATGGTAGTTATTGCGAGATTTATCTTTCTTCCGCTCGAACGTGTAGACGGGCATCTGGGAACTTTAATCTTTGATGCTTCAAGGATTTTACCTTTCTGGATTAACCTTATGCCTTTTACGTTTTTAAACGATTTTTATGATGGTTGGCAGATAAACATAATCGGAAATATCGCAATGTTTATTCCTGTCGGAATTGTATGGCCCATTTGCTTTAAAAAGCTTAATACCATAGGAAAATCAATTCTTGCCGGTGGAAGCTTTTCCCTTTTTATTGAGATTGTGCAACTGCTCTTCTTCGACCGTTGCAGCGATGTGGATGACTTACTCTTAAACACTATCGGTGTATCAATCGGAAGCGTCATATATTTCGGAATAAAAAAAGCAGCTCGGATAAAGAAATAAACTTAACTATGTAGCCTAAGTGCATTCTTATCAATTTGGGTTATTAGAGCATCTATCTCCTCACGTAATCTGTCTTCTTTGTCTATTATTTTGGAAATTATCAAGCTGTCCCGGAAAGAACAGCCATTATAACAACAAAGCCCAAGAAGTCGCACATATGCGCTTCTTGGGCTCAATATAATAACACTCGCTTTACTCGTTTATTACTCCATCTCCACTGTTCCGGGCGGCTTGGAAGTAAGGTCGTACATTACTCTGTTTACTCCCTTGACCTCGTTTATGATGCGGCTCATAACCTTCTGAAGCACATCAAATGGAATCTCGGATGCTTCAGCTGTCATGAAATCTACTGTCTCAACGGCGCGGAGAACAATAGCATAATCATAAGTTCTCTCATCACCCATAACGCCTACGGAACGCATATTGGAAAGAGCTGCAAAATACTGATCCGGAAGTTTCTCAAGTCCGGCAGCCGCAATCTCTTCTCTGTAGATATAATCGGCGTCCTGAACAATTCTAACCTTATCGGCTGTTACTTCGCCGATAATCCTAATACCTAGTCCGGGACCCGGGAAAGGCTGACGGAAAACAAGATATTCAGGAAGTCCAAGCTCAAGGCCTGCCTTACGAACTTCGTCCTTAAACAAAGTCTTGAGAGGCTCAATAATCTCCTTGAAATCAACGAAATCAGGAAGTCCGCCTACGTTGTGGTGAGACTTGATAACTGCGGACTCTCCGCCAAGACCTGATTCAACAACGTCGGGATAAATTGTACCCTGTGCAAGGAAATCAACGGCTCCTATTTTCTTGGCCTCTTCCTCAAACACACGAATAAACTCTTCACCTATTATCTTGCGCTTACGCTCAGGCTCTTCTACACCCGCAAGCTTAGCATAGTATCTCTCGGCTGCATTAACACGGATAAAGTTAATATCAAAATTACCTTTTTCTCCGAATACACCCTCAACCTCATCTCCCTCATTCTTACGAAGAAGACCGTGATCTACAAATACACAGGTGAGTTGCTTTCCAATTGCTTTTGCCAAAAGAGCTGCAAGGACAGAAGAATCAACTCCGCCGGAAAGGGCAAGAAGCACTTTTCCGTCTCCAACCTTCTCCTTGATCTCTTTAATTGTATTCTCAACGAAGGAATCCATTCTCCATGTACCTGCAGTCTGACAGATACCTCTTACGAAGTTATGGAGAATCTCTTTACCTCTTACTGTATGTAAAACTTCAGGGTGGAACTGTATAGCATATAACTTCTTATCTTCACAAGCAGCCGCTGCAACAGGGCAATCCGCTGTATGTGCAATAATATCAAAACCGGGCGCAACCTTGCTGATATAATCAAAATGGCTCATCCATACGATAGTATCATTCTCAACTCCTGCAAAAAGAGTATCCTTTGAACCGTCTATAAATGTCTGTGTCTTACCGTATTCTCTGACAGGAGCCTTCTCAACTTTGCCGCCAAGTACGTGCATCATAAGCTGAGCGCCATAGCAAAGGCCAAGTACCGGAATACCAAGCTCAAACAATTCCTTTGTATAAGTAGGTGCTCCCTCTTCATAACATGAATTGGGGCCTCCTGTAAGAATAATACCCTTTGGAGCCATTGCCTTGATCTGCTCTATCGGAGTGCGATATGAATAGATCTCACAATAAACATTGCATTCTCTGACACGACGAGCTACCAACTGATTGTACTGTCCGCCGAAATCAAGAACTATAACCTTTTCTTCTGAAGTCATTGATTCCTCCCAAAAACAAGTCTATGACTCTTTACTGCTTTTGCATAATTTATTCTGTACGATTATACACTACTGCATAACTACAAACAACTTATAATTACAGATATCTTCTTACGCATATGATAGATCTGTACATAGCGGAACTATACTTAATTCCGGTCTTCTGCGTACTTGCATGAACTATCTGTCCGCCGCCAATATATATTCCGACATGTCCGCCGTAGTAGATAACATCACCCGGCTGAGCTTCGGAGTATGAAACCTCTCTGCCGTAAGCACCCTGTTCCCAAGATGTTCTCGGAACAGAAACGCCAAATGCCTTATAAACTGAATATACAAAGCCTGAACAATCTGCGCCATCAGTAAGACTTGTTCCTCCCGGAACATAAGGATTACCCACAAACTGGCAGGCATAATTTGCTACATTTGATCCCGATGCACTTCCTGCAGGAGCATAACTCTTGGATCCTCCTGATGAACTCGAGCCTCCTGAGTTACCGGTTTTTCCGGATCCACCGGAACTACCGGACCCTTCCGATCCGTCGGAGCTATCGGCATATGCTCTATTTCTCTCAGCCTCTTCAGCGTCCTTGGCGGCCTGTGTTGCTTTCCTTGCCTCATCAACTTCCTTCTGCTTGGATTCTATCTGTTTCTGAAGGCTTGCCATGCCCGACTGCTGACTCTTAATCTGCGCCGTATAGACCGCTGCGTCCTGTTTAGCTTTTGCAAGCTTCACCTCGTAATCTGCATAAGTGGCTTTGTACTCTGCAAGCAGTTCTTCCATATATCCCTGCTCTTCTTCCAACTCATACTGCGAAGTTTCCAGTTCACCCTTCTCAACTTCAAGCTGTTCCTTGATAGCCTTGGCTGTTTCCTTCGCATCTATATATTCCAATAACTTATTTCTGTCATAGTCATACAGCTCTTCTACATATTGAGCCTTGTTAAGAGCATCCGCGTAACTTGTAGCCGTCAAAAGAATCTGTACATACGATAGGTTACCCTTCTCGTACATAAACTTAACTCTCTGAACCATGGCGCCATAAAGCGTCTCCTCATTAGCCTTGGCTACTTCATACTCTTTTTGCTTAACATCTATCTCTGCCTGCTTCTTGGCTATATCTTCTTTTATCATCTCGATATCTGCCATGATCGCCACGATCTCACCATTGGTCTCATCTATGGCCTCTTGAGTTTCTCCCTGAGCCTCTGAGATTGAACCGATCCGTCCGTTTGCGCTGTCGAGATTCTTCTGACTTTCTTTCTTTTGCTTCTCAAGCTCTTTTTTCTGATTTCGAAGATCTTGCTCTTCCTTCTCAAGCTTGTCCTGTTTTTCCTGTAAATCAGTACTGGTGGTAGCCCACACAGGGTCCACCACCAGCATGCTAAGGACTAAGGAAAGAATTATTGCAGAAAAAGTATTTCTTTTTTTCATTTCATCCTCCTTGTCCTTTAATATTCAAAAATCTCTATAACTATAATAACACGTTGACCAGGCAAAAAGAAATTTCACCCGTCCGTCAATTTAAAGCTCGCAATTACCTACTGTTCTGGGGAATGACTCAACGTCTCTGATGTTGCCCATTCCTGTAAGATACATAACGCAGCGCTCAAATCCAAGACCAAATCCTGCATGACGAACACTTCCGTATCTTCTAAGATCAAGATAGAACTGGTAATCGTCCTTCTTCATTCCAAGCTCATCCATACGCTTCTCAAGGATCTCAAGATCATCCTCTCTCTGGCTTCCACCGATGATCTCGCCGATTCCGGGAACAAGACAATCAGCTGCTGCAACAGTCTTGCCATCCTCGTTGAGCTTCATGTAGAAGGCCTTGATCTCCTTGGGATAATCAGTTACAAATACAGGCTTCTTGAATACTTCCTCTGTGAGGAATCTCTCATGCTCTGTCTGAAGATCGCATCCCCAAGAAACTTTGTAATCAAATTTGTCATTGTGCTTAGAAAGAATATCAATTGCCTCTGTGTATGTAATACGACCAAATTCGTTATTAACAACGTTATTGAGTCTGTCGATAAGGCCCTTATCGATGAATTCATTAAAGAATGCCATCTCCTCAGGGCAATGCTCGAGAACGTAGTTGATAACATACTTAAGCATAGCCTCTGCTGTATCACAATCGTCCTTAAGATCGGCAAAACACATCTCAGGCTCGATCATCCAGAACTCAGCTGCGTGTCTTGTTGTGTTAGAATTCTCCGCACGGAATGTAGGTCCAAATGTATAAACATTCTTAAATGCGAATGCATAAGTCTCTACATTGAGCTGGCCACTAACAGTGAGGTTAACAGGCTTTCCGAAAAAGTCCTTGGAGAAATCAACCGCACCATCCTCAGTCTTAGGTACGTTATTAAGGTCAAGGGTTGTAACCTGGAACATCTCTCCGGCACCCTCACAGTCACTTCCGGTAATAAGAGGTGTGTGAACGTATACAAAATTTCTCTCCTGGAAGAAAGAATGAATTGCATAAGCTGCAACGGAACGAACTTTGAAAACTGCTTCAAATGTGTTTGTTCTGGCACGAAGATGAGGAATTGTCCTAAGGAACTCAAGCGTATGTCTCTTCTTCTGAAGAGGATAATCTGAAGTAGAAGCGCCCTCGATCTCAACAGTCTCAGCCTGCATCTCAAAAGGCTGTTTAGCTCCCGGTGTTGCAACAATTGTTCCTGTTGCAATGATCGCAGCACCTACATTTAACTTGCTGATCTCAGCAAAGTTTGAAAGCGCATCAGAATATACAATCTGTAAAGGCTTGAAATATGTTCCGTCATTGAGGACGATAAATCCTATAGCCTTGGAATCACGTATACTTCTGATCCAACCGCCTACTATAACCTTCTGTCCTACGTATTTATCCTGTTCTTCAAATAATGCTCTGATATCTGTAAGTTCCATAGCATCCTCCCTAATCAAAAAATCATTCTACGGGCTCAACAACATTGGCGTTGTCTGTCAAGAATGTCATTACAGTCTCTGCGATAAGTCCTTCTCTGACCATCTCAGTATCAACTTTCTCTCTAAAGCTCTCATATGAGCTTCCTGCTGTTCCCGCATCATCACCGTATATCTTCTTGATACGGTTCTCTATATCCTCATCAGTGATAGAAATGCCTTCCTTCTTCGCAATAGCAGAGAGTAATACAAACTTACTTGCATTGTCCTTAACGACATTCTTGATGTAATCCTCAGCTTCTCCGGTAGCACCATCGTTCTGCATCATCATATTAACCATGTCCTTGTCGGTTACCTGCTGTCCGCTGTACATAAGATACTGATTGATATAGCTCTTTATTACATCTTTTTCCTCTTTGAGGAATCTGTTTATAAGCTTCTCGGGAAGTTCCTTAACAGTGCTGTTGTCTACTACTGTATTGAGTACCTCTTCTCTGAGAGTATCATCATAATTTTCTTTAGCTGAATTAAGAAGGTCTTCATTTACCTTCTTCTTGAGGCTGTCAAGATCAGTAATGTCACTCATACCAAGGCTCTTAGCCCATTCATCGGTAATATCGGTTGACTTCTGTGAAATCTTGTTTACTTTAACAGTGAAAATAACATCTTTACCTGCAAGATTGGCAGCGCCATAGTCATCAGGGAATTTAAGATTAAGATCCTTGCTCTCTCCAAGTGCTACACCAATGAGCCCATCCTCAAAACCGGGGATAAAAGAATTAGAACCGATCTCAAGGTCGTAACCCTGCGCTGTACCGCCGTCAAAAGCCTCTCCGGAATCAGCATATTTACCTTCAAAATCAATATTAACAACATCGCCTTTCTCAATGGCTCTGTCAGTAATCTCAACCATAAGAGGTGAGCTCACGGAAAGATTCTTGATATATTCCTCAACATCCTCATCAGAAACAGATGCTGGTGCAAGCTCAACAGTGATCATCTTGTACTCGCCAAGCTCAACATAATCATCAGGATTGATATCATTTAAAGTCATAGTCTCCAAGCTTTCTACGCCCTTAAATATCTCCATTGTTGTTGTCGGATCATCCTCGGATGAAGCTGCCGCTGCTGAAGAGCTTCCGGCATCAGAGGAGCTACTTCCGGGTTTGGTACAAGCTGTCAGTGAAACAGTCATCAAAACACCGGCTAAAATCAAAGCCAATTTTTTATTCATAATATACTCCTTATTTAATGCAATATTTCATAAAAACAATATTTTTTATACTACCACACCTTGCAGAATGATTAAAGTATTTATTTGCCTAACGCTCCAAAGAATGCTACAATACTTCTTGCTATAATTTGTTTTTGGAGGAATGAAAATTGAGTACAGCACTTATCGTTACCATCGTAATTGCAGTAATATTAGTTGCGCTTATTGTTGCGCTCATCATCATAGGTAAAAAAGCTGAAAAGAGACAGGCAGAGCAGCAGGTTCAGCTCGACGCCATGAAGCAGACAGTTGCAATGCTTATAATTGACAAAAAGAGAATGAAGATTAACGAATCAGGTCTTCCTCAGTCTGTTATTGAGCAGACTCCCAAGCTTCTTAGAAGATCAAGACTCCCCATCCTCAAGGTTAGGGTTGGCAACAGAGTCATGAGCCTTATCTGCGATGAGAAGATTTTTGAATCTGTTCCTGTTAAAAAAGAGGTTAAGGCTACCGTTAGCGGTATCTACGTAACAGAGGTTAAAGGCCTTCACGGCAAGGCCGTTGTTGCTCAGAAGAAAAAAGGCTTCTTTAAAGACCTTATTGCTAAGGCACAAGAAAAAGCCGGAGCTAAGATGGTTAAATAAATACCTGAATGTACTAAAGGCTTTCGCATCGGATTTGATGCGAAAGCCTTTTTTCTGTGCTTCTCTTGTATGCTCTGATTCTTTACCTTGCTTTAGTTTCTATGGTTATCACTGAATCTGATACGACCTCATCGTCCATCTTGATAGCATACTCAGCGACAGCCTTGATAACACCGGCATCGCCTTCCTCGAATACAAGTCTCTTTGTGACCACTTTCATAAACATCTTACCGTAAGGAGTATTGTACTCGGTCTCATGCTCTTTGCCTTCAGTAAATACAAGTCCGGTACTCATTGCGCCACCCCTTTGAATCTCCAGTGTTGTCCTGTCGGAGGAGATAATTGCTTTATTATGAAACACAAGTCTGTGCCCGTCTGCCTCCTGAATTTCCTTGTACTCAATGATACCCGTCCCGTCAGAGCTAATCTCATAAACTCCCTCTGATACGGTATTTATCTGTTCTTCCGGCTCACCTTGCCTATTGTGGATACCGGATACATTTACTTCTACTTTTTTTTTCATATCTTTTCTGTCCAAATTCTATTTTTAACAACACAATGCTATCAGAGAGCTTTTTCTTTTAATCCCTACTCCTCACAGCCAATACGTAGCTCACCTTTTATGACCCGGATTAATGGGTGTAGTCAAAAACAACTGAGGTGCCAGGCCACTCTCTTTAACTGCGTTATAGGCTCCTTCTGCCGTGGTCTTATCATCAAAGATTCCAAAAACAGTGGGACCGCTTCCGGTCATAAATGCTCTGATCGCACCGTTATCCTCCAAGATCTTCTCAAGTTTGCCAATAACTTCATGTTCGCCGGCCGTAACAGGCTCAAGCACATTTCCTATTAGCTCGCAAATCTTATGAACATCGCCATCCTCTATCGCAGATCTGACGCCATCAATATCGGGATGCGATTCAATTCCCTTATTATCAAGCTCTTTGTACACCCAAGGTGTAGATACTCCTATCGAAGGCTTGGCAACTACGATATAACAACTTGGCATATCCCTGATTACCGTAAGTTCTTCGCCGATTCCTTCAGCGAGCGCTGTTCCTCCGATTATACAGTAGGGTATATCTGCCCCCAGCTTAACTGCAAGCTCACAAAGCTCTCCACTATCAAGTCCAAGCCCCCAAAGCTCGTTGAGAGCCAGATATGCAGCTGCAGCATCCGTACTTCCGCCTGCCATTCCCGCAGCCACGGGGATTCTTTTTATAAGCTCAATATCAGCGCCTTTATTTACACCATATTTCTCTTTTAACTGGTTTGCAACCTTACAGATCAGATTATCTTTTCCAAGAGGTAGATCGCTTCCCGGAATTGAAAGATTAATGTCACCAGTGTCATTTTCTTCAAAAGTGAGAGTGTCGTATATATTCACGTTTTGCATTATCATACGCACGATATGGTATCCATCTTCACGCCTTCCCACAACATCTAGTCCAAGATTTATTTTTGCATAAGCATTTCTTTCTATTTTCATATTATCTCCATCTTGTCGTCGCTAATATGCTTTCCACAATATAAAGTGTTTTCCGACAAAGCTATTATAGCAAAAAGAAAATTTTTCTCCCAGATAATATAAATTTAATAATTTTTTTTCGTTTTTCCGCTAAATTATTTGATAAAATAGCCGATAAGACAGATAGGTAAACTATAGTTTCGTTTCAGCGCGGTATTTAGTATCCTGTCGCGGAAAAGGAGTTCACTATGGGCGTAAACGGAGTTACCGAGGTTACTAACAACATCGCAACCGCCTATGCTTCATCAGTCAATCCTTCCTCTGTCGAAGAGAAAAAGAAAGACAATGAAGTACAGGAAAAAGCTCAAGCTGCGGCTGTATACGAGAAGTCCGAGGACAAAAAAGAGACCTCTGCTTCCCAGAATACAGACAGAACCAAGATCATTAAACAGATGCAAGCTGATGTTGCAGCACGCCAGCAGCAGTTGCTGGATATTGTTCACAAGATGATGGGCAAGCAGGCAAAGGCATACGGCATTGCTAATTCTGACAATGATGCTGATTCTATTTGGAAGTTCCTTGCAAAAGGTGATTTCACCGTAGACGCGGCTACAAAGGCTCAGGCTGAAGCAGACATCGCCGAGGACGGCTATTGGGGCGTTAAACAGACCTCTGAGCGTATCCTTGACTTTGCACAGGCTTTGGCAGGAACCGACCCGGACAAGCTTGAAAAAATGCGTTCAGCTTTCGAGAAGGGTTATGCGCAGGCAGAAAAAACATGGGGAGGCGAACTTCCCGATATCTCAAAGCGCACCTTTGAGGCAGTCATGAAAGGATTTGACGAGCTTACCGGCAAAACAGAGACAGAATAATCGTTGCTAGTAATCAAAAGGAAGAGTCAAAAAAGACTCTTCCTTTTACTTTGCATATATTATTCAATTAAAACATTAGACTATTCCGCGAATCTCATTGATATCATCAACGTTACATCTCTTCATGTACTCTTCTATTCCATCGACAACCTTTTCAGTTGTATACGGATCGTGGAAATTCATAGCTCCGACTGCAATTGCCGTAGCTCCCGCCATGATAAACTCTATGGCATCCTCGGCACTCGCAATTCCGCCCATTCCAATTATGGGAATATTAACAGCATGCGCTGCCTCATACACCATTCTAACAGCCACAGGTTTAATTGCAGGACCGGACATTCCGCCTGTTTTATTTGCAAGAGCGAACTGCCTCTTATAAATATCAATCTTCATTCCCGTAATGGTGTTAATAAGCGAGATTGCATCAGCACCTGCTGCCTCAGCAGCTTTTGCCATCTCCGCAATGCTGGTAACGTTGGGACTAAGCTTCATAATAATGGGCTGCTTAGCCTTTTCTTTTATCCTCTTTGTAATATCATAAAGAGCATCCTTGTTCTGCCCAAAGGCAATGGCACCTTCCTTAACATTGGGGCATGAAACGTTGATCTCAAGCATGTCTACCTTCTGATCTCCCAGCCTCTCAACAACTTCAAGATAGTCCTCAACGCTCTTTCCACACACATTCACAATTACTTTGGTGTCATATTTGGACAAAAAACTAAGATCTCTATCGATAAAAACATCTATCCCGGGATTCTGAAGACCTATAGCATTTAGCATTCCGCCGTATACTTCCGCAACTCTGGGAGTTGGATTCCCCGGCCAGGGCACATTGGCAACGCCCTTGGTCACAACTGCGCCCAGTTTGTTAAGGTCTACAAATTCCGAATATTCCATTCCCGATCCGAAGGTTCCTGAAGCCGTCATTACGGGGTTCTTGAATTCTACTCCTGCTATCTCAACTTTAGTATTCATATATCACATCTCCAAATCATCAGCATCAAATACGGGACCGTCAGTACATATCCTTGCGTTATGCACACGAGAGTGGTCATCAATCTCTTTTGTCTTAGTTATACATCCAAGACATGCGCCTACTCCGCAAGCCATCCTCTCCTCAAGAGAAAGATAAGCCTTAGCTCCAATTTCCTGTGCATAAGCCTTGATTGCTCTGAGCATTGGCATAGGGCCACATGCAAAGATAACGTCACATTTAATGTCATTTTCTTTTATTGCATCTATGACATTTCCCTTTGTTCCTACGCTGCCGTCTTCAGTTGCGATGTACATATCGGAATACTTCTTGAACTCCTCGGAAAGAAATGTCTCACTATTTCTGTATCCCATAACAGCGCTTACTTTAGCATCAGTAAGACGTTTGGCTGTCTCAAGAAGCGGTGGAACTCCAATTCCTCCGCCCATTACTACAACATTTTTCCCTTTTGCCTTATCAAGAGGAAAACCGTTGCCGAGAGGGCCAAGTATCATAATATAATCATCCGGCTGATAAAGTGAAAACTCCGCCGTTCCGCTTCCAACAACTCTGTATACCAGTCTTATGGCCGACCTATCGGCATCCACCTCGCATACGCTTATGGGTCTGGGTAAAAGAGTTGCCTTATTAACGGGGTATACTCCAACAAACTGCCCCGGAACAACATCTTTTGCAAAAGGTGTCTCAAGCCACAGCTCATATATGCCTTCGGCAAGAAGCCCGCAGCTAAGTACCTTCGCTTCTTTTTTCATCTTGTTAGCCATCAGATTTCTCCTTAATATCTTAATTGCAAAAATGCATTATTTCTTTTCGACGAATCCATTACTTATAAGGTCATCAATCGCTTCCTCATCGTAACTTGAAAACTCACCTAAAGGATCATTGCCGGTATTGTCGAAGCCTGTGTGATCGTCATAGTACTTTTTGTACTCTCTCCACTTATACTGGATCGCGCTGTCCAAATAATCTTCCTCAAAGGTTCTTACGTATACGGTAGCTTTCTTGGTAGGCGCAGCAGGCTCAACAAAAGGTGTGAACTCGGTGAACTCATAGCCATGCTTATCTATAATCTCTTTCCACTTTTCGAATGTGATCTTTTCTGCGCTGTCTCCTGTAGGATCACTGTCAGAACGATAGTAGATTACATCATCTCCTGCCAGATCATATCTGATTCCTTCTACGACCTCAAGCTTGTCCTTATTGAAATTATTAAATGTAGCAACAGCCACCATTGTATCTGAATTGGAATCTCCGACTTCTTTGATGATTGTTCCGTCTGTTCCGAAATAGTACTGATCGTAGCCTTCACACTTAACTACATGCTCGGGCTTGCCATCTTTCATAGTAAAAATATCGTATATAAGAGAATTGTATCTTCCTCTTGCCTGAAGATTGGTATCAACTATGTAACTGGTCGATCCGAGAATAAGCTCATCTGTGCCGTCACCGTCAAGGTCCTTTATAAGATAACCATATCTTACATCGGTATCCATATCCATCTCTCCGGCCTTTATCTTGGTGCTTGCAGAAACATCTACTCCGCTTATATCGCCCTTTTCTACAACTGCCTTGATCTCAGAAATAAGATCTTCATATGATCCTTCCTGGCCTGCTTTATCTTCAGAATCATTCACTGTCTCGTTCTCTGTCAAACTTTCTTCTGCAGCGCCGGCATCAGTTCCTGTATCGACACTCACTTCGCCATCATTTACAGTTACCTGAAAATCATTCGTATCATCGACTGAATCTGGCACAGCCTGACACCCGTTAAGTACAATACACGCCATCAACATTGCCAATATTTTTCTATTCATTTTTCTCTCCTTTCAAAGCTGCATATATAAAGCACTTATCATGCCTTATAAACTATCTTACCTGAACATATAGTATAGTAAATCTTTCCCGGCAGTGTCTCTCCCAGGAAAGGTGTATTTGTTGCCTTGGAAACACTCTTATCAAATACCCACATCTCATCCTTGGAAAAGATAACAAGGTCTCCCCTTCCGCCTTCTCTTACTTCTCCGGCATCTAATCCGTATATCCTGGCGGGATTTACTGTCATCTTCTTAAGAAGGCCTAGCATGCTCATGTAGCCTTTATTTACAATCTCTCTTATACCAAGTGAAAGAGATGTCTCAAGCCCTGTGATTCCACTGGGCGCTGCTGTTATAGGCCTTTCTTTTTCTTCCTTGGAATGGGGAGCATGATCTGTTGCAATTGTCTCTATAGTGCCGTCTTTAAGACCTTGAATTATGGCCTGCCTGTCACTTTCAAGTCGCAGGGGCGGATTCATCTTGGCAAGCGTTCCATGCTCAAGAACTGCTTCCTCCGTAAGCGTAAAGTGGTGAGGTGTTGCCTCGGCGTATACTAACACGCCTCTCTTTTTGGCTTGTCTTATAAGCTCAACCGACTCTGCCGCGCTTATGTGCTGAACAGTGATCTTGGCTCCGGTTCTCTCCGCGATCTCGATATCTCTTTTGACCATAACTATCTCTGCATCTCTGGGTGACCCCTTAATGCCCAGCTTCTTGGCTACAACTCCAGCATTAATTCCATTATCAGAAATATACGCAGGATCTTCCTCGTGAAGACTTATAACCTTGTCATACTTGCATGCCTTCTCACATGCCTTTTCCATAAGCTTTGCATCCGTTATGGGTTTGCCATCATCAGTAAAAAGAACTGCTCCCGCTTCTATGAGTTTACTCATATCGGTAAGTTCTTTTCCCTCCATGTCCTTAGTAACATTGCCGCAAGTATAAACATTTATTCCGGTTTCCTTACCTTTATCCAGGACATACTTAAGCGTATCCACATTGTCCATATGAGGATTGGTATTTCCCATCATGACTACTGTGGTAAAGCCGCCTCTTTTGGCCGCCTCTGCTCCGGTATAGATATCTTCCTTGTAAGTTGCCCCCGGATCTCTGAAATGAACATGTGCATCGACAAGGCCTGCCGTTACGATCAGACCTGAAGCATCTATAACTTCATTTCTGCCATCATTCAAAAGATCGGCTACATGATCACTTCCGGGATCAGCTATTGTAGTTATCTTCCCATTGTCGATCACTATGTCTTTTACTCCGGAAACTTCTGATCCGGGATCTATCAAAAATCCGTTTCTAATAATTAACATGCACTGTCTCCAATATTTATCTAATGAATCATACAAGATTCAACCAACACTTTTTACTCCTGCCCCATTATACGACAAATTATTGGATAATGGGATTAAAATATGTGGTAAAATAGCTTTTGATAAAATTTATATATGTGAAAAGAGGTCTACATGATTCGTTTAATACTTGCGTTTTTATTTATTGTTATTTTTCTTATTGTCAGCATTCCGATCCAGCTTGTTTTGCTGATCATTAAGAAATTCAATCCTCAAAGTGTTAAGATCGCATCACTTGCCATCGTCGGATGGGCCTTTAGATGCATTATTTTCATAAGCGGAATAAAACAGACCGTCATTGGTGAAGAAAACGTGCCAAAGGATAAAGCGGTTCTCTATGTCGGTAACCACAGAAGTTATTTCGATATTGTCCTTACATATCCAAGGGTTCCCGGACCAACAGGTTTCATCTCCAAGGATGTCATCAAAAAGATTCCTATACTTGGCTTCTGGATGGTATTCCTTGATTGCCTGTTCCTTGACAGATCCGATCTTCGAAAAGGACTTGAGATGGTTCTTACCGCGATCGACAAGGTTAAAAACGGCATCTCAATGTTTATCTTCCCTGAGGGAACAAGAAACACCACAGATGCTCCGCTCCTTGATTTCCACAAAGGAAGCTTTAAAATAGCCCAGAAATCAGGTTGTCCGATCGTTCCTGTTGTTATCAATAATTCAAGAGATATATTTGAAAATCATTTTCCGTTTATAAAATCAACTCACGTAACTATTGAGTATTGTCCTCCTGTCTATATCAACGAGCTTGATAAGGAGGATCAGAAAAATATAGATGTCTATGTAAAGAACATAATAGAAAAGACATATATCAAAAATTCCAAATAATAGTAAAAGCGCTTCTATCACCATAGAAGCGCTTTATTATTGTTACATCTTACTTCCTTTTGCACCGCCGCCAAAGGAAACTCCTTCAAGTACGTTGGTCTCAAAAGAATACACTACCTTATGATTCTCTCTGTCAGCCTTAAGAGCAAGTTCAATCATATTGTCCAAAAGATGCTCGTACTTCATTCCAAGAGGCTCCCAGAGATAGAATGAAAGTGATCCTGGGATAGTATTTATCTCGTTGAGATAAACATTGTTGTTATCCATATCGATCATGAAATCTATTCTGGATACGCCGCTGCATCCAAGGCATTTGAATGCATCCACAGCCATCGTTCTTATCTTATCTCTCATCTCATCGGATATATCAGCAGGAATCTTTCTCTTAAGAGATGCCATTCCCTTACTTCCGGAAGACTTGGCACCCTTGGCGCCGCCCTTTGCTCCGCCTATATATTTATCCTCAAAACTAAGGATCTCGTCTGAGTTAATAGGCTCCTCACACTCTGAAGCCTCAGCCTCCTCATAATCTCCAAGAACCGAACAGTTAATCTCTTTAAGATTCTCAATCGCAGGCTCTACAAGAATCTTTTTGGAAAACTCAAATCCAAGCTCAAGAGCTTCAACAAGTCCATCTCTGTCAGAAGCCTTCTTGATTCCGATACTTGATCCAAGGTTAAGAGGCTTTATGATCACAGGGTACTTAAATGCAGCTTCAATCTTGGAAATAAGAGCATTTTCATCCTCGTAATCTTTCCATGTATAGCACTTACAATCAAGAACAGGAATATTGTTATCCTTAAGAACAGTCTTCATAACGTACTTGTTCATTCCAACAGCTGATGAAAGAACATCGCATCCAACAACGGGAAGACCGAGAGTTGCAAGGAATCCCTGAAGAGTTCCATCCTCAACATTTGTTCCGTGGACTATAGGAAAAGCAACATCAACTGTAGTTATAACGTTATTTCCAAACTTCTTCATGGGGTATCTTACAAGAGACACCTTATCATTTTCTTTTACCCAGATAACCTGAGTGCTCTTTTTAAGAAGCTGGGGGATATGAGTGTATTCTTCGATATTGCCGATGAACTCTCCCACATAATAATCATTGTTCTTGGTCATATAAACAGGGATAATATCGTATTTGTCCTTGTTCATGCTTCTGATAGCCTGAATTGCAGAGATAATGGAAATCTCATGCTCTGTACTTTTTCCGCCGAATAAAACCGCTAATTTAAGTTTCATAGTATTCCCTCTTTCGTGATCCTTGTAATCATGTATAGTTATCGGGAAGATCGTTCTCCAAAAGGATAACCTTCTCTTTTCCCGCTTCAAGCTCATACATAAGCTGCGTTGCCTCTGTAAGCGTATTCTTTACAAAGAGTTTATCTGTAGCAAATCCCGCTTCCTCAGCACCCTTCTTGATAGCCTTCGTGTTCTTTTCTCCAACAAGAATGATATAATCGCACACCTTAGCAGCCTGCTCACCAAACTCCTTGTTATACTCATCCTCTTTGGCTCCCAGTTCAACCATTCCGGGGGTTACCAGAATCTTTACCTTGTTTTCAAAAAGATCCAGAGTCTCAAGGGCAACCTTGGCTCCGCTGGGGTTAGAATTATATGCGTCATCCAAAATGGAAACCGCTCCGTGCTTAACAAGCTCCAATCTATGCGGCACGGACTGGATACGTCTTACTCCCATCTTGAGCTTGTTCATGGGAACCCCCATTTTATAAGCTGCTGCGATAGCTCCCATAATGTTCTCAACGTTGTGTCTTCCTACAAGCTTGGTATTAAACTCACCGCTCTCCCCATCAGGTGTCGTAACAGTAAATGAAGTTCCTGCACTTGTAACCTTGATATCCGTTGCTCTGAATTCACACCCTTCAGACAAGCCATAAGTAATGGCGTCTTTGTACTTCATATTGGCTCTTATTATCTCATTGTCGCCGTTTACAAACTTAAGGTGCTCACCCTTATCCTCACGGCTCTTCTCCTCAACCGCATCAAGAAGCTCATACTTGGTGCTCACAATATTCTCAAGTGAATGGAAAGTCTCCAAATGCTGGTAACCTATAGAAGTAAGTATTCCATCATCGGGATGAACAATATCCGTAATCTCTTTAATATCGTGAAGATGCCTTGCACCCATCTCACACACAAATATCTCGTGAGTAGGTTGCATATGCTCTCTGATCGTTCTCACAATTCCCATTGGAGTGTTAAAACTCTCCGGTGTCATAAGAACTCTATATTTCTCAGATAAAAGAGTGGTCAGGTAATACTTAACACTGGTTTTTCCAAAACTTCCGGTGATACCTACAATCCTAAGACCTTCGTGTTCTTTAAGAATGCGCTTTGCATCATCTATATACCACTTGGATATTCTCTTTTCCACAGGTTTATTTATAAGATTTGAAAGGGCAACTACCAAAGGCAAAAGCATAAGGTATATTCCCATAAGCGTTACCAGAGCATTTACTCCGCATTCTGCGGATCTCTGCGCATATATTACAGAGATAAGAATGCTTACCGCAAAGAGAATACCATATGTGACAAAGAGTCTTTTTACTCTGTCTGTAACCACAAACTTCTTCTTGGCATCGCCGGGTTTATAAGCAATTACAAAAGCCAAAAGAACCAGAGCTTCTCCGATTGCTCTTAGAAATAGTGCCGGACGGATTTCGGAAATCCCACTTACTGTATTTAATAAAACCTCTGAACTAAATCCGTTAAGGACAAGCAGGCCAAAAACACAAAGATGAATTATCCCATACTTAACAGCAACGCTCTTTAAAAAGCGAAAATATCCTTGGAACTGATAGCTTGAAAGCTGAAGCATGTGCGTATAATATCTAAGTCCCAGTATTACAGCCGCAATAAATATAACGGCCTGTATAACTATAATCGCAATATTCATAACTTATCCTCAATTCTTAATTCCAAGAAAACTTCCCAGAATCTTATTGTACACATACAGATTATCAAGGAACGAATAATGTCCCGCGCCGTTTATAACAGCAAGCCCTGCATCCGGCATCAGCTCTTCCATTTTCTGTCCATCAGAAAGAGGTGTGGCCGTATCCGCATCTCCCCAGATTAAAAGAACCGGCTGAGTAACTGAAGGCATATAAGGCACCATATCCTCATTGACCGCCAAGACAAGACTCTTTCTCATAACAGGCGAAGCCGCGGCGTAATCAGCACTTCCAAACTTCTTCTGAAGCTTATCCAAAGCCTTAGGATAGATCTTAATAAGACCGCTCTTGGTGATAAGGTTCTTATAAAACTTGTATCTGTTACTCCTCTTCTTCTGCGCAGCTGTCTTAACAGGTATAACTCCCGCAGAATCCGTAAGTATTATCTTGGGAATGGTAAAGCCAGTCTTTATCCTACCGCCATTGATTCCTGAAGCAAGCTTGATAATGATCCTGCCTCCCATGGAATGACCAAGGAATATAATCTCCTTCTCGTCCGGATAAAGCTCTTTTATAAAATCAAGAACAAAGGAAACGTAATCATCAACGCTCATAGGCTCTGCCGGCTCATCGCTCTTACCAAAGCCCGGCATATCCATCGCCACAACATGATAGCCTCTCTTTGCAAAAGAAATAACTCCCTTGAAAAGCTCGATGTTGGAGCCCCATCCGTGGAGCATAACAAGCAGTGTTCCGCTTCCCTCATCTATGTAATTAATATTAAGATCGCCTACTTTTACATTCATATCATCACCACTATATCACCGGGGGCCGTGCGCAATCAATCCGCATCAATGCCCTGATTATTGTAAAATGTGCTCTAATGACATAGAACGCTCATCATAAATACAAAAAGAGCATCCTTCTGAGGATCATTTAGTATTCCTGTTTTTGCGGTATCTTCAAGGAAAGTTCTCTCGGAATCCTCCGAAACATAGTTCATGGCCTCCGGATTCATTCCCATAAGGTAATGCACATGGTTCTCTATTATCGTTGTGTACTCATGATTGTAGATTATATGATCTGTCACCGAAAGACATCGCATGTCATATAAAAGTTTAAGGTAGTTTTCCTCTCCAACCCTGGTTACAAGATACTTGGAAGAAGAGGCATCATTTGCAATCTTTTCCGCTTTGTTCATGAGAAGCTTCATAAGCGCAGTACACCTGTCCACATCAACATTCTGATTAGTTGACAGATATGTCACACTACCAATAAAAATATCCTCATCTTCCATGAATAAGTCGTTAAAATTATTCTTGGTAAAATACAGATTCAGAACATCCTCGTAGCTCTTTCCTCCGGTGGCTCTGTAAAGCTGCGCTGCCGCTTTAAAACATGCCGTACTGTCATCGCTTCTCTGATTGTTAAAAAAGCATGTCCAAGCCCTGTCAGCAGCTTTAAGACATATTGTCGCATATTCCGAATCATACTGCTGATAAATATAACTAAACCTCGCCATCATGGAGGCAAATCCTATAGTTGCATCCATGGATATAGGCGTAACGTACACGGGATAAGTAAAAAGCTCTCCGCCTTTGCTTGGATCTGTCATTGCTGCTCCGTAAACGCCTCCGGTCTTGGAGTCCTGCATCTTAAGGAGCCAATCTGCTTCATATTTAACTTCATCAAGAATATCCGGAACCCCGTTTCGGCTCTCAGGTATTCCCGTATCATCAGTGAATGCTTCCGCATTCATCTCGTAGGCAAGAAGGAAATTCTCTGCAATTGCACATCCAAGTACAGCATCTCTGTCAGCCATCTCATCCATATGCCATCCACCGGTCACATCAATCTCAACCTGCGCATTGTCTTGAAGATGAGATACCGCAGTATGACACGCGCTGTGAGCATTTTCTCCGGCATATTCTTCAGAAAGAGCTATACCACATCTGTTTATATAGAATTTCTTACAGGCGTCATTATATACTTTCGAAAAGACATCCTCTGATACTGTAAAAGGATAAGATTCACCGAGAATATCTCCGTAAATATAGTAATCACCTGCGCTTTTAACATCGGTAAAGTATCCAAGAGCAGTGTATTCATCTGCCTCTTTATCATACACAGCCTTCACCGGACTTCCGGAATACACCGGCTTTCCCGTGCTTTTATCGCATACATAAAAGATATCCGGAAGATCTTTTCCCCTAAATACAGCGACTTTCTCATCCTCTGGTCTAAAGCCGTTCTGATCCACTAAGATATTCGGAATCTGAACCGGAACCTCGTAATCCGCCACTTCTCCGGATCCCTGAATAAAAGGTAAGTTCTCCTGGATATCCACCTGCTTTTCAGCAGAAGAAGCGCCGCAGCCTGCGACGCTTCCCATAAGGGCAATTACCATGCCCGTAGTTATTATTCTGTTCTTCCCTCTCATAACAGAAAACATATCAATCAAATATCCCCTTATTTAACACGATTAAAGTTAATAAGGCATCCGTCGAGAATGATCTGTCTCTCATCGTCTGTAAGGTTGCCGAGCTTCAAAGTGAATTCCTTCATCTTACCGTCTGCAACGGCATATGCCTTAATGGTCTCGCTCTTATTTATAACCGCACTTCTGATTCCCGGGAAAAAGATATAATCTTTGTTCTTGAAAGGAAGCTCTCCCTCATCAATGATGAATGGAAGCATTCCCCAGTTAATAAGGTTGGAACGATATCTCTTTGTTGCATACTCATTGGCGATATTAGCCCATCCTCCAAGCACCTTCTGACAAGAAGCAGCCTGCTCTCTGGCTGAACCATCACCGGGTTTAACAGCAAAGATTGTTGATCCAAATCCCACATTTGAGTTGTTGACGTCGGCAAAATCCTTACCGATAACTGCCAATACCTCACCAAGCTCATTGACTGCCTCAACAGGATCTTTTCCTTCTACAAGTGCATCCTGAGCTGCTCTTACTTCCTTGGCAAGTCCTACGTAAGCAGGATCCTTTCTTGAAAGTGTAAACTCAGCAAGTCCGAGAGGATTGGATCTGTATGATGAAGTCTCACCTGAAGGAATGAGCTCATCAGTTGTTGTGACAGGATCGTGAATCTCTGATACAACCTTGAGAACAAGGTTCTCAGGAAGAGCAGACATCTTAGGCCAATCCTTGATGTTAGGTCCGAGCTGAAGCTCAACACTTGGATCAGCAACACCGTGAGAATCAAATACACGGTTCTTGTAAATCTCACTGTCAAAGTGATATGTATACTTATTGAACTCACCGTCAAAAGCAGTAGCGGGAGTAAGAACACCCTTGTTAGCTGCTGTTGCCGCGATAGATCTTGCATCCATAAGTGCAACTGATGCAACCTGTCCGTTCTGTACCTTAGAGCCTTCACGGTTAGGGAAGTTTCTGGTTGAATGTCTGATACTGAATGCGTTGTTGGAAGGAGTATCTCCTGCGCCGAAGCAAGGTCCGCAGAATGCAGTCTTAAGGATCGCACCTGACTCAAGGATTGCTGCTGCCGCGCCGTTCTTAACAACTTCCATAAATATAGGTGTAGAAGCAGGATATACACTGAGTGTAAATCTGTCGTTTCCAATGAAGTGTCCCTTGAGAATGTCAGCTGCTGCACAGATATTCTCAAATCCACCGCCGGCACAACCTGCGATGATACCCTGATCAACCATGAACTTGCCGTTCTTGATCTTATTCTGAAGTGAGAACTCTACGCTGTCACCAAAGCTAACCTTAGCTCTCTTCTCAACATCTGCAAGAATGTCAGCAGCGTTTCTGTTAACCTCATCAATCTCATATACATTGCTTGGATGGAAAGGCATAGCGATCATAGGATTGAGGCTGTCAAGATCTACCTTTACAAGTCCATCATAGTAAGCCACATCACCGGGCTTAAGTTCCTTGTACTCGCCGATCCTTCCGTGAATATCATAAAACTCTTTTACTGTCTCGTCTGTCTGCCAAATGGATGAAAGACATGTTGTCTCTGTAGTCATTACATCCACACCGATTCTGAAATCTGCGCTGAGATTCTTAACGCCGGGGCCTACAAACTCCATAACTTTATTCTTAACATAGCCGCTTGCAAATACCTTACCGATGATAGCAAGTGCAACGTCCTGAGGACCTACACCCTTCTTGGGAGTTCCCTCAAGATAGATTGCTACAACACCCGGCATATCAACATCGTATGTCTGGCCAAGAAGCTGCTTAACAAGCTCAGGTCCGCCCTCACCGATAGCCATGGTTCCGAGAGCACCGTATCTTGTGTGAGAGTCTGATCCAAGGATCATGCTGCCTGCAGATGCAAGCATCTCTCTAGCGTACTGATGGATAACCGCCTGATGAGGTGGTACATAGATTCCGCCGTATTTCTGAGCAGCTGTAAGGCCAAATACGTGATCGTCTTCATTGATAGTACCGCCTACTGCACAAAGTGAGTTGTGACAGTTAGTAAGTACATAAGGAATAGGAAATTTCTCAAGCCCTGATGCTCTGGCTGTCTGAATAATTCCTACATAAGTAATATCATGAGAAGTAAGCTTATCAAACTTTACACATAACTTATCCATATTGCCTGATGTGTTGTGTGCCTTTAAGATTCCATAAGCTATAGTATTCTCTTTTGCCTGATCTTTAGTTGCGTTAACTCCCTTAGATGCAAGAACCTGCTGTGCCTGCGCATCATCGGGTACGATTGTGTTACCGTTTAAAAGATAACATCCAGTGTCGAATGTTGTTACCATTGCCATTCCTCCTGCCTAGTATTTCGAAGCGCTATACATGTATACAATTTCACAGGCGCTATTTTATCATAGATTACTCTCGGTTGGTAGGATATTTTTTAATCAGAATCCAAAATCTTTTGAAGTTCAGCAGTTATTTCTTCAATTCCGGCTGCTTTAAGCTCTTCTCTAAATAATCTGACTTCCTCTTCGGGTGTGACATCATATTGCCCGTATGCTATAACCGGCACGTATTTTTCGCACACCTTGTTTATACCCTGTATCTTATCATTTATCTCCGGTTTGGAAAAAGACACTCTGTCCCAGGGATACTCTTTGGCTATTACATTATAATTTTTTAACAGCTCATTGTAATCTTCCCAGGCATAAGAAGAATTCTTTATCTCAAATTCATCTCTTCTTCCCCACCAGAAATTGGTCACGATTCCATCTCTCTCGTTATTGTATCCACTTGGTTTCTCAAGCATTCCGTCCTTATTGATAACGTACTGAACACCCTCGATTCCATAGTTGAGAAGCCTGTAGCAATCCTCATCATTTCGAAGAATATCATAAACCATAAGGGCTCTCTCCGGATTCTTGGATTTGGCGCTTACACCTATAGCTCCGTGAAGGATACTTGTCTTGACAAGATTACCGTTTTCCTGACCAAAGTAAAAGAACTTGGTTCTGGCGTCAGGTTTAACTATTTCCATATTTGGTTTGATTATTGTATAGAAATTCTGAGTATGATGCTGGATAACAGCCGTCTCACCCGCATAGAACTCATCCTCGTTCTTGCCTGCGTAGTTGAGGTCTTCTCTCCAAACGCCTATCTTATCCCACTCTTTCATAAGCTTGGCGAATTTAATAAATGCTTCCCCTTCATAATAAGGTGAAACAATCTTGCCTGGGTCTATTGAGTAAGCTCCCCACATTCCGTATATACCAAGCTCATATATGGGAACATACTGCTTTACGGACATAATATATCCAAGTGCATGAATTATATTCGTGCCGTCTGCATCCCAGGGAACCATTCTGGGTCTTGTAGTCCTGATGTATTTAAAATAGGTATCCAGATCTCCCCAGCACTTAATCTCACTAAGTCCCGCTTCCCTTGCAATATCTTCTCTGTAAATAAAACCATGATTGGTCCACTGTGTATACTCATTTTCAGGAATAAGGTATATCTTGCCGTCGTAGGAACAATAATCCCAATCCTTTTCCGACACATTTGCATATGTTCGCGGGCAATACTGTTTTAGCATATCTTCGCTAAGTGCCAAGAAATTACCGCGAAGTACGTTGGGCCATGCATCCAGCCAATCACTTCCCGTACCCACAAGATCTATCTCGTCACCATCCAGAGAAAGCGCACTGTTATAATTATTGAGATAATCATCCCAGGCGACATAATAGATATCAAGCTTGGCATTTGCTTTCTTTAACAAAATCTTATTGAGCTCACCTATAACCTTCTCGGTCATGCCGTTGGTGGGCTTATCGCCTATTGTAAGGTAAGTGATGGTCACCGGCTTACCTGATATATCTATCCCCTCGTAGCAATCATCCTTGTCATACTTCTTGGGTGATGCACATGATATGCACGAAAAAAGCATGCTCATCATTAAGACTATTGCCGTAATTCTCTTCTTCACTACAGTATCCCCTCATTATCTGCCTATATATTCTTTTTTTCTTTTTCGGCTTTATTCCTGATCCTAAGTTCTGCAAAAAATTTCTTTAGCAATTCGCTGCATTCTTCCTGCAGTATTCCTTTTTTGACCGATACCTGATGATTGAAATCAGGATTATTTAATATATCCATAACGGAACCGGCACATCCTGCCTTGGGATTAACTGCCGCCATTATCACTTCAGGAATCCTCGACTGAACTATCGCTCCCGAGCACATCTGGCATGGCTCCAGCGTTACATAGAGCTTGCACCCCTCAAGTCTCCAGTCTCCCATGAACTTGACTGCTTTCTTGATCGCTGATATCTCTGCATGGGCAAGAGGCGTCTTGTCCGTGTTCCTCCTGTTGTAACCCCTTCCTATTATCTTTCCTTCATATACTATTACACAGCCTATGGGAACCTCACCCAGTTTGTACGCTTTTCTGGCCTGAGCCAGCGCCGCTCTCATATACTTGATATCAAGTATCTCTTCGGGTGAAAGATTGTTGTCTTTGGTTGTTTTTGAACGAGATTTTATCTGAATTTTCTTACTGTTTTCCTGCTTCATATCTTTTCATACTAAAATAGTAGTAATTCTTTTTTATTTTTGCTATCATATTTAAACACATAAATTATTATATCAAATATTCCATTAGAGGTTTATAAATGAAGATATCCACCAAAGGAAGATATGCTCTGAGAGTCATGATTGATCTTGCCACCAACAACAACGGTGAATACATCGCACTCAAAGATATTTCTCAGAGACAGAATATTTCAATCAAATATCTTGAACAGATCGTATCCGGTCTTAAAAGCGCCGGATATTTGCAGAGTATGCGAGGAGGAAACGGCGGTCATCGCCTTGCGAAAGATCCTTCCGAATACAATGTTGGTGAGATCCTGCGAGTAATGGAGGGAACACTCAATCCTGTTTCATGCTCGGCAGGAGAAGACGGCCTTAACTGTCCGCTTTCCGCGTCATGTCACACCATAGATTTCTGGAAAGGTCTTGATGATGCCATCAACAAATACGTTGACAGCTTCACTCTCGCCGATCTTCTGGAACAGAAATGAGTACTTGCCTCAAACACTAATAATTGACAATCTTTTCAAAAAAACGTATAGTAATAAAGCGGTTTTGTGAAGGGTGCATGTAGCAGTCCTTTGTGCAAGATCGGGTCTTATGCAATGAAAATCTGCGAACCGTGTCAGGTCGGGAACGAAGCAGCACTAAGCAGAACCTTTCATGTGTTGTAAGGGTGCCTGGTCATGCCGAAGTCAACGTGCATGTATCCCTCACAGGACCGCTTTTTTATTTCCTGCTTTCCAGATATTTCATATAGCTAAGGACCATAAGCGCAATCTTAAAGGTAAGCGCATCATCAAATTTTCTCACATCAAGGCCCGAGCTCTTCTCAAGCTTTTCTATCCTGTACACAAGAGTATTTCTGTGAACAAAAAGCTGCCTTGATGTCTCTGATACATTCAGATTGTTTTCAAAGAATTTACCGATGGTATTAAGTGTCTCATCATCAAGCTCATCATAAATATTTCTGTCCCCAAAGATCTCATCGATAAATATCTTGCAAAGGCTCTCCGGAAGCTGATAGATAAGCCTTCCTATTCCGAGGGTATTGTAAGCATTAACCCTGTTTTCAGCATAAAAAATCTTGCCCACCTCAAGTGCCATCTTGGCTTCCTTGTAGGACTTACTGAGATCTCTGATCTCTTTTACAATAGTTCCGTAAGAAACTCTGACATTAAGCATCGCTTCCGTGTTCATCATGTCAACGATGGTAGTCGCTATGTCATTTATATCCTCGTAATCCTGATCTTCCGTAAGAGATTTGACAAGGATCACACTATTCTCATCAACAGCGGTCACATAGTCTCCGGAATGAGGTGCATACATACTCGCAAGCAGCTCCTGAACATTACTGTCCTGAACACGCTTTGCTTCAACAAGGATTATTACTCTCGGCACAGATACTTCAATCTTGAGTTTTTTGGCTTTGTTGTAAACATCAATGAGAAGCATATTGTCCAAAAGAAGATTCTGGAAAAAGTTATTTCTGTCATACCTCTCTTTGTATGCAAGCACAAGGGCCTGAAGCTGGCTTACTGCAATCTTGCCCACCATATATGCATGCTCGGTGTCGCCGATAGCAAGCAAAATGTAGAGTGGATCTCCTTCATCAAGCACTTTAAAAAGATGAATATCTCCTATTACCTGAGAATCCACCGGAGAGCCGGCAAAGCTTGTGATTATGGAAGCATCCAGAAACTCTTTGTCACCTGTTGATGCTACAACAGAACCTCCGAGATCAAGTACACACAGATCAACTTTGGTTATGCTACTTAATTCTTCTATACTTCCTTTTATTGTCTGAGCCGATATCATTCTCCCGCTCCTTCCTACTATTTATGACTATGTGCATTTTTAGTATATCATAAAAATAAGTTTTACTTGCAAAACTCTCGCGCCGAGCACGGTTGCATTTTTCCATGGTATAAAAAAGAGTCGTGCAATAAACTGCACGACTCTTTGAACAAGCAACTATTAGTTTGTGATTGTCTGCTCTGTCTCTTTATCGAAGATGTGAATCTTCTCAACATCGAAAGCAAACTTAACCTTATCACCGGGTCTAGCAGTTGTACGAGAATCAACTCTAGCTGTGATAGGGAACTGAGCAAGATCAAAGTACAGATAAACTTCTGCACCAAGAAGCTCGTATACGTTGATTGTTGACTCAAATACAGCCTTAGATGTGCTAACAACCATCTCTGAATCATCAACGTCCTCAGGACGGATACCGAATGTAACTGTCTTTCCAGCATAACCGCCATCGATAACCTTCTTAGCCTTTGCAGGAGGAAGCTCGATGAGCTGATCTGCAATGCTGAGGCTTGCCTTGTCACCATCAACTACAACTTCAGCATCAAGGAAGTTCATCTGAGGTGATCCCATGAATCCTGCAACGAAGAGGTTGCAAGGCTTATCATAAAGGTTCTGAGGTGTGTCAACCTGCTGAACAACACCGTCCTTCATAACTACGATTCTTGTACCAAGTGTCATAGCCTCTGTCTGGTCATGAGTAACGTAGATGATTGTTGTGCCAAGTCTCTGGTGAAGCTTAGCAATCTCTGTTCTCATCTGTACACGAAGCTTAGCATCAAGGTTTGAAAGAGGCTCGTCCATAAGGAATACCTTAGGATTACGAACGATAGCACGTCCCATAGCAACACGCTGTCTCTGTCCACCTGAAAGAGCCTTAGGTCTACGATCAAGGAGCTTCTCAAGGTCAAGGATCTTAGCTGCCTCTCTAACCATCTTATCGATATCCTGCTTAGGAACCTTTCTGAGCTTAAGACCGAAAGCCATGTTATCATATACTGTCATATGAGGATACAGAGCGTAGTTCTGGAATACCATCGCGATATCTCTGTCCTTGGGCTCTACGTCGTTAACTACTCTGTCGCCGATCTTAAGTGTACCTGAAGAAATATCCTCAAGTCCTGCGATCATACGAAGTGTTGTTGACTTTCCGCATCCTGAAGGTCCAACGAAAATAATAAACTCTTTATCCTGAATCTCAAGGTTGAAATCTTTAACAGCGTGGAAGCCGTTAGGATAAATTTTATCAATGTGTTCAAGTGATAAACTAGCCATATCTTTATAAATCCTCCTGTGTATATCTTTATACTAGAATCAAGTATATACGCCCGACACTTTATTAGCTATTCACTAAATCCACAAATATTTCATGATTCATTAGCCAATGTGCTCACGTGTCAAAAAATAATTCTTATTATTCGTAAAGATGCCGAAGATTTTTTAAAATCTTCGGCATCTTGTATACACATCACTCTTCATCGAGTTTTTTGATCGCGTTATTTAATTCTTCCTCTTCGGTAAGCTCTTCTTCCTTGGGCTCAAAGCGCTTGAATGTTGCGTCATAGAGCTTGGCGTTCACATAACTCGGACCTGCAATACCGATAATAATCAGGATAGGTATCACTTTAAAATCAAAGAAATAAAGGAGCATAGCAGGCAAAAGAGAAACCGCAGCCATTCCTATTGATTTAGGAAGTGCTATGATCGCCATCAGAAATGAATTCTTGATAATGTTCTTGGTGGTGTTTTCAAACTTGGACAAAATAGGAAATACATAAAGTGATGCAACATACAAGATCACTGCCATTCCCACCACAACATAAGCAAGGATTTCAACTCCCGGTCTTGTTCTGAGAATAAAGAAATCAAGAACCATCACTCCCCCGGTAATAAACTTTATTATCTGAAGGATCATTCCCTGCTTAAAGTTCTCTTTAAATGATTTGAAATATGACTTTGTAATATAACTGTCTTCATCGCGTACCATCTTAAGAAGCACATAATGCATAGCAGTGCATGCAGGGCCCAAAATAGATGAACAAATAATTCCAAACAACCATGCCCAGAATAGTCCGTTCAGGAATACACTGTAATCAAACTGCGCACCCTCTTTCATAATAGGACCGATAGCAGGCCCTAAGAAAAAGAACTGCTCAAAGATAAGCGGTATCGCAAAAATAAGTGTAAGAATGTTGAGCCACATTACATCGGCAAGCCTTGTGAGTCCTCTCATGATGGGGCTGTCGATATCAAAAAATCTTCCCATAATTTTTAATCCTCAATTCCATTGGTGTAAATCTAATGCCGTCTGCCTCAGTTTCTCCTCTGATATCAGTAAACCCTATCTTATGATAGAACTCAACCGCGTATGGAGAAGCGTTAACAGTAAGCGTATCGATTCCTTCTTCTGTTGCGGCATATCTTGCCACAAATTTAATAAGGGCACTGCCAATTCCGTTGCCATGGCATTCCCCATCAACAAACAAAAGTGATATATGTTTTTTCTCCCGAAGAGATAACATTCCCAAATGCCTGCCGTCCATCACCGCCACAAAGAGCTGATAATGTCCCGCAAGGAACATCTGATGAAGAGTTTCATCCGTAATAAAAATACGAAAATTCTCTATCCCTTCACGAGAATAATCAGGGGCGTCGAACCTTGCGAAGGTGTTCCACGCAAGTTCCATCGCCCCATTCCAATCTGAATTATATGCACATCTTACGATAACTTTAGAAGTATCAACCTGCACCGTTCAGCACCTTTTGGATCCATGCATACTGATCTTCATAGACCTGCTCTCTTCCAATCTCCTGCTGAAGCTCGTGGCGCATTCCATCGTAAAGCTTAAGCTCAACATCTTTGATCTGAAGCTGTGTCTTATAAATACCGCAAAGCTTCTCGGGAGCTTCACCCCATCCACCAACAGGATCTTCTTTACCTGCTGTTATGAGAATAGGTAGATTCTTGGGGATATCTTCCATCTTGTCGGTATCCTGAACTCTCTTTAAAAGTTCAGCCATGGTCTTGAATCCGTTCATGGTAAACACAAAGTTACATGCGGGATCCTGCTCATATTTTTGAATGCTCTCTTCATTATGAGAAAGCCAATCAAATTTGCTCTTAGCACCGGGGATTTTCTTAAGATATCCCTTAAACGCCATACCGTTTACCAGTGATGAGCGATACTTGTCGCCCATGAAAAGAGATATCAATCCAACAAGGAACTTCATAGTACCGATCGTTCCCTGAGGAACAAATGCAGTACCCTGAATGATGGCGCCCTTAATACCTGTTCCGTATCTTGTAATGTACTCTCTTGCAACGAATGAGCCAAAGCTATGTCCAAGGATAAATACCGGAACTCCCGGATATTCCTCCTGAGTCATCTTCTTAAGCCTGTGTGCATCACGCACAAGAACTGTTGCCGGATCTTTTTTGCAGAAATAGCCGTAGGTACCTCTTGCCTCAGTAACAGAACCACCATGTCCGAGATGATCGTTACCCATAACGAGAATGCCCTTTTCTGCCATAAAACGAGCAAATTCATCATAGCGCTCAACGTACTCCTGCATCCCGTGGATGATCTGCAAAATTGCAACAGGTTCTCCCTCAGGAATCCATCTGACCGCGTGAAGCATGGTCTGCCTGTCTCTTGATTTGTAAGTCAGTTCCTCTTTGCGTACCATTCAGAAATCCCTCCCGATATACAATTGTTTATCTGCCTATATATATTTTACTACATATATTGACGATAATTAACAGATTTCTGCTCCGGATGGCATATCTTTTTCAGGAGTCATAAGAGCGAGATTACCCTCTGCATCTTCTGCGCACAGAAGCATTCCCTCAGACATTACACCTGCAAGCTTGGCGGGCTTTAAGTTTACAAGAACCATTACTTTCTTGCCCACCATCTCCTCAGGAGAATAGTACTTTCTAATGCCGGAAACAATCTGTTTTACCTGACTTCCTATCTTAACTTGTGAACAAAGAAGTTTCTTTGATTTCTCAACTGCTTCGCACTTGATGATCTCTCCAACCTGGAACTGCATAGCACCAAACTGATCGAATGTGATCTCATCTTTAGCGGGGATATCTATGCCCTCATCTTCGGAATCTGATTCTTTTTCAACAGGTGCGGGAGCAAGTCCTGCCTTTGCGAGATTCTCAGCTGCCTTTCTCTGTGATTCCTCGAAGTCAGCTTTCTGCTTCTTGGTAATCTCTGCTGCCTTCTCAAGTATCTCTTTAAGATCCTTACGTGCAAAGAGCATCTCAGGAGCCTCTGAAACCTTATTGCCGCTCTTGTAAAGTCCAAATGTTCCAAGAGTATCAAAGTCTCTCTTTGTTGCGGACAACTGATCAATTATCTTCTGAGCAGTCTCAGGCATAAAAGGATCAAGAAGTGAAGCTCCGATTGAAATAGACTCAACCAGATTATAAAGAACAGTTGAAAGTCTGTCCTTCTTGGCTTCATCCTTACCAAGGATCCAAGGCTCAGTCTCATCGATATATTTATTGCATCTCTTAAAGAGAGTGAATATCTCAGTAAGTGCATCAGCGACTCTGAGCTCATCCATCTTCTTCTCAACCTTGTCATAGCAGCCTGTAACAACAGCCTTAAGATCGTCATCAACTGCCTCGGCTACTCCCTTATCAGCAACAACTCCGCCAAGGTACTTATTGCTCATAGCAATTGTTCTGTTTACAAGGTTGCCCAGAGTATTAGCAAGGTCTGAGTTAAATCTTTCAACAAGGAGTTCCCATGTAATGACACCATCGTTTTCAAAAGGCATCTCATGAAGAACAAAGTATCTAACAGGATCCACTCCAAAGAGACTTACAAGATCATCTGCGTAGATAACGTTACCCTTGGATTTACTCATCTTCTCACCGCCCTGAAGGAGCCATGGATGTCCAAAGATCTGCTTCGGAAGGGGCTCTCCAAGTGCCATGAGGAAAATAGGCCAATAAATAGTATGGAAACGGATAATATCTTTACCGATAAGGTGAAGATCTGCAGGCCACCACTTCTTGTAATCTTCTGAACTGTTTCCGTCTGCATCATATCCAATACCTGTAATATAGTTGCTGAGCGCATCAAGCCATACATATACTACGTGCTTGTCATCGAAATCAACAGGGATACCCCACTTGAATGATGTTCTTGATACGCACAGATCCTGAAGTCCGGGAAGAAGGAAATTGTTCATCATCTCATTCTTTCTGGAAACAGGCTGAATAAATTCCGGATGTGTGTTGATATAATCGATAAGCTTGTCAGCATATTTGCTCATCTTGAAGAAATATGCCTCTTCCTCAGCGGGATGTACGGGGCCGCCACACTCAGGACACTTGCCGTCTACGAGCTGAGCCTCTGTATAGAAAGCCTCACACTCTGTACAGTACATTCCCTTATATGATCCTTTGTAGATATCGCCCTGATCATAGAAGCGCTTAAAGATCTTCTGAACCTGCTTAACGTGATCATCATCTGTCGTACGGATAAATCTGTCATAAGATGTATCCATGAGATTCCAAAGGCCCTTAATGGTATCAGAAACCTGATCAACGAACTCCTTGGGGGATGCACATCCTGCCTCGATAGCTCTTGTCTCGATCTTCTGACCGTGTTCATCGGAACCTGTCTGGAAGTGAACATCAAATCCGTCACATCTTTTATATCTTGCGATGGCATCAGCAAGCACTATCTCATAGCTGTTTCCGATATGAGGCTTACCTGATGTATATGCAATCGCTGTAGTAATGTAGTATTTTCCTTTGTTCTGCATCTATAATATCCTCCCGACAATTACCAGCACAGAAGCTCATAACCCGTCTCGGTGACAAGAAGCTCTACTTCCCACTGAGCTGAAGGTTTAAGATCTGCAGTGTATACTGTCCAATCATTTTCTTCATCAATAAAAATCTCTTGCTTGCCCATGTTGACCATAGGTTCAATAGTAAACACCATTCCGGGAACCATAAGCATTCCGGTACCGGGTTTGCTGACATAACTTACAAACGGCTCTTCATGGAATTCATTACCACATCCGTGTCCGCCGATCTCTCTGACTACTGTGTAGCCGTTCTTAAGAGCGTGCTGATGAACAGCATGTCCCATATCTCCGATGGGTGTCCAAGGCTTAACCGCCTTAAGGCCCACCTCCAGGCACTCTTTGGTAACATCAACCAGTCTCTTCTTTTCGGGAGACACATCTCCTATACAAAACATTCGCGAAGAATCTGAAAAATATCCGTTTAAAATAGTGGAACAATCTACGTTGATAATATCTCCGTCCTTGAGAATGATATCCTCTGACGGGATTCCATGACACACCTCTTCATTAATGGAAGTGCACACACTCTTCGGAAATCCTTCATAACCCAGATCGGCAGGAATTCCTCCCATCTTGGTTGTCGTATTATAGACTATATCATCTATCTCCTGAGTGCTCATTCCGGCATGTATCTTCTCTCCGATCTCATCGAGAACCGCCATATTGATAACCGCACTCTTCTTTATTCCTTCTATATCCTCTGCTGTCTTTAAAAGCTTTCTGTCAGGTACGATAAATCCCTGATGTTCAAAATTTATGATCTTGTCATCGAAAGCCGCATGACATGATTTATATTTCTTGCCACTTCCACACCAACAAGGATCATTTCTCTCTAATCTCTTGTACATTGCTATCCTTCTTATTTTTTTCGATAATTTAACAAATATAGTATGCCTTTTCGATTTCCAAATGTCAACCAAAGTACAGTTTTCATGGGAATGAGAATGATATTCATTTTTCCTTATCGCCATAGCCATAATTGTATGTAAGCATCCATTCGCCTGCCTGTCTTATGCAACAAAAAGAAGCCCCATGTGATACACACATGGGACTTCCCGATCCGCGTTTGTATTATACGCCGAGTATGCGTCTGTATTCAGCTATATTCTTGGAAGCACCTCCATTGAATACGCCGGATCCTGACACAATAACATTGGCTCCTGCTTCAAGCACTGTTTCTACATTGCTTGTATAGACTCCTCCGTCAACCTCGACATCAGCATTGAGATTCCTGTCGACAATAATCTTACGGACTTCTCTTATCTTGTCCAAAGTGTCCGGAATCAATTTCTGTCCTCCAAACCCGGGTTCAACAGTCATAACAAGAACCATCTCCACTACATCCAGATATTGGATTATCTCAGAAACCGGAGTTCCCGGTTTGATTGCAATACCCGCCTTCTTCCCACAGCTGTGAATCTCATCGATCACCGCGCGGGGATTTTCTGCTGCCTCATAATGAAATGTGATGATATCAGCTCCGCACTCTGCAAACTCTTTGACGTAACGGATAGGATCAAGGATCATAAGATGAACATCAAACACAAGATCCGTCACACGCCTTAGCCCTTTAACAACAGGCATACCAAAAGAAATAGATGGTACAAACACACCATCCATAATGTCAATGTGTAGGTACTTAGCTCCTGCCTCTTTGACTTCGGCGATCTGATCTCCGAGTCTTGCAAAATCAGCTGATAATATTGAAGGACAAATTATATTCATATTTTTTACTTAAGAAATTCCTTTACTGAGGCGTATACGCCCTCGCCGTCGAGTCCATACTTATGAACAAGCTCACTTGCTGTTCCTGACTCGCCGAACTTATCCTGCATTCCGAGTTTCTTTACAGGTGTAGGTGCAAGTTCTGAAAGCGCATCGCAAACAGCACTTCCAAGTCCGCCTATAACGGAATGCTCCTCAACAGTTACAACCTTGCCTGTCTTCTTTGCAGAAGCCACAACAAGCTCCTTATCCAAAGGCTTGATTGTGCAAATATTGATAACCTCAGCTGAGATTCCATCTGCTGCAAGCTTCTCAGCAGCGCTGATAGCTGAATCAACGCAGATACCTGTAGCAATGATGGTAACGTCCTTACCTTCTCTGATAACAGATCCTTTACCGATCTCAAACTTATAATCAGGTCTGTCGTTGATAACGCTGCATGCTGCACGTCCAAATCTGATGTAAACAGGGCCCTCGTGCTCAATAGCAGCACGAACGCAAGCCTTAGCTTCAATATCATCTGCAGGGCACATTACAACCATTCCGGGAATAACGCTCATAAGCGCGAAATCCTCGTTACACTGATGGCTGGCTCCGTCCTCACCAACGGTGATACCTGCGTGAGTTCCACCAATCTTAACGTTAAGATGAGGATATCCCACAGAGTTACGAACCTGCTCAAATGCACGACCTGCTGCAAACATTGCAAAAGAACTTACGAAAGGAATCTTACCTGTTGTAGCAAGTCCTGCTGCGATTCCCATCATATTACACTCTGCAATACCACAATCTATATGTCTCTCAGGAAACTTCTTCTGGAATACCGCTGTCTTGGTTGATGCTGCAAGATCCGCATCGAGAACCACAAGGTTAGGAAACTCAGCACCAAGCTCTGCAAGCGCATTACCATAACTTTCTCTTGTTGCTATCTTCTTTACTTCGCTCATAGTGACGCACCTATCCTTTCCAGCTCTTCCATAGCCTGCTTGTACTCATCATCGTTAGGAGCCTTACCATGCCATCCTGCCTGGTTCTCCATGAAGGAGACGCCCTTACCCTTAACAGTGTGAGCAATGATAGCTGTAGGCATACCCTTGGTCTCTCTTGCTTCCTTGAAAGCAGCTCTGATCTCATCAAAGTTGTGACCGTCTATGTTGATTACATGGAAGTTGAAAGCTTCAAACTTTTTATCAATAGGATAAGGTGAACATACCTTGTCGATAGGTCCATCAATCTGAAGATTGTTGTTATCAACAATAACAACGAGATTATCAAGCTTACGGAAACCTGCAAACATAGCTGCTTCCCACACCTGACCTTCCTGGATCTCTCCGTCACCAAGAAGTGTGTATACTCTGTAATCCTTGTTGTCGAGCTTGCCTGACAAAGCCATTCCGCAAGCAGCGGAAATTCCCTGTCCGAGTGATCCGCTTGACATATCAAGTCCCGGGAGATACTGCATGCTGGGATGTCCCTGAAGTCTTGATCCAAGCTTACGAAGAGTTGTAAGTTCTTCCTTAGGGAAATAGCCTCTCTCTGCCATTACTGAGTAAAGACCGGGAGCGCAATGTCCCTTTGAAAGTACGAAACGATCTCTGTTCTGATCCTTTACATTCTTGGGATCGATGTTCATTTCCTCAAAATAAAGATATGTAAAAATATCTGTTGAAGACAAGGATCCGCCCGGATGTCCTGCTCCGGCTGCATGAAGAGCGGTAATAATGCTTTTTCTTACTTCATTAGCCGTCTTTTGTAGTTCCTGATTGGTCATAGCCATATTGAATAATTCCTTTCCGTATATTCAAAGACAAAATGCACTTTCAATTTAACACATGCCATAAACATAGTCCATAAGGCACTTTGCCTAAGTTTTGAAGACAAATGCTATTTATTTTTGTCCGTAATAAGCGTTTGCGCCGTGTTTTCTGTAATAATGCTTATCCTGAAGCTCTGTTGGTGCAGCCTCAACATTGGGGTTGATAACTTCACATCTGTAAGCCATCTTAGCCACCTCTTCTGTGACAACCGCATTGTGAACTGCTTCCATCGCATCCTTGCCCCATGTGAATACACCGTGGTTCTTGCAAAGGACACCGGGAACATCCACAGGATTCTTGCCCATGCGCTCAAACTCGGTGGCAATGAGCACTCCGGTGTTGGCCTCATAAGCCTCTTCGATCTCAGCCTTTGTAAGACATCTTACACAAGGAATCTCTCCGTGGAAATAATCCGCATGAGTTGTTCCATAGCAAGGGATGGATCTTCCTGCCTGCGCCCAGCTTGTTGCATAGGATGAATGTGTATGAACTACTCCGCCTATATCTGTAAAAGCCTTGTAGAGCTCCACATGGGTAGGTGTGTCGGATGAAGGATTGAGTCTTCCCTCAACCTTTTCTCCGTCAAGATTCATAACCACCATATCATCCGGAGTCATAGCGTCATACTCAACTCCGCTGGGTTTTATTACAAACAAGCCGCTCTCTCTGTCTATCTCACTTACGTTTCCCCAAGTGAAAGTTACTAGATTATATTTGGGCAAAAGAATATTCGCCTCATATACTTTTTTCTTTAATTCCTCAAGCATATCAATTCTCCGATAATATTTTAATATTAAACTGTTCTCGTTTCTTCGTAATTATTGCTAACTGTTTCCCAAATAATTACTTTAATGAATCAACTGCTGCTCTCTCAATGGCAAGACCTGCATTGTAGTTCTTCATGAACTCATCGAAGCCCTTGACGTCTGCGCTGTCAGGATTGCAGGTTTCTACCTTGCCTCCCACGAACACTTTTTCATTGAGGTACTTCTCAAGTGACTCTCCATCAGCCTTCTTCATCATGTAGCCTGCAAGTATAGCCTGGCCCCAAGGTCCGCCCTCACCGGCTGTCTCCATAAGCTTTATGGGAGTATCAAGTGCCGCTGCCATTACTCTGTCGCCAACTCCTCTAATCTTGAAGAAGCCTCCCTGTCCAAAGAAGAAATCCGCCTTTACGTTTTCCTTTTTGGTAAGGATATCGTTTCCGATCTTAAGTGCTCCAAGTGCAGTATAAAGATGTGCTCTCATGAAGTTTGAAAGATTGAATTTGTCATCAGGTCTTCTTGCAAAAAGAGGTCTTCCTTCATCGAATCCCGTAATGCTCTCACCTGAGAAATAGTTATAAGAAAGAAGTCCGCCGCAATCAGCATCTCCCTCCATCGCCTTGCGATAAAGAGTGCCGTAAAGAGTATCGTCGTCAACCTCTTGGCCGATGGCACCGGCAAACTCTCTAAAGAGAGAAACCCATGCGTTAAGATCGGAAGTACAGTTGTTGCAATGAACCATGGCAACCTGCTCTCCCGAAGGAGTTGTAACAAGATCAAGCTCAGGATAAGCCTTAGAAAGATCGTGCTCAAGTACAACCATTGAAAATACAGAAGTTCCGGCTGAGATATTACCTGTTCTCACGCCTACAGAATTAGTCGCAACCATTCCGGTTCCCGCATCACCCTCAGGAGGACATACAGGGATACCCGCCTTAAGTGTTCCTGTGGGATCAAGAAGCTTTGCTCCTTCCTCTGTCAGCTTACCTGCATCTTCACCGGCTGCAAGTACCTTGGGAAGGATATCTCTGATCTTGAATCCGAAATTCTTATCTGCGATAAGTCCGTCGAACTTATCAAGCATAGTTGCATTAAAATCACATATTGAAGAGTCAATAGGGAACATACCGGATGCATCGCCCACACCAAGAACCTTCTCTCCTGTAAGCTTCCAATGTACATATCCCGCAAGTGTCGTAAAGAAGGAAACCTTGGACACATGCTCTTCTTTATTAAGAATTGCCTGGTAAAGATGCGCAATACTCCACCTCTGAGGAATGTGATAGCCAAACTCCTCTGTCAGAATATCGGAAGCCTCTCCTGTAATAGTGTTTCTCCATGTTCTGAAGGGAACAAGAAGCTCTCCATCTTTATCAAATGCCATGTATCCGTGCATCATTGCAGAAAAACCCATTGCACCGACACATGTAAGTTTTTCGTCATATTTAGAAGCCACATCCTGTGTGAGTTTGGAATAGCAATCTCTAAGACCATCCCAAATATCGTCAAGTGTGTATGTCCACACACCGTTATCAAGACGATTCTCCCAAGTATGTCCGCCCGAAGCTATCGGGTTATAATCTTCATCCGTAAGTACTGCCTTGATTCTTGTTGAACCAAATTCGATACCCAGGAATGTTTTTCCTTGCTGAATAGTTGTTTTAATATCGCTCATACTATAAACCCCTTTTTCTTACTATTACAAAATACCTTCTTGCGCAACTCCATTGCTTCTTGAATAGAAGAACAGATATTGCTGCATTACTCCGTTGTAAGGCTTATATCTTTCAAAGTTAAAGCCCTTCGGATATTTTGATTCCAAAACTCTGTTGATCCATACATCTTTTGGGAAAGCATCCAACCTGTGATACCCAAATAGGATCTCACAATTGGCCACTTTAACTCCAACCCCAAAGAGTTTCAGAAGCCTTTCCATCAGATCATCATCCGTAAGATTCTGCCACTTATAAAGTTCCGCTTCTCCATTCAGAACATCAAGTGCAGCCTTTCTTACGTACTTGTCCCTATACCCGAGCCCGCAGGAAGAAAGCTCTTTATCAGATAACTTTGCTATCTCACCCGGCGTCGGAAAAGCATATATATTATCGCCTATGGCGTTTTTTTCTATCTTATGTCCCACCAGCGCACACAGCTTCTCAATTGAAGCTTTGATTGCCGGAATGTTTTTTCTCTGAGAGATGATAAAAGAAATAAGCATCTCCCATGGGTCCTGTCTCAAAATGCGAATACCCTCGCCGTAAGCTGCAGCTCTTTTGAGGTATTCATCATCCTTATCTATACGACCTCTGATATCTCTGTAAGAAACATCAAGGTCAAAATATGACTTCCAGAAATTATCGAAATCATCTTTGGAACAATCAAATTCATACTCGGAAGGACTAATCTCTTTTACAAAAAGATGTTTGTCAGACGCGGTCACACTATACCCGTCTCCGAACTTATTAAAACGAAAGCACTGTCCGCTGTCTGCTATTTTTTCAAGATCAAAATCATCATCTATCTTTATCTTCATTTGTTCTTGTCCATACTGTCCAGGTAACCCCTGTCCCACAACATTATGTTAAGCTTCTGCGCAAGATCAACTGCAGGCTGGGTGAAATACTGGTTGGTCATAACAACTCCCACCATCTTGCCGTAGTAATCACGGCCCGCATAAACCTCTTGAACCGCCTTGACTCCGATAGGTTTATCATAGCACTTACATTGAACGGCGTAAGTTATTCCGTCCTTTTCTGCCAAAATATCCGCCCCGAAATCTCCGCTGCCCTTGGTGACCACCGCCTCAACAAAGCCATTGGCCTTAAGAAGATCAGCGCAATAATATTCGAAATCATGCCCCTCCATCTCATCCATTGGAAGAGGCCTCATTCTTACTTTTTTAAGAAAATGGACAATGGCAGCGGCGATCGCTAGGATCACAGCCACCACAATCACATATATTATCAAGCCATTGGACATAAATTTCTCCGTCTGTATCAGAGCTTCATATCTCCCTCTTTGACCCATCCGAGCTTAACTACACCGGCGTGGATGATAAGAGATAAAACTGCAGGAAGTACAAAAGAGATAAGTACAAGTCCTACCCAGTCAAAGCCTGTGATAGCTGTCTTACTTCCTGCTGCTATGTCATTAAGCCAACCTGTATAAACACCGATCTGACCAACAAGTCCGCATGTACCCATACCTGATGAAACAGGTGCTCCGTTCATCTTAAGTCCGAAGATGCATGTTGCTATGGGACCTGTAATTGCTGATGCAAGTGTAGGTGCGATCCAGATTCTGGGATTCTTAACTATGTTGGGCATCTGAAGCATTGATGTACCAATTCCCTGAGATACGAGGCCGCCCCATTTATTCTCCTTGAAAGAAATAACGGCAAAACCTACCATCTGTGCACAACATCCTGCAACTGCCGCTCCGCCTGCAAGTCCTGTAAGGCCAAGCGCTGCGCAGATAGCTGCGGAAGAAATGGGAAGTGTAAGAGCAACGCCCACAACAACTGATACAAGTATTCCCATGAGGAAGGGCTGAAGTTCTGTTGCCCACATAATTATCCTACCGACATAGCTGGCTGCATATCCCAGCGGTGGTGCGATGAGCCATGAAAAGAACATGCCCACGCCTATAGTAACAAGAGGAGTTACAAGGATATCAACCTTGGTCTCCTTGGAGATTGCTTTACCAAACTCTGCAGCAAGGATTGCTACAAAAAGTACTGCCAAAGGTCCGCCTGCTCCGCCCAGAGCGTTTGCAGCAAAACCAACAGTAATCATTGAAAAAAGAACAAGTGGCGGGCACTTAAGTGCATAACCTATAGCCACCGCCATAGCAGGGCCGCTCATTGCTGAAGCAAGTCCGCCTACTGTGTATTCAACACCTGCAACTGTTGCAACAGTCTGTGTCAAAAACGGAATCTGGAACTGTGTTCCGATGGTATTGATAATGGTTCCGATAAGCAGTGAACAAAAAAGTCCCTGCGCCATTGCTCCCAGCGCATCAATACCGTAGCGCTTAAGAGAGATCTCAATGTCTTTTCTCTTCAAAAAGTCCTTCAATTTTTTCATCTCCTCCAATCGTTCTATTTGTTTAGAACTATCGAGAATTATTCTACCATAGGGCGCCTTGTTTTTCAGCAAAAAATTAGGACTGCCGCATAAAAGCCGCAGTCCTTAAGGCTTACTATATTGTTTTACCTCATATATGTCTTACAACTTCAAACCTCTGAAGTTTAATCTCTTCATCATCAAGTATTCCGCCCTTTCGTCTTGCGATATCTATCTGCTCTTCCACGGTATCAACGCCGTCTAAATCCGGTAGCAACAATCCTCTCTTGGCACCGCAAGAAACTATGACCCCGTATTTCTTAACATCCAATTCATCCGGCGAATCAATATCCTCAGGTTCGCCAAGCACATCTACATTGATATCAAGTAGCGGAAGCTCCTCAGGTGTTATTGGTTCAAACCTCGGATCACGAGTAGATGCACTGATCGCATTCTGTATGATCTCTTCCGCAACGGAATCTGTTGTTGGAAGTATAGTTCCGATGCAACCTCTTAGGCGCCCTGCCTTGTGGATAGACACAAAAGCTCCCGCCTGTCTTTCAAGCATCTCCTTTGGAAGTCCCTCCGGAACGTGAATTGTCGTTCGCCTTAGGATATAGCTCTCAAGAGATGCTCTTGCCAGCTGAACATAGTCGTCGGCGTTATCTCTTTTTTCTTTTAACTCTGCTGCCAATTTCTCAGAATAGATGCTACGAAACCGTCTATTATTATCAAGTCCCGTTGGATAAAAAGATGCTACTCCATAGCCGACTCCTGTCACATCCTGATGGGAATACACTTTGGCATCTACCGCTGTAGCATCAAGCGCTCCCGCCATTATGACAAAAGATCTGTGTCCGCACTCTGCTGCCTTATCGCAGAAATCCTCTCCAAAATCGAACATCTCCCCAAAGGAAGCTCTTTTGGCAACGTCCATTATCCGCTCATCATAAGCAGGTCCCTCCGGCGCATATCCGTAAGGTCCATCCTCTTTGAGCTTATGAGACAGATCTCCACTTGCCACAAAGACAACCTTTCGTCCTGTCTTATCAATCGCTTCCCGTATATATTCACCCAGTCTGTAATGCTCCAAGAGATCAAGCCCCGCAAGGCCTATCCTTATAATCTTAGCTCCGGTGAATTTTTGTCTGATGAAATAAAGCGGCACCATGGTACCATGATCAAGCTCCGGATCACGCTCACCAAGCGTCCCTGCCGGGAAGTTGTTCTTTTTGGCTATTTCGCAGATAGCATCTCTAAGCTCCTCATCATATATCTCGTCAAAAGAAACATCGGGTGCGCCAAAGCTTACAAAAGAGCCCTTTGCTCTTTTTCCCGGAGAAATATGGAAATAATCTGCATACATGATGCTGTGAGGACTTGTGATAATGATGGTCTCAGGCTCAAGATCCGCAATCTGTCCTGCAACACTTTTATAAGAATCTATAGTCTCCTGTACCTTAAGCTCTCCGCCTCTTCCAACCTCAGGAATAATAAGTGGCGGGTGGGGTACCATAAATGCGGCAAGTATTGGCATAACTCTCCTCCTTTTAGCAGTTTCCTGTATAAACGTAATTAAGCTTCTTCTCGGCAACCGTCTTAAGGTGATATATCTTTTCCACAGAAGTAGCATCTCTGTCTGTCATTTTAAAAGTCGGGAAAAATCTGGAAATATGAAGCGGAATATCAGGACTAAGCGACGATATCCATAAGCTTAACTTCTCTATCTCATCATCGGAATCATTTTCCCCAGGGATAATCAGCGTCGTAAGCTCAACATGACAGTGCTTTACTGCCTCTGTTATGAACTCCATAACCTGAGCGCGATTTCCCTTAAGAAGATCATGATAGTAATGATCGGTGAATCCTTTAAGATCTATGTTCATGGCATCCACATAAGGAAATAACTCCTGCAAGACTTTAGGATCTGCCATGCCATTGGAAACGATAACTGTCTTGAGGTTCCTATCTCTAAGGAGCCTTGCGGTATCTAAGATATATTCGTATGAAATAAGTGGTTCGTTGTAAGTAAAAGCTACGCCGATATTTCCGCGTGGGCTGTTGTCCTGTACATCGGCTTTCGCACCATCCCCATCCGGGATTCCTGCCATTGCTAGCTGCTGCGCCATGTCGGCGAGTTCTTCCGGAGAAACATAATCCGCATCTCTTTTCACAAGCTCCACTTCCTCGCCCCAGGATATCTGATAGTTCTGACAAAAAGGACAACGAAGATTGCAGCCGTAACTTCCAACCGATAAAATCTTGCTTCCCGGATAGAATCTTCGAAGAGGTTTCTTCTCAATTGGATCAAGCGCGATCGAAGTAAGTCTTCCATAGTTTGAAGGCACAATACGTCCGTCTCTGCAAGTTCTAACGCCGCAGAAACCGTAAGCGGATTCATTTATGGTGCAATGATGGTAACACAATGCGCATTCTGCCATGCCTGCTCCTTTGCGCTCTCTCGGACTCAAAAACATGATTGCTCATACCTTCAACTATCCAACCCTTCCACAATATTATAACTTATAATTCGATGAATCGTACATCATCCAGCCGTTAGAATTAGCAAAAGCAGATAAGCCTCTTGCAATTCTTTCACGCAAACAATATAATACAGAAAAAATCAATTACGCAGAGTAGACTGTAAAGCGTCAAGTGCCAAGTGAACAGGGAGTTGTCATTTGGACGAAGGCTTAGCCGCGGTTTTATGGTCGCATCCCGCTGCTACATAGCGAAGTGTATAGCACCTCCTTGTAGACAAACGGAAACTGCAGGAGGTGTATTTTTATGAAAAAATTAAAAGATGTCAAAGTTCTAACCCTGGCTGCCATGATCACAGCCGTTGGGATTATCCTGGGATTTTTTAAGATTCCCATCACCCAGATTATAGAGATCCGCTTTGGTTCTCTTCCAATCGCTGTAGCAGGCATGTCGCTTGGCCCCGGAATTGCTGCTATAGTAGGCGCCCTTATCGACATTGGCGGCTACCTTGTAAAACCCACAGGTCCATTCTTCCCCGGTTTTACTATCAGTGGTATTGTCAGCGGACTTATCTTTGGTGCAATTCTCTACAAGAAGGAGTTTCACCCTATCAGAATCGTTGCAGCAGTACTGGTTCATACTCTTATTGTGGGCATTATCATGAACACGTTCTGGCTTGACTGGATGTACTTAAAAGCCGGATTTTTTAACACACTCATGATAAGACTTCCAAAAGAACTGGCTATGATTCCCGTTAATATTTTTTTACTGTCCATCTTTTTGCTTGGATTAGACAGGATCAGAGATTATGCAAAAGTATAACTATAAAGAGGCAATTTCTTTTTTCGAGAAATTGCCTCATTTTGAACCCCCTAAAGAAAATAACGGACCCAAAAAAGATTTCTTTTCACTGGACGCGGAACTGGCCCTGCTGGAAGAGCTTGGTAGCCCGCAGTACGGCCTTGGCTACGTGCACGTTGCAGGCACCAACGGCAAAGGTTCAACTGTGGCTTACATCACATCAATTCTGATGGAAGCCGGCTTATGCGTTGGAACTTTTGCTTCGCCTTTTTTATACAGATACAACGAACTTTTCAAAGTAAATAACGTAGAGATAACAGATGAGGACTTTGGAAAGCTCTTTTCCCAGGTTAAACCTGCATACGACAAGCTTGCTGCTAAGGGCATCTACCCCAGTGAATATGAGATTCTGACTGTAATGTCCTTTCTTTATTTCAGGGAAAAGAACTGCAATATCGTTGTTCTCGAAGTGAGTATGGGCGGGCGCGTTGATACTACCAATGTTATCCGTTCTCCTCTTGCCTGCGTTATAACGCCCATAAGCTATGACCATATGTCGATCCTTGGCAACACTCTTACAGAGATTGCAACCGAAAAAGCCGGGATTATCAAAAAAGGCACTACCGTTATTTCCGCCGGGCAAGAACGCGAGGTAAAGGACGTCCTTGAAAAGAAATGCTCCGAAATGGCTGCTCGACTTGTTTATCATGACTCTCCCCTTGTGATTGAGCGAAGCTTGAAGGGACAGGTATTTGAATTTAATGGAGTTCGTTACAAGACAGGCCTTCTTGGTACCTACCAGGTAAATAACGCGGCTACAGCAATATGCACTTGCATTAAGCTAAGGGAAAAAGGTTATAAAATTTCCGAAGAGGCAATAGTTCAGGGAATCGCCAAAACACAGTGGTTTGGACGTTTTACCATCGTAAAAGAAAATCCTTACGTCATAATTGACGGGGGTCACAACAGGCAGGGTGCCTTAGTTCTAAGGCAATCCCTGGAAGAATATTTCCCCGGTAAAAAGATAACGTTTATCCTTGGAATTCTTGCTGACAAAGAGGTAAATCTTATCCTTGATGAGCTTATGCCCATTGCAGATAAATGCTACGTTGTAGCGGTTCCGAATAAAAGAACAATGAACCCCCGGAAACTTGCAAAAATGATTAGCACACGTGGCGTCGAAGCGATTATAATAGAAAAAGAGATATCGTACGACCGAATTCTTCAGGAGAATGAAGTTATCTGCATTGCAGGTTCTTTGTATCTGATAAAAGAGATTGGTAACTTTATAAACATAAAATGATTTCCGGCAGGATTCCTTATGAAGATTAAATGTGATTATTGTGGAAATACATACGAAGATACTTTGCATGAGTGCCCCGACTGCAGCGCTCCCAACCCATCACACAAAAACGACAGCGGCCCCAAGACCATTGAAGATTTAAAAAAGTGGTACAAAGACAGGAAGCTTCCTGCTCCTGAAGTAACCCGCTTTTTTATTGGCGTGGATTATAAGAAGCCCAAGGCATTTGGAATCTATAAGGATGATAACGGAGATTTTATTGTTTACAAAAACAAAGCAGACGGTTCAAGAGCCGTCCGCTATAAAGGTGCTGATGAAGAATACGCCGTAAATGAGCTTTTACAAAGACTCAAGGATGAGATTGTTCATCAGAAATTCGGTTCCGGAAGTTTTAAATCAAATGTCGGAACTCGTTTTATGCCTTCAGGCAAAACAAAAAAGCACAATTCTCGCTTCTTAATGAACGTGATTTCCATATCGATAGCCACGTTCTGCATCCTGTTTGGCATCGCAATGATCATGAGCTCCTCCGATCACACCGGATACTACAGATATGGTCATAATGTATACTACAACTACGATGATCATTGGTTTTACTATGACAACGACAACTGGTCAGAGATCAGCCAAAACGATCCCATTCCACAAGAAATAGCATCAAACTACGATGAATACTACATTTCCAGGTACTGGAATCAATCCATAGATACCACTAATTGGAATGATACATCTTTTTATGACAGATACCACGTCTCGTCGGATAATGACTCTGATTCTGACTATGACTGGGGCAACAATGACACATGGGATTCAGATAATACCGACTGGGGTTCGGATTGGTAAAGCTATGCCCTCATAGAGTCTTGGCAATTGCCTTACACCACTGAAGCTCTATGATAATCTGTCACGTCAGAACCAAGCTTTTGGTAAAGCGCTTCGACAGAAGCTCTGTCGGACAGTGTCTTAAGCTCTGCATCAGTCATTCCGATAAGTTCAAGGAACTCAACCTTGCCGTTAGGTGTCGAAATGGTTTCAACTGTCGGATCCTTGATCGTTATAAATCCGGTCAGATTGGATTTTCTGTAAGCATCAATGCCTTCTTGCTGTCCGGTATATACAAATTCAAAAGGCCTAAATAATTCTCCGTTTTGGAAAGTCATTCTGGCTATCATCTGCATGATACCGCAAATGCACTTTAATTCGCCCTCTTCATCTTCATACTTATCCTTCTTGAGCTTAAATGTCAGCTCGTAGCCGTAGCCGCTTATATCAGGATTCTTGCATTCCTTTTCATATATCTCGGTCAGACCAAAAGAAACAAAGTGCCAATAATCTCCGCCGTCATAAACACTGATTCCATCAAGCGGATCATTTCCTCCCACAATCCATTTTACAATTGTTCCATAATGCTTGGGATTGTTCTGTCCGGGATAAACTCTCAGAAATTCTTTCTCAATTGCACCCCAACCTACTGTTTCAACTTCTTCAGCTTTAGGAGCTGAAGGCTGCTCAACCTTTGGTTCTTCTTTTTTTAGAAACTTATCAAATATCCCCATTTCTCATTCCTCCAACATTTTATTTCTTTTTCAAATTATGGTTACTGTATAGATACGCGCCGACAGCGGCAACACAAGGTACTGTTCCGATGATTCCGACTGAGCCCGCGATTGCTCGTATGATTTCTATGGCTACAAAATCCGTGTTCACGAGTTGGATAAAAGATACTCCGTATGAATAAATTAAGAGCATCATATTGAGTGCACCACCGGCGTAAGCTAGGATCAATGTATTTGCCATTGTGCCCATGGCGTCTTTTCCGATGTTCATTCCGGATCTAAAGAGTTCTTTAAATCCCACCTTGCTATTTGCAAGATGAATCTCTTCTATTGCGGATGAAATAGTCATGGCTATATCCATCACCGCACCCATCGCTGCTATCAATATTCCGCTTATAAAAAGCCCCGAGAGCTTAACCACACTTGTGGATTTCATAAGTAGAAGCGCCTCTGCTTCATCCATCTGAAAAGTAGTAACGCCTCCAAAATATGCAGAAATTGTTCCAAGTCCAGCTGCTATAAGAACTCCCAAAAGTGATCCAAGCGCCGCCGAAACAGTCTTTTTACAGATTCCACCTATTAGCAGGAAGCATACTGTAGATGTTACAAACACAACAGCCACAGTAACCGGTATTGCCGGAAAGCCCTTGTATATAAGCGGAAGCAGTACATATACGATCGCAAGTACTGTATAGATAAGACCGATAAATGCTTTTAGCCCCTGCTTTCCCCCCATTAAAATAAGCACTGCAAAAAACACAACAACAAGCCCAATTACTAGTGGAATGCGGTTATAGTTATACACGCTTACAGTATAGGTATGCTCTGCGCTTGTATCTATTCTGACGCTAAGGGTGTCCCCCTTTTTAACATCAACATTATATAGAGCACTGAAGTAATTGGTAACCTTGCAGATATCGCCTTTGTAGCGACCTGTAAGTATTTCTATCTCAAGCTCAGTGCTGCCCTTCTTTTGATTTTCTACCGTTTCATCTACAACAGTATTGTCCTCTATAACAGAAAGAACTCTGGCAGTTTCAAATTCAATGCCGGAGTTCTCTGTAACTGTGTATTTTGGCCTATCCACATTGGCGTAGATTACTACGCCAATGCTCAAGGCTATAAACACAAGGACTGATACTATCTTTATTATCAGTTCTTTTTTCATTTTTTATTTTCCAAATATGTGTAATATCTTAGCCAAAAGACTTGCAAGCTTTCCTCCGGAAGCAGCGGATGCCGCTACGGATGCACCTACAGATACTTTGACTACAACTACAGTTACTGCGGCAACACTTATTATACCAAATCCTACAGCCACAGGCACTACAGGAATATGCGGTTTGGGCTTTTCAGGAGTTGTTACCTGTTCACCGATCGTATCATCACCGCCAGCTTGAACCTGTACATCCTGACCTTGATTATTTCCTCCGTTATCACCTTCAGAAACTTGTGTATCTGAGCCTGTTCCCTCGTTGTCAGAATTTGCTTCGCCGTTGTTATCGGTATTAGAAGTTCCGCCGTTGTTTGTTCCCGTCTGTCCGGCAGAAGGTTTAGTACCATCCACTGTAGAATTGACTGCTGTTGCCTCTTCCGCAACGCTTGCTCCGCTTGATGCTGCGGTTGCAGCTCCTGTATTTTGAGCTGTGCTTCCACCTTCATTACTGTTATCGGATCCGTTTGAGTCTCCGAAAGTCTCTGATCCGCCGGAAGTATCTGATCCGCCGGAAGCACCTGAGCCTGTCGCTCCCTCATCGGATGAGCCCTGACCGGCGTTTCCGTTATCATTTACGGAAGGTGCTGAACCTGCGGGATAAATATCATCGCAGTTACGTACTCTGAATACAGGCACTGAAACATCAGACTTTCCTTCAGGATGCTTGTAAAGAACACCTGCTGCCGTAACATTGGCACCTTTCTTTACAAAATCACTGAGAGTATTCTTACCTGTAGTTCCGGATTTAATATATCCGTCGATAAAGATTGCAGCCTCTTTTCCTGTTGCATCTTTGAGCCAGAATTCCGCAACCGTTCCATCGGAATTGTAATCCACTTTGGTAACTTTTCCGGTTGTCTGAAGTAACTGTCCTCCAAGCTTGTCATAATCCATAGCAGTCTTGGTATCAACTACTTTAGGCGCCAACACCTTGGGTTCCTCGTTAAGTACTCTTGCTGAAATAACCTTAAGTTCCAGGTCGCCCTGATACTGAGCAAGGAATCCAACAATACGCATCTTGGTACCAATCTTAAGTCCCGGAGTGGCATAAGGGAATATATCCATTCCGCCTGTCTCATCCTGAATATAGATGGTATCAAAGAATGTGGTATCGGGATTATCTGTTCCCGATGTTACATAGCCTTCTACTGCAAAGACCTCGTTCATCTTACCTTTTCTTGCTTCTGCGATAGTAGTTGTATCAAGCTCTACTTCCGCGCCGTCAAGGATGTTGTTCACTATCGTGTAGTTTGCATATGGAAGTGAATCATTATTATCTATCTCTGCCTTAACTTCGAAGTCTGACAGGAATACGCCGCCGGAGACAATGATCTGTCCGCCTGCCTTGGTTTTCTGACGTGCAAGGAATGTAACTTTTCCGTCGTTATCATTCTTTATTCCCTTTACACCGTTGGGCAGAGCGCTGCCTACAGCATTTCCGGTATCGTCCTTACAATTTACGGAGTATGTGGTATCAAATCCGTTTACAATCCATTCTGCTGCATCTACAAAGTTGTTTGCCTTAGCGCTTAAAATATCAACAGAGCAGCCTGAATACTGACTGTATTTCTGCCCCTCTCTGAATCCTGCAAGTAGCGGTGAATCTAGATTTACATTTGTAGGATACATTCTGTATACCTGACCGCCGTTATTGGTATCATCACACACTTCATCAGAACCCATACGGATTGTTGCTCCGATTGCTTCAAGGAGCTTGTTCTGCTCAGTCGCTGTCTGGCAATCCATACTATCGGAGTAATCTGCAAGTCCGCAGACTATAATAGATCCTCCTTCGTCCACATAACCTTTTACCATGGCAATGAACTCATCGCTGTAGTGTGAAACCGAGTAAGGTCCTGCCCCGGCAGTATCGTTCTTTTTAGCCGGAGCCGAAAGAACAAGAAGAGTACAGTTCTTAAGCATGTCACTCGTAATCTCGTCTTTTACTACTTTTGCACGGATATTGTGATTTGCACAAAGTGAGATAAATGCATTCACGTTGCCGCCATAGTATCCGGAAACATAGTCATTTCCATGTGTTCCATCTATAAGCACATTTGCAACCATCTTGGGAAGAGCATAATTAACTGTAAGCTTATCTTTGTAAATCTTCTCTATGCCATTTAATGTGGCATTTACAGTAACTTCATAGGTAACCTGACCAGCCTGATCATATACAAAGCTTGTCTTATAGGTTGCTGTTCCCTCAGAAGCAACTTCTACAACTCCCGCATCTGCCGGTGAAAGAGTGGGAACCTCTGTCTTATTTCCATCAACATCACTTAGCTCGATCTTAATATCGTTAATGGTAAGAGGTGCCTTTTCATTGTTGTAGAATTCTACGTTTATATCCAGATCTTCACCTGCTACGGGAAGAACTGTATCTGTGTAAGTATTATTGATTCCGCATGCCTCTACTTCGCCAACCCAAACAGGTGCTGTTACTGCGATATCTTTATCATCCTCTGTTATTCTGAGGAAATAATATGAATATGCGGAAGGCGCTGTGAACTTAACTGTAGCCTCGTTCTTATCAACATTTACTGCACCTATGGACTGTCCGCCGTTAACGATAAGTTCTACTTTACCGATTGCTTTATCTGTAGGTTCCTTAATATCAGCCTTGATCTCTACGGTGTCTCCTACAGCATCCTTATCAAGGATCGTACCCATTACATTTCCATCCAAGGTGTAATAGATAGAAAGGTCGTTATCCTCAGTTGCATATATACGATAATTTCTCATGGCATCGTATATAGCTTCTTCGGTATTTTCATCTGCGAGCATTACTGTACGCGCAGTGTTGGCATCTCCCCAAAGTCCCTTGTGGTTATCCTGGTTGTTGGTAGGTGCCACATGCCAGCCCTTATCAAGAGCACGAACATAATACTCATAAGATGGGAAGTAGCCTGAAGAACCAATTGCTCCCTCACCGTTACCAACTTCGATCATAGTAATCAGCGCGTCATTATCTTCTGAGTAGTATGAAAAATCCTGGAAATCACCGAAGGTTGTTCCCGGGTGATTGAACTGGCTGATAGAGTCAGGTGCAGTTCTAAGTGCCGCATAATAATTCTGAAGCGCCGTTGAATATGTTGAAAATTCCGTCTGCGTACGGCTCTGGAAACCTTCCGTATTAAAGGTATTCATGTGTCCGAGACCGTTAGACCAAGTCATCTCATAGCCGTATGCACATGTAAAGTCCTCGGTTGTTTTCTGCTTAGCAAGGTTATGAGCATATGTCCACTCATCGCTTGGACTCTTGTCTACGTTCTCTGTAATCTTGGATTCCTTTTCATTATCGATTGAATTAGAATGATCGGTAATGATTATATAATCAAGGTTATCAACGTTTTTGGCGTGATCATAAGCATCTTCCAAAGATCCTGCACCATCGGAAATATTTGTATGGGCATGGATCTGTCCAAAGTAAATGTTCTCTCTTTCGTTTTTGCGCTTAGAGAATTTAAGGGTAGTAATTACGCTGTCTACATAGCCGTCTTTTACAGCCTTTACCTGAATCTGAGTCGGAAGCTCTTTTGCCTCGAAGGGTGCTGTATATTCCTCCCAGTCTTTATAATTATCTTCCTGCTCTGTGAGATTCTCCTCAATACCTGCTGCCTCATCTTCGCTCTGACTTGCAGCACTTAATTCGTCTGAATCTCCCTCGCCATTCTCCGCAGATTGTTCTTCCGCTTTGGACTCATCCTTGTCGGAAGCCTTTTCTTCTTTTTCCAGCTCTGCCTTTGTTTTGTATCTGTACAGAATCTTTGCTCCCTCTGTCTTAGTAGAAAGAGTTATCTTCTGCGTGGGTGAAATGGCTCCGCCATTTGGCGACGCTTTTACTGTAGCGACCTGAGCCTGAGTATACTGATAAACGCCGGTAACACTCTTTTCAAGTCCTTCCTTGGTTGCATAAGCGCGAACTATAGCAGGGAAATTGGTAAGAGTCACCTTCTTATCCGCATCATATTTCTCATACTCTCCGCCATCTACTGAGTAGTAAATTTCTGCATCCTCTGTTTTGGAAGAAAGAGCTATCTTAGTGTCTGATGTAATCTCGCCGCTTGCAGGGTTCGCAATCACGTGACCACAGATCTTGTCTGATACAACGGGATGACCAAACACTCTAACAGTATCAATCCTGTTAGCACCTCCGGGACCAGCTTCTTCTTTTCCTGATGCATTTTGGGTAGTGGCAGGAACAAGTCTTACATAAACCTTTTCTTTGTTGTTAGCGCCCTCAGGTATCTTAAAGTCAAAAGAAATATATTCTTCAGGTGCCAATGAAGTCTTGGCGATACCGTCACTAATTTTTCCATCGCCTTTTTTCTCTGAAGGTTTGTTATCTCTGTAAATCGTAGTCTTATATGAATAAGAACCCTCTGAAAGATTCTTGAAGCTTCCGTCCTTGCCTGTTGAAGAATACTGAAGCTGATAAGCACCAACAGCGGTTTTTGAAGAACGCATACGGAAGCTGATGTTCATGTCCGCATATCCAAGTGTAGGAAATTCCATCTGAATATAATCAGTGTTCTTTACTACTCCCTTAGAGCCCATGTAGTAATTGGTTGAACCTGTGGAAGTAGACTTAGCTGATGTGTAAGGCATTGATGTATTACCATCAACAAACACCTGATACTTGGAATCAGTATCCTGCATATCTCCAGTCTTGTACATGTCGCCGTAGATATACTTATCTGTGTCTTCTTTTTCAGAGTAATCAGCATTACCCGACCACTGTGCAACCAAAAGCTCTGTATTCGGATCGCTTTCTAATTTTTCAATCTTCTCGCCTTCTTTAAGAGCATAGAAGTTGAAAACATACTCGGTTTTATCTGCTATACCATAAGTTGTAAATCCATTGTAATATTCAAGCGCAAGATCATAACTTCCGTTCTTGGCATTTACATTAATAAGATTGAAGTTACCCTCCTTCTTATCATCAGCATCTTTCAATTTCCAAATGCTGTTTTCTGTATCGTTCTCCAAAAGAGTAAGTCCGCAATATTTCTTGTTCTGTCCGTTAACTTCTTTTTCTTCAAATGTAGCGGTAAGATACTTATCATCTTTTGTTTTAAAAGTGTACTGTCCGTCTTCATCTATAGAAACCTTAAGTACAAGAACGTTTTTATCCTTTATATCAACGCTGCCATCTTCTGAAGGTGCAATTTCAACAGCTCCATATTTGCCGTTATTGGCTTCGGCTGTCATAAACTTCTTGTCATTGGGATAATATACAACAACCTCATCCCCGTCATAGAGTTCTCTTGTAAGAAGCTTGGCTATCGTGTTTCCGTCATCTTCAGGCGTCTCTTCGCTGTCACACTCAGGAGCAGTGTAGGCAGATAAAACAAATTTATCCTTATTAGCATCCTTATAGCTGTATGTTGTATATACTCCACCGTACACTTCAAGGTACTGCGCGCTCTTATTATTAAATAATGCTTTTACATTTTTTATGCGGAAACCACCCTCAAAATCTTCGATAGTCCAAAGAGCATAATCTGTTTTTTCCGAAGAAAAAGTAAGCTTACTACCTGTTTCTCCGGAAGTTAAATAATACGTTGTCTCATCTTCGGATTCCGCCTCTTCATATCTTGACGTAATGTAAAACTGATTATCTTCTTCGCCTTTATCAAGCTTTAATTTTGCAATTTTTGCTTTGCTCTCCTTGCAAACAAGATATCCATTATCATCAACTCCACCTTCTGTAGCTGAAAGAACATCGTTACCCTTACTGTCTTTTGTCGGCTCAAAAGACAGTAATTCCTTATTATCGTGAACAAGTACAAACTCCTGACCGTCGATAAGAGAGGATAAATCCTTGACCTTCACACCCTTTTTTAGTGCGTATTCAAAGGAAACCGTCTCACTCTTCTCCCCGGTTTCTTCATCACCTATTTGTGCATAGGCATGAATCGTGCTATCTTTCTTTATCTTGATAGGCTCTTTGTATAATGAAAAATTTTCTGTATCGTTTTGGTTGTAGTAAATCTTCGCATCTGTAGTGTCGCAAGTAAGCTCGATCTCTGTATCATAGTCTACTTCTTCGCCACTCTTTACAGATGCTTTGGGAGTTTGCAAAGAAGCCTCTGCAAGCTGATCTGTAAGCTTGTAGAAAGCAAGAGTCTGTCCCTTTATATTATTATGGATTTCTCCATTCTTTTTCTCATACGCTCTGAAATCCGGATTTCCCAGATATACTCCAAGATATCTAACTGCATCCTTGGAATCTTTTGCGCAAAGATATCCCTCTTCAACTTTCCACGTTGCGCCAACTTCATCTTTGGGCATTGATCCAACTCTCATGCCGTTATTTGCTGCAGTTGTATATAAATAGCCGTTGGCAGAAAAGATTGTATAATACTCTTCAACCTTAGTTTCCGCTTTATCCTCTTCCTCTTCTTCAGGATCTTCAACCACAGGGTCTGCAGTCGGAGCACCAGTAACAGGCGGTGTTGCTACGTTGTTATCTTTAGCAGGTGTAGTTCCGTTGCTACTTTTTTCTCCGTTTAATCCTGTCTGTTCGTCGTCATTACCTGCGTTGTCACCAAGCTGAGAATTGCCGGAATTAGAATCTTTTCCCTTGTTATCCTCACCTTGTTTTGCAGATGAATTATCTTTATTGTTTTCATCGCCGCTACCACCGGACACCTTTTCATCGTCCTCGGTATTTTCGCCGGGCTTGTTATCATCACCTGTCTCGCGAGAATCACCGGTAGTAGATTTGTCCAAACTATCCTCTGAAGATGCAGTAACTGTACCACTTGTAGGTTCATCCGTGTTTGGCTCAGCGTCATTTTCTTCATCGACCACAGATGTTGTTTCGACAACTTTTTTTGTAATAGTCCAAACATAATCACTGTCGTTTCCTTCGGAAACAACAAGTGAATCGCCCTTCACCATAGCAAGCTTTGCTACCGGACAACTGCTGGTTTTTGCATTCGGAAGCACATAGGTGTTCCCATCTGCAGTAGTCATAGTAATAGCTATGGAATCATCCTCAGAAATATCTTCAAGATCGATTGCTGTCCATACATGATTGGTTTTGACCGGTTCCTCTGCATACGCAACTAAAGAGAAATCACACACACCAACAGATAGTGTCATCAAAAAAGACAACACTAAAGAAAGCGTTCTTCGACTCGCTTTTCTCATCCCTTATTCCTCCACTTTTATAAATTCCCCTGTTTATAAATCCCCTCGAACGAGTTGAGTCTTCAACTAAAAAATGACCTATAATCATTCATCGATGAAAAAATGAATGCGCTTATAGGTCATTTCTCAATCAAGTCAAATCGCATATAAAAAGGTTATCATTTATGCAACTTACCGTCAATGAAATTATATTTCATAAACTTACATTAAAGCATTCTTAAAAGCTCTTTGCCAAATGTTAGAATCATGAGTCCGATTAGGATCATCGGAACGCCAAATGCGAGAAACCATACAGGGAATTGTACGCCGATTTTTCTTTCAAAATCCGACTCTGCTTCTTTGGGCCACTGCGGATCGTAGTACACATTCATCTTCGTTCCCTCCTCCGGAACCTGTCTTCGGCCGGTAGATATACCTGAACCACATGTATATTCATTTCCATTAACCATATATTTGATTACCGGAGAATAAGTGGTATTCCCATCTGAATCTTCATGCTCACTGATTCCTACCACAACGCCCTCACAAGTCCCGGTGTATCTGGCTTTTTTATCGGTATTGCTATTACTAAACAAAATTCCTATATAAGTGAACAGTAATCCTCCTGCCGTAATTCCGACTCCGACAGGATTAATTCTGAACAAATGATAATAGTGATCAATCGCAAAGATTACCAACAACAAAATCGCACCAATTTCTATAGGCGCCAATAAACGCAATACTTTCAATGTCTGATTTGCACTTCGTACTCTCTCCGGGTTGGTACATAAAACATCGTCCTTAAGCACCTTCCTCTCAATCTTCGCGATCATGAGCATAAAATAACCAAACACTGCAATAATTAAAAACACTATTGCAAAAGGCATTAGCTCAACTATCATTCTTGCATTCACACTCTTTCCTCCACTTGCAAAATCTTTTTCCCGGATAAGTCTTACTTTATCCAGATCGGCGCCGTTACCGCGATCTGTCCGTCTTCTCTTATAAGTTTTAAGAAATAATATTTTTGTCTGTTCCAGACTTTTATATTTTTCTCGATCAGATAATCATCGCAAGAAACTGTATCTATTACTTTACCACCTTCTCCGTACACTTGCACCTCTGTTATCTTACAAGCATCATCGCACGAAGCCTTCACATTGATAACAAGATCGTCTCGCCACTCTATCATCGAACCCTGAATATTGCCGCTCATCGAATACATTACTCTAAATCCCGGCGCTCCCGTAAAGTACGTACGAAGATTCTTCATTGCATCATAGATGTCGGCAGCGGTCAGTCTTCTTACGATCACTCCGGTCCTGATACCGTTCTGTGTTCCCCAGTTTTCTTCATGATTGTCCTGATTGCCGACAGGCGCAAGATGCCAGCCTTTATCAAGTGCCATCACATAATACTTTATAACATCTTCGCCCAATAACTCCACATTGTTCAATTCGATCGTGTAAGTTATCTTATCCAGTTCTTCATCATAAGGTTCAAAGAAATCAAAATGTCTGTTTCCACAGGACCACGGATGATTCCACTGACTTATAAGTCCGCCATATTCCTTGAGCTTACTGTAATATGCCTGCGCTTCGTCAAACTTAAACTCATATGAATTAAGGAAAAAGTCCGCACAGTAAATATTCATATGGCCAAACTGGTTGTACCATGTGGTTTCAGAACCGTACAAACCAACAAACTTACCATTCTCAGTTGCTTTTTGAGAGGCACGCTTTAAGTCTCTCCACTTAAAGCTCTTGTTACAGTCGAACATCTCATCCAAACAATTGCTGTGTTCGGTGATCCCCAAGAAGTCTAACTTCGCAACGTTTCTGGCATAGTCATAGGCATGCTCTGCGGTTCCGAAACCATCCGTAAGCCCTGTGTGACAGTGCATGTTTCCAAAAAATATCTTATACGGTTCGTCATCTTCAATAAGTTCTTCTCTGTAATCTGTAGCAACCGGTGATAATTCCGGATGCCTGTCAAATTTAAGCCAGTAAAGAACAACGCTCTGAGGAGCATCAATCTGTGTCACAACGATATACACATCATGCTTACCCGAAACAAGCTCTCCGTTTTCTCTTCTTATATCAATCGCAAGTTCCGTAAAATACGTATACTGCCTGCACAGATGGATATTTCCTACTTTTTCTCCGGTGACTGAATCAAGTCTGAATTCGATATTTACATAAGATACCTTGTCCTTAACCGGAAGTCCCAGGCAGAATCTCAACTGATCGATTTCTTTTTTGTCAAAAGATATATCGGAGAACCATACAACTGCTCCCGCCTGCGTAGCCTCAATAACAGAATCCTTCCAAGAATCATCGATATCATAATCGTCGATCCTTACAAAACCTGATCCTATTTCTCCTTTGATCGCCTTAACTCTGCTCCTTGTCATATCAAAAGCTTCTTCTGTTTCAGGAACAGAATATCCGTGAACATGAATGTTTTCCACGGTCACTACGCTTGAGCAAGAGCAAAATGAGATCGTGATCTTTATGAATCTTGCGACCTTCTTGATCTCTATAGTGTCGCCGATCTCAGTTGCGGGAGCATCATTATCTTTTTCCATGACAAAATCCCAGTTGATCCTGTCGCTACTGTATTCCACATGATAATGATAAAACTCCCCGTCATGACCGGTGATAAGATTTATGTGATCGATATAGTGGGCAGCACCGGTATCAAGCATGATCCACTTAAAATACGGATCTGCCTTCCACGCCGTGTCTACCCTACCGTCAATAGCCTTCTGAGGTTCAAAGCCCTCAAGATAGCTCTCACTCGATGCTATGGCTTTGATTTCTACAATGTTTGTACTCACTTTTACTCTTCCTTTTTATTCTATGATCAACTGTCCCATTGAAACCTTCTGTCCCTCTTTATCGAAAATGCAGACATTGTTTCCGGATATGCTGCAATTAAGCTCCTCATCCGTCACATAATCAGAAGCACCGAATACAACCGATGAAATGATCTCTTCTCCGATCTTAAGCTTAATTGTTGTCTCAAGTCCTGAAGGCAATGTCGAATATACGCCGGCCTTTATCTTGCCGCTCTCTTCGATCTTCATAAACTCGGGTCTGAAGCCAACAGTAATGTCTCCGCCAATGTCTTCAAGTTTTTCGTTTGGAATAAACTTAGCCTTGTAACCAAGTAATTCTACTTCGAAGTTTTCTCCCGTCTTCGCAATCTTTCCCTCAACAAAATTCATACTCGGGTTGCCCACGAAATCCGCAACATATAAATTATTAGGCTCGTTATAAACCTGAAGAGGCGGAGCATACTGCTGGATCGTTCCTTCTTTCATGAGGCAGATCTTGGTTGAAAGAGTCATTGCCTCAAGCTGATCGTGTGTAACGTATACAAATGTTGAATCTGTGTCTGCATGAAGTCTCTTAAGCTCTGTTCTCATTTCAAGACGAAGCTTGGCATCAAGATTTGATAAAGGCTCATCCATCAAAAGAACCTGTGGCTTGACCGCAAGCGTTCTCGCGATCGCAACTCTTTGCTGCTGTCCTCCGGAAATCTCGGAAGGATATCTTTTTTCAAACTCTTCGATCTTCATAAGAGCGAGCATCTCTTTTACTCTCGCATCAATATCTTTTTTGTTCCACTTCATGCTCTCGAGACCGAATGCAATGTTTTCATAAACGGTCATGTGCGGCCACAATGCATAGTTCTGGAAAATAAATCCTATCTCACGCTTATCGGAAGAAAGATTAACTCCTCTCTCGGAATCAAAAACGACCTTATCTCCAATCTTTATAATTCCTTCCGTGGGAGTCTCCAACCCGGCGATCATTCGAAGTGTTGTTGTTTTGCCGCATCCCGAAGGTCCAAGCAAAGAAACAAAGTCTCGGTCCTCTATTACCATGTTCAGATTTTTAACTCCGTAAAAATCGCCCCATCTTTTTGTGATATTTATAAGCTCTATTCTTGGCATAATATCTTCTCCTTCTACTGTTTATTGTATGAGCCGACACTCTGCGAAATCGACGCACCGGTAAGCTTGCTTGAAACCTGGTTTATTACAAGTACGATGACTATGATCAAAAGAGTTATCGCACTGGCGTATTGATCGTAACCTGTCTGGTTAAACGCCAAAAGCATGGTCGTCAGCATATAACTGCTGTTAGATACAATAAGCGCAAAAAGGTCAACTTCTCTCATCGCGGATACTATCGGAAGCAGATAACCGGAGAAAATACTGGTCTTCTGAATCGGAACAAGTATCCTGAATATTCTCTTATACCACGGCACTTTCATAAGTATCGCCGCTTCTTCTATCTCTGCAGAAACCTGCAACATTGAATTGATACAGCCTCTCGATGCAAAAGGCAAATACTTAACACCGCCTACAATTACAAGCAGTAAGAATGAGTTATATAAGAATGAGAATGTCTTGGTCGATGCCAGAGCCAAATATATTGCGGAAAAAGCAATCGTAGGAATAAGGTAAGGGAAGAACGACATTGCTTCCACCATCTTGGAAAGCCTTGTTCTTCTGTTTCTTACAACCGAATATCCTATAAAAAGACCTGCGGTTCCTGCAAATACCGAGCAAGCAATTGAAAGAAGTACAAGTCTGAAAAGCGCCATCAGGAAATCTTTTCCTACGAGGATTCCTCCTACCATTCCCATCTTGTATGCATCCAGATCTTTTCCTATCCAGAAATCCAAGGTCCAGTTTGAAATACTGTAGTCACCGGGAACTCTCTGAATAGTCTGAAGCGCAAATACAATAAGAGGTACCACCGAGAAGCAAACTGTCAAAATTATCATTGCGATCGAGATAGGTCTGTTAGCCTTTTTGAGATCAACAAGCGATACCTGACCTGATTTTCCGGTTACCGTTGTAAAAGACCTTCTCTTGTTGGTGTACTTTTGATTGATCATCAGAATAATGATTCCGCATATGATCATCACTGCTGCAATGATATATGCCTGTCCCATGTATCCTGCGTTTATCATGGCCTTCATTTTACTTGCAAGAGTGTAAAACCTTACCGCGCCTCCCAAAAATACAGGCACTGCATATGATGCAAATCCGCTTGAAAAAACAAGAAGGAATGTCGATAAAAGCGCCGGCATAACGATAGGCAGCGTTACTTTTCTTACAATTCTTAATCTGTTTGCCCTTAGTATCTGCGCAGATTCTTCAAGTGTTGCGTCCATGTTCTGCAAAATACCGCCGATCAGAATATAGGCAAAAGGCGCAAAGTGCAAACTGTTTACAATAACGCAGGGAAAGAGTCCGTATACAAACCACTGCGGCATACATAATCCGAACAACGACTGCACAATTCCTTTATTGCCGCTCATTACATTCGTATTTTGGAAAAGATAGATCCAAAACTGCGCGAGTGTCCAAGCCGGCATCAGATACGGAAACATGAATAACGTTCCGATCAGTTTTTTATACTTCAAGTTACTTCTTGTCATCAGCCATGCGGTGACTCCGCCGAATATTATTGCAAGGCTTGCCCCAAAAAAGCCAAGCAAAATGAATTCTTAAAAGGAATATAGAATGATGTCACACTCCACTCACCCGGAGCGAACAATTTTTGAATATGATAAAGAGTAAATGTTCCTTTCTTTGCGCTGATCAGTGTCTTCTCAATTCCCGCATGTACTATGAACATCTCTTTGATCATTGCCGTGATGGGATAGATGGATAACCCCAAGAATGCAATGAAGAAAAAAACCAGCATACAGTTAGCCGGATTGGAGAAATAGGTCTTTATCCTATTTTTGATCTTCTCCAAATTTATCAGTTTCATACAACCCTCCAAAGACCATGTATGGTGGAGAGAATACCCTCCACCATACGAATTACCTTTTTCTCCTAGATCAGTTTATCCTTGATGCAATGTACTCATATACGTCTGCATAGTTAGCTGCAAGATATTCACCATCTTCTATTACGCAACGGTCTAACCAGAAATCAACTTCCTTATCCAATCCTGTTGAATCGGGAACTAAAGCGATTGAAGAATTTGAGAGGTAAGTTCCCATGTTGTCTGCGTTATTCCAAGCTGCGCCGCCTTCTTCGGAAAGAAGGTAGTTGATAAACAATGCGCATGTATAAGGTGTATCTGTATCTGCACAAACCTGTGCGTATGTAGGATACATAAATCCTGCAAAGCCTTCGATACCTGCTCCGTCATTTCCTGTAGCAGCGATCTGAAGATTTGCTCTTGCTACTTCATTAGTTCTAAGCTTTGAGAATACGAACAATCCAATGCTTCCGGGTTCACCCTCTGCAATGCCGCCACAGATACCGCCATCAGCTGTGTATGTATAGTTGCAGTTTGCAAGGAACTTATCAAGGAACTCATATGCACATGACTTGTACTCTGCTGTGTTGTTCCACTCTGATCCGAAATATGACTTGTATGCATCACTTAACTTTTTATTCCACTCATCAGATGTGAGCATGATAAGGAAGTTCATTCCAACCGGCTCATCTGCGGGATTCTTGAAGAAAATCTTGTCCTTGTAAGCTGCCTCCGTAAGCTGCCATACGTTCTTAAGATCCTCAACGGAAGCGTCGCTCTTGTTCATGAAAATAAGCTTTGATACAAAAAGGATTGCTGTGGGATCCTGATATTTCTCATCAACAACTCCCTTTAATGACTCAGGGAAATAGTTGTACAAAAGATCTTCTGAAATAAGTTCGTTATTAACTCTGTATGCATTCTGAAGTAATGCCATGTCTGCGCCGTCTGCTGCGCTTCCGATCTCAGTTGAAAGCTTAGTGAACATATCTGCTTCACCGATATCGGACATCTCGATCGTAAGATCGGGATACTTAGCAAGGAAAGTCTCTATCGCAGTTGCAGCCAAACTCGTTGTTGAGTAAACAACTGTCTTCTCTTTTTCCTCTTTAGCTTTAGCATAAAGTTCCTCATCTGACATCTTACTTGCTTCATAAAGAGTCTTCTCGATTTCTGTGTCAAATTCGGGCACCTCCTCTGCAGGTCCGCTGCTCTCAGCTGCAATTTCCCCGTTTGCCTCGGTTGCTTCTGCAGCCGCGGGTTCACTCGCGGGACTTGCAGGCGCATCCGTTTCGCCGCAACCCGTAAAGCAAGATAAAGTTAATGCACATGCCAATACAATAGCCAATCTCTTCATAGCCTTCTCCCTTCACTGTAAAAAATAATCTCCTAACACCTAACCCCTTAGATGCCGTTTTTAATAATGTGCTTTATGTTATATGTCTGCCCCACAAGATAACTTTCGCACTTTTCAATGTAACCGTTCATAGACTTCGTATTTCTTTTGATCTTGAAAACGGCTGTATTGGTGGGCAAATTCATCTGTTTGGCAACATATGCGGGACAGATAACCGCTTCCATTTTCTCCTCAGCTTCAATCGGGTAGAGTCCCGTTCTCTCTTTGATTGAAGGATAAAGACCTTTGCTCTGAATTTCTTCTTCTGTCAGATCTTTGAGATATTTCTCAGGGACATATGCCTTCTCCCAAGCATATATCTCATCCTTGATGGTTCTGGTTCTAATGATCTCAAAGAGTTTCTCTCCATCTGCCAATTCAAAGAATTCCTTCTTTGACGGTGACGGATCCACAACTTCCAGAGAGATCAGTTTAAACTCAGAAGAGATACCCTTTTGCTTAAGGTCAGCCGATAAAGAGTAGTTACTTACCAAAGTTGCCTCTACTGATGGTTTGGAAACGAAAGTTCCCTTTCCTTGTTTCCTCTTAAGATAACCACTTTGAACCAATTCCTTTAGAACTTCACGTACTGTTATCCTGCTGACTCCATACTCCTCACAAAGCTCGTGTTCACTTGGGATCATCTCCCCTGCCTTCCACTCGCCCGAGTTGAGTTTCTCAAACAATACTTCTCTTAGCTGATATTGCAATGAAACCGGTAAGTTACTGTCTAACATTTTGCCCTCCACTCAACTTGTTATAACATTATAATAACATGACCTTTTTGTTTGTCAATAATTATTTTCAATAACGTAAAAAAGAGCCGGTCATTTTCGACCGACTCTCAATAAACTTTGTATTTACTTACTTTCTAAAACTTTCCATTCCTCCTTTTAATCCCACATATTTCTCTTATTGTTCTTCTTATAAGCTTTCGCCCATTTTGATATTTCTTTTTTCATGGCATAGTTTTTGGTATTCTCTTTGCCAAGATTTTTATACAGTTCATATCTTTCTGCAGATAACTCTCCGCTTGCGATAGCTGCCTTGACCGCGCAACCTGGTTCAGTATCGTGCCTGCAATTACTGAATTTACATCTGCACTCCAGTTCAACGATATCCGAGAACGTCTCGTCAATACCTTCCTGCACGTTCGCCATGCCGACTTCACGCATGCCGGGGGTATCAATGATCGTGACACCGGTTTGAAGCTCGATCAGTTTCCTGCATGTGGTTGTGTGTCTTCCCTTGTCGTCATCCTCTCTTATCTCGGATGTCTTCATGGTCTCTTCTCCGATCAATGAATTGGTCAGCGTTGATTTTCCTGCACCTGAAGATCCCATCATGCATATGGTGGTTCCCGGAGTCATATATTCATTTAGTTCATCAAGGCCAATTCCATAAAGCGCGGAGATAGCATGGACGCGCACTTTGTCGGATATCTGCTCCACCTCTCTTATATACCTACCTGCATTTGTGCAAAGGTCCGATTTCGTTAGAATTACAACCGGAATGGTTCCTCCCTGAATGGCAATGCTCACGTATCTTGCAATACGATTGTAGTTATAGTCTTCATTAAGCGACGTGACGATAAAGAGGTAATCCACATTGGCTGCCATATATTGCATAACTCCCGTTTTAGCCTGATCCGGTCTCTGTAAAAAGCTTTTTCTCTCACAGACAGAAAGAATCATAGAATCTCCCTGACTGTTATACATAAATGTCACATAGTCGCCTACTACCGGCAGTTGATCTGCTTTTTTTTCGTAAAAATTTCCTTTTAGTTTTGCGGGGATTTCCTGCTCCCAGAATTTAATCTTATAGCAGTTTTTGCTGACCTCCGAAATCCTCCCAAGCTTTTCAACATGAAGCCACTGGCATGAGAGTTTTAACGGTTTGTGATAAGGGAATCCCTTAGTAAATTCCCGGATTTCATCTTCATCCTCGCACTCCTCAAAAATAGGTGCTTCATAAAAGAACCCATGAATCTTTTCAAATCCATCGTTAAGCGGAAGCGCCATGAACGCATCGGCATTTCCGAAAGTCGGATGGTGAATGTCGAAATGATCGCAGGTCACAAAACCGTGCTTGGGATAATATTCAGGTTCTCCGCAGATCACAATCCCCTTATATCCTGCATCTCTGGCAAGTTCCAATGTCTCTTTTAAGAGAAGCGCTCCTATTCCCATGCTAAAGCATGTCGGCTCAACCGCAAGCGGGCCAAAGGTTAATACTTCATCTTCCTTGTCACCATCAATAATCCTGGCTTTTGAATAAAAAATCGCACCTACTACTTTCCCGTCAAGCTCTGCTATGCGGCTAAGTTCCGGCAAGTATTCTTCAGCACCGCGAAGTCTATTCACGAGCATGTGCTCATTGCATCCGGGACCATGCAGATTCCAAAAAGCACGCATTGTCATAAATTCAGTGGCATAATAATCTTCCTGTGTTTCTTTTCTTATAATTATATTTTTCAATTGTTTGTCTCCTTTTTGATTCGTCTTTTTCATTCATCTGGTAGTATGGAGACCTTTATACAACGGAAAACTGCCTGAAAAAAGGCAAAAGAAAACCGTGACAAATATGCCACGGTTAAATATGATCAAATATTTATCTATCACAAACCGAGGTCTTCATACTATATTCTGTTACAATCTCTATTCTCTTTACACTCATTATGAATACCTCGCTTTCTTTTAGATTCTATAACATTTTTATCACAGTTCTGCCGATAAATCAATAATTATTGTTCTAACCAAACAGCATCTTTGCCGTCTCTTCCAACTCTCTTCGCTCTTTTGAATCATCATATCCGCTTTCTTTGTCGTCAACGCCCTTTACCGGATCGATAAAAAACAAGCCGTCTCGATTACAATAAAAGAAGATCCTTCTGACTCCGCGAATCTTAAAACGTGCTTCGGCACTCGCCTCCGGATAAAGCTTCACCATCTGCATATCATCGGAGGAAGCTGCGGCCACAAAAGAAATGTAATGCTCCTTCGTCATGCTGTGATCGATACGCACATAATACTCATCCTCAACACGCTCAATAAAAATCATGTGATGTTCATCTGTTGATTCCGCATCTAACGGCAAAAGCTGGACGCCATGGCAATGTATAGACGCCTCGCCCATGCTGTGAATCACATTTCCGCAGATCGGACATACATAGAACTTCGACTTCAGCATATTTGCGGATACGTTCGCATTGTGGATCGTATTGCCGGATATCAGTTCCGTAACCGAAATTCTGAACGCCTCCGCTATAGGCTCCAGAAGCGTGATATCCGGATAACCTTTAGCCGTTTCCCATTTTGAGATTGTCTTGTCACTCACTCCAAGCTTTTCGGCCAGTTGGAGCTGTGTCATCTTATTCTTTTCTCGCAGTTCCTTAATAACTGCACCTGTAACATATTGGTTCATAAGCATCCTTACCTCCATGCACAGATTGTAATCCTAAGCCAATTAATGTGGTACCTACGGAAAGTAGAGCGGTTTAGTGTCTTATTATTCAGTGTGTCCTTTCTTCCCCGGACACCTCATATGCCGTGTATTCGTGATCAAATTCATATCCAAGCTTTTCAGCAAGATGAACCGAATTCATATTCTGAGCATCCCAGCTTGGATATAATCCTTCATCAAGGCATCGTAAAATAAGCGCGGCACATACGATCGTAGCAAGTCCTTTTTTACGCTCTTGCTCGGCCGTATCCACTTCTATCTCAATTCCTTCATTGTATCTTGTATATGAAGACGCTCCGGCTACAATCGTTCCGGATTTAAGGATAACCATGCCTCTACCGATCTCAAGATATTTTTCTTTGCTCCCAAATGCCGAAACAAAATCTCTCGTCACCGGATCAGGCAGACACATGTCATAGATTTCGTCATCGATCTCTTTAAGTTCATATTCATCCGGAAGTTTGGATACCATGTTTTTCAAATATTCTTTATCAAACTGAGTATCTTTTTTGATAGCGTATCTGGTAACTTTCTTAGCCGTCGGAAAGCACTCTTCGATACAGGCTTCCCACGCTTTATTCTGCGGAGTCATAATAACAAAACCATCCGGCTTATTAATAACAAGCTCTTTGTCCGGCTCTCCCGCATAAAATGCAAAGCATCCCACATAAGCCATCGCAGACTTGGGCGCCTCCGTATCAGTAACAAAGATCTTGCCCATTACTTTCTGCAAACATGAATAAACCAAGGTTTCCTGCCACCCCTCAAAAAGGTGCGCTGCTTTTGATGTATCTTTTAACTCATAGATCATTTATACAATTACCTCTTCAGTGGTATTCATTCCACTGTACTATAGGCACCAATTACAATTTAAATATGACACCATGTACTGAATAATTCATATTATAACAATCATTATGCTCCTAATCCATTTTTAAAGTTTTTTCAATCTGTCTACCGTCACTATATGTTGAAAAAACAGGCGTGAGAAAATCTGTTCTCACGCCTATTATTAACACAAAAGCTAATTACTCTTTTCAGATAAATATGTCTGAATTCGGTTATTGATAACATCCGCAACTTCTTCGGCTGATTTCTGCCCCTCGAACAATGCGGCAGTTTCCTCAGTAACGAAGGAATCAATCTTTGAATCAAGCCTGTGTATTGCCTTGCATGAAAGAATGCTGTCATAGAGCTTTTGAGCTTCATCTGCAGGAAGGGGATCTAGTTTTACCTCGTGAAAATTGGTATACACAGTAGCATCTTCTTCAGATGTAGCCGGCTCTGTAGCTTTTTTCATATATGATTCAAAAAGAGCCTTATCTGAAGGGAACACAGAATTTTTAATTATTGAGGGATTTGTACAATAACTCTTTACAAATTCCAGTGCACCCTCGGGGCATTTGGAAGATGCGCTTACACATAACTGGTTAACAGGAGTTATCATTGTTGTGGTTTCACCGCTATTGTTTGGAAAACCTACTATTGCGACCTTATCCTTTATTTCATTCTGCTCTATGTCTGTAAAAGAGTTAAATCCCCATAAATCCTGATCACAGAGTATTCCATTACTATTGACGGACGGAAGCTCATCAACAACTGCACCCTCTTCATTATCCGACGCAGCCGGTTTTTTCTTGCCGCTCTCTAACTTTTTGGCATATTCAAGAATCTCTATAAATTCAGGGCATTTAAGATTACATTTCTTGTTATTCCAATCTATGAACTTATCACCGGCTGTTTGAATACTTGTATTAATGAACTTATTTCCATCCATTGAATCTTTTAGATTCAGTTCGTCATACTCTTTTAACGAAAGAGAGGTCTTACCACCTGCTGCACTTTCCTTCATCAGAAGAGTATTGTACATGAACGACGGATAAACAGAATATACTTTGTCACCTGTTTTCATCATCTCATATATATTAGGGAGAATTTCTACATCGCCAAGCGCTCCGCCTTTATCAAAAGCAGATGAAAGATCCATCAGTACTCCTTTATTCGCATAATTATCAATGTTCGGAGCAAAATAATATGAAAAGCAGAAGATATCGGGAGCTTTTCCTGTGAGAATATCCTGATTAAACGCCTGCATAATATCATCAAGCTCACCGTCAGGGTAGGAGTCTGAATAATCTATGACTTTTATCTTGTACTTATCACTTGTTCTGTTGAATATGTTTGCTGCCATGGTTACATCAGCTGTGAACCAAGCCCCACCCAAAGTGAGTATAGTTTTATCCGGCACATCTTCGGGATCAACTTTAGTTAAAGCAGAAAAATTGATATTTGAGTTGAAATCAAGTGTTGCAGCAAATAATTCCTTATCATTTATTGCAACCCAGCCTAAAAAGTTCAGTCTGTCTATGCATGAATCATCAAAATCAAGGAGTTTGGTCATTTGGTCGGATTCATAGTCGTAGCCGTATATTCCGTTATAATCTTCTGCATAAAGATCATATCCCTCACCTCTCTGATAGGAGTAGTGTCTTTCCGTACAGGCCTTACTTGTTTGTCCAAAAGTTTTATTATCAAGATCAACCTTAGCTAATATAGGGACATCGTCAGAATTTGCCCCTTCGATAAAGAACTGATCCTTTGCGCCTTTATATAAGGAAAATGATTCTGAATCAAGTTTTTGCTGGGCATCTTCTAATTTTATTAAGACTGTAAAATCAGCCTGATCGCTAAATGTTTCGATGCCACGTGAAGTATTAAGAACAAGTCCGGACTTCTCACTACAGTACATATCATAGATTGCAAAATCAAATATCTTACTTAGAACTTCATTTCCGGTATTATCAAACTTCTTAAGACAAGATTCAGTCGTACAGTAATAAGCGTAGAGATTTCCGTCTTTATCCGAAGCAAAAATGATATCAGATATTTCTTTTCCATCGATTGGAAGGTCAAAAGATTGCGCATCGGAACCGTCATTGTTGACACAGATATACCTGTATTTGGCGTCTTTACCTAATGTAACGGCTCTTACTTTGCCTTCGATGTAATCAAGATACTCAACATCATCGTCTTTATTGAGGATGCCTTCATAATCGGTCTGCTTAAAGATATAGTCCTTAGACATAGTCTCAGAGTCGCTTAACATAGTAGACACTTCAGGATTAAGCGGATCACTGATTTTCCTTTCGGTATCTTTCTTGCCACAGCCTGTTATTGCAATGGCAAGAAGGGTAAAAGAGAGAATGGAGCATATAGTTTTTTCTAATAGATGTATTTTTTTTATCATGTCGTAGTTCTCCATGTTTGCGAAGCTTGAAGAGTTAGTTCAAAAAGTGTCACTTTCTGGCGTTAAAAAAATCCGAATTAATGTAATCAACATTGGTTATTTTTCCATCGTTTATCATAAAGGAGATGGTGAATTTATCAAATTCATAATAATATGTATTTGATTTGGTGGATTTGCTGGTAGGTTCACCATAGGCGGAAGTAAGCTCTTCTTCTGTACTTCCGATACCTATTCCTTTAGCTGTTTTTACATCAGGACCAATAAGTCCAATATGCCCTACAGTTTCGGTCCCGTTATTAATAAATGTTTCCATTGAAAAGTTGGATTCGTTTGCAGTTGAATCATATAAGTATAAATGCGAGCCATCTTTTACTTCTATAGGGCTGTGAGAATTAGGTGTTCCTACAGCGTCTATCTTATCCAGAGTGGTTTGGAGATCATCAAGAATAGAAAGTTTTTCATTCTTATATGTAAATGAATCATCAGATGAAGTAGTTGCTGTGTCGACTGATTCTGAAGAATCTGCTGAGGCGCTGTCCGAACTAGCATCAGCATCTGTTTCGTTGGTGGTAGCGCCAATTGTATTTGATTCTGAATCTGTATTAGCTTCTGCAATAGAAGCCGTATCAGAAGATGAAGTATCTGTTGAAACTGCGCCGCATCCCATAAGAGCGAGCATCATTGTAGTTGCTAATAAAATTGCTGTCGTTGTTTTCTTTTTCATAGGTCTCTCTCCTTTTTATTAATGCAATGACAATGTCATAACATCATCTGTATTAATTGAATTAATACACTTATAACACGCAAGGTGAGTGTTGTCAACCGCGAGCACAAATTAATCTTCTTTTCGGCAAAACACATCAAGAACACAGAAAAGACGAGACTTCATGACGAAGTCCCGTCTTAGAGTAAGGTTATATTGTAATACTTATAATGAAGTTCTGCTCTCGCGCTTTGCGCTCGCCGGAACAACCGCGTTTCAGCGGTTCGATGTTTCCACTCTGGCTTCGCACTACGTACTCGCCAATCGTGGACATCTATCGCATGGACAGCGTTAGCCTTCTCTCTTCGTCCCTTCGGGCCTCGACAGAAGGACTACTGTCTCAACATGCACGGTCCAGGGGAACATGTCGCAGGGTCTGACTGCTTTGAGTTCGTAGCCGCCGTCGGCGAGAATGCGAAGGTCTCTTGCGAGAGTCGCGGAATCGCAGCTTACATATACGATACGTTCAGGTTGCATTTTTAGCATCGTTTCGAGGCAGACCGCATCACAGCCTTTACGTGGAGGATCAACGACGATGACATCGGGGCGAAGCTCCGCGCCGTCGCTTGTGCTGCCTGCGACACTACGCTTTTTATCATAAAACTCGGGAAGGACTTCTTCGGCCTTTCCGCAGTAGAATTCCGCATTGGTTATGCCGTTTCTAAGGGCGTTCCTCTTAGCATCCTCAATGGCTTCGGGAATGACTTCGATACCATATACTCTGCCTGCTGCCTTCGCCATGGACAATGTAATTGTTCCGATTCCGCAGTAGAGATCCCAAACAGTTTCTTTTCCCGTCAAGCCGGCGTATTCGATTGCCTGCTCGTACAGCTTCTTGGTCTGAATCGGATTAACCTGGAAAAATGAAAGCGGTGAGATTTCAAATTCAAGTCCGCAAAGGGTATCTCGTATCGTGTCTTTTCCGTATATCGTATGAATCTCAAGGCCCATGATAACGTTGGTCTTCTCGGTGTTTATGCTCACGGAGATGCTGGTCATCCCATCAACTTTCGAAAGTTTTTCTATCAGAGTCTTTTGATTCTTAATGTATTCGGAAGAAGCACCGTCTTTTTTCCCTGACGAGTAATTTATAACAAGACACACCATAATCTCACCGCTTGTAAATCCTTTGCGGATAAGAACATGGCGAACAAGTCCTTTCCCTGACGCCTCATCATATGGAGCGATCTTATTTTCTTCCATGTGAGATCTGATGATCTCCATTATCTCTTCGTTCTCTTTTACCCCGATATGACATGTGGTGGTCGGAATGATACTGTGCGTTCTTCCTGCGTAGAATCCCGTCACGACATTTCCGTTCTTATCGCACCCTACGGGAAACTGCGCCTTGTTTCTGTATTCCCAGGGCTCGTCCATTCCGATTATGGGCTTCATAATACTGTCGACAAACTCCGCATCAAAGCCTCCGAGCCTTACGATATTGTTCCTTACTTTATTTTGCTTGTAGAGAAGTTCTCTTTCGTAAGACATGTTCTGGAGCTGGCAACCGCCGCACTGACGCGCAATGGAGCACTTTGCCTCAACTCGGTATTCGGATTTTTTTACAACCTCTTCAAGATGCGCATAGGCATAATTCTTCTTGGCCTTCATGATCTTGGCTTTTACAACGTCGCCGATAACCGCGTCCTTAATAAAAAGGGTATAGCCGTCTATCTTGCCTATGCCCTCTCCATCATTTCCTATATCTGTAATTTCAACTTCAAAAATATCGCCTTTGTTCTTCATAAATCCTACCTAAAAAATGGACCGCCACCCCCGTCCCCAGGTTCATTTGCTAAGCCACAAACCCTAGGTTCATTCCTACTTCCAGCTCAGCCTATGAAGCTCGCCTTCTCTCTCAAGTCCCTTGAAATCGTTCTGTCTGAGTGCCTCGTATAGAACGATGGCAACGGAATTGGAAAGATTGAGCGATCTTATATCTTCACCCATGGGAATCCTAATACAGGTTTCTTCGTTGTCTACAAGAATCTCTTCAGGAATTCCCGCGCTCTCTTTTCCGAACATAATATAGTCGTCCATGCCAAAAGAAACTTCGGTATATGTCCTCTTTGCCTTGGTTGTAGCCATCCAGATCTTGGCATTCGGGTGCTTTTCTTTAAAGTCATTAAAGTCTACATACCTTGTAAGATCAAGCTTCTTCCAATAATCCATTCCGGCTCTTCGAAGTTTCTTTTCATCGATCCTAAAGCCGAGCGGTTCTATAAGATGGAGATCCGTTCCTGTTGCAACGCAGGTCCTTCCGATATTTCCTGTGTTCTGCGGAATCTCCGGCTGATGTAAAATAATGTGCATTTCTAAATTACTCCTCGTCATCGGCATCCATCGACTTAGCCTTGGGAAGAGAGAAAATAAACTCCGTTCCGACACCGGTCGTGCTGATGACATTAATATTTTCTTCGTGGGCCTTAACTATCTCTTTTACAATGGCAAGGCCAAGACCCGTTCCTTTCTTATCCTTACCTCTGGATAAGTCGGATTTATAAAATCTGTCAAAGATAAGCTTCTGGTCTTCCTTGGGAATACCGATTCCGCTGTCCTTGACGGAAACAAAAACTTTGCTGTGTTTCTCAGTAGTCTCGATCTTAATCGAAGAATCCTTGTGACTGAACTTGATCGCGTTATCCACGAGATTGTAGAGAACCTGCTGAATCTTACTCATGTCGGCGTTGACGAGCATCTTTTCCTCGGTGAGCACTAGCTCTATGGCGATCTTTTTATCAAGACATGTTCCTTCAAAAGACTCTGCTACATTTCTGATAACCGCGTTGATGTCAAAGTCACTCTTATCAAGGAGCATTCCCTTGGTGTTGAGATTGTTGAGCGTAAGCATTTCATTCGTCAGCTTGGTAAGTCTGTCGGTCTCATTTATTACAATCCCAAGATACCTGTCGTGCATCTCTTCGGGAATAGTACCGTCCTGCATTGCGACCAGATAGCCTTTTATGGATGTAAGCGGCGACCTGAAATCATGTGATACGTTTGCGATAAACTTCTTTTGATCTTCTTCCTGACGCGCAATCTCGCCCGCCATATATGACAGCGAAGCTGCAAGGTATCCCATCTCATCCTCGGATTCCACGGAAAACTCGTATCCCATGTTTCCGACGGCGTACTGCTCCGTTGCCGCTGTGATCTTTCTAAGCGGCAAATACACAAGCTCTGTAAAAAAGATAAGGATGATAAGCGACAACAGGAAAAGAACAATAAGCATTAGATATGATATGTTCAAAAACCCGTCTGCCGAAGCCTTGATCTTGGCGATAGGTTCATGAATAATGACATATGCCTGCACCTTGTAATTGGCCGTGATCGGAGCAAAAACACTGAGCGTCTCTTCGTTAAATGTATTCCAAAAAGTTCCTGTCGTGTAATATGTTGTTCCGATCACCGTGGGATCGAATCCAACAATCACGTCTTTCTTGTTCTGCTCAAGAACTCTTGAAGAATCAAGAACCAGCCTTCCGGACGGATTTACGATCCAGATCGGTGAGCCGCCCATATAGCCTGAAAGCGCCACCATCTGTTGATGCACGGCTTCAAGCGAGGTCTCACTGTTGTACAGATCAGCCGCGTATGTGTTTGCTATCTGTGTGGCAACCTGATACATACTGTCAGCCTTATCACGTCTAAGGCGCTCATAAGTCATACCGTGTACAAAGGTTGCAACAACAATAAAACCGAATATGGCAAATAACAGATATGCTAAAAGAAACTTTAAATAAAGCGTCCTCTTCATTTACTGAACTACCTCAAATTTATATCCAATGCCCCAAATAGTTTTAAGGCTCCAGTTCTCATGGTCTCTTAATTTCTCACGAAGCCTCTTAATGTGAACGTCAACTGTTCTTGTATCGCCCACATACTCGTATCCCCAAATCTGGTCAAGAAGCTGCTCCCTTGTAAAAACATGATTGGGAGAAGCCGCAAGAAAATACAAAAGCTCAAGTTCCTTGGGCGGCATGTCTACCCTGTCTCCCATATAAGTAACAGAATAGTTGGTCATGTTTATCTCAAGATCGGGATATCTTACAACCTTGTCATCAGACTCGGAAAGCTCCTGAGTCTGAGGTTTATAGCGGCGAAGAACCGCCTTTGCTCTTGCCACCAGCTCTTTTGAATCAAAAGGCTTTTCCATATAGTCATCGGCGCCCATCTCAAGTCCGAGCACCTTATCAAAAACCTCTCCCTTCGCAGAAAGCATGATTATCGGAACCTGTGATTTGGTCCTTATTTCTCTGCACACCTGATATCCGTCGATTCCCGGCAGCATCAGATCCAAAAGAACAAGATTAGGTGCAAAAGAATCAAAGACGTTGATCGCCGACTCTCCGTCATTGCAGATCTTGGTCTCAAAGCACTCCTTTATAAGATATAAAGAAATAAGCTCTGCGATATTATTGTCATCATCTACTATTAAAATTTTCTGTTTGGCAACCATTTTACCTATCCCCTTCATTTGATAAATGTAACTATAGTAACGCCGGCGTCGCCTTCGCCGAATTCTCCGAGTTTAAAAGACTTAACGTAAGGCACACCCTTTAGATAATTGTGCACCGCCTGTCTGAGAATTCCGGAGCCCTTTCCGTGAACGACTCTGACGTTGTTAAGATGAGCCATATATGCGTCATCCAGATATTTATCCAGCGCCGCTATTGCATCGTCGCTGTTCTTGCCTATAAGATTGACTTCCGTCTTGATATTGGAAGCCCTCGAAAGATCCATCTTGGAACTTCCGGTATTTCTTCCGTAGAACTTTTTCATTGCCGTCTTGGCATCATCGTCACTTATGATAACGAGATCGCGAATATTCGCTTTGGTTCTCATGATGCCGCACTGAACAAAGAGATTGCCGTCCTTATCGGGCTTGGAACTGATCGTTCCCTTTAGTCCCATAGACACGATCTTAACGGATTCACCGAGCTTAAGCTGAGACTCCTTAAGAATGGGATGTGTATCCTTTGGCTTTTCTTTCTTTTGAATCGCCTTGTTCTTGTCGGAAACCTTCTGTCCGATGCCCGTCCTTGCTCTCTCAAGATCCTGCATGGATGCATTGGGTCCTGCTTTTCTGAAAGCTCGTATGGTCTCATCCGCAACATTTTTGGCTTCCTGAAGGATATCTCTTGCCTTCTCGTTGGCCTCTCTTAAAATCTCTTCTCTCTGGCTGTCGAGCTTACTTGATTTCTCTTCGATCCTGCGCTTTAATTCTTCTACTTCCTTCTTGTACTGCTCGATCTCGAGTCTCTCGTTCTCGATCGTCTTTCTGCTGATCTCAAGGTCCGCAAGAAGGTCTTCAAACTTTTTATCTTCCGTACTTATCTGCTCTTTGGCAGCCTCGATTATCTCTTCGGAAAGACCGAGCTTTGAAGAGATTGCAAACGCATTACTCTTTCCGGGGATTCCGATAAGAAGTCTGTATGTTGGCTTTAGCGACTCAACATCAAACTCGCAGCTGGCATTTTGTATTCCGGGCGTATTGAGTGCATATACCTTGAGTTCGCTGTAGTGCGTTGTTGCGAGCGTTCTTATCTTTCTCTTGTGCAGATCGTTTAAGATGGATATCGCAAGAGCCGCTCCCTCTGTGGGATCCGTTCCTGCTCCAAGCTCATCAAAAAGACACAGCGAATTCTCGTCCGCATTTTTCAGTATCGATACCGTGTTGGTCATATGCGATGAGAAAGTAGAAAGAGACTGCTCAATACTCTGCTCGTCTCCTATGTCCGCATAAACTTCATTGAACACCGAAAGCTCAGACTTATCTGCCGCAGGTATCGCAAGCCCCGCCTGTCCCATCAGTGTCAAAAGACCTACCGTCTTAAGCGTTACTGTCTTACCGCCGGTATTTGGTCCGGTTATGATGAGCATGTCGAAATCGCGTCCTGCGTATACGTCTATCGGAACCACCTTGTCTTTTGCTATAAGAGGATGTCTTCCCTTCTTGATATCAAAAGCATGATGATCGTTGAATATCGGTGTGATCGCATTTATCTCAAGTGCATAGGATGCCTTTGCAAAAACGAAATCAAGATCCGTCATGATATCGCAGTTATAGCCTATTGCCGCCGCATGCGGTGCTATCTGGAGGCTAAGCTCAAGAAGTATTTTTTCTATCTCAGCCTGCTCCTGAAGCGACATCTCTTTTAACTTATTATTGAGTTCTACAACCGCCGCGGGCTCTATGAAAAGAGTCGATCCCGAAGATGACTGATCGTGAACGATACCGCTTATCTGTGACTTGTACTCAGCCTTGACGGGAATGCAGTATCTGTCGCCACGCATTGTGACAACAGCGTCCTGAAGATATGTCCTTGAGGCTCCGTTTATCATCTTTCCGAGCACATCTCTGATCCTGTCGTTCGTAAGCATGATTCCGCGCCTAATATGTCTCAGCGCGGGACTTGCATCCGAACTCATCTCATCTTCCGATTTGATGCACCTTCTGATCTCCTGAGATATAAATGTAAGCGGCTCCAAGAGCTCAAAGCTCTCCGAAAGAGAATCTCTTTTCTCGTCATCTCTTTCTGCACGTCCGTATGATTTAACTCTGTTGACGTTATCAAGGAAAGACGCAAGGCCAAGAAGCGCTCCCATATCAAGCGCGCTCTCGATCTTGAGCGCCTTAAGAACTCCCTTAAGATCCTTATTGTCTCCAAAAGAGATCGAACCTTTTTTGAAAACTCTCTCTATTGCATCGTTCGTCTTTTTCAGGTTCTTTCTGATCTCAGCGATATCCGAAGAAGGCTCAAGTTCAAGGCACATCTTCTTTCCGGGCTGAGAGGAAGCATGTTCTGAAAGTTTCTCTATTATCTTATCGTACTCAAGTACGTGTAATGCTTTTTGGTTCATGTCCTGTAAATCCTTTATTTCACATAGTTATCCAAAGTACAGTTTACCATTTTAAGTGTACCGTGGCTAGTGCGGTTATGCCAAATCGCAGAAATATCGGCACTTTCGCGGACTGGCATTCAAGGTAAAAAACATTTATAATTAAGCAATACGGCGGAGGTAAAAAAATGCCTACTAATCCTGAAGAAAATAAAAAAGATACCAGCTTTATAAGCGAAAAGATAAAGCAGCGTCCGATCAACAGGAAAAAGCTGCTCAGAAGAACTATCATAACGATTTCCCTTGCGGTTGTTTTCGGCATCGTTGCGTGCCTTACTTTCCTGGTGCTTCAGCCTGTTTTTAACGACACGCTTTATCCCGAGAATTCGCCCGAAAAGATTTCTTTTCCCGAAGAGACTGTAAACGACGAGCTCTCTCCCGAGGAGATGTTTGCCAATGACAATGCTATTGCCGCAAGCGAAGCAATGAGTCTTGAAGAAGATGAAAAGAATAAGATAGACGAAGCGCTTGCCTCATATTCTTTTTCCCAGTCCGACTACGGTAAACTCATGTCATCACTTAAACTTGTGGCAGATGAAGTCGGAAGAAGCGTTGTTACGGTAACTTCTGTAACAAGCGACGCGAACTGGATCAATGATTCATATGAGAGCAGCGGAAGTGCTTCCGGAATAATCGTAGCGGATAACGGCACCAATCTGTATATTTTGGCACCTTCATCTGCTGCTTCCGATGCAAAGAGTATACGCGTGACATTCTGCGACAACTCAACTGCAGATGCCACTTTAAACCTTATGGATACCGTCACCAACCAATGTGTGATCGTGGTTAAAAAAGCCGATCTTGATGAGCACACCACAAAGAGCATAACGACGGCTGCTCTTGGAAGCTCCAACTCAGGCAATCTTACCGGACTACCCGTCATCGCAGTCGGCAGTCCCATGGGGATTAAGGATTCAATATGTTACGGAATAATCACCTCGGACAAAGCGCCTCTTAATCTCGTTGATTCATCATACAAACTGATCACAACGGATATAAGCGGAAGCTCCTCCGGAAGCGGTGTACTGGTTAATTTAAGCGGAGAGGTTGTGGGCATTATCGATATGACCTACTGTCCCACCGATATACCGAACCACATCAGCGCGATCGGTATTTCTGAAATGAAAACATTGATCGAGAATCTTTCCAATGCTACGAACAGACCGTATCTGGGAATCCACGGGACAACGGTTCCCATTGATTTTCAACATGATAAAAATGTTCCCGCAGGCGCCTACATCACGCAGATCGAGATGAGTTCTCCGGCAATGCACGCAGGACTTCAAAGCGGCGACATCATTGTAAGGATCGGCGACTATGCCGTTAATTCATACGAGCAATTTGCATCCAGGCTTGCTCAATGCGAGCCGAATGATATAATAACAGTTACCGTTATGAGGCAGTCTCCTAACGATTATATCGAGATTCAGATGGAAGTTACTCTCAAGAGTTCAACACATAATTAAAATTTATTACTATACAGTAATTAGAAATGAGGATTTAAAATGAAGTTTATCAAGGATCTTACTCCCGGCGACAGAATTGCCGACATCTACATGTGCAAGCACAAACAGAGCGCCACTACCAAGAACGGCAAGGAATACTATTCTGTTATCTTGCAGGATAAAACAGGCACTGTAGACGCCAAGATCTGGGAGCCAAACAGCGACGGCATTGATGAATTTGACGACACGGATTACATCGATGTGTTCGGTGAAGTTACAAGCTTTAACGGCGCGATACAGGTCAACGTAAAGCGCGCAAGAAAGTGCCATGAAGGCGAGTATGATCCTTCTTTGTATCTACCTGTTTCTTCCAAGGACAACGACGAGATGTATAAAGAGCTTCTTGGTATAATCGGAACGATCAAGAATCCTTATCTTAAAAAGCTCCTTGAAGAATTCTTTATTCAGGATGAAGCATTTATCACCGCATTTAGAAAATCCAGCGCGGCTAAGACCGTTCACCACGGATTTATCGGCGGATTACTTGAACACACATTGAGCGTAACCAAGCTCTGCGATTATTTCTGCACAGCTTATCCCATATTAAAAAGAGATCTGCTCTTAACAGCAGCAATCTGCCATGATATAGGAAAGACAAGAGAGTTAAGTCTCTTCCCTACCAATGATTATACGGACGAAGGTCAGTTCCTCGGACACATAGTTATGGGCGCCGAGATGGTAGGTGATAAGGCAAAAGAGATCCCGGATTTCCCCGTACTTCTAAGGCAAGAGCTTCAGCACTGCATTCTTGCTCACCACGGAGAATACGAATACGGCTCTCCCAAAAAGCCTTCCATAGTTGAAGCGGTAGCGCTTAATCTTGCGGACAATACCGATGCCAAGATGGAGACATTTACCGAGCTTCTCGGTAACATTACAACTCCCGGATGGCAGGGCTACAACAAATTCTTTGAAACCAATATCTACGATTCCAAGATGGATATGTAAATAAAAAACGCCAACCTGTTATTTGCAGGTCGGCGTTTTATTATTTATCCGTTTTCCTTAAATTGTTTTTATTCACAATCTTCGGAAGCATTTATCACCATGCTTGATACGCACCACTTATCAACAGAAGCCTGCCCCATTACGTTTACAAAATAAAGATCGTGAACACCTGAAAGGCTTGGGATTTCGTCTGCGATATAACACTTATACTCATCATTTGTGCCACTCACCATGATTTCATCCAAGCATTTTCCATCGATTCCGCCGTCTCTTATCTCTATAACCGCCGGGCTGTTACTCTTAGCCAATACCATGAAAGAATTCGCTCCGAATTTCAAATCTACATTTTCAGATTTGAAATAATCACCTTCCTTAGAAAATGATACAACCTTTCTTCCGGCTTCTTCTGAAATTGCCGATTCTTCAAAGCCTGTTCCATTCTCCGCTTCTACATAGTTATATGGATCAACGGTTGAAGCGTCATCAGGGCCTTTTCCGAATGCCGTCCAATTATCTATTGAGCATGCACCGTGGGTACATACGAAATAGATCTCGTTTATACCGGAAAGACCATTTGTCGGAGCGGAACAAAGCTTATAATCGCCATGAGTTCCGTCTACTCTAAGTTTAGCGATAAGGCGACCGTCTATCTTTCCGCTTCTTACTTCAACAATTGAAGGCTCATCAGCCTTGTAGTTAATATCAATTCCTGATAATCCCTTATCAAAATCAACATCAATTATTCTGAAATAATCGCCTTCCTCAAGTGACATGACTTTTCTTCCGTCGGCCTCTGTGGACTCACATACCGAGCTTCCGAAGTTTGCTTCCGCTTCGACACCACCGTACGGATGTATGCTGGGTCCGCGGTGTCCCCAGGGATCTCCTGCCGCCACCGTTGTGCACATCAGCATAAACGTGGCTCCTGCACATAAGATACTTGATACTACTCTTCCTTTTCTTTTCACTTACTCTTTTACCTCCTATAAAGTGTTTTTATATACAATTGATTACTCAATCATATAGCGAACCGTGTCCTCATTAAGAGTTCCTTCTCCTCTTATACCAAATTCAATTGTCTGTCCGGGAGCGATTGTTGTATTCCATCCCTGAGGAGTGATCACATAAAGATTGTCATCTTCTTCGATGTTTACACACCAGCTGTCTTTTATGTTGATGTCAACTTTTCCCATTGTTATCTTCCAGCCTGTTTTCGGCTCATCGGAATTGTTGGTAAGCTTAAAGTTGACCTGATAGCCTTCGCCACAATCGTTTATTGAACCCTCAAGCTCAAGCGCAGGCTTAGCAGGCTCTTCGGGCTGCTGTGGAGTTTCAGGCTCCTGCGGTTGTTCCGGTGTTTCGGGAACTTCCGGCTGCTCAGGAGTTTCAGGCATCTCCGGCTGTTCAGGTGTCTCGGAAACCTCCGGTTGCTGTGGTTCCTCAGGGTCAATCGGTTTGTCGTTGTTTCCCTTTGGCTTCGGAGCATTGTCGATTGCCCTCCAAGAATCGAAATCAACAGGGTTATTTACCGTGAAATACACATCATGCATTCCTGTGATATTGGATGTATATGCCATGCAAGTTCCAAATTCAGGCGTTCTGATCAGTGCTCTTGCAATAGGTTCGCTTTCGGGATCATCAAGATGAATCTCCATTACCGTGTCGTAATATCTGGTTCTGGCAGTTATCTCTATGCCCTTAAGTCCCTTTGAAAACATAACATTTTTTAGTGAAACCATTTTCACTTCACTGATCGGCGAATATTCGGTACCATCTTTATCATAGAAGTTTCCGCCGTTTTCCATTGTCTCTGTTTCTACGATATCATAAGGATTAACGACTACGGGCGGCTTATTAATGTCTGCTTCCGTAAGTGATTTCTTATCCTGTGTGCCATCTGCCTTCCAAGCATCGATGTAGCAAGTCCCCAGTGTACATACAAAGTAGACATTATTTTTCCCAAAGATATCCTCTGTCGGGCACGCATAGTTTGCATAGCTGCTCTTTTGGCTTATCTTAACATCGCCGAGCTTTCTTCCATCCGGCTTATCTCTT
>JAEEXE010000068.1 GCA_016291375.1 Butyrivibrio sp.
ACATCGTCAGAACCTACTCCAACAAACACATTCTCTTTTCCGACTTTATAAAAATCCGCTATCGCCTCAACAAGCACATCGCATGTGGGATCGGGATACTTCTTGAAAGCTTCCGCGCCCATGTTCTTAAGCGCTTCCTGAACCGCAGGTGCCGGCGGATAAGGATTTTCATTTGTATTAAGCTTGATTATATTCTTAACTTTGGGCTGCTCACCCGGTGTATACGGAACAACCTTCCTGACGTTATCTTCCCAGCTCATTGTATTCTCCTCGCTGCCTTGTACACTTAATTCTCGTACACAGCAACGCTATTATAACATAAAACCACAAAACTGTGCGTATACATTGAAAAAGCCAATCCGCACAAAAACATATTATCTATTACTCCGCGGCAGTAGGATTTACAAACATTGCTACATTGCTAAGGTTACCTTCTGAATTGTTGAAATCTGACTTCATGCTGCCCTTGGCTGATTTTCCGCTGCTTGTGTTGTTATCTGTCATGCAATCAAGTACATAGCCCTGATCATCAAGAAGTAACACTGTAACTTCGCCGGGAACCATATCTTTTTCTCCGGTTAACTCATAAGAAAATTCCATATTATTACCAAGAGCCCACGTTCCGTCCCAAAGAACATACTCCGCAGAAGTATCGGGAATTTCTATATTAGTCCAGCTGATCTCTCCGGAAGGGAAATCTTTGCAGACCACATCATGAATGACGGTGTTTCCGGCGCCAACGCCTTTATCCTCGAATTTGAGATCCGCTGTATTGTTTCCGGAAGTGTCCTTGGCAAATCCTTCTGACTTGATCGTAAGATCCTGATCATACAAGTTGGTAATACCGATGACAAGATGGCTTTCCGTACCTTTCATGTAAGGCGTAACCGAAATAATAACACCTTCCATTCCTGTTACGGGATAAACCACACCCCATTTAATCTTTGTAAAATCTGTCTCCAAAGAATTCAAAAAATCTACAACTTCAGCAGGACAATACGGACTTTCCACCTTCACTCTGTTGTCCAGATTTAAAGCTGCACTTCCTGCCTGTGCCTGAGTGGTAGCAGCTGCTTCATCTTCTGTGCTTGTCTCTTTTGCCACATCATCGGATGCGGTACTTGCATTCTCAGTTGCTTCAACGCTTGCCTCGATTGTTGCAGAACTATTGCCCGCCGCACTGTTGTCTTTTTTACCTGCCGCTCCCACACATCCTGTCAACATAGACATTGTAAGTGCTGTTGCCATTACTATTACACAAAATTTTTTCATACTTGTTCTTCCTTTCCGCATTAAAAAAATATCGGACGAAAGAAATCGTCCGATATTTCCATCATCTATTATATATACAATTATCAATCTCAATGTGTTGCAGTTGCAACCGCCGCAACTCTTACAAAAGCGAGAGGTCCGTGCTGTGTAAGGTTTACGGTTACGTGGTTATCTGTAATGGATGTAACCATTACCTGAACCCAATTCTTGCCCTGAAGCTGATATACTGCAATTGAGTCGTTTGCACTTACGCCGGTAACAGTGAAATTTACTACCGCTGTCTTAAATGAAACTCCGGGTGAGCTTGTTGTTACGCAGTGAAGAAGTGTTCCGCCAACACTGTTTGCATACTTGTTTGCAGAACTCAGAACACCTGCTGTGGGAGCTGAAAGTGTAAATGTAACATTGCTCTTTCCGCCGTTGATCTGAACATGTCCGCCCTGAGCGACGTATCCGCCGTTTCCGTCACCGACTGCGTTATTTTTGCTAAGCACCTGCTCTCTTGAAGGAGTCTCTCTTCTCTTGGGAGCGGCTGTCGCATTATTATATTTTTCTTCGTATTTATTCTTTGCTTTAACAGCAACGTCGAGACTCTTATTTGTTGATTCAAGCTGCTGTGTCAGTTGTGCTTTCTTCTGTTCGAGTTCTTTATTATCATTTGCGAGAGTGGTAAGTTTCTTACTAAGTTCCTCTTGCACTGATTTAAGCTCACCTATCTTCTGATTAAGTTCAGCTTTGTCTTTTTCTGCTTTCACTCTATCCGCCTGAGCCTGCTCTTCTTGCTTTTTGAGCTTTTCTTGTAACCCCTCTATAGTCGGGCTGGGATCTACGTCAGAATTAGCCTCCTCCGTAACTGTATTCTCACCGGTAGTATCCTCCGCAGCAAAAACACATACGGAACTCGTCACCCAAAGTGTACCTGCAACTGTAAGAGCCAGAATCTTTTTCATATTTTTTTGCCTCCGTTCTTTTATCTAAACAACATTATCCTTGTGTTACTATTCAGCCTGAATATTAATGTCGTCTTCATCTCCGTAATCAACATATCTGTCAATTTTCCCGGCTACGTCCCCCATCAGACATCCGATAACCACCATCTGCTTTCCCGGTTCATCGGTGCTGTCCGTAGTAAGCGTAATAAGGAAATGTTCGGGTTCAAGCCCCGTCTCGCAGCCATCCCTGATAATCTTAGTGTCATCTCCTTTTCTGTAGATCTCATTGATAAACTCCATACACCCGGAAGCATATGTGAAATCATACTGTTCAAGAAGCTTTGTATCATCGCGGATATAAGCGGCAATTATATAATATATAAGGGAGTTATCCTCCATATATACATGTACATACTCGTGCTCGTCAAAATATTCTTTATCCAAAAAATTATTGAGCTGCGCAAATCCGGTTCCATCCTTAGGCGATGATCCGTAAATGACTTCATTAAAATCACACATGTCATTAAGATTTGCAGCCTCGATATGGATCGCCCCGTTTTCATCAGGCTCTTTGTACTCGTTATGACTTTTGTAAAAAGAATCATCACCTTCAGAATCCTGAAGAATGGGACAATTTATATCCGTCCCCGGAATGTACAGCCATGCAAAAGCATCCTCATTTAAGCTCTTGATGTCTTCAAATCCGGTTTTCTGCTCCGTCGGAAGAGTACTTTTTTCATAAGCGGTGTTACGTCCGGCATCTGTATCCTTCCGTGAACATCCGATAAGAAAAACTATCATCAGCGGTAAAAAGAGTCCTTTTACGGCTATCATCTCTATTATTCTATATCGTCTTTTCGTATACATTTCATTAGCCTGCTTGATCAATTTTTTCATAAAAAACATCTATTATAGTCTCATAGAGGCCGGCGTCATCAACTCTAAACTCCTCATACTTGCCATCCCTGGAAGTTTCACCGTCAATTGATATGATGTCATCCGCATTAAACGTATACGATACGAGATACGGAGCAAGATATGAGATCTCATCGGCAGATATATTAGTTACCATCTTACTTCCGATTGCCGTAAAAAGCTCCACTGCAGCGTTATTATTTTCACTGCACTTATTTCTGGCAGCATTTATAAAAGCATTTATATACTGTTTCTGCCTTTCAAGCCTTGAGCTGTTTGAGCCCGATATGTGTATATCTCTGCTCTTTATGTAATGATATGCCGTCTTTCCCTCAAGATGAACTTCAGCGCCCTTTTTCAGTGTCTTATCAAACTTTGTGAGGTCCTCGAGAACAACTACATCAACTCCTCCGACCTGATCGTTTATCGTAGGAATCGCGCTCATATTTATAGCAGCATAGCCGTGAATCGGGAGCTGGTAAAAAAGACTGGACACCGCCTTCACCTGATATTCACAGGATTCTTCCATTCCGTCACCGAAACCGTGTTGCAGACAAATCTGCGCTTCTACCGTAGTCTGATATCTTCCGTATTCATCATAAACATCCACATCGGTCATTGTATTTCTGTTGATGCCTATAATGCTTATCTTCTGAGTATGCGGGTTGAGAACAAGAAGAAACAGCGCATCCGCCTGTCCTCCTTCGCCTCCCTCAGATACCTTCGAGACAACTTCATCATCTTTGTCTATTCCCATTATTAAAAAAGTAATTATATCTTCATTGTAATCATATACATCACCATTATATGTGATCCAGTCATCCTGCCATTCCGCGCTTGCGTTCGAAACCGCATATGAATCCTGCTGCCCCATCATCGGTGCCGATGTGGCGGATTTGGAACCAAGATTAGCTTTTCCCATTACTCTCATTATCTCAAATCCGACAAGTCCACCCGCAATAAACGTCATAAACACTGCCCAGACAATGAGAAAGACTTTTCCTTTTCCCCTCATCTATTACTCCTGATCATCTGTAGAGACGCCCTCTGCACTCGCGCCTTCAACAGCTCCTTCTCCTTGTGTTCCGTCTGAGAGCATGTTTGGAAAAAGAGGATCCTCCATAGTCTCCGACGAATCGCCGTTATAATCTATATCTCTTATATCTGCGGGAAAAACACGGGACTGCTTGGCTACATTGCCGCTAAAGTCCGCCACCGCATAATAAACAACCGCTGTCTCAGCATCTCTGTTAAGAACAACCTTCTCAACAACGATCCGGCTTGTCATATCACCGTCCCTGGAATCATAGGCATTGACTCCCTGTAGAAGGTCTCTGTCAGTTGTCTTGGAATCATATATAAACCCAACTGCGGAGAATCTAAATTCCGGCGCCAGTCTATCACTCCTGCCGTATGCGATAACTATGAGCGCCACAAGCACTCCGCTCAATATGGTAAAAAATATTCCGAGAATATTTCCTCTCACTTCATTCCTCCACCTGTAGAATACATTTATTTATGTCTTTAAACATCGCTAAGCTCAGTCTTTTCTGGTGACTCCCGCAAGATAGTTAAGCTCATCAAGATCGTCATCATCAGGGCCAAGGTCTGGTTCAGGCGCTCTTGGTCTTGTCATGGAACTGCTCTCTCCATCATCACCGTTACCGTAGTATTTGCCATAATATTTGCCGTAGTACTTGCCGTAATAATGGCCGTAATGTCCATAATATCCCTTACCGTTAATATCAACCTTGTTAAGTACAACACCAAGCATCTTGGCTCCCGCCTTATCAAGCTGGTCTTTTACCCTCTGAGCAAATCTGTAGCTGATAGCGTTATTCTCAACTACCATGATCGTACCGTCGCACTGCTTCGCAACTACAGCCGCATCAATAACGCTTCCAAGAGGAGGCGTATCTATGATCACATAGTCAAATACCTGTTTCATATTCTCAAGGACTTTGCTAAATATTCTGCCGCCCAGAAGCTCACTTGGGTTAGGCGGAACGGGTCCGCTGAAGATAACATAGAGATTAGGTGTATCCGTCTCGCAGATAACGCTCGAAAGTCTCTCTCTTCCGACAAGACAATGTGTAAGTCCAAGTCTCACAGAGCCTGTCTTGTATCTTCCTACAAGCACAGACTTACGCATATCAGCGTCTACAAGGATAGTCTTCTTGCCCGCTTCTGCAAAAGCTCTTGCAAGAGCCATTGCAACAGTGGTCTTTCCCTCACCGGGAGTACAGCTTGTAACCGAGATAACTCGTACGTTCTGTCCGCTGAACTCAACGTTACTTCTGAGGGTCTTATATGCTTCTTTTACCTGATAATTATTTTCCGACTGGCTGAAATGAAGCTTTGCGCTCTGCATAAAATCTCCGTTTCTGTTAGTTCAATTCTTTTTATATTATCTTCGTATTATTTTTTCTTGGATTTCTTTTTGCCCTGCTCTTCAAGTGAAAGAGGAATAAGGCCTATGGTGCTAAGTCCCAGGTATCTCTCCACGTCATCGGAACTCTTGATGGTATCATCAAGAAGATATCCAAGGACTACAAAAAATGCAACGATGATCGCGCCCAAAAGTCCTGAGATAACAGTCCATCTTCCAACTCTGGGGCTTGCTTTCTTGGTGGGCACATTGGCTGTCTCTGCAACGTTGATGGCATCGATATCCATAACGTTGGTGATGTGCTCACTGGCAACCTCTCTGATACAGTTGGCAATCTTCATTGCCATGAGAGGATCCTCATCCTTGGCCGTGATAGAAACAATACGCGTATCGGATGGAGTATCAACCTTGAGAACATCCGCAAGATCCTCGTATGTTACATCTACAAGATTAAGCCTCTGCGCAACCTCTTCAAGCACGTATCTACTCTTTATAAGCTCAGCATAGTCCTGGGTGAGTTGCGTTGATATCTGCACATCCGAATAAGTTACGGTCTGATTTTCCTCTTTATTTAGTATGTAAATCTTGGTAGTTGATTCATAAGTGGGATGAAGAACAAATTTGCTGACAAAAAGCCCCGCCAGTGCAAAGAATACTCCGGCGCTTATGATCAGAAATGCTCGCCCCAGTATGACAGACAAAAGCTCGCCAAGATTAATTTCTATAATGTCTTCTTTCCTGTCCATGCTCCTCCAAATACTTACGCCATGTGACGCGAAGTGATGTTTTATATAATCGCCATACGCCGCGAAATGATTTTATCTGTGTTCACGCTGTAAATGTTGTTTTATATGATCTCGCCGCGGATTATGCTCATTGGATTGTCGAAGAAAATCCTGTTTGCGTATTCTCTTCCGTATTTTCTTTCTACATAGGATCTACAATCCGCAAGCTCCGGTGCTCTTCTTCCTGTATCATGAGCATCCGTCGCAACAAAGTGAACCCGTCTGTTTTTCAATAGTTTTTTGACAAAAGATTTAATTCCCCAGCCGTACTTGCCCATAATGGATGACGCATTTACCTGTATGTAACAGCCCTTATCTATTAGTTCCTCCACATAAGCGGGGTGGGATACTATATCGCTGTACCTCTCCACATGTGCTATGACGGGAATGAAACCTGCTCCCTGCACCTGATAAACGGCATTATTTATGGCGCTGAATGGATTGGTTGGATGAAATTCCACAAGCACATAATCAGAGCCTGCCAGAGTACATATCTTGCCGTTCTCAAGCTCTCTCTGGGTCTCATCGCTATAATATATCTCATTTCCGGAATATAATCTGACTTTTATCCCGACCTTATCAGCTGCGTTCTGAAGCCTGTCTTTATATACCTTGTTATGTTCGGGACTGACATTGTGATGCATCGGCTTGTGGTGCGGAGTAAGTATAATATCTGTGATACCGTTCTTCTCAGCAATCTTCAGCATCTTAATGCTGGTATCCATATCCCGCGAGCCATCGTCAACTCCGGGCATAATATGGCAATGAATATCTACCGACGCCTGCATACTATCCAAATATCCCCTCAAAAAAATCTTATATATCCAAAAAGCGCATCTAAAGCGCTCATACTGTAAATCAACAATTCAGAATTGCACATATAATAAGTCATAATAATTATACACCTATAAAAAGAGCCGTTTCAATATGATGTGGTATTAATAATCTGTTTTCAATATGTTGGGTTTAGTGCTATACTATTTTATAGGAATCAGATTTTGAATGTGAGGTATATATGCCGGAAGATCCTATAATGCTCTTTAGCTATCTCAATACCAAGCTAAGAGACAACTACAGTTCACTGGAAATCCTTGCAGAAGACATGGGTATAAACCAGGAAGAATTGAAAAAAATTATTGAGAAATTATTAGACGCAGGTTTTACGTACGACGAAAGCAGAAATCAATTCATTTGATTTCCCCAAAATTTGCGCACTATCAACCAACAAATAAACCCAAAAACGGGAGAACCCCAAGAGCAATTAAGCTTACCCTCTATAAGCTGCTCTTGGGGTTCTTCTGTGTTATTATCCTTAGCTGCGGCTCTTTGCCACAAGTTCTCCGTTCTCCACGTCAAATTCTATGGTGTCATGGGGCTGTACTCTGTCTTCAAGTATAAGCTTAGCTGACAAAGTCTCCACATACTTCTGAATATATCTCTTAAGAGGTCTTGCTCCGTAGATAGGATCATAGGCATTGTCTATGACATATTCTTTTGCTGCAGGAGTAAGGCTTATAGCGATCTCTCTGTCCGCAAGTCTCTTATTAAGATCCTTGATAATAAGCTCGATGATTCCTCCGATGTTCTCTTTTGTCAGAGGCTTGAACATGATTATCTCATCAAGTCTGTTAAGGAACTCAGGTCTAAAGTGAGCCCTTAGATCTTCCATAGTCTCTTTCTCTGCTTCCTCACTGATACTTCCGTCACTGCCGATACCATCAAGAAGGTACTGAGCACCGATGTTGGAGGTCATGATAAGGATAGTATTCTTAAAGTCTACGGTTCTGCCCTGAGAATCTGTGATACGTCCATCATCAAGCACCTGAAGCAGGATGTTAAATACATCGGGATGTGCCTTTTCAATCTCATCAAAAAGAACTACCGCATAGGGTTTTCTTCTGACTGCTTCCGTAAGCTGACCGCCCTCTTCGTAACCAACATATCCGGGAGGTGCTCCGATAAGGCGGGAAACGCTGTACTTTTCCATGTACTCACTCATGTCGATACGGACCATATTGTTCTCATCGTCAAAAAGTGACTTTGCAAGGCTCTTGGCAAGCTCTGTCTTTCCGACACCTGTGGGGCCAAGGAAAAGAAATGACCCTATGGGCTTACCGGGATCCTTGATGCCTGCCTTGGATCTCATGATCGCTTCGGAAACTTTGGTCACTGCATCATCCTGACCTACAACTCTTCCGTGAAGCTCATCAGCAAGATGAAGAGTCTTATTCCTCTCACTCTCAGTCAGCTTATTTACAGGAATTCCGGTCCATCTGCTGATAATTCCGGCGATCTCCTCATCGGATACTCTCTCATGTACAAGGGTGGTATCCGCTTCTTTTTTATGAGCTGCTTCCTCAGCTTCTTCAAGCTCTTTCTTAAGAGCGGGGAGCTTACCATACTGAAGCTCTCCGGCTTTCTCATAATCTCCGTTTCTCTGAGCGATAGCTATCTCTGAATTGATGGTATCTATCTGCTCACGCATTGTCGCAAGCTTATCTACAGCCTGCTTTTCATTCTCCCACTGAGCCTTTCTGGTATCAAAGTCTTCCTTGAGATTCGCAAGCTCTTTTTGCAAAACGGCAAGTCTTTCCTTACTAAGGCTGTCATCCTCTTTCTTGAGAGCAGCTTCCTCGATCTGCATCTGCATGATCTTACGGTTGAGCTCATCAAGCTCTGCCGGCATTGAATCCATCTCTGTCTTAATAAGAGCGCAGGCTTCATCCACAAGGTCGATTGCCTTGTCGGGAAGGAATCTGTCGGAAATGTATCTGTTAGATAGAACAGCTGCGCTAACAAGTGCACTGTCCATGATCTTAACGCCGTGGAAAACTTCGTATCTTTCTTTTAAACCTCTAAGGATACTGATGGTATCTTCAACCGTAGGTTCATCAACCATTACAGGCTGGAAACGTCTCTCAAGCGCTGCGTCTTTTTCTATGTACTGTCTATACTCGTTGAGCGTTGTTGCACCGATGCAGTGGAGCTCGCCTCTTGCAAGCATGGGCTTAAGCATATTGCCCGCATCCATTGCGCCGTCTGTCTTTCCGGCACCGACTATCAGATGAAGCTCATCGATGAAAAGAATGATCTCACCATCCGAACCTTTCACGTCTTCGAGAACAGCTTTCAGTCTTTCCTCAAACTCGCCTCTGTACTTGGCTCCCGCAACGAGAGCACCCATATCAAGCGAAAAGATTTTCTTGTCTTTCAGTGCTGAGGGAACGTCGCCGCTTGCAATTCTCTGGGCAAGTGCCTCTACAACAGCGGTCTTACCAACGCCGGGCTCACCGATGAGCACAGGATTGTTCTTGCTCTTTCTTGAAAGGATCCTTATAACGTTTCTAATCTCGGTATCACGACCAATGACAGGATCAAGCTTCTGGTTCTTGGCCTTCTCAACAAGCTCTGTTCCGTATTTGCTCAAAGTATCGTAAGTCGCCTCGGGATTGTCTGTTGTGACATTCCTGTTGCCTCTAACCTCAGAGAGAACCTGAAGGAATCTGTTCCTGTCGATTCCAAACTGATTAAAGATCTCTTTTACCTCTTTATTGGCATGCTTGATAAGCGCAAGGAATAGGTGCTCAACAGAAACATAAGCATCGCCAAGCGCCTTGGCTTCATCCTCAGCAGATAAAAGCGCCTTGTTGAGCTGTGCTCCGATATAGGGCTGACCGCCCTGTACCTTGGTTCTCTTGCCAATCGCCTCTTCAATTCTTGAGATAAAAGAGCTTGTATCAACGCCCATTTTCTCTACAAGCTTAGAGATAAGGCTATCTTCTATTGTCATAAGAGCGTAGAGCAGGTGCTCTTGTTCAATCTCCTGATTGCCGTATTCAACGGCGATCTTCTCGCATCCGCTCACAGCCTCTATGGACTTTTGTGTGA
>JAEEXE010000027.1 GCA_016291375.1 Butyrivibrio sp.
AATAGTTCTCCCTGACAGACAGATAACCTATAACATAATGGCTTAATGATAAATGTTTGTGCAAGACTAACTTCCAGTTTTGGAAGAAAAAGTAGTGTTTTACTGGAATTTAAAAATTCACTTAAGGGGCTGTTTGATCATAGGTTGCAGGAATGGGAAGATTGGAATCCTAAAAGGTGGACACCTCAAAGAAATTTAGATATGTCTATGGGTGATGATGTGCCGTTAATTTATAGTTCGAGTGATAAACCCAATGCAGCTTGGAGTAAGAGGGGCATGGCAACGCCTACTTCAATGAGAAGCGTGGATGCTTCATGTGAAGCAATGGTGCTTAGAAATCGATATGAAGAAAGGGATGAATGAAGATGGCTATGAAGCGTCCTATGCGAAGGAATTCACTAATTGGTCCATGGGGAGTTGGTGCGATAGTACCATTTCCTAATGACGAATCTCTGATGATAGCTGGATTAGATATGTGGAGATATAACAACCCTGAAGATTTTGTGATAAAAGATGAGCGTTTGGCAAAAAGGATTGGGGTTCCAGAACTAAGATGGCCGCCAGATTATCGAGAAAGGAATGCTGATTCTGATAATTATCATATATCGATTCCGGCAGTAAGATTTCCCAAATGGTCATATTGCCCATTTTGCGGAACCATGAGAGAAACTACATATTATGAAACACAACCAGAATGCGACGCATATCAGTGGAAACATGGACGTAAATGTAATCCATCTGCAAGAATCAAAAGGAAAATGATTCCGGAAAGGTTTATTGTTATATGTCCAGAAGGACATATTGATGACTTTCCAATTGGCGAATGGGTCCATTATGATAGTGGGAAAGTTTATGATCGTGAAAACTGTAAGATTAGGAGAAGCACAGGAGGATCGTCATCTGGACTTGGAGGAGTATTCTATGAGTGCTCCTGTGGAGCCAAAAAGTCCATGGCTGGGGTAACAAAACCTGGAGCGTTAAAAAGAATCAATTATAAATGCAGAGGCAGTAAGCCATGGCTAGGTATTTACAAAGATGATGAATCGCCATGCACATGTGAGCCTGAAGAGCTAAGAGTAGTATTAAGAGGTGCTACTAATGTTTGGTTTGCCAATGATGTTAGTTCGATATACATACCCACAAATGGAAATGAGGATGATAAAAAAATCATAGGGATTGTGAACGAGATCTTTGACACATTAAATAGCTCAAGGATTGATGGGGGATTTAATCGAGAAATAATAAAGTTCATAGCTGATAATAAGAATGTGGATGCTGACAGATTATACACCGCTATATTGAAAAAAGCAGAAGCAATTGATGGATTGCCAAGTGTTAACGAAGATACCCCGGAAGACGAATATCGTTTTGCTGAATATAATATTTTGGTAAAAAGTAGCGGAAATGATGGACAGGAATTTCATTCTATTAATCATCCTATTGAAGAGTATGATTTGCAAATAAGAAAGTATTTTAATAGTATCTCTCTTGTTCCTAAATTGAAGGAAACACGGGCCTTTATAGGTTTTTCGCGGTTAAAGCCAAACAGCAAAAGTATATCAGAGAACAAGAAAATGCTTAGGCTTGGGGAGGGAAAATGGGTTCCTGCTATCGAGACATATGGAGAGGGGATTTTTTTTGAGTTTAACGAGAAGTTGCTTTCAAAATGGGCCAACAACTCTAAAGTAATAAATCGTATAAAAAAGATGGGAAACAATTACAAGAACTCATTCTTTGGACAAGGCTTAAGAGGTGAACTAAGACCAGAATTTGTTTTGATTCATACTTTTGCTCATCTAATAATAAATCAATTAAGTTTTGAATGTGGATATGGCAGTTCATCAATTCGAGAACGTATTTATTGCGAGATCGGAGAGGATAATTACCATATGGCTGGAGTATTAATATACACAGCTTCTGGAGATTCGGAGGGTTCATTGGGTGGACTTGTTAGGCAAGGCGAGAAGGGACGTATAGAGGATACGATTATAGCAGCCTTAAAGAATGCTTTATGGTGTACATCTGATCCGGTTTGTATTCAGTCTACAGGGCAAGGGACAGATTCATGTAACCTTGCTGCATGTCATAATTGTGCTATACTCCCAGAAACATGCTGTGAGAATGGCAATCGATTATTAGATAGAGGTGTAGTAATAGGGACATTATTTGATCCTGATATTGGTTACTTTAGTGACATAAGAGAACTTGAATAATAGTGTTGATAAACAGTGAAGGCCTGCCTTTGTGATATAACAAATCACAGGAGTAGGCTTTTTTATTATGGACAAATATATAGGTCTTTTGGTTTGTATAAATAATGGCTTGTTTGACGCTTACATTGCAATTGCAAGTAAAGATAGCATTTAAAAATTTAAAAATTCATTTAAGTATTGGATTTAAGGCAATATAGTCTTTTTTATTGGATAGCTAATATCATACTATTTAGTGGAAATCCACAGGTGAAGAATGTATGTTCTAAATAAAGCCTATTCGATATTTAGTATGGGGAATAATAATATACCAAAATATACCCCAGGATATTGTGGCTGAATGTTTGATTTGGTATAATGGGATAGAAGTGGTACAAGAAAATACCCAGAGGAGAGAGTATGTCTAAACAATTACATGTAAGAATTGACGATGCAGTGTATGAAGCTTTGTCGGGATGCAATAAAGATCAAAATATATCTATGCAAGATTTGGTTTCATCCGCAATTATGCAGTATATAAATACGCAGAATAAAGAGACAACTCCAGTAAACTCAGATTTTACCTTTATAGATCTTTTCGCCGGTATTGGAGGGATGAGGATTGCTTATGAGAGTGTCGGAGGACATTGTGTATATTCAAACGAGTGGAATAAATATAGTCAACAGACGTATTTTGCAAACTTTGGTGAACAGCCTGATGGTGATATAACTAAAGTTAATGAGAAAGATATACCGGAGCATGATATTCTTGTTGCAGGATTTCCATGTCAACCTTTTTCTATTGCAGGAGTTTCAAAAAAGCAGAGCATGGGGAGGGCAACTGGGTTTGAAGACAAAACGCAAGGAACGCTTTTTTTCGACGTGTGCAGGATTCTGAAAGCAAAAAGACCAAAGGCGTTTATGCTTGAGAATGTAAAGAATCTTTGTAGTCATGATAGAGGAAGAACATTTAAAGTAATAAGGGAATCTCTTAATGAACTTGACTATGAGGTGTTTTACCAAGTTATAGATGGTCAGTCTTTTGTTCCACAGCATAGAGAGAGAATTATTATTGTAGGATTTGACAGGAAACGTTATGGTAAAGACATTCATTTTTCTTTTGATATAAAAAAGAGTAATCATAAACCTGTCATGAAAGACATATTGGAACTCGAAGTGGATCCAAAATACACGCTTTCAGATAAACTATGGACATATCTTCAAGGATATGCAGCAAAGCATAAGGCTGCTGGAAATGGATTTGGTTACGGTATAGCAGATCCTAATGGCATTTCAAGAACATTAAGTGCAAGATATTATAAAGATGGATCGGAGATTTTGATTGAACAGGAAGGAAGAAATCCAAGAAGACTTACACCAAGAGAGTGTGCTAGATTACAAGGATTCCCAGACACATTCAAAATTACCGTATCAGATACTCAGGCGTATAAACAATTTGGAAATTCGGTTGTTGTACCTCTTATGACCAATGTAGCCCAGCTGATTTGTTCTAAAATATCAGAACTTGATACCATTACAGCTCATAGCACAATAATAAAAGCAAAAAGAATTGAACCTGTTGGAATTAATCGGAACAAAGAGATGCATAACACTGGTAAGAAAATAAAAGCTGTTGTATAAAGGAGACGCATAAATGAAGGCGGGATATCTGAATCAATACTTTGAGGCAGTTGCTGTAAAACGTTTGGCTGCAGTAGAGACCGATGCTTCGGTCAGTAATCAGCACGAGTATAATGGAGTAACTCTTTTGAAGAAAATGTTTGGAACAGATGCGCAGAAGAAGGTGGTTCCATCACATTTTCTATATATTACAGATGATGAAAATCCTATATATGCAGACGGTGAGTTAACATGGTATGATGCAAGGTACAATCATCCGACAAGAACTGAATGGAGATTGTATTATTCAGCGAATGAAGTTACGGAAGCTGCATTGTCTGAAGATTCTTTATTTATTTGCCTCAAGAGAGATGAATCTGCGCTAGTAATAATTGCTAGGAAGAACTCTGTAATTGAGAATCAGCTGTATTGGCTTTTTGATATAAAACCGGAAGATGGTTCAAATCAGTTTACCGCAAGAACTGACTTAAAAACACAACCCTCTGATAAAGTATCTTTCACAGCTAGGATGATACTTTTTGCGATTGGAATAGAAGCCCGTGAGGATACGGAAGATTACACAGACATGCTGGTTGCAAATTTTGGAAAAACATTTCCTACTACTAAGGAATTTTCTAAATTTGCTAGATCAACTGTGGAAGCAGATCCTATTCATGATCCTGATGGCACACTTCTCAAATGGTATGAAAGAGAAGAAAAAATGTTCATGTGTATGGAACGATACTTGATCCAAGAACGCATAATGAAGGGATTCAAATCTGGAACAGATGTAGATGTGGATGCTTTTATAAAGTTCTCTTTATCTGTTAACAACAGAAGAAAATCAAGAGCTGGATTGTCGTTTGAAAATCATTTGGAAGCATTGTTTACGGAGCATAAGATTCGGTACTCACATACACCTGTAACAGAGAATAATTCGAAACCGGATTTTATTTTCCCTTCTATAGAGTTGTATAAGAATTTGGATTATCCTTCTACGTATCTTACAATGTTGGGAGCAAAAACTACTGTTAAAGATAGATGGCGTCAGGTACTTGAGGAAGCAGATAGAATTGAAAGGAAACATCTAATTACACTTGAAGGTGCTATAAGTGAAAATCAGACAAATGAGATGATAAGTCGTAAGCTTCAACTTGTTGTTCCTAAAGAAATCCATGCAACGTTTACTGATAAACAACAATCTTGGCTTTATTCTGTGGAAGATTTTCTTGAAGAAGTAAAAGAACGGCAGATTTTGGCAGATAAGTATACAAGTGGTAGCTAAGTGTGAACTAATATGTACCATCTTCGCGCGATGAAGCAGTAAGGAAGGTACATATCAGACTTCACAAGTTACTATTGTTTTGCAAGTTTAGTAATGTTCTAATTTGCTTTTTTATTGTATCATCTGCAATACTATACGCTTTTATAACCAGATCTTCATCATCCGTAACTCGTATGCTTTTTTAAGCCCGTTTCTACGAACTTTAGCATCTATTTCATAAACTGTCATTGACGAATTTATATTTGCTTTAATTAACTCCTGTTTGTTCCATTTAGCCATTTCCTCTAGTTATGTAGAGCTATAATTCCTGAAGTCTTTATGTTTTGGGTTTTACTTAAATTTCATCTTCGTTTTATTGGCTGTTTACTTCATAATGCTACGATGTTATTAGAGAAAGTTTTTTAATTAGGAGGATATAATCATGAAAGCAAGAATCATAGGGATTATATCAGTTGTAGCAATGATGATCATGTTGATAGCTGTAAATGCAGATAAGAGTGATGCTGCTGCGTTATACTCTGTGACTTATCCTTCTAAGGCTACCAAAAAAACGTCAAAGAAGGCTACTTACAAGTCTAAGGCGGGCAATACTAAAGACAAGAAGGCTACTTATAAATCCAAGGCCGGTAAAACAAAAAGCAGTGGCAACAAGTCGAAGAGCAAGGGAAGCAAGAAGAAATCGGATCCGTACGATGTTTATAATTACAAGTCGGCAGAAGAATTTGCGGAAGACAAGTATGAGGAATTTATGGCTTGTGAGGACGATTACGAGGATGAGGACGAGGCGTACGACGCAGCGGAGGATTACTGGAGAGAGAATCATTGAGGCAAGAGATAGCTCTTTTGATCGAACATCTGAAGTAGGAGGTACGTGCTATGGGACTTTTCTCGCATAAGAGTAATGACGGAAACATAGATTTCGATAAGCTTCGTGAGGATCTGATGGATGAGTATGGTGCTCAGATGGTTTCTTTTACCGGGGCAATGGGATATTCGGACATGTGTGATGCGCAGGAAGCATCGGAGGATGAACTCCTTGAGCTGGCGCGAAGGGAAGGGGCAAATATAGAGAAGTATAGGAGATAATAATTAGGTAAATATATGAGAACAGAGCTTTCTTTTTGTAAAGAAGGCTCTTTTTTTACAAACTAAAAAATTAAACAGGGAGTAAGAAAAGTAAAATATTTACATTTTTACATTTTGGAGTTATAATAAATATGCCAACAAAAAAGGGCCTTGCAATTGCAAGGCCAAGTATCCCTATCAAGGAATACGTGAACAAGATTATTTTGATAGAGGATGCCTATATTGTCAAGCTTTTTTGTTGAGTAAAAAGGGAGGTATAGGTATGAAAAATAGCAAGCAGACATCTAAACGTGCTGCTTCTGCAGCATCAGATGTTCTTAGGGATGGACGTACTAGTTCTAAGTCCAAAACTGCTGCTGGAAGCGCGTTGTCGCAGAGAGCATCTAAAAAAACTAAATAAGGAGGCGCAAGGCATACATTATTGTATGCCTTGCATTTTTTGTATGGTAGGAAACATTAAACAATATTTAAAAAGTGTAGGGATAACACAAAAAGAGTTTGCGGATAAAATTGGTTTATCTCGACCGACTTTGGATTCATATATTTATTTATATGAAAATGATGAGATAATTCCAAAAGAAAGGTATGAGATTATTTTTAAGAAGTTGTTTGGTGATGGAGAGGTATCATCTGACGAATTTAATGAAAGATTTAAATGGGCTCAAAGCTTGCTTTCACGAGACTATAATTATGGAATAAATAATTTAGATACGTTAGCTGCGGATTATGTTTCATTGATTTTGAAAAATATGAAAAGAGATTTGATGGAGACTAATTGGAACAAAGATATATACACTTTTATTAATTGTCTTATTTCAAATTACAGGAATGAAAACTTTTATGTTCGATTAGTAGAATACTTTATTTATCTTAATGATATACGAGGGATTGATGAAATACAGGAAGAGCAAAAACCATACTTTGCCAATATCTATAGAGCTTTTCGTTCTTTAAAAGATAATCCGATTAAATACGATCAGAAGGATTATAAGGCATTTATTGATAGATGTAATGAAAATCATGATAAAAAAGTAAATGCTGAAAAAGATCAAAGGGAAAATATAAAAAAACGAATAAAGAGTATGATGAATGAATTTAAAAATATGGGAATAGAACTTGATGATGCAGAACTGTTGGAGGAATTACGGAAACAAATAATACAAGAAAAAATAAGCATTGATGGTAGTGATAAATAAAAAGTAACTCTTGTAGACATACTGATTATGTTGAGTTAAAAGGGAAATCCAATGTGTAGATATATTTAGATGGTATTAGCGGTTTTCGTTGCTATGAATCGTGATGAGGAGTTTGAATATTTACGGAATGGAGTGGATAGAATGAGATGTCTTACAAAGAAAGCAGAAGAATTACTTTGTGAAATATTGAATCATCGATTAGAAAATGGAAAGTGTGATGTGTCATACTGGAAAGATACGTTTGAGGTATTATCGGCTTCTGAAGGTATGATTCTTAGAAGTTTATTTAAAGAGTTGATAGAAGCAGATATGATATCTGTTGGATGGGGAGATAATTATCCATATATTCTTATGCTTTTGGGAAAGGGAATATCATATTTTGATGAGATTAAAAGAGAGGAAGAAAATCGTAATATGAATTCATATGTAAATAATTTTTATGGAAACGAAAATAATGTACAGCTTCAACAAGGTGGTGTTAATTCAACGCAGATTATATCGAATGATGGTTTTGAATATGAACAGGTGAAAGAAATAATTGAAATTATCAGAAAGTATGACGCAGTTTTAGATACGGAATTTGGTGAATCTGCGGATGATTTGCGTGAGAGTTGTAACACATTAGATAAAGCAATTAAGGAGAATCGTGGTAAAGAAGTTATAAAAGGAATCGTTAAGTATATAAGAGATTTATCAGTCAATGCAGCGGGGGGGATAATTGCGGCTAGAGTTATTGAGATAATATCTAAAATGACGGGGTGATTAAATGGATGGTATAGTACTACAACTGCAAGCGGAAGCTATGGGTGATTCTATAGATATCGAAATGCTATTAAGAAAAGCCTTTTTGGTCGCTAGAAAACTAAAATTGAAAGAATTTGAAGATTGGATATCTAATGAACTGAATGGTTATAAGGAGAAAATACCAGATTATCGTATTATTAGCGGACAAATAAAAGCATGGAATCCATATCGTGGATGGATTCCGGTTGTTATGGATGAAGAGTTGGCGGATGTTGCTAGTAAGAAAACTATTAATTCGCCAATTTCTACTTTATCAGAAGCGTATAACGATAGTGATGGTTCTGTGAGGATGACTATTCATGGTGCATTAACAGATTTTTTAAATGAAAATATAAATGGTTATCCTACAGAGTATTGTTTTATGACTTCAAGGGCAGAACTTCACAAGATAATTAGCGCAGTTAGGAATAAGATATTGGAATGGGCAATACTGCTTGAAGAAAATGGAATTGTTGGAGAAGGAGTATCTTTTACCAATTATGAAAAAAAAGTCGCTGCAAATTCAACCATAATAAATAACTATACTAATAATTTTTATGCCAAGGTTGACAACACGAAAATTAAACAGGGGAATAATTATGAAAAGTAACGACCTGTCACCATGGAGTTTAAACTCTAGGTGGCAGTTTTTTTGTCTACACAATCTTACAATGGTGTAATTTATGGATGAAAAATATACATCATTTGTAGAAGATATAGCACTACTTCAGTGTAAAAACAAAATTGTATGATAACTAGACGATATATCGAAAAAAATAAATAATGAGCCTAATACAAGCATGTTTATATAAAATGAGGAGGGATGTGATTTATAGACGGATTATTCAAGCTATTCTGATAACGGAAATAAGTTGGTCAAATTGATTTCATTTCGCATGTCGAAAGCGGTGGTTGTGTTACAATTAAAGCAATTCGAAAATAAATTTCTTTATAGGTGGAAATAAGTAATGAGCAGTAGAAAATATCCGGTTATTACGCTGTGTGGAAGTACAAGATTTAAGGATGAATTTATGGAGGCTCAGAAGCGGCTTACGCTTGAGGGCAACATTGTTATCAGTGTTGGTCTCTTTGGACATTCCGGTGACCAGGAGGTCTGGGAAAACATGGATGAAGGGACTTTGACAAAGACCAAAGAAATGCTTGATGATATGCATAAGCGGAAGATCGATATGGCTGATGAAATATTTGTGATCAATGTAGGTGGTTATATCGGTGACAGCACACGTTCTGAGATCGAGTATGCTATTGCACACGGCAAGACAGTTAGATATCTGGAGAGCTAATTATAGGTACGACAGCTAAGCGTAAGATGCGCTTAGCTGTTTTCTTTTCATTGGATATATCTTTAAAGAATTATGATTTAAAATTTCACTTTACGCTGATAAAAGCGCCGAAAATGCCGACATTTCACTTCTTGAAGAAATAAAATCGCCAAAGCGCATGTAGTCAAGCAGATCAAGGATATAAGATGATTTCCCCAAATTGTTTGTTTTTTATACAGCTGCTTCTTTGTTTTTAAATTCTTTATTGAGCTTTATGATCGCGTAGATCATAAGTATAGCGCAAACGGCTATTTCAAATATTCCCATAAATATAGACTTATCCGCTCTGGGAGCCGGATTAAATGCATTCCAGAATTTAGCTGCAAAATCAACAATACCGTGAAGTATAATACAGGACCAGATGTTACCTGTGCAATAATAGATCATGCAGAAAAAGCAACCGACCATTGTTGCATAGATTGCTTGCGCAATAGTTGCTACAATCAGTTCAGGACTATCGATCAGATTCAGTAAGTGGATAGCACCGAATACTGATGATGAGAGTATCATTGAAGCAAAGACTCCTTTTTTGTTGTTTCCGAGACGGTCAACAAATGCATTAAAAAAGAATCCTCTGAATACAAGCTCTTCCAAGACGCCTGTTCCCATCTGCGAGAAAAAAATACCGATTAGAGTCGGAAGCACAGTCGCAAAGGGTACAACGGGAGTTCTGGCCTTAGTTATGAGGTTTAAAATGATCGGTATCCACATCGCTGCGCCATATATGAATATGCCCTTACCCAAGTTTGATGTTGAAGGGCCGATACCTTTTTTATACATTTTCTTTATAATAAAATAGCTGATTGTCAGAAGTAGTATCCTGATCGCGAATTCTGCCATTCCGCCGAAAGGTTGAGTAGGTATAAATGTAGCTACAAATCCATCTGCGAAGATAACACACCCCAGCAGTAACACAAATCCTATGATTATTCCCAAAATCAATTTCAAATTTTTCATTATTATCTAGTGATCTCTTTATGCTGTGAGATCATGACCTCCTTATAATTTTTTGACTTTACATAGTACTACAGCTATAGTATGATAGACGTACTACGATTGACATAATAAAACATACTATATCAATCGTAGTATGTCAATAGTTATTTTGAAGTTGGGATTATTGCGATATTGCAGATGAGAAAAACATTGAATGTTCTTGTGAAAGGTGCTATATTAACTATAAAGAAAGCACCCACTCCAAAGTGGATGCTCCCGAGAAGAATTTAGCTCATGACGAGCCGCCTCTCTCGTAGGCCGACGAGAGAGGCATTTTTATTTCTGCTTATTATTTCTCTTGTCGAGAAAGTTAAGCAACGCAATTAAAAAACCACAAGCTGTAAACAGCAATGCTGTAATAGTCAGCATAATCATTAAGATTTCATAGTCTGTCATACGCGTCACCTCCCTTCCAAGATGACATCCGATAAATCGGAGCATCATTATGGACTCGGGAGGCTACCACCTCGTCATGGGTACTTTCTGCGGCGAACCGCATTTCTATTATAGAACATATGTTCTATAAAATCAATTGTATCTTACTTATTTCCACACATTTTTATTTAACAGGAAAACTAATGTGATATGACAAATCTAAAGAATACAAAATTATTAGAAGAAAAGAATAAATCCGAGTTTGATGCTAATGAAGCTTTATTATTTGAATTGTTGGGTAAATCTGATGCAGATGTATCAGCCGGAAGAGTTGCTTCAATTGAGGGCATGTTTGATAGGATCAGAGAAAAAGTTAAGGGTGAATCGGTTCAATAAAATCTAATTGAATCAATTCACCCTTCTTTTATTTACTGCCTATAGAATATAGCGTCCTTTCTTTTATTCAGTGCAAACAATAGGATCATGCCGAGTACGAAGCATGATATGATCTCGCCGATTCCGACTGTGAGCATGAAGAAGGGGATTGTTCCTTCAGAGCCGTAAACATACTTGATGACGAAGGGTACGATGATCGTGTTTGCTAATATCGGAGGAACGGGGCTGAGCCAGGTCTTTACTTTGTTTGAAGGATAGAAGCCGGGATCGGTGGGCTTCTTAAGGCCGTGGGCGATATAGTACGTGCCGAGTGCTCCAAGAAGTGTTGCGATAGATCCGAATACTGTGTCGAGGGGCATGCAGCCTGTTGTTATGTTGGCGATTATGCATCCTACGAAAAGTCCGGGGATTGCTGCCGGTGTGAAGTAAGGCAGGATCGTAAGTGCCTCTGAGAAACGCACCTGGATAGCTTGATTTGCCAGTCCCAGTGTGTTTGCGATGTGTGTCAAAACGACATAGATAGCTGCGATCACCGCAGCCTGAGTGATGTAAAGTACGCTTTTGTTATTCATGATTGTCTCCTTTAGTTTTGTTTAGTGTCAGGAAGGTCTCGAACTGACAATTACAAGTTATTATACATCAAGGACGGAAACCATGGTAAACTATTTTTAAGTGTGTGGTTCTTACGCGGGAATTCATGTATGTTCACACGAAACGGCGCAACTATAAAGGAAAGACAGAATATGAAAAGAAACTACAAGTTTATCATAAGTTACGACGGAACAAGGTTTTACGGTTGGGAGAGACAGCCGGGAAAAGACATGACGATACAGGGGAAATTAGAGTCAGTCCTTAGGAAGATGACGAACATTCCGGACGATGAGACTTTTAACATCATTGGTGCGGGAAGGACTGACGCGGGCGTTCATGCGCGTGCGATGACGGCGAACGCGGTGCTTGATACGGATATGACCGAGGATGAGATTCAGAGCTATATGAATCAGTATCTTCCCGATGATATCAGCGTAAATGAGGTGAGAGTCTGCTCCGACAGATTTCACGCGAGGTATAACGCGCTAGGTAAGACCTATAGATATACCTGCTGGTACGGCGCATCAAAGCCTGTTTTTGACAGGAAATATGTGACGATACTTGAGCAAAGGCCCGACGCGGACAAGATGAGAGAGGCGGCTGAGCATCTTATCGGAACGCATGATTTCAAGAGCTTTTGTGGCAATAACAAGATGAAGAAGTCGACGGTCAGGTGCGTTGACAACATCAAGATAGAAGAAAGCGGCAATTATATCAGGTTCTATTTTCACGGAAACGGCTTTTTGCAGAACATGGTCCGCATTCTTACCGGTACTTTATTGGAAGTCGGTTACGGAAATATAACTGCCGATAGGGTAAAAGAGATCCAGGAAGCGAAGAGCAGACAGGAAGCCGGTCCGACAGCGCCTCCGATGGGGCTTTGCCTTATGAAGGTGGATTATTGAAATGTAAACATTATATTAATTCTTGTACATATTTGTTGATTTATTTAGGCTTCAAATTTAAAATGGTGTAGGTGCCAAAACAAAATTTTGACACCTATATATTTTTGCTCATGTCGCGAAATGCGATAAATATAAAATTTTAGAGGGGTCTTTTATGACAAAGAAAATCTTTTCAATACTTTGTGGCATTGCGTTAAGTGCATTGCTTATTGGTGGCTTTTCTCCTTTTGCGATCGGTGCAAAGGCGGCAGGCTTAGGACAGGTAAATGTAGGTTCAGCACAGATTGCGGGTGAAAAAGTTATAGTAACCGCATCAGCTCCGGAACTTCCTGACAGTGACGACGGTAAGTTCTATCTTTTTGCTGAGAAAGTTTATCAGCCCGGCCCTGCAGGATCACCCGTGGCATCTGTGCCTATGGGACCTTCTGTTCAGTTCTCTTTTGACCTTGGGAACAAAACAACTTCATGCCACTTATACGACAAGTTCCAGGTGGCCGTTCTTCAGGGCGGTGCCTTTGTTCCTGTGTCAGGCGTGCGCTATATCAGCAATCCCGAGGTACTAGCGGTAGGCTCACCTGCAAGAAAGAACAATGGCAAAAAAGGTCTCATCCTTGACGGTGCCAAGATCGGTAACGGCAACACAGAGGCTTCACAGCTTGGAGTTCAGCAGGCTGCATACAACATCAATCTTGAGGACGTTATCGGTGGAAACGGGGGCGTTGTTTTCGAGTATAACGGAAAGACATACAACTATGATTCCGCATATCTTAGTCAGTACGATCATGCGATAAGAACCAGCACCCAGCAGGGTATGGGTGTTACGATAGTTCTTTTGAACCCGGCAGTGCCCGGCGAGGAATTCATGATCTCACCTTTCTCAAGAGGCGGAAGCGGTAATTATTACATGATGAACACTTCTGAGGATGCGGGACTTGAGAATCTCGAGGCTGTTGTTACTTACCTTGCTTACAGATATAACGGTCAGAACGGTTTCGGACAGGTCGACAACTGGGTTGTCGGTAACGAGGTCAACGCCAAGAATATCTGGAATCACACCAATGTTTCCGATGAGGCGCAGTACGCGCAGCTTTACGCTGATGCGCTTAGAGTTTGCTACACTGCGATCCGCAGTAAGAACGCCAATGCTTATGTTTGCGCAAGCTTTGACCAGAACTGGACAGCGATCAACAATCCTTCATATTTCTCAGCAAGAAGCATGCTTGAGGTTATGAACGGTATCATTTGCTCTCAGGGTAACTTTGACTGGGCGCTCGCTGAGCATCCGTATAATTATCCTATGAACTGGACAAGCTTCTGGACACCAAAGAGCGAGAAGACTGCGGCTATGATCCAGCATACGATCGATACTCCTTATCTTTCTATGGAAAACATCGAGCAGCTTACCGACTTCATGTGCCAGCCCGGAATGAGAAACACTAAGGGCGCGGTAAGGCCGATTCTTTTGACAGAGGTTGGATACTCATCAACGCAGGGCGACGAGGCTCAGGCTGCAGCGATTGTTTACGCTTATCAAAGAGCGGCTACCAATCGTTACATAAATATGATAGTCTTTAATAGACAGACGGATTATCCCGTTGAGGTTTCGCAGGGATTGTCGGTCGGACTTACAGGCATGGATGGCACGAGAAAGCTTGCGTTTGAGTTCTATCAGCAGATGAACGGCGCCAACGCGGGCGCATATGTTCAGCGCTCGGCAGCCATCATGGGAATTCCGGATTGGAATGCGGCAATGAATGCCAGATGATAGCGGAGGCCATCGTTTTATCGGCTTGACCCGGTTTGAATGATGAGCGTTGGGGAAATCTATGAGAATAATTGATATATACAATTGTATAGCCACGGCTGCCTGCGTCCTTATGGGCGCGGCAGCTTTTGTAGTGTCCGGAAAAGAGCATAAAAGAGCGGTAGGAAGCACCGACCTGACTAGCGACAATAAGGCAAAGACATCTCAGGGGCCGGCCAGAGCGCTTTCGAAGCAAGCCACATACATTATTCTTGGAGTTATTCTGGTGATCGCAGCGTTTCTTAGACTGTGGAAGCTTGGAAGCATCCCTCTTGGCCTTGCGCCGGATGAGGCCTCAATCGGCTATGATGCCTATGCGATAGCAAAGTTTGGCGTTGACAGAAACGGATATGCCTACCCTGTATATCCCATAACCTGGGGCCCCGGCGGAGGAAGCCCGCTTCTTATTTATCTGAACGTGCTTACAATTAAGCTCTTTGGAACAGGTATCGTCAAACTTCGCATGATTCCTGCATTCTGCGGCATCCTTACGGTTGTTCTTTTTTTCTTTATATTAAAAGAGCTTACGAAAAAAAATACTTATTCAAATGAGATCAGCCTTTTTGGAACTGCGTTTCTTGCAGTGTGCCCATGGCATGTGATCCTGTCCAGGTGGAGCCTTGACAGCAATATTATGCCCTTTACACTTGGGCTTGCGATCTATCTTTTTATGCTGGGAATCAAAAGAAACAGCACTTTGTTCTACTGCCTGAGCGCCGGCATGTATTCAATATGCATGTACAGCTACGGCTCGGCGACTATAGTAGTTCCGCTGCACCTTCTTCTTATCTGCATTATATGCATTAGGAAAAAGACCCTTAGCATAAAGCAGCTGATCGCAGCAGGCGTTACGTTCATGGTTATCTTTGCACCGCTCTTTGTGTTCTATGCGGTCAATTACCTGGGACTACCTGAGATCATTACTGAGCACTTTTGTGTAAACAAATTTACAGCTTCAAGGACGGGAGAAGTGTTCCTTACACCGGGACCGGGCTTTTTTGGCCAGCTGTTGGAAAATGCCAAGACTCTTCTTATTGCACTTACTATCGGTGATAAAAATGAGATGCTTTGCCATTTCTATCCCGGATATTGGATGCTGTATGTGTTCACGTTTCCTATCGTGTTTATCGGAATTGCTATAGGGATAAAAGAGCTGTTTACGCGGGATGAGACTGAATCAAATATCACATACTCCATAAATGCCCTCTGGTCGACAGTTCTTATTGCCTGCTTTATCATGGCGATTGCGATCAAAGCTGACGCCAGCAGAATGGTAATGATGTATCTTCCGCTTATCTTTTATTTTGTAAAGGGAGCGGAGTATATATACAAGAACGTACGCAAGTGCTTTTATGCCCTGTGCGTAGTTGTGCTTCTTGCCGCAATATCTTTTTCCAAGGATTACTTTACTGATTTTAGTAATAAAGCGGCGGACGTATTTATGCCCACCTACGGAGATGCGATGGTAAGAGCCTATGAGATCGCGGGAGATGACAGAACCGTTTACTCAACTTACGACGGCCTCTCTTCACCTTTTATGCTGGCTCTTTATTATACGGAGTATTCACCCGTGGACTTCCACAACACCGTTGTTTACAAGGACCCCGAGGATGAGTTCAGAGTAGCAGCAAGCTATGGTAATTTCGTATTTGGACTTCCTGAGGATGTGCTCACAGATGATGTTGCTGTTTATGTCCTCAGCAGCTCAGAAAAAGAGGCACTTGGAGAACTTCCAAGCGCCTATAAAGCCGAGCAGGTCGGCGGTTATGTAATTATTTATAAATAGATGTAAGAATCTCTAAGTGCTTTGATCAGAGATTTTCACTACTAAGCTCTTCCCACTCATCATAGAGTGCGGAGAGCTTTTCTTGTATCTCATTTTGCTCATCGGTGAGTTTACGGAGCTTACCAAGGTCTGTTCCGATGGAAGGATCGGAGAGAGCTTCTGTGATCTCGCCATCTCTTTCTTCGAGCTTAGCGATTGTCTCTTCGCATTTCTTAAGGGCTGCCTCCAGCTTCTTTCTCCTTGCCTTGTCCTCTTTTTGCGCTTTGTAATCATCGCTTCCCGAGCTTCCGGAAGATGCTGATAAAGCATTGCCGGGCGCAGCAGCACCAAAAGCACCGGCTGCGCCATTAGCAGAAGATGATGCAGCACTGCTTCCTATAGAGCTTGAACCTGTATCCGTAGTTCCGAAGATATTGTTCATCTTCTGATCAACGTGCTCCATGTAATAGTCGTAATTACCGATGTACTCAACCATGCTCTTGCGAGTAAGGTCAAGGATCCTGGTGGCTGTCTTGTTTATGAAATATCTGTCGTGGCTTACGTAGAGAACTGTCCCCTCGTAGCCTGAAATCGCTGATTCAAGGATTTCCTTACTTGTAATATCCAAGTGGTTTGTGGGCTCGTCCAGGATGAGGAAATTGGCATCGGAGAGCATGAGCTTAGCAAGGCTAACGCGTCCCTTCTCACCGCCGGAGAGATCACCGATCCTTTTAAATACGTCATCCCCTGTAAAAAGAAATGCCGCGAGAGTGTTCCTGATCTCTGTGTTATTAAGTGTAGGATATGCATCCTGAAGCTCGTCAAACAAAGTCTTGTTGTCGTTTAGAACGTGGTGCTCCTGATCGTAGTAACCAATCTCGACCTTGGTGCCAAGAGTGATTTTACCGGAATCTATGCTCTCAAGACCGTTTATCATCTTAAGGAGAGTCGTCTTACCGGTTCCGTTGTCACCGATGATCGCTACGTGCTCGCCTTTTTTGATCTCGAAGTTAATACCGGAAAAGAGCTCCTGACTTCCGAAAGATTTAGAAAGGTTCACAGCTTCAAGTACGTCTTTTCCGCTCTCGCAGGAGGGTTTTAACGTGATCTTCATGCTATCGTCGATGGTTATTGGCTTATCAAGACGAACGGTTTTTTCAAGCATCTTCTCACGGCTTTCGGCGCGCTTTATAGATTTTTCGCGGTTAAAAGACTTTAATTTTGCAATGACTTCTTCCTGGTGCTTGATCTCTTGTTGCTGCTTCATATATGCGCTCCACTGCGCAAGTCTTTTCTGTTCTTTTTTGACGGAATAATCACTGTAATTGCCTACAAAGCTTGAAACCAAAGTGTTCTCGACTTCAATGACTTTGCCTACGATCTTATCAAGGAAATATCTGTCGTGGGAGACGATAAGTACGGCTCCCTTATAATTCAAAAGATAATTCTCAAGCCATCTTATAGAAGACATATCCAGATGGTTTGTGGGCTCGTCAAGGATTATAAGATCCGGGTTTTCCAAAAGAAGCTTACCAAGTGCCACTCTTGTCTTTTGACCACCCGAAAGGGTAGAGATCTTCTTATCAAGCTCATCCTCCGAGAAGCCAAGCCCCTTGGCAACACCGGTAACTTCGCTCTGCCAAGCATAACCAGACATTCTCTGAAACTGTTCATTCATGAAGGTGTATCTGTCCATGAGGCGTGAGAGTTCATCGCCGGTGACGTGCTTCATTTCTTCCTCGGCGGCTCTGATGTTTTCCTCAAGCTCTATGACATGTCTTTTGACCTCTACAAGCTCCTGATAGATGGTGTTTTCTGTCTGAACGTTCTGATTTTGGGCAAGATACCCCCAGGTTACGTCCTTTGAAAATGTCACATCGCCGCTGTCAGCTGAGAGCTGACCTATTATTATCTTAAGAAGGGTGGTCTTTCCGGCGCCGTTGATGCCGACAATTGCCGCCTTCTCGTTATTTTCTATATGAAAAGAAGCATCTTTTAAGATGTCTTTTCCGTCAAAGGATTTATTTATGTTGTGTACCGATAAAATCATGATCAATCTCCAAAAATACATATTGCAACAACACATTTTAGCATGAGAGTGAAAATATGTAAAAGTGTGTCCAAAAAATGAATTGACCTGTACAAATAGAGTATTTATAATTATTTACGTATGATTTGATGTTATTGTCGAGGTACTAATCTTGAAACGTTTATATATACCATTAATTTGGGAATTGGCTTTGGTAATCGCTACCATTGTAATGCCTAAGCAGGCTTTTAATCTGTTTTTTATTTTTTATCTTGGCCTGCTTTTGTATTTTTACTTTTTTTATAAGCAGTTCTCATTTAGAAAATTACACAGTCAGTTCTGCAAGTTTAAGGATTTTTGGCTACCTGTTGCGCTTACCTTTGCCGGTTTGTTTGCCGCAGGTAAGCTCAGAGAATATATTTCGTATAACTTTTCCTTTATTTACGATGAGCATGCGGTCAGCATCATTGTGGATAACAATCTGCTACCTACTTTTTTTTATGCTCTAATGATGATAGTAATGAAGCCTGTGGCTGAGGAGCTTTTCTTCAGAAGGGCCCTTATCTCTTTTGACAACAAGAAAAAAACTGCGATCTATACGGTGATAAGTCTTTTGCTTTGCGCACTGGTCAGAGCACATGGGCTTCTGGGGATAGCAGAGTATGTGCTTATTGCTCTGCCCGTTACGATTGCATATCTTTTGACCAAGAACGTATATGTCACGGTTATGGCACACGTTCTCTTTGAGTTATATGACAACGCTTATGAGGTGGTTTACACAGTCGGCAGGATCCTGCTCAGGTGACGCGGCTTTTGTAAAATAATAGTCATATCAAGCAAAGGAGAGGAAAAGTATGTTGGAGAAGTTATTCAAGCTAAAAGAACATGACACCACGGTCAAGAGAGAGATTCTTGCCGGTGCCACAACATTCCTTACAATGGCGTATATTCTTGCCGTTAACCCTAACATCCTGGGTACTGTAATGAATGCAAACGGTGTATTTGTCGCTACGGCGCTTGCATCAGCAATTGCTACATTTATCATGGCATTTCTTGCTAATTATCCCATTGGATTGTCTGCCGGACTCGGACTTAATGCATATTTTGCATATACCGTATGTCTCGGAGAACTTGCAAATGAGGCAGAGCCTTTCAGAATCGCTCTTACAGCGGTATTTGTAGAAGGTATTATCTTTATTGTCCTTTCATTCTTCAAGTTCCGTGAGCAGATCATCAACAGCATTCCCCAGAACCTTAAGTTCGGTATCTCAGCTGGTATCGGTCTTTTCATCGCTTTCATCGGAATGCAGAATGCACGTATTATCGTTGCAAACGATGCTACAGTAGTTGGCCTTGGAAGCTTCAGTGATCTTGATATGGTGCTTGCACTTGTTGGTCTTATCATCATCGCAGCACTTGTTCACTATAATGTAAAGGGTGGTGTTCTTTTCGGAATCATCATCACATGGATAATCGGAATCATCCTTCAGGTTGCAGGCGTTTACGTACCTGCTGAGGGAACAAGCCTTATTCCCAGCTTCTCACAGGGACTTCAGCTTGGCGCTATTTCAGAGACAGCATTCAAGCTCAACTTTGGTTGGGCAGCAAGCCACATCATTCAGTTCCTTGCAATTACATTCAGCTTCCTGTATGTAGATCTTTTTGATACTGTAGGAACAGTAGTAGGTGTTGCTGACAAGGCAGGCCTTCTTGATAAGGACGGCAATCTTCCCAGAGTTGGTCAGGTATTCCTTGCTGACGCTGTAGGAACAACATCAGGTGCTCTTCTTGGTACTTCAACAGTAACAAGCTTTGTAGAGTCAAGCGCAGGTGTTGCAGCAGGTGGTAGAACAGGTCTTACAGCTCTTACAACAGGTGTTCTTTTCCTTGTATCACTTGTACTTAGCCCTCTGTTCCTTGCTATTCCTTCATTTGCAACAGCTCCCGCACTTATCTATGTTGGTATGCTCATGCTCATGAGTATCACAAAGGTTAAGTTCGACGGTGATATCGCAGATTCTGTAGGTGCATACCTTGCAGTAGTTATGATGCCTCTTGCATACTCAATCGCTACAGGTATCATGTTTGCGGTTCTTGCTTGGGTTATCCTCAAGGTTGTTTCCAAAAAGGCTAAGGAGATCAGCCCTATCATGTGGGTTGTATTTGCTTTGTTTGTACTGAGAGTCATAGCTCTTATAACTAATTTCCAGTAATTTGTATCATATAGAATGATTATTGTCGGCGTGTGTTTTTTAGCGCACGCCGACATTTTAATATGATAATGCGGATTCCGATTATTTGCAGAATAGCAAAAAATGACGTTGGTCATGGAGCAATCCGCATATCACATCAAATCATTAACCATATAAAAGGGAGGATTATTATGAAAAAGCAATCGCTTAAGATAAATCCCAAAACAATACTGGTGACGTTCATAGCATTGTTCGTTCTTTTGGTATTCAGTCAGGGATTTTATCAGGTAAAAGAGCAGGAGCAGGCGATTTTGACTATGTTTGGAAAAGTAGTCAGAGTTGATACCGCAGGACTCTATTTCAAGATTCCTTTCGTGCAGAGTGCGCATCTTATTGATATGACAACTCACGGCATCGGAATCGGCTACACAATTAAGGATGGACAGAACATAACCGTTGATGACGAAGGTGTGATGATCACATCAGATTTTAACTTCGTTGATATCGATTTTTATCTTGAATATAAAGTAAGTGACCCTGTTGCTGCTTACTATAACAGCGAAGAGCCTGAACTTATTATGAAGAATATGGCTCTTGCATGTATCAGAAATACTGTAGTTAATTACCCTGTTGATGATGTTATCACAACAGCCAAGGGACAGATACAGGCAGAGGTTAAGGAAAAACTTCAGAATGAACTTACGGACAAAAAGATCGGACTTATGGTAGTCAATCTTTCTGTTCAGGACGCTGAACCTCCAACAGAGGAAATCGTTCAGGCGTTTAAGTCTGTAGAAACTGCTAAGCAGGGAAAAGAGACTGCTATAAATAATGCCAAGAAGTATCAGAGCGAAGAGCTTCCTAAGGCAGAGGCTACAGCAGATAAGATCATTCAGGATGCAGAGGCCAAGAAGCAGAGCAGGATTGCAGAGGCTGAAGGTCAGGTTGCAAGATTTAACGAGATGTATGAGCAGTACAAGTTACAGCCTTATATCACCAAGAAGAGACTTTTCTACGAGACAATGGAGGATGTTCTTCCCGAACTCAAGGTAATCATTACGGACGGACAGACTCAGCAGATGCTTCCGTTAGAGAGTTTCAGTGAATGAGGAGGGTGACATGGAGAAGAAGAAAAGTTTTTTATCTGTATTTGTGATCATTATATTGATCGCAGCTCTTTTCCTTTTTGGAGCTGCAACATATATCGTTCATCAAAATGAGTACGTTACTGTAAGAAGATTTGGTAAGATCATTGCAATAGCTGATGATCCGGGACTTCACGTCAGAACACCTTTTATCGATGACGTACAGACAATAAGTGCAAAAGCGGTTCTGTATGATATTCCCGCTTCTGATGTTATCACTAAGGACAAAAAATCCATGATAACAGATACATACGTAATCTGGAGAGTTACCGATCCTCTTAAATATGTTCAGACTCTTAATGCACTTACAGCAAGAGCAGAAGAGAGAATCGAAGCTTCCGTTTACAATGCAACCAAGAATGCGATTTCATCTATGACACAGGATGAAGTTATCGAGGCTAGAGGTGAGCACCTTACAAATCTTATCTCAGAAGAAGCCAACAATGATATGACAGGCTATGGAATCACAATTGTCCAGGCTCAGATCAAAGCGCTTGATCTTCCGGATGACAACAAGAACGCCGTATATGAGCGTATGATCTCAGAGAGAAACAATATCGCTGCTTCATATACAGCGCAGGGTGATGCCGAGGCTCAGAAGATTCACAACGAGACAGATAAGCAGGTTGCAATTGTCAAAGCTCAGGCTGAGAAAGATGCAGCAAAGCTTGTTGCAGAAGGTGAATCAGAGTACATGGCTACTCTTTCAAAGGCCTATGATACAGAGGAGAAATCGGATTTCTACAGCTATATCAGAGGACTCGATGCTCTTAAGGCATCTCTTAAGGGAGATAAGACCATCGTTCTTGACAAGAATTCAGAGCTTGCCAAGATACTGTATGGCAACTTTAACAACTGATGATCAATATCGATCAATATCACCGGTAAAGGTGGTGGATCGGATCAGAGCATATATGTTTACCGGCAGAGGATACTGTGCGTCCTCTGCTTTTTGTTGCACAAGATTCTCCCAATTCGGAAAGCAATATTCTTTGTCTTTTTTGGTAATGGTTTTGGACGTAATATCTGAATTTAGCAGAAAATAAGTGATAAAAATGTTGATTTTATTGTTAAAATGGTGTATTGTACTGTCTGTAAGATGCTTTAGAAATTGTTCTTTAAACAAACGCGTATTTCACGCAGTCGTTTGTAGATTCCATTGATGACAATTTGAGTTTATTATATATGCGCTGTGTTTGCGCGGAATGGAGAGGTTTTGAGAGAAAAATACGAAACACTGAAACTTAATGATTTAAGAGACATTGCAAAGAAAAGGGGAATCAAGGGCGTAGCAGGACTTAAAAAGTCTGAGATTATAGATCTTATGTGCGAACTTGATGAGAAAGAGGCGGCGCAGAAGGCCAAGGAGCAGAGCGCAGAAGCTGAGGATAAGAAGTCTGATAAGCCCGCTAAGCCTGCTCGCAAGAAGGTTGTTGTTAAGACAATCAATAAGGAAAATTCAGAAGCTTCTGAAAGACCTGTTAAGCAGGATGCTCCCGCGCACAAGGCTGAGAAGCAGGATGCAGCAGGCAGTCAGGAAGAGAACGAAGCTGATGTTGCAGAAGGTGACAGCGCTCACGGTATTCTTGAGGTTATGCAGGATGGATACGGTTTCATTAGATGTGAGAATTATCTTCCCGGTGAGAACGATGTTTATGTTGCACCCAGCCTTATCAGAAGATTTAACTTAAAGACCGGTGATATTCTTTCAGGTACTTGCAGACCCAAGAAAGAGACAGATAAGTTTGCTGCTCTTTCAAGACTTGATACAGTTAATGGTTACAAGCCTGAAGTTGCTATGGGAAGATGGAACTTTGAGAATATGACTCCTATTTTCCCTAATTCCAAGATCAGACTTGAGACTCCCGGCGCATCAGTTGCCATGAGGATCATGGATCTTATCAGCCCTATCGGAAAGGGACAGAGAGGAATGATTGTATCTCCTCCTAAGGCAGGTAAGACAACACTTCTTAAAGAAGTTGCTAAGTCAATTCTTAAGAACAGCCCCGAGATACATCTTATCATTCTTCTTATTGATGAGAGACCTGAGGAAGTTACAGATATTAAGGAATCAATCGAGGGACCTAATGCAGAGGTTATTTATTCAACCTTTGATGAGCTTCCGGAGCATCACAAGAGAGTTGCCGAGATGGTAATGGAGAGGGCTAAGAGACTTGTAGAGCATGGTAAGGACGTTGTTATCCTTCTTGATTCCATTACAAGACTTACAAGAGCTTATAACATTGTTGTTCCTCCTTCAGGAAGAACACTTTCAGGTGGTCTTGATCCCGCTGCTCTTCACATGCCAAAGAGATTCTTTGGTGCAGCCAGAAATATGAGAGAGGGCGGAAGCCTTACTATCCTTGCTACAGCACTTATAGAGACAGGCTCTAAGATGGATGATGTTATCTACGAGGAATTCAAGGGAACAGGTAACATGGAAATGGTTCTTGACAGAAAACTTCAAGAGAAGAGAATCTTCCCTGCTATCAATATTCCTAAATCAAGTACAAGAAGAGAGGATCTTCTTCTTACAAATGAGGAACTTGTTGCCATCAACAGTCTCCGCAAAGGCTTTAACGGCATGAAGGCAGATGATGCTGTAGACCAGTGCATCAACCTCTTCTCAAAGACAAGAAACAATGTTGAATTTGTCAGAATGGTAGAGAAGCAGATACGCTTCTAAATGAACTGTAATATTCTTTTACTTTTTCTAAATTCATGTAGTGCGCTTGAAAAGCGGATGAATTTACCAAAGAACTTCTTAATAAATCATTGATTACCGGGGCTGAACCGCAGTGTTCAGCCCGGTGATTCTTTTTATTTCTTGCAGTAAATCTCATGTTTATGTTTTTACTTTTACAAATGTATAAATGATGGAATGCTTGGCTGTGTTATGGGGATGTGTCTGCCTATAATCGGGATTTGTGGGAATATAGGCAGGAGGAAATGGTGGGTAATGCCTGCCTATAATCGGAATTTGTGGGAATATAGGCAGGAGGAAATGGTGGGTAATGCCTGCCTATAATCGGCATTTGTACGAATATAGGTAGGAAGAAATGGTGGGTAATGCCTGCCTATAATCGGCATTTGTAGGAATATAGGCAGGAAAGAAGGGCAGGTAATGCCTGCCTATAATCGGGATTTGTACGAATATAGGCAGGAAAGAAGGGCAGGTAATGCCTGCCTATAATCGGGATTTGCAGGAATATAGGTAGGAAAAAAGAGCATGTAAAGCCTACCTATAATCGGCGCTTTCAGGAATATAGGTAGGAAAAAAGAGCATGTAAAGCCTACCTATAATCGAGGTTCCAAGGAATATAGGTAGGAAAAAAGAGCATGTAAGTCTACCTATAATCGGCGCTTTCAGGAATATAGGTAGGAAAAAAGAGCATGTAAGTCTACCTATAATCGGCGCTTTCAGGAATATAGGTAGGAAAAAAGAGCGTGTAAAGCCTACCTATAATCGAGGTTCCAAGGAATATAGGTAGAAGAAAGAACATGTAAAGCCTACCTATAATCGAGGTTTCAAGGAATATAGGCAGGAAAGAAGAGCATGTAAAGTCTACCTATAATCGAGGTTCCAAGGAATATAGGTAGAAAAAAAGAGCATGTAAGTCTGCCTATAATCGGCTTATTCAAGAATATAGACAGGAATACAGCCAGGAAAATAATAAATCAGAAAAGGAAAATGTATATGTACGGATTGGAAGAAATGTTAAAAAAGGAAAGAGACAGATTACTCAAAATAAGCAGAATTATTGATAGCAGGCTAACTAATGCTCCGGACGGTTTTTTGAAAATAACTACATCCAGGAATAAACCTCAATTCACGCATTGTGCTTACAATAAGAAAGATATCTACATCAAAAAGAATGATGCTAACCTTGCGCATAGACTTGCTCAGAAAACCTATGATACCAATGTGAAAAGACTTGTTGATAAAAGACTCAAGCAGCTTGATAGACTTGCTGAAGAGTATAAAGATAATGAGATCGATGATATATTTCAGCAGCTTCATCCAATTAGAAAAAGCATAGTAGAAGCAGTTGAGACTCCATGGGATCAGCGTATCAGGGAATGGAAGAGCATCCCATATAACGGAAAAGAGTTTGCAGAGAATGTGCCTGTAATATATACAAAGAAGGGCGAACGAGTTCGTTCAAAGACAGAAAAGATACTTGCAGATTTTTTCTATGATAATGGTATTGAATACAAGTATGAATGTCCGTTGACGCTAAAAGGAATCGGAACGATATATCCGGATTTTACTTTTTTAAGAAAAAGAGATGGTAAAGAAGTGTATTGGGAGCATGATGGTAGGATGGATGATCCCGCATACGCAGAGAAAGCAATTCAAAAGATTAATTCATATATGCTAAATGGCATATTTCCGGGAGATAATCTAGTACTGTCTTTTGAATCTACAAAAACAGTATTAAGTGATAAGATCATACATGTTTTGGTGAAACAATATGGGTTAAAGAGTGAATTACCTAAAAGAAATGATCCGGGAAATAAATGAAACCTAATATCTTTATAAATACCCTTGCAAATAAGTGAAAACATTTACTTGAGTCTGCGAAAAGAGTATGTAAAAAAGCTTCAGTCCTAAGTGGACTGGAGCTTCTTTATGTGATTATCTTCCGATGCAATGTGTCAACATATCACCCAGACAAACGGGAATTTATAGTGCCTTTCCACCAGACACTTTGATTACCTGACCGGTAATCATTCTTGCCAGCTTGCTTGCCAAGAACAAAATCGTTTCGGCAATATCATCTGGTTGAATTAACTTTCCCATTGGAATTAACGGAATGACTACCTTTTCAAAATCTTCATCAATCCATCCTGTTTGTGTAGGACCAGGTGAAACGCAATTCACAGTAATTCCATACGGCGCGACCTCAAGAGCAATACTACGGGTAAGTGCCTCTAAGGTTGCTTTGCTTGCTCCATAAGTAATCTGACCTGCGAAAATTTGCGCTGCATCAGTAGAGATGTTGATGATTCTTCCATAATCACCACGATGTTTAACAAATTCTCGAATCATCAAAATACTCCCACGAACATTGACCGCAAAAGTATCATCAATCACAGTTTGCGTAATCGTTTCAATCGTATCATGGCCAGTTTCGTCATCTGTTGCGGCATTATTAAGCAAAATATCAACTCGACCATATTTTTCAAGGACTGTAGAATAGATTTCCTTTACTGCATCCTCATTTGAAATATCGCTTTCTAAGACAAGATACTCCGCATCCATTTCCTTGAGTTTGCTTTCTACCACCTCTGCCGTTCCCGCATTTGCTCCGTAGTATCTGTCTGCACCATTTTTATCCATCCTGGATGCATCAAACGTCCTGAAGATTTTTTTATATACTAAGACAACCTTTGCTCCTTCACGAGCAAAAGCCAATGCTGTCGTTGCTCCAATTCCCCACGGATTATTTGCTCCTGTAATAATAGCTACTCTATCATTTAGTCCATAATCAACCATATCGTTCACCTCTGCAAATTCCGATTTGCTTAACCAGTTATCCTGAAAGTCAATCCGGCTGTTGGCCATCATGTGGTTTCCATGCACATTCGATAATGTTCATATTAGTAAAAAGAGCTTTAAAGCTTGATTCTTCGGGACTGCAAGCATAGATTCCAAAACTGATTTTTTCGGCGCCCTCCCACATATGACATACCCTCATCTGGCTGAAGGTCTTTCCATCTTTAGAACATTCGATACAATAATCATCTTCTCTACGACTAAGGCGATACCACATCGTCTTTACATCCGCCGGAATTTCAGTCGTTGCCCAATCTGAATAACCGTGATTGGTTACCACTGAGCCAAGATGCTGGAACGATTCATTTTCATATTCAATAGATCCTTTTAACCAGTTTTCACTATCCAGATACATGACAATTCCGCACTGATCAAACCTATGATGGCTTTCTGAGAAGTCAGTTTTTACGACAAAAGAAAAGTATTTTTCCTCTGTGTCCATCTGAAATACCGGAGCATTATCATTACGAAAATGATAATATGTTCTTTGCCACAGGTCTGTATGAGGCTCTGTAGTTATTTCTATGCAATCTGATTTAATTGTGAATTCTGCAGGTTCTCTTATCCAATTAAAACTATCAAAATTCATTTGTAATCGCCCCCGTTAAACAATGAATTGCGACTTATTTTAATAATTCTTCCATTTCTGAAAGTGATAGTCCTTTAACTAAGATGTTCTCATTGTTTGAATCTAATTTGAATGACTCAAGTTTTTTGATAGCATCAAAGTAATCACAATCACCGACAATGCCGTCCTTTGTTGTGCTCACAAGCATAAGTTTATAGTCAGATAATTCCTTGCCTTCAACTGCATAATGTGGTGCTCTTGGTAAGATGGTTTCTGTGTTCTCAGTTAAGGCAAAAGCACAGAAAGGATTTCCATCCGGTTTGGAATAAAACTGCGGATTTGCTTTGTAAGCATTATTCCAATTTACAGCGGATTCTTTTTTCTTAAATATATCAAATATACTCATGATTATGCTCCTTAATATATGAAGGATTTTATAAGTGTTGATTTCTCTCAGTTTTTTTATCAATAGTTTTAGGTATGATCAGGCTTTCTTACTGTAATCGCGTTCGCCGAAGATGCCTGTGCCTACGCGCACGAAGGTGGCGCCTTCTTCAATGGCAACTTCGTAGTCGCCGGTCATTCCCATTGAGAGAGTATCCATTTTTACTCCCGGAATGTTTAGCTCATTTACTTTGTCTTTTAACTCGCGAAGACCTCTGAAATACACACGGTTAGACTCCGGATCCTCAGTGTAGGGGGCGATTGTCATGAAACCGCGGATGTTGAGGTGTGGAAGAGTGCTTATCTCTTTTACAAAATCAATTGCTTCGTCGGGAGAAAGACCAAACTTGGTATCTTCGTGAGCCATGTTTACTTCAACAAGGACGTCCATAACGATGTCGTGTTTAGAGGCCTGCTTTTCAATCTCATCTGCAAGCTTCCTGTTGTCTACTGAGTGTATCATGCAGGCAACTCCGGGAAGGTACTTAACTTTATTGGCCTGAAGATGGCCTATCATATGCCATGAAAGAGGCTCTGTTATTTCATTGTGTTTATCTCGCATTTCCTGCACTTTGTTCTCACCAAAAACGGTAATGCCGCAGGCCATTGCTTCTCTAATATCACTGACAGGCTTGGTCTTACTTACTGCTATTAGGGTAACTTCTTTTCTATCTCTGCCGGCTCTTTTGCAAGCTTCGGATATTCTATTTTCAACGTATTCAAGGTTCTCTTTTATCATGTCATATTCCTCCGGATGTACTTCTTCCTTTTTTTTCTTCAATAGTATATCATGATATAGGTGTCATAATTCAAAATGATTTCATGTTTACATGAAAATCATTTTGGATTCATGACCCGAACAAATATGAGGAAGTAGCATGATAATGCGGATTCCGAATATTTGTAGATTTGCGGAAGCAGCGAAAGCTGCGGAGCAAATCGTATATCATGATAAACGTAAGGAATGCACAAGAAAAAAGATTTGCGGGAATGACGTCAGTCATGGGGCAAATCGTATATCATGATATAGTAGATGAATAGGCAATATGAGGAAGTAGCATGAAAATGCGGATTCCGAATATTGTTCGGCCTATGATATCAGTACGTGAAGTTGTGGGGATAGTTTTATGAATTTAAGTGATATTTCTAACGGCTCAGAAGTCAAGATTCATGCATCTGTTGCGGGACACGGTATAGTCCTCATGACAGAGGCAATCTTTGGTTGCTCTGCGGGACTTCTTGTTAAACCGATGGAATACTTTGGGAAGTACATGAGATTCCTTGAGCCTGCCAATATAGAGATCAGGAACAAAAGAGACGGAAGAATATATAAATTCGTATCTACAACTGTCACTCCTGTTAGGACCAGATATGGCAATTTCCATTTGATCAGATATCTGTCTGAGCTTGAACCTGAGAATTCAAGACGCGCGGAGAGATTCTTTATCGACAGACTGGGCATTATGTCTATAAACGGCAATAATATTGATCTTAAGAACTGCACTGTTCATGATATTTCCATGAGGGGAATATCTCTGGTGCTTGATAATGATACAGTTTGCAATGAAGGCGACCGCATCGATGTGAGATTTAGATACGGATCATCCCTTCATAATTACGAGCTTAGCACCGTTGTAGTAAGGAACTTCAAGGTGGGCAAGAAGAAGGCGATTGGCTGTAGTATCTCCAATATAAACGTTGATCTTATCGCATTTCTTGTGTCTATGAAGAATGAGAAACATCCCAATCTTGATGAGATTCCCGAGACCAATCTCAATCCCAAGATACCTGCCAAGCAGCAGATACAAGAGGTTGAGGAGGATATTGCTAAGGATATGATGCCTGAGAGAAGGGAGACTATTACCATTACTTCCAGAAATCCCTATGATCCAGACAATCTTCCGCATGTTTCAAGGGAAGAGGCTTCTACCAAGACGCTCAGGCAAAAGAAAAGAGAACAGCGCGAAGAAGATCAGGCCCGCGAGATTGAAAATCTCCTTGATCTTAGAAATATCTGAGCATATGCACTTGTATACGGCATTAAACATCAGGGAAAAACAATAAAAGGCCCACAATACCAGACTTTTCCATCTGGCCTCTCCCTAATAAATGAAAACGGAATTAGGGAAATATTAAATAAATATAAACGAATTTACACTCAAAAAACCAGATAGTATAATATTTTTATACTACCTGGTTTTTTCTGCTCATTTTTCTAAAAAAGAAGGGGATGGGAGCATGGTAAAGACAATACCTTTATCCAAGACAACTTCAATAGATCAGTTGAATCACCTTATAGATACCGGGCATGTTTATGTCACTCCCTTCGGAATTAACAGAACAGCATATATTGTTGTGAATAATAAACCTTTTATGGTTATCACAACTGACATTTCCATAAATGGTATCCAGCTTAGCGGAGCCTGGTATACATGGGAAGATATAGAGGCGATGGGAGGAGTATACGAATCAGAATTTGACGCTCTGAAAGCCATTGCCAACGGAGTATGATTTTATTTTATTTAGCTAAAATTAATCTCACAAATTAATGAGATTTCGTGCTAAAATATTTGTACGATGAGCGGCTGCGAGGCTGCTCATTGAATGTTCGGAGGTCCATAATTTGGGTTACGTCTTCTACTATGTCGAGGCACAATTGGCCTGTATTTTTCTACTTGGCCTGCTTCTTTTCAAGATAAATAAAGGTATCAACAAACAGCTTACACAGATTTATTTGGGAAATCTTATTATCACGCTTATTGTTTATTCTGCGGCGGAGATTTTCTGGGCACTTGTGGACGGTGGCTGCCTTGGCAGATCCATGACACTTGTGTACCTTTCCAATATTTTTACCTACATATTACTCAGCATAGCTGCGTATATCTGGTTCATTCTCTCTGAGATCATGCAAAAAGAGAAGTATATTGAGGTTGACTTTAATAGGGTGCTTTTGAGTATTCCTATTTGGATTGCGGCATTTTTGTGTATTACAGCCTATAGAACCGGTCTTGTTTATTATGTTGATGAGAATAACGTTTTGAGGGGAGGAAGACTCTATTTTATCCTGGTGCTTGTTCCCTTCGGCTATATGATCGCAGCATCTTTTAACGCCTTTAGAAGGGCATTTTGCAGGAATATATACACAGACAGATACATATATCTTATGATAGGTCTTTTCCCTGTGGCTCCAATTGTGCTTGGAATATTGCAGGCTATGTACTGGAGAATTCCTTTCCTGTGCTATGGTGAAGTTGCAGCAGTATTCTATCTGTATAGTACGTACATGGATAACATGATATCCATAGATCCGCTCACACAGCTCAATAACAAGAATCAGATGTACAAATATCTTACACAGAAGATGCATGTGGAGGATCCGGAGCTGCCGCTGTTTATCCTTATGGTTGATGTGGACAATTTCAAGGCTATCAATGATAATTACGGATACAGTGAGGGAGACAAGATCCTTGTGAGAGTAGCGGGAGCTATTAAGGATGCCTGCCAGGGTCCGAGAAACAGATTCTTTATTTCAAGATATGGCGGGGATGAATTTATAATAGTTGCCGAGATGGCATACAGAGCTGAGGCAAGCTGGCTTGCGGATCAGATTAAGAGTAATGTCAAAAAACTTGAAGCAAGTATCGGAAGTCCTTATCAGCTTTCCGTAAGTGTGGGAATCGCTCAGTATGACTTTGAGCAGCCCATAACAATACAGTCCTTCATTGCCAGAGCAGATTCCGATCGTTATCAGCATAAACGCGGATGAGCCCTTCGCCGGCACTACGCATTGTTAAAACTCATGCTAAGAACCCATTACTTTGGGGTCCTGACAGAAGTCAGAACACGAGCTTTGTAATGAAGTTAATGAGAAGTCCTGCGAGTATGAAGCCTGCAAGGATTGCAATAGCGTATATATATTTCATTCGTGCCATCGTTATTACTCCGTGAAATTCTTTTTTGATATAGATACATATCTGTGGCAAAACAGCCGCTTCTTAAGAAAATGCTCTACTGTGGTATAATTATAATGTGAGATTCACAAAAGGTCAAAACAGGATTTTTTGGAGGCGGATATGCAGATTTACGTAGCAGACAGCGTGTTAAGAAGCGGAGACGGTTCTATCGATCATCCTTTTAAGACTGTTTCCGAGGCGGCTTTAGTAGCCGCAGAAGGCGACGTGGTTATTATTGCGCCGGGGATTTACAGAGAGTGGGTCAGACCGGCTTGTTCCGGAACTAAGGATAAGCCGATCACATATAAGGCAGCATCCAAGGGGGATGTTGTGATCACGGGAGCTGAGGTTTTAAGCGACTGGGAGGCTTTTGAGAATGTGTGGAGGGTTCGCATTCCCAACAGCTATTTTGGAGATTATAACCCTTATACAGATGTTATTCATGGGGACTGGTTCTTTGCAAGCAAAGACGAGACACCTCATACCGGAGAAGTATATCTAAACGGAAGATCTATGCTGGAAGTATTTGATCTTTCATATTGCATGCATCCTGTGGAAGATAAGAGATCATGGGACATTGCATCAACAAATCTTGTGTGGTTTACTGCTCAGGAAGACGACACAACAGTTATCTATGCCAATTTTGGAGAACTTGACCCCAACAGGGAGAATGTGGAGTTCTCAGTCCGTAAGGCATGTTTTTTCCCATCAAGAATAGGCATCAATTATATTACTGTTTCTGGCCTTACCATCAGGCAGGCTGCAACGCAGTGGGCGCCACCGACAGCTTTTCAGGAGGGCATGATAGGTCCAAACTGGTCTAAAGGCTGGATAATCGAAGACTGCGAGATTTCTGAGTCTAAGTGCTGCGGTATCAGTCTTGGCAAGTATTTTCAGGCCGGCAGCAACAACAAGTGGACGAGCTTTTGGTTAAAAGATGGAACGCAGACCCAGAGGGATGCAGTATGCCAGGCAGTCAATGAAGGCTGGGATAAAAAGAATGTGGGCTCACATATAATAAGGCGCTGCGATATTCACGACTGCGGACAGACAGGTATCGTTGGTCATATGGGCGGTGCTTTCTGTACAATAGAAGATAATCATATTCATCATATCAATATCAAACACAATCTAAGAGGCGCTGAGATAGCTGGTATCAAGTTACATGCGGCTATAGACACTCAGATTAGGCGCAATCATATCGATCACTGTACCAGAGGTATATGGCTTGACTGGGAGGCTCAGGGCACAAGAGTTAATCTTAATTTCATGCACGACAATGTTCCGCCTAAGGGAACTGTAATAGAAGATGAGCTGTCTCTTGGAGAAGATATCTTTATAGAGGTTTCCCACGGCCCTACGCTTGTTGATCACAACCTGCTGCTCTCTGATATTGCTGCAAGGATAAGCACTCAGGGCATAGCCTTTGTACATAATCTTATAGCAGGCTCTTTTACCTATGTAGGACAGGGTACCGGCAATCTTGGAAAGAGATTTGCATCCGACAGATATACGCCGTATCATGTGCCTCATTCAACAAAGATTGCAGGCTTTATGACTATCCTTCACGGTGATGCAAGATTTTATAACAACATCTTTATACAGCAGCCTGTCAGGGAAGATCTGGTTAATTACTGCGTATCCAATAATCGCGATACAATGGATCTTAATAACTTTATATGCGGAACAATTCCCTACAACAATTATCCTATGCCTTCCGAGTATTTCGAAAGATTTAAGGGTAATGCCATGGAGCTTTACGGCAATAATGATATCTACTATGATCATCTGCCGGTATATCTTGGAGGAAATGCGTACTTTAACGGAGCGCGCCCTTGCGACAACGAGGGCTTTTGCCATGTGGACAAGGATCACAAGATAACGCTCTACATTGATGAGACTGACGGAAGATATACGATTCATACCAATCTGTATGAATTCCTTCCAAGAGGCTTTACTGTGCCGGTTAACAGTAAGAGCCTCGGAAATGCCTTTGAATCCGAGCAAAGATTTGAAAATCCTGACGGAAGCAGTATCTCTTTTGACACTGATTATTTCGGGCGTAAAAGAGGAAGAGCCCCCGTATCGGGACCTTTTGAGGAGTGCGGAAGCGACAGATTCACCGTGCAGACTCCTTACGACTATTCTCACAGGATCAGCCATAAGGAAAAAGGCAGGATAGAAGATAAGGTTGCCACCGGGCAGGTGATATTCGGCGTCGACACCAGGGCCGTGACCTTCCAAGAAAAAGAGAATGTCGCGGATGATAAGGGAAGCGGCATGAATATCCAAGAAAAAGAGAATGTCGCGGATAATAAGGGAAGCGGCGTTAATTACGAGGGAAATGAGAATATCGCTGATTATGAGGACGAGGTGACAGAGATAAACGCAGGCATCATGATAACAGGGTGCACCAATGCGGGTATCAGCTTTCCCTATGAGGGAGGACTTTTTAAAGTCAGCGATATGTTCGCAAAAGGAAATGAAGCATGGCTCTATGATAGTGAAGCTAAGAAACTTGTAGAACTTGACTGCGAGTACGGTATATATCACAATATGAAGAAGTGGTCTATCGGCGCGCCTCAGTCAATTGATGCCGCTATGGATGCAAATGCTGAAGGTTTGGTGAGGACAGCCGGGACTTTATTGTGTATACTTAGTAAGAGTATGCCTCATGATCCCGAGGATACCTGTGGTACAATACAGGATAGAGTCAATAACGGGATAGAGCCCAAGGGCATTGAGATGAGGTTCACTCCCAAGCATTTAAAATTTATCAGAGGAAAGAAGTTTATTACCTTGGAAGATGTTATCTACAGAGTCAGCCGCGGCGACATGGAGATTGTAACCGAGAGACTTGAAAATATCTAAGGTAAGAAATAATGGTGTTAAAAGATCTATGAACAGAAGTGCCAATTGGTATAAGCTCGATAATGCAGCCAAGATAGTTCCTTCGACTGCAAGAGGAGCCAATACAAGAGTATTTAGGATTACTTGTGAGCTCAAGGAAGAAGTTGATAAGAATACACTTCAGACAGCTCTGGATGAGACTATAGAGGAGTTTCCGTTTTTTAACTGTGTACTTCACAGGGGGATTTTCTGGTACTATCTTGAAGACAGCAATCTGAGAGCTGTCGTGGAAAAAGAGAGTACACCTGCGTGTCTCCCTCTCTATATTCCCGGACACAAGAACCTGCTATACAGAGTAAATTATTATGAAAAGAGAATCAATCTTGAGATGTTCCACGTTCTGGCGGACGGAACGGGGGCGTTCATGTTCTTTAAGAATCTGATCATCAGATATCTTCAGTTAAAACATGGTCTGGAAGCGGATATCACTCCATTTGATGACTTTTCCATGGAGGAGAAGAACGGTGATGCTTTCAGGGACTTTTACAGCAAGCAAAAGGGGCTTAAACAGCTTCGCGAGATGTCTTCCGTAAGAGCATATCAGCTTTCGGGAGAGATCGACGATAACCTTCTTCCTCATTTGCTGGAAGGTACTATTTCTGCCGGCAAATTCCTGGATGTTGCTCATAAGTACAACACAACCGTGGGAGTTATGTGTGTTGCGGTTTATATTAAGGCTGTGCTTCAGAGTATGAGTCTTTTCCAGCGTAAAAGACATATCGTTGTAAGCGTGCCCGTTAACCTGCGTCAGTTCTTTAAGAGCGGAACTGCACGCAATTTCTTTGGCGTTATCAATATCGATTACGATCCGGCTCAGGGAACCGGGGAACTTGAAGAGATAATCTCTTTTGTTGACAAGAGCTTTAAGGAAAAGCTTAGTTCTGAGAATATTCAGAAGACAATGAATTCTTATTCGGCGCTTGAGCACAACGTTGGAATCAAGATCATACCTCTTCCCATCAAGGATATGGGAATCGGATTCTTTGACAGAAATGCCAAGAAGGGCGTTACAAGCTCAATGTCCAATCTGGGACAGATCAAGATGCCGGAAGAAGTGGAAGATTATATAGACAGATTCAGCGCCTTTATGACAGCTGCGTCTCAGCAGATAACTGTGTGCTCTTATAAGGATAAGATGGTATTTGGTGAAGTCTCACCTTATAAGACCCACAGAGTAATGCTCAATTTCTTTAGATGTCTCACGGATATGGGGCTTGAGGTTGAGCTTGGCAGCAATGATTATGATGAGGAGTAATGTTAGAAGATGCAGATTTGTCCTAAATGTAAGATAAATATAAGAGGTAAAAAAGAGTGTTGCCCCCTTTGCCAGGGACAGCTCAAGAATGTAGAGGGTGCTGAAAATCCGGCTTTTCCTACACTTAAAAGAAAGGTAATGAGCCATATCACATTCCTTAAGATATGCACCTTTATTTTTGTTGCGGTGGAGATTGTTTTTGCAACTATAGATATTATGACGGGAAGGACGTATTCCTTCTTTGGACCGCTTATGCTGGGATTCCTGGCGGGATGGGTCACTATACTTACTACCGTTTACCTTAGGAATAATATTCTAAAGGTCATAACCTGGGAGGTTATAGTAGCGATCGTGGTAGATATCTACATCGATCTCAAGACCGGATTCCATGGCTGGAGTGTTGAGTGGATGGTTCCGATGACACTTATCGGACTTGCGATAGTTACACTTATTACTGCAATTGCCCTTAAGCTCAGACTTGATGAGTATATTTTCTACATCATCTTTGATCTCATTATGGCTCTTGCGCAGATCTATTTCATTTATAAGGGAATGAATAAACTTCCTTGGCCTGTAGGTATCAGTATTATGTGTTATCTGATCCTGATTGCAGGAGTTGTTATCTTTAGATTCAGAGACCTAAAGAAGGCCTCGGAGAAGATGTTTAATATGTAAAAAGCGCGCTTTGAGCTGTGAAGCGCATTGAGGGGATAATGGACAAGAAACAGCGACTTGTAAAAAAGAACTTAAAGCACGGAGTTGCATTTGCCTCCAAATTCGGTGATTTCATAGAAACTTCTGTAGGAAAAGCTCTGGAAAACCATGATTATCTGGCATACGAGCTCCCTGAGAATCCGGAGAGCAACACATGGTACAGAGTCACTCTTGATAAGGGAATGTCAGGGGATGGCTCTGAGTATTATATCTATGTCAAGATCGGCGACCCTGATAAACTGTGTATTTTCTTTTCCGGGGGAGGTATGGCCTGGAATGAGTACACGGCCGCAAGGCCTGTAACTGTTGGAAAAGCCGCAGCATGGGAGCCTAATTTCTATTGGAACAATCTAAGACCATTTACCCAGATCTTTAATATCAATGTGGGCATAACGGATATCAGTTCTCCCAAGAATCCGTTCAGAGACTGGAGTTTTGTTGTTGTAACCTACGCAACGGGAGATCTTCACGTAGGTAACAGCGATTATACGTACAAGACGGAGGATGGCGGCGAGGACGTCCTTCACTTCCATGGATATATCAATTTCCTTGAGAGTATGAAGGTTTCGAAACGTCTTTTTCCCAATCCCAAGAGAATACTTATCGCCGGCAATTCCGCCGGGGCGTTTGCAGTACCGGCTCTTGCAGGAGAGATAGCAGACGACTGGTATCCCAAGACAGGCAGCATCACTCTTTTTTCAGACAGTGGCATGGTCTTGTACAAGAAGTGGCGCAAGACAGCTAAGACCATCTGGCAGAGCAAGGAGAGCATCTGGGAGCCTATTGTTTCTGATAATATAACTCTTGACTGGTATAGGAACCTTTATAACAAATACGGTGACAGGTTCAGATATCTGTATTCAAGCTCGGAGAGGGATTATCTTCTGAGCGCATATTACAATGAGATAGTTAACAAGAAATACAAGACGGATAAGAAGGTACAGGATGTGTACAAAAAACAGCTCACGGAGATGATAAGTGAGCTGAAGAAAATAACACCATCTTTTGGCGTCTACGTCGATGACTTTAAGCTGCCCATTATAACTATGGGAGGAACGGTTCATACGAGCGTACGAGAACTACATTTCGCTGTGTTCACCCAGGATGGAATATCCATGGCTAAGTGGCTCGGCGACGCGGTAGATGGTAAAGTATATGACGTTGGTCTAAGACTTCTTGAAAAATGATAAGAGAATGAAAATCAGATGATCAATCTACAAAACATTCCTCAATCTGTGCCTCATACTGGGGGCGAAGATCCTCGGGGATGTCGTATTCATCCAGTGCCTCGGATACGGACCAGTGTTCGTTGATCATTGAGCGAAGAATGCTGCGAATAATATGGGAATCAAGAGCCTCCATTGTAGCAACACTATTCATTTTTCATACCTCCGTAAAAACATAAAAATACTTCTCTAACTACAATATATTGTAGCTCAAAAAAAATAAGATACAAGTATTGACAATAGATTTTTTTCGTAAATTTTCGTATGAGCAAATTTTTCACAGTAGTTTATTATTAAAATATGCAAAAACTATGAGGGGATGTTTCATGCATATAATAGTGATCACGATTGTTCTATCTATAATAGGGCTTATTGCGTCTTTGGCATTTGTGGGGATAGTGCCTTCTTTTATAGCTCTTATCCTAAGTATCATTTGCTTTGTTCAAAAAAGATCCATAACCCGCGCAAGGGCTCTTGCCATGTCTTTGGTTGGAGTAATAGTTCCCATTATCATGTACATAAATTCGTACGGCTTTAACCTTCCCTATCCAAGAGAAGACGGTCTTATGATTGTGCCGGGTATAATCTACGATAACTATTCCAATATGGGTTTTGGCATGGAATGGATAAAAAAAGTCCGGGCGGTAAACGAAGCCAAAGTATCTGAAGAAAATGCGGATAGCGAAGAAATGTCGGCGCAGGATGCGACATCTGCAGAAGATTCCTCTGATGATATGTATTATGTCAGCAATGGAATTAAGTCAGATGACCCCAATTATATGGATATCAGTGCGGGTATGAACGATGGAGCTGATGCAGATAATAAAGATTCAGCTCAAAAAGACAGCGGTACCGGAAGTGATGAAGCGGTACATAGCGAAGATTCCATCGATACTTCACAGTATAATTCCGATATCTTCGAAAAGCTTGAGGATGTGACGGAGTCTTATGACAAGAAGCCGATAAGTGACAAGATCGGAGCTTCCGATGACGATATGCCTTCCTATGGAGGCCTTCCTGTAGGAACTCTTTTGATTGCCCAGTATTTTAGAGAGGATGTGCACAATTGTAATCCTGTCCTTGTTCTTCAGAATAAGACGGGAAGAAGGTGCAGATACGAGTGCCGCTTTACCGCAAGGGATGAAGATGGTGAAGAACTGGCAATTTCTGAGAAGTGTGTTGAAGTCGTTGAAGATAATGACAAGTTTGTCCTTGAGGGAAGATTTGATAAGAATGAACTTGGGGGCAATATTCCCGCAATGTATGAGTTTTCCGTCACCAAGAGACTTCCCTATGAAAAAGATATGTCGCAAGATGTGGTTGTCTACACCAAGGAAAAGGGCAATTCTGTGGTGCTTGCGGCGGAGAACCTCAGCGATAAGAAGGTTAAAGTAGATGCTTTCGTTCTGTTTTTTGACAAGGACGAGCTGGTTGATTGTATCTGGCTTATTCCTCATAACGAGGGAGATGTGTGCGTTACACCGGGAAGCATTGCCAGTATAAGCGGCGATGCGTACTACAGATTCGACAGGACAGAAACTTATTACACTGCCTATGAGGCGGTGGGAGAGAATACCGGAGAGTAGAAAAGGATAAAAGAGGCTGTAAAGATGTTGTCTGCTTTTGCAGCCTCTTTTTCGTGAAACAGCAAATATTTATTGTAAATCAATAAAAATATATTGCAAAGCAAAAAGTGATGTGATATATAATAGTTATACAAGTACTTGGAGGAAATTATGGATAATAGATTAAACAGTTTCGTTAAAGCTATCTTGGATTTTTGCTTTTACATTGGTCTTGTGGTTGTTGCCACAATTCCTTTCACACTTAAGTTTGCGATTGCAAAATCACAAGAACTGATGGGAGAGAGCCTTGGATACTACCCAATCGATGAATATT
>JAEEXE010000028.1 GCA_016291375.1 Butyrivibrio sp.
AATCTTCTATTGCTACAATAATGTTCGTGGCTCTGATGAGTCCCAAGCTGTTGTAGCACAGTCGGTAGTGCGTCGCATTGGTAGTGCGGAGGTCACGGGTTCGATTCCCGTCAGCAGCTTTAATGATATAGGTGTCGTAATTAAAACATTCTACCTCATGCTTGCATGAAGGTGGAATGTTTTTAATTTACGGCCCTAACAATAATGAGGAAGTAGCGTGATAACGCGGATTCCGAATTATTGTAGAATTGCGAGAATGACGAAGTCATGGAGCAATTCGTATATCATTAAAGCCTACCGCCATTCAATAACTAATGAATACCGTATTTTTACAGAATTGCGAGAATGACGAAGTCATAGAGCAATTCGTATATCATTAAAGCCTACCGCCATTCAATAATAAGTTAGCATCGTCCCGCATTCGCCCGGCCGAGGGATTAAGTGATACATTATAAAATGCGCTATACTCGGACGAGGATGATGATTTTCTAAACGAAAAAGAGCTGCAAATGCCGATTTCTCTGAATAACATGAAATGAGGCATTTGCAGCTCTTTGAGTTTTAGAAAATCACACCGCAGACGAAGATAAGCATTTTATAATGTATCACTTACCCCCGGCCGGCCAACCAATAACATCACTGTCCTTTGGCTGCCATGAAGGTGTCGAGCTGGCTGTTGGCGTCATCGATAATTCCTTTGATACCATTGTCGTCAAGCTTCTTAAGGAACTCAGGGAGCTTCTCTTCCGGATCAACTGTTCCTGTGCAAAGTGAGAGCATGTACTCATCAACAACATTTGCTACAGCACCCATCTGTGATTCCATCTGTGAAGAATCATATGCAAATCCAAGAACAGGAATCTCCTTAGCTGCTCCGTAGTATGACTTAAATCCATCCCAGAAATCCACGCCCTGTGCATCTGTAGGAGGAAGGATCGTTACGTTACCAACACCATTTGTCCAAGGCTGATAATCAGCTCTCTTCTCTGTAAATGTAATGGTTCCGTCACCGTTCTTGGTATAGTGGATATCCTCTACACCATAGTTAAGAAGTGTCATAAGAGTAGGATCTGTATTTAACAGATTAAGGAACATCATTGCTCTGTCAGGATTCTTGGAAGCTGTTGAGATAGCCATCATAGCACCCTGTGAAGATGTTGTATCAACATAAGCATCTGTGCAAGGAACCATCTCTACGTGGATTCCTCTCTCCTGTGAAGCCTGGAGCTCATATCCAAGTGAATAGGACTGAGTTCCGATGAGATACTCACCTGAAAGCTGCTTGTTTGTTCTTGTGTCGTTAGCCTGGTTCTTGTTACCCATTGCAGGATCGATAAATCCTTCAAGATAATACTTTCTTGTCTGGTCTACAAACTTCTTGAACTCTTCTGTCTCAAACTTGTTTACCAACTTGTTGCCGTACTTGCCTGGCTTGGAAACATCTGTAGGATCAAGATAGTAAGACATGAAGTTACCTGTTGCGCTGTCACCTGTAACGATGATTGTGTTATCAACCATTCTCTCAAGTACTGCACCTTCTACAAGAAGAGGATAGAAATCCTTGCCTTCACCTTCTTTTACCTTCTTTAAGATCTCTTCAAATCCGTAATAGTCAGTGTTCTTGATATCGTCCAATGTGTATCCGTATTTTTCAAGAAGATCCACATTTACATCCCAGCAGTTCTGAGTTGCGATATCCTTGTAGCCTGGAACAGCGTATACGCCGTATCCGTCTGCTCCGTTAATTGTTGCACCGTTTACAAGAACTTCGGGAAGAAGATTCCAAAGATCCTGACCGTATTTTTCAATAAGGTTGTTCTCAGGATTATCAAGTCTTACCCAATAACCGTCTCTTGCAAATTTGTTGTACTCATCGGCACTCCATGAGCAAGTAAAGTAAATGTCGATATCGTCTCCACCCTGAAGCGCAAGTACTGCATTCTGATCAAAATCACCCCATGTGCCCCAAATAGGCTCCAAAGTAACATTGATCTTGTCCTTAAGGTAAGCATTTACCTCTTCCATTACCTTGCTGTCATCAGTTACGTTACTTCCGTGGAAATACATCTTCAGAGTAACAGGATCAAGAGAAGCTGCATCAACTTCTGCTGCACCTGCATTATCTCCACCTTCAGAAGTAGCCTGTGCAGAATTGCCTGAATCCGCTCCAATCTGCACCTGTCCACCACTCGAAGCACCACAGCCAACAGCAGCCAGTACCATCGTGCATGATAATAATACTGCCAAAATTCTCTTCTTCATATAACCCTCCTTCTTAATTAAAAACACTTTCCCGTGTTTTATTAACATCAACCCTTCACTGAACCTATCGTAAGTCCGGATACAATGTATCTCTGGAAAAACGGATAAGCACAAGCTATGGGAACAACGATCAGTACAACCAGCGCCATCCTAAGCGAATCTGAGGGAAGGTCGCTTACGATATTGCTTGCTTCCGCTCCTATCATCGAGGAGTTTTTTACCAGGAAATCAACCTTGGTCTGCATCTGCATAAGCAGATATTGAAGCGGATAGAACTTGGCTTCTCTTATATACAGCATTGGAATAAACCATTCGTTCCAGTACGCCAATGCGGATAGAAGACCCACCGTTGCTATTCCCGGCTTGGAAATAGGAATAATGATCTTGAACAGCGTCGTGTATTCTCCTGCTCCGTCAATAGCCGCTGCATCTATAAGCTCCTCAGGAATTGAGCTTTGGAAAAAAGTCCTCATAACAATAATGTTAAAGGGATTAAGGAGCATAGGGATTATCACTGCCCAGTAGCTGTCAGAAAGCCCAAGTACCGTCTTACAAACTACGTATGTAGGTGCAAGTCCGCCTCCAAAGAGCATTGTAAAGAATGCCCAGAAGGTAAAGAACTTTCTAAATTTAAAATCCTTTCTGTAAAGACCGTAGGAATAAAGTATCGTAACCAGCATTGTAAAGAAAGTGCCCGCCACTGTTATAAAAAAGCTGTTAAAGTAGGACCTCCACAGCTGATCTCCCAGCTTCATAACATAGTTGTATGCTTCAAAAGACGTTGTCTTTGGGAAGAATGAATATCCTATCGCCCTAATGCTGTCCTGTGATGTAAAAGATATGATAACTACGAAAACAAAAGGTACAATACACAGAAGACAGAACAGGATAAGCACAATATGACATATGATCTCTGCCGGAACAGATATGGAATTTATCCTTCTTTTCTTTACCTTAGCATTAGCCATATATCCTCCCTTAGAACAGTGCACTGTCCTCATCAATCTTTTTTACCACCTTATTGGCGAACATGATGCAGACAAAACCTACAGCATTCTGCAAAAGTCCTCCCGCTGTTGACATTCCGATATTGTTGGTGGCTGTCAAAACTCGGTAGATGTAAGTGTCAATAACCTGCGTCGCCGAGAAAAGGGAACCCGAATTAAGGGGAACCGTATAGAACAGACCAAAGTCCGAATTAAAGATCTTACCTACATTCATAATGAGAAGTATGCAGATCATAGGTCTTAAATTAGGGATGGTAACATAGAATATCTGCTGCCACTTGGTAGCTCCGTCTATGGCTGCTGCCTCATACTGAGTGGTGTCGATACCCGTTATCGCCGCCAGATACAGGATTGATGAATATCCTATATTCTTCCAAAGATTACATATTGTAAGGATAACCGGCCAATACTTTGGAGTGTTGTACCAGTCTATCTTTTCAAGGCCTTTGGATAAAAGGAAATTATCAACAAGTCCTCTTGTGGGATCAAGGAAAGCAAGCAGGAAATAACTTGCAACAACCCAGCTAAGGAAATACGGGAAAAACATGAGAGTCTGGTAGGTCTTTGCCACAAACTTATTTGTAAGCTCGTGAAGCATAATAGCAAATGCTACTGCTATTACCAGTCCCAGTATTATCCAGAGCACGTTATAACAGATTGTATTTCTGATGTATATCCAGGAATCCGTGGTGGCAAAAAGAAACTCGAAGTTCTTAAGCCCTGTCCACGCTGAATGCATTAGATTATTCCAAAATGTTGGATTTTTGGGATAGACTTTATAATTTTTGAAAGCCAGCACTATTCCGGCCATGGGAAGATATCTTAAGAAAAAAAACCAGATTGCCCCCGGCAAGACCATGCTTGTCAGAAACAGTGTTTTCTTTATTCCGGATCGTTTCTTAGACATTTGCAGTCCCCCTTTTTCCTTTATCTAATAACATTGTAGGTTCTGCAAATCCCTAAGTCACGGCACCATCTTGTTCATTTTTGTATCATTTTGTGTGATTTCTGAATTCGTTGGCGGATATGCCCTTTACCTTCTTGAAAACCCTTGAAAAATGGGCAACATCCAGGAATCCGACTTCATCAGCAACATCACTTATTCTCTTGGAAGGATCCTTTAAAAGCTCAGCAGCTTTTTTAATCCTGACTGTATTTAATATCTCGGAAAAGTTCTTTCCGGTCTCCTTATTTAAAAGCTTACTCAAATGCCACTGACTCACGTACACCTTTTCAGCCACATCTGACAAAAGGATCTTCTCGTTGTAATGCTCTTCAATGTAATTAAGAGCGTTCCTTACAATAAAATTATCAGCAACTTTATCTTCTGATTCCTTCTCTTCAAGTATGTTCGCAGCGTTTCCGGACTTCTTGTCGATACGCTCAACCATATGAGAGATTGCTTCATTAATCTCATCCATATTTGAGGGCTTTAGCAAAAACCTTGCAACGCCAAGATTGATTGCCTTCTGTGCGTACTCAAAATCTCTAAAGCCCGTAAGTATAGCAATCTGCATATCCGAATATTCGGATTTAAGACCTGCGATCATGGTCAGTCCATCCATCTGCGGCATGCAGATATCAAGAAAAAGAATGTCGGGATGAAGCTCTTCGATGACCTTTTTTCCTTCCACTCCGTTTCCGGCGGTTCCCACCACCTCACAGCCATATTTAGCCCACTCTACACTTTTGGATAACCCCTGAACAATTATGGGCTCATCGTCTATGATGACCACCTTTTTCATATTCTCCTCCTTTGCTAATGGGCATGACCATCCTAAATTGCATATTGGTCTCACTAGCTTTATTTACACTTAAGCCGTATTCTTCTCCAAAGATCAGCTCTATCCTCTTGTTAACGTTATAAATGCCAATAGAAGTGTGGGTTCCGGGCTCACTCTTTTTAAGCTGCATCTCACCGCTTATAATCTTTCTGATCCTGTCCACTTCCTCATCCGATATGGCTTTTCCGCTGTTAATTACATCAATTATAAGATCATCTTTTTCCTCAAAAATATTAAGCCAGACGGTACCTCTGTTAACGCTCTCAACACCGTGCTTTATGGCATTTTCAAGTATTGGCTGCAGGATTAACTGCGGCACATAGGTGCCAAGGGTCGAACTGTCGATGATCTTCTCAACCTTTAGTCTTTCTCCAAATCGCATGCTCATAATATACAGAAAAGCATCTCCGCACCTAAGCTCATCCGCCAAACGGACCAGAGTATCATTTTCCCTGTTGATACCGGAATCAAGCACCGTTGCCAGCGCTTCGATCATCTTGCTGACTTCCGCATCTCCTGACATCCTTGCCTGCCAGTTCATCATCTCCAAAGTATTATTAAGAAAATGAGGGTTAATCTGAGCCTGGAGCGCCGCTATCTGCGCATCTTTGGTCATCATCTTCTGGGTATACTCAGCGTTTTTCTTCATATAATAATAGGAAAGAAGCATGATCGGTATCATTCCTACTATGGTAAAAAATACGATGATATTTATCCTGGAGATTTCAAAATACAGATCCTTCGTATTTTCCAGGTAAAAAAGCTGCATCTCATAGTTTCTTCCGGTTGCATCTATTTTGCAGCCTTCATAGTTTTTCCGATAAATCGGTATGTAGCTAAAAATCCCTCTATAGGTATCATGTCCCGCTAAGAGAAAATCAAGAATCTCCCTCTTTTCCTTGGTTATCTCACTTCCTGCACCGTCACAGGTAAGTAACTCTCTGTTTCCGTCAAAAGAAATATAGACATCCTTTGAAGGGTCAAGAGGATCTATGGGAATATCGGAAAAGAGCCTTTGTTTGTCCAAACCTGCAACCAATGTGGCATATCTTCTGTTATAGCTTGTATAAAAAAGATTCTGCACAAGATATAACCTGTTATCTGCCAGAACCACAGTTGTCATCTTCTCTTTTTTGTCGAGAGTCCTCATGATAACAGGCTCTATGTCATTAACATATTTGCCGTATTCATATCCGTTCTTACCGATATAGGCACTGGGAGATTCATCATCCTCCACATAAAGAGCTATGGAAGAAAACTGTCCGTCCATATAGAACTTCCTGTTAAGCTCTGCTCTTGCCCAAACAAGGAAATTATCTTTTCTGGATCTTCTGTCCCACTCCCCGCCGACGGATTCTTTATAAAGTTTGTAAATAGCATCATCAATCTGGGATTTTATCAGCACCCCCGAAACCTTGGCTTCACCCGCCATTTCTCTTTCGGTTCTCTTTACATATGCTTGCTGATATTGGATAAAAATAAATCCTGACAGAACTGCTATGGGAAGCAGCCAGGATGCAAGAAAAATAAGAAAAAGAGAGCGCTGTAAAGAAGGTAAGCCAAGCTTACCCCTAAACAAGCCTCTCATAATCTCTGTTATACCCCCACGATTTCGCATTTACCCTCTTTGTTCCATTTGATGACGGTTTTGTACCCAAGCTTTGAATACCATGGAGCAACTCCCGTGTAATGAACATAGCTTATATCATAGGATAACTCCTTGAGAATAAGCGTAGCCTTATCGATCATCTTAAGGCCGATTCCCTTTTTCCTAAATTCCGGGATTGTTCCCACACATCCCGGTCCTCCAACTCTGTAGGTAACACCGTCTTCCTCGTAAACACCCATATCTTCAATCATACAGAAGCTGACAATTCTTCCGCCACAGAAGCCGCAATATATCCTGTCTGATGGCCTGTAAATGTCAGCCCAGGACTCATCCACCGCTTTTACTGCCTTTAAAAAGGTTTCAAAGTCCCCCTTATAATAATCATATACTATATCTTCGGGTATGTATAACTCTTTCTTTTCTACATATTCATTAAGGAAAAGAATCATCTCTTCATAAGTCTTATCAGAAGATATCTTCTCCAGATTTTCAGGCTCAAGAAAGCCCTTATATAATGTTTCGAATAATTTTTTATTATTCATGCTCCAGCTCCAAAAAGTTCTCATATAATTTGCAAAGCATCTTTGCATCTTTGGGATCCGGCATCTCGGCATATATTCTAAGAAGCGGCTCTGTACCTGAAAATCTTGCGATTATCCATCCGCCGTTCTTAAAGTACACTTTGCTGCCATCAAGATAGCTTACCTTATCCACATCAAAGGGAAGCTCCGGAAGCTCTTTTTTAACAAGGAGCCTGTCCATGATCTCATCTTTTTTCTCCTGCGTAAAATGATAGTCATTCTCTTCCATGGAAATCTTTCCAAACTCTTGCTGTAATTCTTCTATAATCTGAGAAAGCTTTTTGCCGGTAACCGCTATCATCTCAACAAGAAGCATTGCCGCATATACACCGTCTTTTCCCTTGATATGGCCCCGCACCGTAAGTCCGCCTGAAGATTCGCCTCCTATAACTGCGTCGGTCTCATTCATCTTGGCTGAGATATGCTTAAATCCAACGGGAACTTCATAACATTTCTCCCCGTATTTTGCTGCCATCTTATCAAGAACATGAGTGGTACAGATATTTCTTACCACCGGACCTTTCCAGCCCTTGAATTCCTCAAGATAGTAGTACAAAAGAGCCATTATCTCGTTAGGATGAAGGAACTTACCCTTATCATCAATGACTCCGATTCTGTCCGCATCACCGTCTGTGGCTATTCCTATATCATAGTGACCATCGATCACAACATTCTGAAGCTGATGGAGTGTTGCAGCTGTAGGTGCAGGGAGCTTTCCTCCAAAAAGTGTGTCATGTCTGTCATGAATAGTCTCAACCTCACACCTTGCAGTCTGAAGTGTTATCCTAAGAGATGTCTCACTTACTCCATACATGGGATCAAGTACAACTCTCAGGTTGTGGCTCTTAATGGCATCCATATCAATTCTGGATATGATGCTATCGATGTATTCGTTCAAAGGATATATCTCATTGATAAGTCCCTGTTCCTTGGCATCATTGTATTCAAGATACTCTGCAGGGCCTTCCGGCTCTACCTTCTTAATATATTCCTCTATCTGGGCTGTCTGTATCTCATCCGCATCTCTTCCACCTGCGGTAAATACCTTTATGCCGTTGTAAAGCGCCGGATTATGGCTGGCTGTGACCATCATTCCGTAGGAAAGGCCATGCTTCATAACATAGAACATTACAACCGGAGTAGGAACAGATTTATTGATCAGATATGATTTGATTCCTTCCTTTGCAAAGACCTGCGCAGACCACTGCATTGCTTCTTTGGAAAGAAATCTTCTGTCATATCCTATAACTATCCCTTTGTCGGTAACACCTTCATCCTTCATCTTATTAGCCAGAGCTTTGGCCAGAAGCTGAATATTGGTCTTTATGAACTCATCGCCTATAATGGCTCTCCATCCACCTGTACCGAATTTGATCATTTTTCTTCCTCCTCATCATAAAACCGCCGGGCAACTTGTCCTTGACGTTATCTCTTTTACAAGATCATCCCATTACGACTTTTACATTATGTTTGGTATTTGCTTCGCATGAAGGGATGCTTTTAACTTCTTTTCCGTCAAAAAAGATCTTCTTAACACCCTTCTGAACATGGTCGGGGTTGGAAACCTCTATCTCATACTCAGCTCCGCGCCAGGTACGGTTAACCCTAAACTCTGCCCAGATATCGGGGATACAAGGATCTATCACAAGCTCGTCATAGGAAGGTCTGATTCCCAAAATGTATCTCGTTGCTGAGAAATACGCCCATCCGCCGGAACCTGTCATAAACGGATGTCTTGCTCTTCCAAACTGCTTGTGTGACGGTCCCATAATAAACTGGCAATATGAATATGGCTCTGCCTCTCTGATCTCAATCTTGTCATTCTGATAATAAGGACAAAGAGCATCGTAGAATTTCATTGCAGTATTACCGTTTCCAAGCACACACTCCGCAGCCCACGCCCAGGGATTAGGATGTGAAAATACTGAAGAGTTTTCCTTAAGTCCCGGAAATACTTTGGTAATAAAGCCAATTGACGGGTCAATCTTGGTATAAGGCGGAGTATTAAGTAGTATTCCCCACTTGGTAAAAAGATGCTTATCCACCGCATCCATTGCTTTTAAAGCCTTTTCCCCGGTTGCTGCTCCCGAAAGAACTGCCCATGCATTGGATTCCAGATGTACTCTTCCCTCTTCATCCTTGTTGGTACCTATCTTCTTGCCGTTCTTGGTAATTCCTCTGATAAACCAGTCTTCATCCCAAAGAACCTTATCGCAAACTTCCTTAAGCTTTCGGGCGACCTCTTTATAGTGCTGCACATCTTCTGCTTTTCCAAGTCTCCCGGCAAGCTCAATGAAATGTGTAAGCGCCCAGTAATGAAGGAAGCTTACCATGGCGCTCTCGCCGCCTCCTAGGTTAAGGCAATCATTCCAATCAGCCCTAAGACCCTTGCAAACACCGTTTTGTCCGACTTCTCTCTCGGAGAAATCCAATATCTTTTTCATATGTTCGTAGACCGTGCCTGTAGGTCCGTCTGCATAGGGAACGATCTTTTCTGCAAAGCCAAGATCTCCGGTCTCTTTTATATACTCTGTAATAGAAGGTACGAGCCACAGAGCGTCGTCGGCGCATGCATCTTCCTTGGAATGTATTCTGTCCGAAGCAGAGACGGGAATAACTGTAGGTGACTTAAAGCCGTCTGATTCGGGTTCTTCCTCAAACCATGCCGGATCAAAGAGATGAAGGCCATAGCCGTCGGAAACAAGTCCGTTTAACAACTGCAATATTCTCTCTTTACATTTATCAGGATTGGAATGTGGTATGGTCATGGAATCCTGAGCGGTATCTCTGTATCCAAGCCCTGTTCTTCCTCCCAGCTCAATAAACGAAGCAAACCTTGAGAACATGACATTTATTTCCGACTGATACAAGGTCCAGGTATTTATCAATGTATTCATGCCTTCATTTGGTGTATCTATCACAAGCTTTTTCATCTTGTTATCCCAATATGAAGCAAGCTCTTCATAAGCTCTGTCTACATTTGTAAAATCGCTGTATTTTGCTTTTATCCTCTTTCCTTCTACTCTTGTTCCTTCTCCCAGCATAAAGATGAAGCGCTTTTCTTCACCCGGTTCCAGTACAAAATTCTTCTGAAGACTTCCGCAATGATTTCCGCCTTTTTGCTCCGATGAAGAACATTCGCCCTTTTCTACCGCAACGGGATTATCCTCAGTATGGTAGAGTCCAAGGAACTCGTCTCTTTCGCAGTCATATCCATCAGGCTCAAAGCTTGATGCAAAGTACTGGAAGCCATCCGGCTCATAATGAAGATCCTCCTCTATAATGCCGTCCTCGTAGGATGCTCCGGCGCAGTACAGACTCATCTGGAAATTCTGATTATCTATTGCTATTGAATGAAATGAAAATTCAAGATATGAGAAAAGAGAGAGTTTTCTTGTCCTGTCCTCTGTGTTCTTAACTCTGACGTCCCACAAAAGAACATTTTCTCCAAGAGGTACTGACATCTTCTGTGAACATTTAAGACCGTCATACTCACATTCGTAGACCGTATATGAAAGACCGTGTCTGCAGGTATATTTGGCTTTATCCAAAGGCTTTGCCACCGGCTGCCAAGATATTGTGAAATAATCGGAAGATTCCGCATCCCTTAGATATACATAATATCCGGGTCTGTCCATTGGAATGCTGTTCCCGTGAAATCTGCTGATTCTGTGATATTCCGGGCTATCATAAAAAGAATATCCGCCCGCGGTATGATTTATGACTGTGGCAAACTTCTCAACTCCAAGATAGTTTGTCCAGGATGTCGGCAGGTCGATCCTGTCGATCACATATTCTTTGTTGGTATTATCAAAATGGCCATACTTCATGACATAATCCCTCCAAATTTTTCCTTCTAGGATTATTCTAGTAGTATGGCCTTAAGTTATAAATGTATGTACTTGTTAATTTATGCTTATTTTTGGTGTGACTTGTGTAGCTGTTTTATATTAACTCATGAGCTCTGTTACCAGGAACTGGTATATCTCCTGATTCTTCTCTTGCCAGTTATTACAGATACTCTGAGCAATCTCTTCTGTTGGAACAGGAAATCTTATATCTACGATATCCTGACCGTTTTCTCTTGCCACAAGATGAGCAGTGTACTCATTGTCCCCTGTCTTTCTGTAATCAGCCAGAATAGATGCTTCGTTTCTAAGCTTCATACTGTTTGCACGAAGGTACTCATCTATCTGCTGTCTTATCGAAGGATTGATCCTGTTGCCAAAGAATTTAAGGGTTTCCTCTCCCTCTGATGTGATCTCAAGGAAGGTCCTGTTAGCCACTGTCTTTTCTATAATGAGCCTTGAAGCAGCAAGTTCTGAAAAGACCTCCTGCAATGTCAGGAATGTTGTATATTCGTTTTCTAATATAAAATCGTATATCTGAGCCTTGCTAAGTGGTACTTCGCAGCGCTTCAGCATATACAAAACTATCATCTTGTATAATGTTAGGTACTGTGAACTCATATTAATGCCTTTACAGCTGCGGAAATAACGTCAGCAACTCTTGGATCAAACGCTGCGGGAAGAATGTTTACATCTGAGAGCTCTTCATCAGGAACAAGACCTGCAAGTGCCTCTGCTGCTGCAAGCTTCATCTCCTCTGTTATCTGCTTTGCACCACCTTCAAGAGCGCCGCGGAAGATTCCGGGGAATACAAGAACGTTGTTAACCTGATTGGGGAAGTCGCTTCTTCCTGTTCCTATAACTCTGATTCCTGCTTCCTTTGCAAGATCGGGCATGATCTCGGGAACAGGATTTGCCATAGCAAACATAATGGCATCCTTGTTCATCTCGCTTGCCATCTCCTTGGTCACGATACCGGGTGCTGAAACACCTACAAATACATCTGCGCCCTTAAGTGCATCAGCAAGACTACCTGTGAGCTGATCGGGATTGGTTACATCCATCATCTTCTCCTGCATCCAGTTAAGTCCTTCTGTAGACTTACTGAGGATACCAACCTTATCACACATAGTTACGTTCTTAAATCCATATCTAAGAAGGAGCTTAGTAATAGCTATTCCTGCACTTCCTGCACCATTTACAACAACTTTGCATTCTTCTTTTTTCTTGCCAACTACCTTAAGACCATTGATGATACCTGCAAGAACAACAATGGCAGTACCGTGCTGATCATCGTGGAATACAGGAATATCAAGCTTCTCTTTAAGTCTTTCCTCTATCTCAAAGCATCTTGGAGCTGAGATATCCTCAAGATTGATTCCGCCAAAGCCGGGAGCAAGGTAAGTTACAGCCTTAATGATCTCTTCTGTATCCTGTGTATCAAGGCAGATAGGCACTGCGTTAACTCCTCCAAACTCCTTGAAAAGTACTGCTTTTCCTTCCATAACAGGCATAGCGGCATAAGGTCCGATATTGCCAAGTCCCAGAACAGCACTTCCGTCTGAAACAACCGCAATTGTATTGGACTTGATAGTATATTTATAAGCAAGGCTCTTATCCTCTGCAATGAGCTTACATGGTTCAGCAACACCGGGTGTATATGCTATTGCAAGGTCCTCCTTGGAATTTACGGGAGCCTTGGATACGGTCTCAAGCTTTCCGTTCCACTGTTCGTGCATCTGTAGTGCTTTTTCTGCGTTGTTCATTAATCTAATCCTCCTAGAACGTCTTTCCAACTATATCATAAGCAAAGGCGACAACTTCGTCTCGCTTGTCGGTATCTATATATTTGAACACATTGTAGATCATCTTGTGTCCGCCGCCTGTGTTCTCAAGTCCAAGAGCAAGTCCCAGTGCTGCGATCTCATCACCTGCATCAACCTGTCTTGAAAGCATAAGTGCATCGATATGTCCGTTTTTGACCATCTTGGTGTAGGCATAGGCAAAGGCTGCCGCCTGAACAGCTTCTCCGGAAGTAGATGAATATCCCACCTCACTTAATATAATGGATCTGACTCTGCCTTGAGTATCAAGCATCTGCTCTTTTTGCATATATCCGGTCAGCACCTCGATATTCTCCATAGTGATACAAGGCGTTGACTCTGAATGATTGACATACTTGGATGAATTCCAGAATGCAGTGTTACCGTTGGGGAAAGAATACGGGTGAGCCGCAAGTCCCCAGTCGATATTGCCGTGGTCCCTGATAGAGGAAGCAAAGATATCAAGTACGTCCTTGGCATCGTAGTCCCCGGTCTTCTCTGTATTGTATGTCCATCTCTGATCTATAGGTATATAAACCTTGGCGCTTGCATTCTGACTCTTTATGGCATTGTAGAAAACTCGGAACGCCCTTGTATAAGCCGCTGTATATGTACCAACATCTACATGCTGCATGAAGTTATATTCTTTTCTGGCATTGACCTCATTGGCAATGATCCACATGCTGACATTGCCGTGACCTGAACCTGAATATCTGTTAGCCAAAAAACTTCCGATTGCCGCGCAGGCCTTAACACCACTTGCATCCGAAGCATTAAACATGCGGTAAGGAGCTGTAGATCCGCCTCTGGCACTTGGATGAGTTATCTCGGGAAAAGCTCCTACATTGGCATCATTGAGAATAATAGCAGCGATATCTATTCCCATACTGTTGAGATTCCTAAACAGATCATCGTAATTGTTCATAACCTGAGCGTTGAAATGATATGTAACGCCGCAATATGTATATGCTATTCCTCCTGAAGTTGTGAGGATATGTGAAAGCGGAATATTATATGCGCAGTAATTAACTCCAAGATCTGCTAATTCTCCAAGTCTTAGAGGATAGGGAAGTAATCCCTTTATAGAGCTGTGAGGCATTCCACCGTAGTTACCTCCGGCGCATGCTCCCGGATTGGTTATGTACTTGGGATGGCTAATGCTGACAAACTGTCCGTCCTTTTTGACTCCAACACGGAATTTGGAAAAGAGCCTTGTATCCGGTGCTCCTTTTTTGAGTTCTATTGAAAAAGACGTATCATCGCCCTTGTAGATCTTGGAAACAGGCTCACTCTCTGAAGAAAAATCATCCTCATATGTAGCCTGCTCAAAAAGATAATAATATTTGTCATCACTCTTGGGAATTCCCTCAGATTTAACGGCAATCTCAACCTTGCCGCCTTCCCCAATGCTACATGTTTCAATCTTGGCAAACTCTGCAGTATTGTCGGGAGTCATCTCAACAGTTGCAGGTCTTTCGGAAAGAGCGTGTGATACTGACTTACCTGCTCCTACAATCTCCTTGATTATGGAAGGATTGACGTACTCAACCTGTCTTGTACCCTGTTCTTCCAAAGACGCTTCCAATATAGGCTCCACAGCCATTTCGTCACTATCTTTACGCATATTTACTATAAGTGTGACTACCATAACTATGACAAAAATAAGCGCAGCCAATGCGGCTGAACCTGTCAGGATTACCAATCTTCTATTCCGGCGGGCTCTTTTCCCTGTATGCACTCTGCGCTTTCTTTTTTTCATGGATCCGTCTTTTTTCCTTGTCCTTTTAATTTTTTCATATGTTCTTTTATCTTGTTCTCGTATCCGTTCCCTGTAGGGCTGTAGAACTCCTTGCCATTAAGCTCATAGGGAAGATACTGCTGTTCAACATAGTGGTTTGGATAGTCGTGGGCATATTTGTAACCTATGCCGTGACCAAGCTTGGCGGCTGATTTGTAATGAGCATCCTGTAGATGAGGCGGAATCGGAAGATTTCCAGTGTCTCTTACCGTAGACAACGCATCATCAATTGCCATAATGGAAGCATTGCTCTTGGGTGCTGTTGCTATGTAACTTGCAGCCTGAGCCAAAGTTATCCGAGCCTCCGGCATACCAAGTCTCTCAACAGCAAGTGATGCTGCAACCGCGACCTGAAGGGCCTGGGGATCAGCATTTCCCACATCCTCAGAAGCACATACCATCATGCGCCTTACTATAAATTTGGGATCTTCACCTGCATTAAGCATCCTTGCAAGGTAGTAAACCGCTGCATCGGGGTCCGATCCTCTCATACTCTTGATAAAAGCTGATATTGTATCATAGTGATTGTCGCCATCTTTGTCATATCTTGCGACCTTCTTCTGAATACATTCCTCCGCCACTTCCTTGGTGATATGGATGAGTCCGTCTTCACTACGCTCTGTCGTCATAATACCAAGCTCTATGGCATTGAGTGCATGTCTTGCATCACCGTCAGCAAGATCTGCTAGAAAATCTGCCGCATCCTGCTCAAGAACTGCTTTGTAACTGCCCATACCACGCTCTGTATCCGTGACCGCCCTGTTGAGCAGTGTCTTGATATCATCTGCCGTAAGGGGCTTAAGTTCAAAGATAACAGACCTGGAAATAAGAGCGCCGTTCACCTCAAAATACGGATTCTCTGTGGTGGCACCAATAAGGATGACTGTTCCATCCTCTACAAAAGGAAGCAGATAGTCCTGCTGTCCCTTATTAAACCTGTGTATCTCATCTATAAACAGTATGGTTTTCTTGCCATACATACCAAGGTTATCCTTGGCCTTTTTTACCACCTCTTCCATGTCTTTCTTGCCGGCTATGGTGGCGTTTATCTGGGTGAATTCCGCCTTGGTCGTATTGGCAATAACCTTGGCGAGAGTGGTCTTACCCGTTCCGGGAGGACCGTAAAGAATTATGGAACTTAATTTATCAGCTGAAATTGCGCGATAAAGAAGCTTGTCTTTGGCAATAATGTGCTGCTGTCCAACCACCTCATCAAGGGTCCTGGGGCGCATTCTTGCGGCAAGCGGAGACTCTTTTTCCATATTGTTTTCGCGCATATACTCAAACAAATCCATAACGCTATAATTCTACTATTTTTACCCCCAAAATGGAAGTATAATGTCTAAACAAACTCAAAAAGAAAAAGTGCGCCAAAAGCGCACTTTTCTACGTATTATAGGAATTTGTATTTATTCATCAACACTGGTAAATCCTTCAAGGACGTCCTCGGGATTATCACTTCCGCAGTCTATATATTCCAGATACTCGCCATCCACAGTACAGAAGGAAATTGCAATTTTTGACAAATTACTGATCTTCCAAATATATATCCACATTGCTATTAGTTATATCTATGATGGCGTCGCCTTCACTTGTAAGTACGGTATTTACGCCTTTTTGTGCCAATACATCCATTGTGTACTGAATATCCATATTTTTCCCTTCTGCAGAAATAATGGCATATTCAGGCTTGATATAATCAAGAAATTCCTCAAAATTCTTCTTTGCTCTTCCGTGATGAGGAACCTTTAATATAGTACTCTCAAGTCCCGGTGTCTTAATAAGCTCATCTATTCTCTCTTCAAGAGCATCTCCCGTAAAGAGCATGGACTTACCACCGTTCACCACTCTCATTGCCAGCGATGAATTGTTGCTGATATCGTCAACATAACTCTTGGAAAGAGCAGGATATATTGTAAATGAAACTCCGTCAGCTTCAAATGTAGTCTCTTTGTCGATCACCTGCTCCATGATTCCTTTTGCCTGAAGTTCTGCATAATACTCAGCCATCTCATCAGAAGTCTTGGATCTGTATGTGACATAAACATTCCCTATTTCAAAATACTTGATCACTCTGTCAGCGCCGCCAACGTGGTCCTTGTCATAGTGACTTATTATAAGAGCATCCACTTTTTTAACGCCGTGATCCTTAAGCTCCTTAACAAGCTTCTTGCCCTTTTTGTTGGTGCCTGTATCCATAACATAAGTATGATTTGTCGTCTGTATGATGAAAGAGTCAGCTTCTCCCACTTTAAGAGCTGTAACTCTAAGTGTCCCCTCCGGAACACTGTACTCCTCATTTATAGGATAATCTGCAAGCTTGCTCTCTTTGATATCCTCTTCCGGGGCACTGCACCCGCATAAACCTATAACCATCAGCAATAATGCTGCAAATATTTTTTTCTTCATCCTCTGTCCTCTCTTTCTTAAGAGCCGGGGATATAAGCTGCAATCCGGCGCAATTATTAGTTAAACAGGCCGCTACACTTTCTGGTAAGCATATTAAGAACTCTCTTTTTGTCAGTAGACCACTTGGGCTCCACAAGTAAACTCCTTGGTCCGTCTCCGGTCATCCTGTGTACCACAGTTTCCCGCGGCAAAAGAGAAATACATTCGGCCACAAGGTCAGTATACTCTTCCATTGACATGAAAGTATACTTATTTTTGTCATTTACACGGGTATTTTTGTAATCTTCATACATCTGTGTGCCTTTTAGAAGCTGAAGATTCTGTATTTTAATACCGTCAAGAGTGGGCTCCAGCTTTGATAAATACTTAATAGTTTCAAGCATATCCTTCTTTGTTTCACCGGGAAGCCCCATGATCACATGTACGATCACTTCTATTCCGGCTTTTTTAAGCCTGTTATAGGCATCCTCAAATACATCAAGGCTATATCCCCTGTGAATCTCAAGAGCTGTATTCTCATGTATAGTCTGAAGTCCAAGCTCTACCCACACCGGCTTATTTCTGTTAAGAGAAGATAGCATGGCAATAACATCCTCACCTATGCAATCAGGTCTTGTACCTATGGACAACACCTTTATATCATCTCGAAGTACTGCCTTTGTGTACAGATTCTTTAATCTGTCTATATCCCCGTAAGTGTTTGTATATGACTGAAAATAGGCTATAAAGCTTTTTGCCTCTGTCTTTCCGGCAATGCGTTTCTTGGCTTCCTCTATCTGCACATCTATAGGCGCAACTTCCGCAGCAAACTCGCCGCTCCCGCCTTCAGAGCAAAAGGTACATCCGCCTGTAAGCCTCTCTCCGTCCGGCATGACAATAGAGCCGTCTCTGTTTGGACAAGTACATCCTGATGACAGTGACAGCCTGTATATCTTTTCACCATATTTTTCTTTTAAGTAGTCAGAAAGGCGTATTGCCATTTTTTCTCCCACTCTCTGTATCTTTTTTAACTACGCAAATTCACTTAAGGTTGTCCTACAATGTTCTTTACCCATACACCGCTCTTAACAAGAGTAAATCCTATAATGCACTTCCCGATTTCAACGAGAGAAACTATGAGAAATACTGACACAACAGGTATTGTAGTATATTTGCTAATGAGAAATGCAGCGGGCACAGATATGATCCACGCATAGCAGCTGTCAAACAAAAAAGTTATTGCTGTCTTGCCGCCTGATCTCATCGTAAAATAAGATACGTTTGCATATGAATGGATGGGCATGCACAGTGCAACAACCCAGATGCATCTGGTTGCGAGATATTTTATCTCAGGCTCCACATTGTAGACCTGCGGGATAAATGGTGCCGCCAGGGCAAGAAGCCCTCCCATAACAAGTGTACTAACAAAGCTAAGGACCGCCATTCTAAATGCTGTTCTTCTGGCAGATACAAGCCTTCCCGCACCAAGTTCCTGACCGACTATGATACCTGTTGAATTACCTATTGATAAAAAGACCTCGTTAAATATCTGCGCCAATGTTCCACTTATGTTCATTGCTGCAATTATCGAAATCCCCCTTAGGGAATATGCCCGCAAAAGCGCAGCCTGTGCAAGGCTCCACAAAAACTCGTTTCCCAAAAGAGGAAGCGATCTGGACATTATGGGCCATATCAGGTCAGTAGGAATTCTAAAGTTTCTGTACAAACCGTTAAAAAAGCTATAGTGACCGTTTTTCTTGTGTGCTCCGTATACAACTATAAAAAGCTCCACAAATCTGGAAATAACAGTAGCAACCGCAGCTCCAAGAACTCCCAATTTAGGAAATCCAAACAGACCAAAAATAAGGAGCAGATTAAAGATAAAGTTAATGCCCATTGCGACCATGCTGGCCAGCATTGGAAGCGTTGTCCTTCCGGATTCTCTCATGGCGCTTGCATAAACCTGAGTAAAGCTAAAGGGGATAAGCCCTATGAGCATTATGTTAAGGTAGGCAACACCATAACCAAGAGTTTGCGTTCTCACTACTGCTTCCGTTCCTTCTGTTATATACAGTGATACGAGATATCTTGATGTATTAAACAAAAAAATAACTGCTGCAGTACATATGGTAGCAGCAGTCAGGAGCTTAAATCTGATGGAAAACCTCACTCCATCCATATCTCCTTTTCCAAAAAACTGCGTGCTGAATATTCCCGCTCCCGCAAGAGAACCCCATATGCACAGATAAAAAATAAACAGTATCTGATTGACTATAGCAACGGCTGACATAGGTATTGTTCCTACCTGTCCAACCATTACGTTATCAAGAAGTCCCACTATATTTGAAAGGGTATTCTGAACTATCATGGGTAGCACGACCATAGCTACCCTTCTATAGAAATCCGGCTCACCTATGATGCATTCCCGTAACGAAAGTCTGTATTTAATTGCCTCTTCTCTGTTTGATGTCTCGTAGCCTGTCATAATAAGTCTCCTGAAATTATTAGTCAAAAAACACCCGGCAATCAGATTGCCGGGCTATGATCGATCTTCATTATTATATTATTCAAATGGTGTTAAATGCAATATTAATATGCACCTTCAGACTCGAAAACTACAGGGATTGTCTTTAATATGAGTTTGATATCAGTTGTTATCCCCATATCCTTGATGTATTTAAGATCAAGCTCAACCCATTCATCCCACTTAATATTGGCTCTTCCGCCAACCTGCCAGTAGCATGTAAGTCCGGGTTTAACCACAAGTCTCTGCTTCTCATAGGCATTACAAGCTTCCATCTGATCCACCAAAATAGGTCTTGGTCCTACAATGCTCATATCACCTTTTATGATGTTAATAAGCTGAGGAAGCTCATCTATAGAATATTTACGAATAAAACGTCCCACATGAGTTACTCTCGGGTCGTCCTTAATCTTAAATGCATGTCCTGTCTGCTCGTTGCGCTCCTGCATACGCTGAAACTGCGCCTCTGCGTTTCTGTACATACTGCGAAACTTGTATATCTTGAAGGGTTTCATATTCTTACCCGCACGAAGCTGAGTAAAGAAAATCGGTCCACCATCTTCCATAAGTATTGCCAGCGCCGTAAGAACGAAAATCGGTGAAAGTATTATAAGCGCTACCCCCGATGCAACAATATCAAAGCAGCGTTTAAACCACTTGTAAATGTTAGCCTTGTGATCATAAATCTCCTGATATGCAAGCTCTATGATCTTGTTCTCTGACTGATCAATGACTGTCTGCTCTCTTATCGCAATCGCCATATCACATCTTCTCCTCATCATACCGATATTATTATCTCACGGGATTAATTGAAATATCGATAAAAAAATAACCATTGATATATTTACTATAACAAAAATAATCAAGAATAACCAGTAAATCCTCATTATTTTGCCATAAATATTGTGGTTGCAGATTAAAATACATCAAAATCATGTATTTCCGACCATCCCTAGTCGCTCTACATTAAATATATCGGCATGTCAGAGAATAATCTTAACGGTCTTCCTCCTTTTCCTTCTTATGTTTTCGCACACATATAATGGTCACAACAGTTCCTATGACGAATGCCACGATGGCGGTAAGAACATAACCGCCTGCCTCCTCATACAGGAGCGTAGACCCGCTGTAAATATTAGATATAGCTCCAAATCTTCCGACTCCCAAATGCTGTACCATTATAAACAGACATGCAAAAAGAACAGTACTCGCAGCGCCCATGGCGTTCAAAAGCCTTCCCTCTCTCTTTTTCCTAAGTCCTGTCATCCTTTTATGAAGTTCTGCCAATCTCTCATTTTCTGTCATCAAAAACTCCTTCTAAAGCTTACTCTTATCCTTCTCACTAATATAGTGTCCAAAAAAAGCAAAACTCCTAAGAAGTTTTTCAATTTTTTTAGAAAAAACTTCCCTCACCACGGAAAGCCTTAGTGCGGGAAGTTTTAGATTACCTTTAACCTTTGGGAGATTGCAAACACCAGTATGATCAATAGCATTGGAACCGTACTGGCGATCCAGAGACTTATTCCGGAGGTACTTACCATGATGTTGAATATGGCGTGAAAGGTTATGGCAAAACATAATACGGCAAAGGTTCCCATAATGCGGATCCAAGCCCTATCCCACATGGAGAACAAACCAATTGCTATTGCAGTTCCGCACAGAACATGCATTGCTCCCGTTCCAAAACCTCTAAGCAATACACTGATAAGATTCTCCGTTCCGTAAGAAGTTAAGAAGCATACATTTTCAAAAGTAGCAAAACCAACGGAAACCAAGATAATTCCGTTGATAGAATTGTCTTTCCCGGCTTCAAATACAACAATGTAAAAAAGAATCGGCAAAAACTTGATACATTCTTCTACTGCCGGTGCAACAGCATGTGCCGCCGTGGCAAGGTCTATCTCAAATAGCGCTGCAAAAAAACTGCTGACATAGGCAGATAAAAGACAACAAGTCATACCTGCAAGCATAAAAGTAAGCGCTCTTCTAAAGCTCCCCTTCACACACAGAACAGCCAGAAACAAAGGCGCAGCAAGACAGATATAGGTATTCTCCATATATGTCATGTCGCCACCTCCTTACCTTTGATAATGAGATAAATAAGAAAACACAAAGAAATAAGTGCATTAAACCAGTAGTAAGGATTACTGATATCGGCGTCCTCTCTAAAAAACGAGGAAGTCCAGGATCCGTATTCTCCAAAACAATTAATAATTACCAAAATATTGAGATTACGTATGTATCTGTCTTTGATAAAAAGGACATTGCGTATTGAGCAGTACAAAAGAACTCCGGTAATTATTGCATAGATAGTATTACTAACAGGTTTACCAATCTGCATATACAAAACAGCCATTCCTGCAGCAAACGGATACGCCAAATAGGGAATAAAGCGTTTAAATCCTGCTTTATCAAATAAAGATTGAAAATCTCTACCCAAACGCCTCTCACATTCCATAAAAATAAAAAGAATCAGAAAAATGTATGATGCATACCAGCTTAGATCCGATACGACAGAAATCTGCGGAGTATCGCCATAATAGAACGCAACTGCCTGCCAGTACAGATCTCCGAGCAGGTAGCTGACATAAAACAGATTTAAAAGAACCCATGCCTTATCCCTGGTCTTATAGATAAACCAGAGTGAGATTGCCAAACAGATAAGCAGTGAAACTATCTGTATGGCAGTATCAAAAACATCCATCATCAGTTTATTTACCCTTCATCCTCTTCCTAAGAAGAACACAAAAAAGTGTAAAGGATATACCTAAACATAAAGATATAATGGCCACCATGATATAACCAAGTGCTCCGTTCTCAGCAAAAACACTTCCCGTCATACTCCCCGGTATCCCCACAGAACCGGAAACTGGAAAACGCCATATCATAAGAGCAGAGGCAATCGATAAAACCAAACATGCGGCAAAGGCAGCTGCAGTCTGTATCATGATAACCTTTTGCGTTCTCTTTTTATCAAGCACCTCCATTTTGTGGTGCAGCTTCTCTACTCTTTCCTCATATTTCATAGTGCGTTATTCCTTCTTTTTCAAGTTCTCTCCTAAGTGCCTTCTTGCCGTTCATAAGAAGGTTATCAATCTTCTTTCTGCCACAGGCCATAATCTCCGCAGCCTGTTCATAGCTTAGATCCATGGCATATTTAAGCCACAGAGCTTCTCGATACTGCTTGGGTATCAGATTAAGACACTTGTGAAGCGATCTGATGTTTTCATCATTAACAGTCTTCTTCTCAGGCGAGATCTCATCCGAGATAATATCATCGGGAAGGCTGAATTCACTGAGCTTTAATTTCTTACGCCACAAACGGCAAGCCTTATGCCTTGCCGTTTTGAAGAGGTATGCCTTAAAACACCCCTCTCCTATCTTGGGCTTTTTAACAAGGATTGCCGCAAAGGAATCCAGCATCAGATCCTCTGCGTCATGATAGTCTCCGATAAAAGAAAACAGATAAGATGCCAAAGAATCACCATAGCGAAGCAAAAGCTGATCTCCTGCTGCAGAGTCACCTTTAAGATAATCATTATATAATTCATCATCACTTGGAATGGTGTTATTATTTGGCATAATCTGTATTCTCTGCAATCCGTGTATAATGTACGCCCCTGTGGGCTATAACGTATATCAGCCCTTCAGGAATCCAATCTCACTGACAATTGGAGCCTCATTAGCCTTTCCGTTAAGAGCATTCACCAATGCAATAATTCTAACAACCACAACAACCAGTATGCCTACAAGAGCTATAAACCATCCAAGGAAAGGGATTATGCACAGAAGGCAAAGAAGGAATGTAGCGATCTCAAGCTTAACAGCCTGTTTAGCATGGAATCTGCAGAAAGGTGAATTGGTTACCAGAAGTGCGATAATAATACCGAGAACACCTAGTAAATACGGGCAACTTGCAAAAAGCTTGTTATCTGCAATATCTCTTACATCAAATTCACTTGTATGATTCTTGGGATCAAATGTCTGATACTGCTGATAAGGATTAAGCTGAGGTACAGCGGGCTGCATCTGAACCGGTCCATTCTGAGGAGCGCTCTGGGCGTTGTTTACACCCTGTACTCCTGGATTAACCTGCTCAAGACTTACTCCGCAACCTTCACAAAACTTAGCATCATCAGCAACTTGTGTGCCGCAATTAGGACATGTTTTCATAGTCATAATACCCCCTAAAACTAATTTTATTATCCAGTTTATTGTACATTTCTGCACTGTTATTTTCAAGTTTTTCACGGCTCTTCCACATGATATTTCCCCGTTTGCCACCGCGCACTTATTAGGGCATAATATAAGTGCATTTCTTATGAGGAAGGACACACACATGCACAACCTGACAATGGGCATTCTTGCCCACGTTGATGCCGGAAAAACCACACTTTCCGAAGCAATTCTTTATTTATCCGGTGCCATCAGAAAAGCTGGAAGAGTCGACCACAAAGACACTTTCCTTGATACATACGAACTTGAAAGAGCCCGCGGGATCACTATTTTTTCCAAGCAGGCTGTATTTGAATACAACGAAACGAGATTTGATCTTCTCGATACGCCGGGACACACTGATTTTTCCCCTGAGATGGAGAGGACTCTCCAGGTACTTGATATTGCCGTTCTTATGATAAGTGCACCGGATGGTGTTACAGGGCAGGTCAAGCTACTCTACAAGCTTCTAAAACACTACAACATTCCCATTGTATTATTTGTAAACAAGATGGATCAGGCACTTGCCGACAAAGAGAAATGTCTTGAGGATATCAGAACTTCTCTGTCTTCGTCATGTATTGATCTAAGCAGCGGTATTGATCTTCCGAATATTCAGGAAGAACTTGCCATGTGTAATGAAGCTCTTTTATCTGATTATTTAAACGGTAAAAAGATTGATAAAAAAGACGTATACGCACTTATAAAAAAACGCGAATGCTTCCCTGTTCTCTTTGGCTCCGCCCTTAAGATGGAGGGGGTAAAAGAACTTCTTGATCTGGTATCTGACCTGGCACCTTCATTAAACGAAGAAAGAAGTGCCTGTTCTTCAAAAGATGACTCAATAGACCAAGCTTCTTTTGGTGCAAGGGTATTTAAGATAAGCAGAGACAGTTCAGGAAACAGACTAACCCACCTTAAGATCACAAGCGGACATCTAAATGTAAGGGATGTGATCGGTGATGAGAAGATTGACCAGATAAGGATATACGCCGGTGATAAGTTTGAAGCCGTTTCCACAGCAGAAGCCGGCATGATATGCACTGTCACGGGGCTTAAGAAAACTGCCCCCGGAGAAGGCCTTGGAAATCTTGCCGGAGATACCGTCTCAGAAGTCCTGCAGCCTATACTTTCCTGCGCTCTTATCCTTCCTGAAGATATAAATCCTGTTGCAGTCTACGGTGATCTCAAGAATCTTGAAGAAGAAGAGCCCATGCTCAAAGTTTCTTTTGCAGAAGAAAGCAGATCTATCGAAGTTCGTGTAATGGGCGAAGTACAAAAAGAGATACTAAGGCACATACTAAAGACGAGATTTAATATAGATGCGGACTTTGGTCCCGCACATATCGTTTATAAAGAAACCATTGCAGAACCTGTAGAAGGTGTTGGACATTTTGAGCCTCTTCGCCACTATGCCGAAGTTCATCTTCTTATAGAACCTGCCGAGCCGGGAAGCGGTGTTTCTTTTGACAGTAATTGCAGCACCGATGATCTTGCCCTTAACTGGCAGCGTCTTATATTAACTCACCTTGCGGAAAAGAAACATCTTGGAGTCCTTACAGGTTCGGAACTTACTGATGTTAAGATTACCCTGATAGCAGGACGAGCCCACGAAAAGCATACTGAAGGCGGAGATTTCCGTCAGGCAACCTACAGAGCCGTAAGGCAGGGTCTTATGGAAGCAAGTTCAGTTCTCCTCGAACCAATTCTTGAATATAGACTTGAGGTTCCGGGAGACTGCGTCGGCAGAGCATTAAACGACATGCAGAGAATGAACGGAACTGTGTCTGCTCCGGATATTGAAGGTAATTACTCTGTTATAACAGGTACTGTTCCAGTGGCCTGTCTTGGTAACTATGCCCAGGAACTGTCCTCTTACAGTCACGGAGAAGGAAGGCTCTTTACAACTCTTAGCGGCTATAGCCCTTGCCACAACACTGAAGAAGTCCTTGAGGAATACAACTACTATCCTGATCTTGATACGGATAATCCCTCATCTTCTGTATTCTGCCAGCACGGAGCAGCAACTATCATTCCCTGGAATGAAGTCAGAGACCATATGCATATAGATACCGGATGGAGATCAGACCAGTCAGCATCTGCTGTCACAGACCTTGTGGACAATATTGATATGGAAGCTCTCAGAAATCTTCAGGCCAAAATAAACGCCAAGGAAGATAACCGCTCTTTTTCCGAAAAGCAAAAAGACTACTTTGCTGCAGAGGATGAGCTAAAAGCCATATTTGAAAGAACCTACGGTAAGATCAAGCAGCGAGGTGGCAATTCAAAAACTGAGCTTGACGAAAGCTCTTTTACCGGTGCAAATGATGACAGCGCAAGAGATCTTGCAGTTGAACAGGAAAAAGAAAAAAAGCACAGCAATCAGAACAAGAACTCCCCAGATGATCCCAATAAGGAATTTCTTCTGATAGATGGCTACAACATAATCTATGCCTCCGAAAGACTAAAGGATCTTGCAGTAACAGATCTAAAAGCTGCAAGAGATTCTCTCATAGATATTCTCTCCAATTTCCAGGGATATCGAAGGGAAGAACTCATCCTTGTATTTGATGCTTACAGGGTCAGAGGCGGTGTCGAACACATAGAAAAACAGGGGAATCTCACGGTTATATACACCAAAGAAGCCGAGACAGCGGATCAGTACATAGAAAAAGCCGCTCACATAATCAGCAAAAAATACCGCGTTAAAGTCGCCACATCAGATGCCATTGAGCAGATAATTGTTTTTGGAAGCGGTGCGATCAGAATGTCCGCAAGAGAATTATGGAAAGAAATTGAGCTCACCAATGAGCAGATCAGAGAACATATAAACAAATAAGGAGTATTATGATGAACTATCTCACATACGCTGTATACATCATTCTTCCAATTGTTTTATTATGGAAAGCCAAGCCACATAGCATCATTGGCGAATGGAACGAGGAATTTCTTTCCCTTGAGCAGACCAAAGCTTTTCAGGGTTTTCTAACTGTATGCATTATGCTTCACCACATCGGTCAGAAAACCTGTGCTTCATGGATATGGCCACCGGAGCGCATTATACACGGTCTTGATCCCTTCGTTCCCGCAGGCTATGTCATGGTTTCATTCTTCTTGTTTTTTAACGGATATGGGATATACAAGAGTTACAGAACAAAGCCCGATTATCTCAAAGGCTTTTTTAGAAAACGCATCCTGCCGGTTCTCCTGTGCATGTACCTGACAGGTTTTATCTTCTTTATTGCCCGCATCGCTCTGGGGGAAAAGATGGATCTTAAGACAGCTCTTTTGTATCTTTTGAATATCAAGCTGTGTAATCCAAATTCATGGTACGTTATTGTACTCCCCTTCTTCTATGCCGCATTCTATCTGTCTTTTAGGTTTATCAAAAAAGATTGGATCGCCACAGCTACAACCTGCATGTTCGTATTTTTCTATATGCTTTTTTCAACCACTGTCGATCACAATGATTACTGGATACGCGGAGAATGGTGGTATAACAGCGTATTCCTTTTTCCTGTAGGCATAATGTTTGCCAAATATGAAAATAAAATAATACCCCATCTCAAAAAATGGTACCCTTACTACCTGACTCTGGCTCTGCCGCTATTTGTCATTATCTGCAGCACCGCGCACTCATGGCTTATCATATATTCCTATTACGGTGAGTATTGGGGTGCTCCCGATGTGGTACAAAGACGCTGCATGTGTCTTTTTATCCAGTCACTTCTCTGTGTAGTCTTCGTGTTTATCTGCCTTCTTTTGGGACTTAAGATAAAAATAGGCAATAGATTTCTTCGCTTCATGGGCGAGATAACACTGGAATTCTACATGATACATGGTCTTTTTGTAGAACTCTTCACCTACGAATTTGACGGAACACTGCCTACTCCCTATACATTCACAAATGTGCCACTATACATTATCACTGTTTTTATCCTTGGTGTTCCCTCAGCATACCTACTTCGAACCGCCATAAAAAAGATCTGTCCCCAAAATAAATAATAAGGTTTCCGGTACGGAGGTATTTTTATGGAATAAAATTTCAAAAGAGCATTATTTTTGTGGAAAAAGTATTAATTTTTCATAATTAATGACCGATAATTATAGAAACATCACATTTTTTTAAAAGCGGGGGTACATTCATGAAAAAGAAAAGGAATTCTGGTTTTCGTGCCAGTATGTCTGCCATTTTACTTCTGATAACATTTCCACTTATCATTGCACTTGTGGCAAGTATTATATTCAGCAACGTGCAGATGAAGAGCATTTCTAATACCGATGAGGAGATGTATTACGATATGCTCTATACAATTAATTCAGATCTCATCAATGCGGATAGAGACATGCAACAGGCCATGCTCTCCATCACCAGATATATTGCGAACTTTAAATATGCCAATATGTCTGCTCTGACAGCATATATGGATGATGTACAACTTAATATTGAAGAAACCACAACGAGAGTGGGTGAAGCCACTGCTCTTGCTCAGAAAAATCCATACCTTTTTAACACTATAACTTCTGACAGCGGTGTTACTTTCTCACAGGCTCTCGATACGTTTACAACTTATTTTGCCATCTGGCAGGATGATTACAAGAACACTCTTGGCAGCGGACAGGAATACAGTGCCGGTTCCGGTGAGATCAAGAAACTCTCCGATGACTTTGATGTAGCCAAGAACTCTCTGAATGAGATGGTTGTGATCGCAGAGAAATGGGCTCAGGAAGAAAAAGCCAATAACAAAGTGAGCATCAGCAAGAGAATAGTTGCAAGTTCAACAATCTTTGGTATTATCGCCATTGTTCTTCTTGTATTTACATTTATTATGCTCATCAACATAGTTAACAGCCTTAAGAAAATCTCTAAGTCTGTAGACAGAGTTGCTTCCGGTGATTTTGTCACCAAGATTCATCCTACCAGCATAGTCAAGGACTTTAACAAGATAGGTTCTGCTCTGGAAGGAATGCGTCATGAACTCAGAAACGCCCTTGTTAAGGTTATAGATCACGCTGACTCAGTTAATAGTAAAGCTGAGCTTGCCAAGGATTCCATCGCAAGCTCACAGAGAACCACAACAGATATCAGCTCTGCCGTTAATGATCTTGCGTCAGGCGCAACCGCTATGGCTCAGGATGTACAGAGCACTTCTTCCATCACAATCAATATCGGTTCTTCTGTTGACAGCGTTCTTGAATCAGCCAATTCAAACCTTGAGAAAGGTCGCCTTGTATACGGTGAATCCTCCAAGGTTAAGGAACAGCTTGAGCAGATAAAGCTTCAGGATCAAAAGACAGACGAGATGGCTACCAGAGTTGCAGAGTCAGTTAATGAAACTGCAAATGTTGTTGAGCAGATCTCAACAGCAGCTGAATCCATTATTTCTATAGCAAGCCAGACCAATCTTCTTGCTCTCAATGCTTCCATTGAGGCTGCAAGAGCAGGTGAAGCAGGAAGAGGATTCTCAGTAGTAGCTGACAACATCAAGAATCTTGCTGGCGATACCAATAATCTTGCTGGTGAGATCACCAACATGCTCTCTACCATAACAGATTATTCCAATACAAACAAAGAGCTCACAGAGAGCATCAAGGAAGCTACCACCAACGAGGCTGCAGCCCTTGAAGAGATGAGTGAATCCTTCGATCAGATGCTTCAGCTTCTTAAAGAGACAGAGGAAGGCAACAAGCAGATTGCTTCTCTCGTAGAGCAGATGAATTCAGATAAGGCCAACATCCTTAGCTCTGTTGAATCACTTTCAAGCATATCCGAAGAGAATGCCGCTTCAACTCAGCAGACAAGCGCTTCTCTCATGGAACTTGATACCAACATGGAATCTGTTGTTGAACAGGCTCAGGATCTTCAGAAGATTGCTGAGGAGCTCACAACCAACGTTAAATACTTCAAGGTTACTCTTCCCAGCGAAACCGCAGAGGCAGCCATAGAAGCAATAAATGCCGCAGGCACCAAAGAAGCTCCTGCCGAAGCTCCTAAAGCATAAGCATTTGTGATTAATAAAACATCCCCGCCCGGGCGAGCCATTACAGCAGTCTTTTTGCTGCGATGGTTCGCCCGGGCGGGGATGTCTTGTTATTGCAAAGGTGCTTCATCTCCAGTAGGCGTCTATTTCTTTTTGGCTGTAGTCTATGAGCTTAACGCCGTCGTATACATGGCCTATGGTAAATACTGCTTCAAGTCCCGTTCTTGTTTCTTCTCTCCTGCCCTGATCGGCTCTGAAATTGCCAAGAGAATAGTATACAAGCATCTTTCCGCCATCCGGTCTATCAAGCATTTCTGTCTTCTGCACAACGTGGGGATGGCTTCCGATGACAACATCGGCTCCGCCCAAGGCAAAGATTCTTGCCATTCTCTCCTGGAAGGAATCTGTTTCTTTTTGATACTCCTGCCCCCAATGAGCAAAGACAATGACGAAATCCGCTTCTTTTCTTGCTCCTTTAAGATCGTTTAATAGCTTTTTTTCATCCTCACTTAAATTATCTGTATCTGTAATATCCGCGCCATCCTCAATATCGCCGATATCCCTTGGAAGGTAATGTATCATATTGGGACGCTTTTGTGATATATCTCCCATATTTGTTCCATAAGTATATGACAAAAGAGCTATCTTCATGCCATTCTTGCTTATAACTTCATAAGGCCTGTACTCAGTATCGGTGCTACTCTGAATGCCCACACAGGTAATACCGTTCTCCTTATAAAAAGAATAGCTTAGATCAATTCCCTGAACTCCTCTGTCAAGCACATGGTTGTTTGCGCAGGATACCACGTCAAAGCCTGCTTTTGCGATGGCATCTCCAACTTCCATGGGAGAACCAAAACTTGGATAACCTCCTACCATGTTATCCTTATCAACCAGAACCGTTTCTGCGTTAAGAGCTGCTATGTCCGCATCTTGTATATCTTCAAGAAAAGGCTTATACAGGAAATCAAACTTTCCTCCCTCTTTAGCCCTTGCATATTCATATATCGGAGCATGGATAAGATTATCACCAAAAGCCACGAACTTAATCTCACTATCAAGAATCTTAAGCCCCCAGCTATCCCAGGTCCACAAGGTGGATTTCCCGTCAATACTCTCAACCAGAAGGATCGCATCATTTTTTTCCATGATCTTCATTCGGTTTACATCGATTCCCGTCTCAGAAGCTCCCCATTTATGAGCCGCTGTTCCGTCGGCATTTAGGTCAAACAAGAAAATATGCTGAGAATAGTTTTTCTCATCACTCTTGATCCAAAACGGCCTGTGCTTACCATAGATACCTCTTTTCCACAAAAGAACTATCATCTCCGGCTCGTTATCCCTGTCAATATCGGTAACAAGCACATCCTGTATCTTAAAGCTCTTATCCGCGGTAAAGGTCACTTCTCCCTCGCTATTTCTCACTTCCAGCTTCTTGCCATGGAGTATTACCTTGTTGGTACCTACCTCTATCTCTTTTTCTGTCCATATCACCCACGAAGGAATTCGGTTAATTCTGATGACCATCAGCGCAACGCAAATAGCTACTACTATTCCAAGGAATAGCAGTAGCCATATTTTCTTTTTACTTATGGATGATAATATCCTTAATTTCTTCATTCCTGTTCCACTTTGTAGCTCTGTGTCCAAGCAGGCTGTTCGTAGGTCTGAGTATTTTCAACCCAGTTCCATTCATCATCAAAATGGCCGCCCCTAAGCGCCTCTCTCCACTGTATATCTGTAAGTCTGTCACTGGCGGGCTGTTCAAACTGGTAGAAAGAGTAAACGCTTCCGGTTCCAAGATGAAGCTCTCCGTCTATAGGAAATACCACATATACACACTCTGCCCATCCGGTACCAACTTCAAGTACTGTTCCGTTTGGATCTGTTGCTATATCTGCGACTATAGGGCATGGTGCCTCACTTGCAGCTTGAACGTCCGGTATATCCTGTGTTGCTTCCTTCCAGAAATGCTCTATATAACCGCCATAGCTGCGAATGTACTCATATTCATCATCTGTAAGACCTTCATTCTTAAGCTCTTTTTCAGAAATTGTAAGGAGTGTTCCGGCAATCTCAGAGAGCTTATCAAGATCCTCTTTGTTTGTATCATCAAGCATGCCCAGTTTATCAAGTCCCTCTTTCGTCTTTTCTGAAAGGAACTTAAATCTACTGTATACTACAGGCTGAGGATCAACATATCCTCTGTCATCGGGAACATCCTCATCTCCATCTCCCATCTCAGCCATCATCTGCTTGGTATAAAGAATCGTATCATGCTTGAGCTCAGCATAAGAACCTGCAAACGTCTCAAGATTCTTCTTGGCCCATTCATCATTCTGCATATAAGAAGGATATCCCTCACCCTTTTTCTCAAGAAGAGGTCTTAAAGTGTTGAGCCATCCCGAATACAGACTTGCGTTCCATATAGTAGGATCAGAATTGTTAAAATGCTCTTTGGCTGTTGCCATATTCTCTGTATAGTTCTGATAATCAGTGGCTCCTTGCTCGGTAAGGATCTCCATAGCCTTTTCCGATCCAAGTGCTGCCGCTGTATCAAGGGTATCAGGAAGCGTTCTCTGCTCTCCCTTTGAATTCTCCTTAACTGAAGAATATACAAGCCTTTGCATGATAGCTTCATCTATAGTAAATCTCTGTCCCATAAATCTGTATGAAAGAACTACAGGGTCTTCTCCGGCTGCCACGGGTACAGAATTGATCTCGGGAACCTTAAGATTCTTAAGGGAACCGCAAAGCTTATCAAATGCATCTTTGTTGGATGAAAGATCTGCAGCAGCAGGAATACTTCCATAGCTATCATTTACAAGCTGAATCATCTCATTATATCCGGGATCGTCTGATGCACCGGCAAAGAAAGAAGTTACACTGTAGATACTGTTCCACAGATCCTTATTGGCTTCAGTAGCCAAAGTCTGAAGAACTGCACTTTTAATACTGTCTTCATTGTTAAAAGAAAATGCGGCTCTTCCATACCACATCATAGCTCTGAAATACTTCTCAAGCTGCTCATCACCATCGTAATAGCCTCTTGGCTTATACTGACTGTAATCCTCATCAATGCCCGTTACCACATTTTGTTCAAGGGAATTCGCAGCCATGATCTTATCTATTTCATTCTGAACAGCATTATCAAAGTCGCTTCCATTTACACTTGCAGGAACAGCGGCACTGTCATCCAAAAGCTTACAGCCTATATAAAAGAACTCTAGATTAGTAAGAGCTGCCGATTCATAATCGGTACCTTTGAGTGAATTATACTGTTCCTCAGAAGCAGCGCACATGGCCTTACTCAACTCACCAAGCTTATCTGCAAGATACTTTTTCTCTGTATCCTTCATCAGGTAAGAAAAATACAAATGATAGGTGTGCATAAGAGAATCAACAGTTACAAAACTGGGCGTAAGGCTGTATCTATTTCCCTCATAGCACTCAAAAAACTCGGAAGATCCATCTTTTGTAACAGCAAAGTTATTCTTACTGATCATCTTCCTAATGGAAACTGCATTGGGAGAATCACTTCCGATATAAACTTGTCTGCTGTTAAGAACAACATTGGAAAAATCATCATTTACATCATAAGCAGGAATTGAAGGGACAAGATTCTCATCATAATATTTTACTTCTTCGTTTCCAAGAAGAGGCTCTGCTCCTGTAATGGAAAGCGCCTGGCCTTCTTTTTCAGTATTACCTGCTGAATCCCCCGCATCTGCGCTGTTATCAGCACTCACAGATGCATCCGTTTCGCTCTTATCCGCACCTGTGTTTGATGCAGAAGAACAACCTGATGCAATGAGTGCAACCGCTAATAAACAAGCTACTACTCTCTTTTTCATTTTTAGTCTCCTTTATAAACGTATTCATATTATCAGCAAAGATTTCTCACTATACCGATTGATACATAATTATCTAATATTGCACCATAATCTGTCAATTCCTCATATTCCGGAGAATAAATCCCATCTACCATCAAACTCACTCCTCCGTTAGCAAATTCTTCAACAGCCTTGTATCTGTCAGTATAAAAAGCCTTCCTTGACACTTTTCTGTCGTGGAGAACTCCTTTACATTCCTCAAGGCGGCAGTGAGGGAAATTAACATTCCATATCTGCCCCGGAACATAGTCTTTCTCCATCAGTTCTTCCAGAACCTCCTCCAGATATCTGTCTGTAACCTCATGGCAACCGGTTATTCCCTCGGAAAGGGCTATAGAAAGATATCCTTGGAACTCTCCCTCAAAGGCGGCTCCTGCCGTTGCAGAATACTGAATATCCGAAGCCACATTGTAACCGAAATTGATCCCGGAAAGAACCACATCCGGCTTATCAGGCATGATATTAAGGGTTCCGACTCTTACACAGTCACCCGGTGTTCCGCTACAAGAAAAAGCATGAACTCCCTCCACAGAAAACTCATGAGGATGTACATCAATAGGATGTCTCAACGTAATACTATGCGACGCTGCGCTCCGCTGGCTTTCCGGAGCCACTATCCACACTTCGCCAAACTTCTTCGCAGTTTCAGCCAGTCTGACAATTCCGTCAGATTCTATTCCGTCATCATTTGTAATAAATATCTTTTTGCTCATACACTCCCCTTTTTTCACATTTATCCCATTATATCATTGCTTATTAAATCTTCCCACATTCAGAATCCCCATAATATCGATTCATACATGAGAAATTAGGGTTAAATAAAATAATTATGAAGAATTGAAAATATACTTGCAGTAGATGTAAGTGTGCGCTAAAATGATTTCGCGCAATCTTTTTTGCGCAAAAAGGAGTTCAAGATGAGCTTAAAAGATTTATTCTTTGGAAATGATACAGAGAACGAAAGTGAGGAGACTATTTTGGCTAACGAAGAAGTAAAAAATGAAGAAACTGCCGCTAACGAGGCTCTCGTTACAGCAGATATGCTTGTAAGCGATCTTATTACCAAACATCCGCTTGCTGCACAGTTTCTTATGGAGTGCGGTATGGGATGTATCTACTGCCCCGCATCACAGATGGAATCACTTGCAGAGGCATGCGCTGTTCATGGAATTGACGGCGAAGAGATTGTAGACGCACTCAACGATTATCTTATCGAGCACAACGCTTAATACGGCAGCAAAAAAGCGCTCCCAAAAGGGGCGCTTCTTTTGTGCACATCGTAAGAATTTCTCAAGCGAAATCCTTTATTCAACAAGAAATTTCTCTACAACCTTCTTATTATCCTTTACCGGAAATACCATTTAGCATAATATCGATCATAGCTTCCAAAGAATCTTCATAAACAATCTCTGCCTTTGTAAGCTCATCAGATCCGAGGAACTTCTCGATCGCTCCCTCTATCATAAGCTTTATAACTGTGATAGGGACTCTGCGAATTAGTCCCTCATCCATAGCCTTGTTTATGAGTTTCTCCGTATCAGCCCAGTCTCTCTCTATCCTTCCGGTAAACTTTCTGTATACTTCCGGATGTTTGTCTTTAAGCTGATATATCATTCTATAGTCTATATGCTTATATTTATCAGGAAGACAAGTTATAAGCTTAGAGATTTTCTCTACGAGCCCAAGTGAGTCATCAGCAATTATCTGCGCCTCTTTCTCTTTTAACGCAGAAAACCCATAGTCAACGGTTGTCATAAACAAATCGTCCTTGTCCTTAAACTCCTTATAAATAGTCTTCTTACTGATATGAAGCGCCGTGGAAACATCATCCATGGTAAACTTCATTCCTTTGTCATTAAACTGACGTATTACTTCCTCTACGATGCTAACCTTTATTTCTGTCAATTTTTTTCCCCTTTTATAAACGTTTGTATTGATATAATATCAATGTTATGCCAGAACAGCCTTAAGATAATCCCATACACGGGCTGTTGAAGCAACAGAAAGCTTTTCCTTGGTGGAATGAATATCCTTCATATCAGGACCTATTGAGATACAATCAAGTCCCGGGATCTTATAACAAAAGATCCCGCACTCCAGACCTGCATGAATTGCTTCCAGCTTAGGTTCCTTTCCATATAACTTCTTATATACTTCAACCATGTGATCACGAAGCTCAGAATGGCTTCTGTACTGCCAGCCGGGATATCTTCCTGCAGAATGTACCTCACATCCAAGAAGTCCCGCTATTGTCTCAAGCTTCTTATCAAGAGCATCAAATGCAGAATCTACACTGCTTCTAAGAGCCTGTACTACAAGAACGCTGTCATCAGTTGTCTTAACTATTCCCATATTAAGAGATGTCTCAACAAGGCCGTCAATAGCAGCGCTCATAGCCTGTACCCCATCGGGCATGATGCCTATAAGTTTCACAAGATTCTGTGTAGTCTTATCATCCATACATGAAGCTGTCTGATTCTCTTTCTCAGCAAAAGAGATTACAAGTCCCGGATCCTTAAGTTCATATTCACTCTTTATTCCTTCAAAAGTTTTAACTACTATTTCTTTTGCCTTTTCTATATCTTTTTTATCTATCAGGACAAAGCTCTCGCAATCTGTAGGAATGGCATTATCCGCAACTCCTCCCTCTATACTGATGACATTGATGGATATCTCATCAAGAAGTGCACTAAGCACTCGATTACAAATGATGTTTGCATTTCCTCTTCCGTACTTGATCATCTCACCTGAGTGTCCACCCTGAAGGCCTGATACAGACACTCTGCAGATTACGCCGTTTTTCTCAACCCTGGTCACAGGAAGTTTGCTGTTAAATCCGGATCCGCCTGCACAGCTGGTGATAAATACTCCCTCTTCTTCGTTGTCTATATTTATCATCTTCTTGCCACTTAGCATAGAAAGATCAAGCTGCGCTGCTCCCAGCATACCGATCTCCTCATCGGTAGTAATGATTATCTCTAGAGGTGGATGGGGAATATCCTTGGAATCAAGTATCGCAAGAATATAAGCAACTGCTATTCCGTCATCTCCTCCAAGACTTGTGCCCTCTGCCCAGACATACTCACCGTCAGTTGTGACCTTTAGGCCGTCATTCAACATATTAATGTTGCAATCTGATTCCTTAACCGCAACCATGTCCATATGTCCCTGTAAAATAACGGTTTCTCTGTCCTCGTATCCCGGAGTGGCAGGTGCCTTGATGATAACGTTAAGAGCATCATCCTGCCACACTTCAAAACCTCTTTCCCTTGCAAAAGAAACAAGATAGTCGCTGATCTTCTGCAGATTTCGAGATCCATGCGGTATATTACAGATCTCCTCAAAAAAATGAAAAACCTCTTTGGGTTCAATATTTGATAAAGCTGCCATGTCATACCTCCTTACGGCAAAAAAATAGAAGTCTCGATCGTCTCGAGACTCCTATATTTTATCTTAAAAAAAATATTATATCAATCGGCGTTTCCGCCTCTAATACACAACGTAAAGCGATAAAAATAACTATTAAGCAATCTTAGTCTTAGCAAGCTCTGCAAGTGTCTTGAATCCCTCAGGATCGTTAACTGCAAGCTCAGCGAGCATCTTTCTGTTGATGTCTACACCAGCAAGCTTAAGACCATGCATCATGTTGCTGTATGAAAGTCCGTTAATTCTTGCAGCTGCGTTGATACGAGTGATCCAAAGAGATCTCATATCTCTCTTCTTCTGCTTACGTCCAGCGAAAGCTGAAGTAAGTGCTCTCATAACTGACTGCTTAGCTACTCTATACTGCTTAGATCTTGCTCCTCTATATCCTTTTGCAAGCTTTAATACTCTATTGTGCTTCTTCTTGGCATTTAATGCGCCTTTAACTCTTGCCATCTTAATATCCTCCTAAATTAATCAAATAACAAAATATCTTAACTAAGTGCCCTAATTATGCATAGGGAAGAATGCTCTTCATTGCCTTTACATTTGTTGCATCAACAAGTCCGGCATGTCTAAGGTTTCTCTTTCTCTTTGTGGACTTCTTTGTTAAGATGTGGCGCTTATACGCTTTGTTTCTCATGAGCTTGCCTGTGCCTGTAACCTTGAATCTCTTGGCAGCAGCTCTCTTTGTCTTCATCTTTTGCTGCATAACTAAATTCCTCCTGTGAATCCTTTAATTTGTGGTGCTTTATTTTTAACCAATACTTGGCAAAAATCAGTTTTTCTTCTCGGTAAGGAACATTGTCATACTACGTCCCTCAACCTTAGGCTGCTTCTCAATAACAGCAACATCACTAAGTGCCTCTGCAAAGTCTGTAAGAATATGAACACTGGCACCCATGTGAGCCATCTCACGACCACGGAAACGAAGAGTAATCTTAACTCTGTTTCCTTTCTCAAGGAACTTCTTAGCTGCATTAACCTTTGTATTCAGATCGTTGGTATCAATGTTAGGTGAAAGTCTGATTTCCTTGATCTCGACAGTCTTCTGCTTCTTCCTTGCTTCCTTCTCTTTGCGAAGCTGCTCATACTTGTACTTACCGTAATCAACAACTCTGCAAACAGGTGGCTTAGCATTTGGGGCAATCTTTACAAGATCAACTCCCTCATCATCAGCAATCTTTCTTGCATCCTGGATTGACATAACTCCAAGCTGCTCGCCGTCGATACCGATTACACGAACCTCTTTGTCTCTGATCTGATCGTTAATAAATAATTCGCTAATGGTTTTGTCCTCCGTATATAGGAATAAAAAAAGTGGATACAACTGCTTTGTATCCACTGATAATCACGCTCAAAAAACCTAATGCTAATAGATGTCTTGAAAGTTATTAACGCCTGCCAGCTTCGCCGCAGGGTGAGAGTGGATACTCTGCTTTGTTTTCAAATACTCAAGTACATTAACACATTTATCAAGTACTTGTCAACTGTTTTCTGTTATTTTTATTAAATTTGTTATCAAGCATAGTTCTGAACATAGTCATTTGCCCAGTCCAGCCCAGAATTGTTGCGATTACCAGACCTATCATGACTCCACAGCTGTCAATAAGAACATCAGTGGTCTGAGGGCTGCGCCCGTCACTAAAGGACTGATGGAATTCATCAAGTCCGGCAAAGACTACGCAAAAGCTCCCGGCCATCAGTACCAGCCACAGTCCCTTTACGCCATATACATATAAAGGAAATGCTACGGAAACAGCCAGCATAACATACTCTGTCACATGAGCGGTCTTTCTGATCAGATGCTGGGATCTGTTTGTCAGCTCCTCAAGCTCAGTCTGAGACCATCCTCTGTCAAAAGTGTTATTTGCCACAGAAAACACCGTCATACCAACCTGATAGCTCAGCTGACCGCTCTCTGTATCATTCTGAGCAGAAAACGAAAAAATCATACACATTATTAAAATTGCAGGCAGAAATGAAAGCGGCTTAAGCACGGTCTTCCAATTCCTGCTGATAGAAATCCCCAAATTACTCATCTCTTGTCTTTCTTCTTAACCTTCCTGGCAACGCTGTAACCAAATTTGCCAAGGCGCTCTCCCAACATAAAATACTCCCCGTGAGAATAAGCCACCAGTTTGGCTTTTCCCAGATCCAGACGTCCCTTGTCATCCAGGAGACCATCGTCTACAGATACACTGACCACTTCAGCTATGAACATATCGTGGCTTCCCAGATCAATCACCTGCTTAACCTTACATTCAATGTTAACCGGTGACTCCTCTATTCCGGGAGCAGATATCTTCTGTGATGGCAGTGGTGTAAGCTTCATTTCCTTGAACTTATCATAGTCTTTTCCCGATCTTACGCCGCACCAGTCAGCTGCTCGTGTGAGCCTTTTGGATGTGAGATTAACTACGAATTCGCCTGTTTCCTTGAGAATAGCGTAGGAATAACGCTCTTTTCTCACTGATATGGAAAGCATGGCAGGGGAACTGCAAATAGTTCCCGCCCATGCCACTGTTATAATATTTGGAGTCTCACCGGGCCTTCCGCAGCTCACCATCACAGGTGGAACGGGGTAAAGCATGTTGCCCGGACGCCATATTTCTTTGGACATATAGATTCCTCTTTTTCCTGATTACAGTCCCTTAACTGCCTCTTCCATCTCGGAGATAGCCTCACCGAATACAGCAAGAGCTGAATCGATAGGAGCCTTGGTTGTAAGATCAACGCCTGCGATCTTAAGAAGGCTTACAGGATCCTGTGTGCATCCGCTTGAAAGGAACTGCTTGTACTTCTTAACTGCGCTCTCACCCTCTTTGAGGATCTTGTCAGCAATGGCAACAGCTGCTGCAAAACTTGTAGCAT